>JBBRBI010000121.1:0-14717 GCA_038206015.1 Bryobacterales bacterium | reverse complement strand
CTGTTGCGGAGGCGGATAGCTTTCCAGCTCCTCCATCCCTTCACCCAATGGGTGATTCCTAAAATCACTCTTCGTGCCCTTCATCCCGTTTAGTATCCAACACTTGCGCTCCTACACATTCTTCCAACTGCCGGATCTAGGATCATTGAGCAAGCCTAGCTTAGGGCTTGTTGGTGGGGGAGTCCAACGGTCCAACTAACTCAAGGCCATGAAAGTCAAAGGCGCCAAGCGGAGTAATTTTTGCGGGAGCTTTCTCGGTGCAGGCTTCAGGTGAGTAACTTCTGTTTTCAGCGCATGAACTTAAGGAGAAAGCGCATAGCGTGCCACGGCATAGATACCGCCAGCTTGAATCACCGCCAACAAAATCGGCATCCATCGCAACCATTCAGCTTGGCGGGCTTCGGCATCCAGCTTCTTAGCCTCAGTCCTACTCTTGAGGGCTTCTAGGCCCTTGGCAAGATTCTCCGGTTGAGCTGAAAGCCCCCCCGACGCAGCCGGTGGCTGAGCTTCGGGTTGTATCGAAATATCCGGCTAAGCTTCGCCATTTGTTTCTGCCTGGAGAATACTAAAACGCCCGGAAAGGTCTTCATGCAAGCACCCAAGCTCTGGACGAGGGACATAGTACGGCTGGCCAAACTCTGGATCGACGAGGCCCCATGGCTTCTCAAGATGCATGCCCGGGTGCTTCCAGACCTCGGCGTAGCTTAACTTGGCGAGTGGTCGGATTAACTTGCCCAAGGCCGCGTGAATCGGCTTCTGCTGGTCAAGAGCCACTTAAAAGAAGCCTGGTGAAATACGGATGTTCACGGCTTAGCCAGTTCGCCCAAGAATTTCTTCCCTTCCCTGCTCTCGATGGTGATCGTTTTGCCCGCGTGCATGTCCGCCAATCCTTGGGCAATTGCGCGCCTGGCTTCTTCGGTCTAGGCCCATGCCCGATGGGAAGGGATCTTGGAAAACGGGGTGAGCCTGTAGGGCCCATCATCCTCAGCGATGAGTTCGAGCGATCCTGCGGTGGGAGTTGGCGAGTATGATCATTGCTTTTGACCCCGATAGGGCGGTTTTGCGGCAATTGGGTATTGCCCCTCTTTCGCATTCCTAGAGCAACGATGGTCTCCGCTAAGCTGAAGGTGCATGAATTCATTGAACAAAGTGGCGCTGGTAACGGGCGCAGGAAGTGGCATTGGGCGGGTTGTGGCGCAGGCAATGCATGGCGTCGGCTATGACGTAGTGGTTGCTGGCAGACGGCGCGAGGCGCTGGAGGAAACGTCGCAAGGTGCGATGCTCGTGGTACCCACAGATGTGTCAGAACCGGCCAGCGTTACTGCGCTGTTTGCAGCTATTCAAGAGCGCTTTGGCCGCTTGGATGTGTTGTTCAATAACGCGGGCATGGGCGCGCCGGCGATTCCGATGGATGAGCTGACATTTGAACAATGGCAGAATGTCGTTGGCGTCAATCTGACGGGATCCTTCTTGTGCGCACAAGGGGCAATGCGGATGATGAAGGCACAGCAGCCTCGTGGGGGACGGATCATCAATAACGGTTCGATCTCGGCTCAGACGCCGCGGCCAAATTCGGCACCTTACACGGCGACAAAGCACGCGATTACGGGGCTTACGAAGTCGATTGCGCTCGATGGACGACCCTTCGATATTGCTTGCGGGCAGATCGACATCGGCAATGCTGCCAGCGAGATGACGCAGCGGATGACAGTGGGCGTGATGCAGGCCAATGGCACGATGGCGCCCGAGGCCCGCATGGACTTGGCCCATGTCGCGAATGCTGTTTTGTACATGGCGAGCCTGCCTTTGGATGCGAATGTGTTGACGATGACGGTGATGGCGACGCAGATGCCGTTGGTGGGGCGGGGGTAGGGGGAGTGTGTCTGCGGGGGGCTATCTCGATGCGTGCTGCCTGAGTCCACTCACGGATGATCAGACGCAGCCGAGAATTCGAGAAGGGTCGGACGCATTGCAATCGGTCGCCAGGGCCACGGGCATGGAGGCGATTCTTTTCACCGATGACCGTCTAATCAAGCGGGCCGGGCGGGGATTGGGCAGGCCTCGAATCCCAGTGCGGCATCCCGTATCTTCGGTGATGTAGCAGGGACTATGATCGCCCTCGACCAGTTGACGTACGAGCAGTTCGAGCGGCATGGCCTCGATTTGCTAGAACGCGAGCTAGGCGTCGATGGCCTTGCCCGGTTTCTGCGTTCGAATCGGTCCGGTCCCGGCGCCTACACGCGAGACCGGGATGAGTGGCTGAAGTATTCGACTCTCGATCAGATAAAGGAATCCATTCGCAAGAATCGCCCCCACTCGGGTAGATTGCGCAGCGGCGAGACTCCGAGTTCAAGGCAATACTTCGGTGCTTGCGCAGCAATCGGGAAGTTGTTCTAGGCTGGCACTCAACCAGTTCGCCTCAAATGCCGACGATGGCAACTTAGGTAAGAGTAACTCAGCTTCGGTCGAGTCCTGCGGTTCTTTGGACGCTACGCCTTTTATCCGGCCAAAGATCCTGACTGCAAGTCACTTAAACTGGACTTTTCGCAGGGCCAGATTTGGCCTCGTTTTTTAATAAAGGGACGATCGATTCAGCGGTGGGGTTTGGCGGTATGCGCTTTATCAAGACAGGCACCAACATGCAACCATTTGACGCCGTTTTTGCCAACCCGGATGACAGAAACATCGAGCGCGTTTTCGGCACCGGTGCTGTCGTCGGGGGCGATGGCCGCGTGAACCAGATCAAAAGCAAGCCGACCAGGCTCCATGCTTTTCAACGAGGGATCCGAGCGCATCCTTGCGGCCGCCTTGTCACAGAAAACACGAACGCGCGGGGCCGAATTGGAAACGATCAGCTCGGAGCCGAGGTCCTTGACCATCCCTTCCGCAGACACTTCAATCATGCGGACAACGAGCGCCACCTTGCCACCCTCGATTCCCGCGAAAATGGCTCGGGCCAGGACGCCGCCTAGCCGCTTGTGCCACATTTCCCAAGCTTCGGCGCGCTGCCGTTCCAGCGAACGCGCAAGCTGCGGGAGGGCAATTGCCGCAAAGTGCTCAGCCGCACTTAGAGGCGAGTCCGACTGGGCCATGGCGGTAGTCGCGACGGTCGCCAGATCCAGTCCGGTGTTGCCGTCGAAGACGACGCCCGCCAGCGTCGCCGCCAAGCCGTTGCTTGAGTAGACCTTGCACGCGACCGACTGGGATCCGTCCCGGTCCTCAATGCAGTCCGCCGCCAATAGTCCGAAATCGTGCCCCGCGATCGCAACGGTACAAGTCGCCGGTAGCTGTTCTAAAGCTGCGATTGCGAGCATCGCGCCGAAATATAGAATGCGTTTCATGGAGCCTCTTCCGCATCTGTCGCTGAGTGTGCCAGCGAGCTTTGCTGTGACAAATGTGGATTTGAGAGATCGGGACCTCCATGCGCCACGGATACTCATTAGCTGATTTCGCCTGCGCCGTAGCTCTCTCTCTAACTACCTGAACTATCTGGAGTTACTAGGACTTCTCTCCTCCGGCATGTGCCGGATTCGGGTGGTATGCTGGGGAACATCCGTGAGGTGTGAATGACTGAGCGAGCACTTGTCCGCTTCGGCGTCTTCGAACTGGACGGACGGACCGGGGAACTACGGAAGCATGGCGTCCGCCTGAAGCTTCAAGATCAGCCATTTCAAGTTCTGCAGGCTCTTCTCGAGCGGCCCGGCGAGTTGGTGACGCGCGAGGAACTCCAAGGCAAAATCTGGGCCCAAGATACCTTCGTGGATTTCGACCAGAGTCTAAACCGCGCGATCAACAAGGTCCGCGCCATCTTGAACGATACTGCTGGCACCCCACGTTTCATCGAGACTCTACCGCGGCGTGGGTATCGTTTTATCGCGCCGGTCGATGAGGTTTCGAGAGTCGTAGCCGAGCAAACAGCTCCGCTGCCCCTGCAAACCGCCATCGCCGCCCGGTCGTATAGAGGGCTCGGTTGGGTTGCCGCTTTTTTTCTCACCCTTGCAGGCGCCGGTGCGTGGCTGGCGCGCGACGGTGAAGCGCTACTCCCGCCTCGGCTAATTGCGCTAACAACCTTGACGGGTAATGAGTTATTCCCGGCTTTTTCGCCCGATGGCAAACAGGTGGCGTTCACGTGGAACGGCGCAAGCCAAGACAACTTTGATCTATACGTCAAGGTGGTAGGGGATGAGACGCCGTTGCGTCTTACCACTGATCCTGGCGCCGATGGGTTGCCGGCATGGTCGCCGGATGGGCGTCAGATTGCCTTCACGAGCGAGCGTGATGGGGGCGGGCTCTATTTGGTCTCTCCGGTTGGAGGGCCGCAGCGGAGGCTGACAGGCTTGGCCACCGTCGGCCGGCCATCCTGGTCTGCGGACGGGAGGTACCTACTGGTGGCCCAGCGACACGTCGATACGAAGCCAGAGCCTGGCGACGGGGCGCTTTTTTTGGTCCCGGTCTCAGGTGGAGGCGATCCGCACCAGATTCTGACACCTCCGCCCGGTACTTGGTACAAAGATCAGGCATATTCACCGGACGGCCGCTCGCTCGCGTTTGTTGCCTGTAAGGGCCATTCTGGAGTTCCTACCTGCACCCTTCTGGTCAGCGGCCTGAGGGATGGATTGGTTCCCGGCGGGGTGGCCCGGCCGGTCCAACAAACTAACACTGCCGGTCTTGCCTGGTCAAAGGATGGATCTTCGCTGATATACGGTGGTGGACTCTTGTGGCGCGTGGGCGTCCGTAACCCAAAAGAGGCGGAACGATTGGATCTCGCCGGCACCGGTGCCGCCTATCCGGCGCTCGATTTCAATGCTGGGAGGCTGGCATTTCAGCGTTCGATCATGAACATCGATGTATGGCGGCTGGAGCTTGGCGCGAAACCATCTCCGTTTCTCACGTCAAGCCTTCTCGACGGCGATGCTCAATATTCTCCAGACGGCCAGCGGGTCGCCTTCGCCTCTTCCCGCCAGGGGGACAGCGACATCATTGCGATTTGGGTCGCAAATGCAGACGGGACGGGCGTGACCCAGCTGACTAGGATCGCAAGCGCGAAGTGTGGGTCACCACGCTGGTCCCCGGATGGAAAACGGATCGCATTTGACGCGATGGGGAAAGCCGGCGGATGGGATATCTGGATAGTGGAGGCGAACGGGGGTTCACCGCGGCAATTGACCCATGGTCCTGCGGATAATGCAATCCCGAGCTGGTCTCCCGATGGAAGCTCAATTTACTTCGCATCGAAGCGTTCCGGCAGATTTGAAGTTTGGCGCGCGCAGGCTGGCGGCGGCGCGGAGGAACAAATCACACGCAACGGCGGCTACGTCGCCCTCGTTTCCAAGGATGGAAAGAAGCTTTACTACACGCTGAGCCAAGCCGGGACCGAGGGTGTGTACGCCAAAGAGCTCCCAGACGGCGACGAGAGCCAAGTGGTGAAGGAGCAAGTAGCAGCGCGGGGCTTGGCGGTCTTCGAAGATGGTCTGTACTACCTCTATCATCGGGGTAAATCCATTTACGAGATCCGCTTTCACCGGGCTGGCGGCGGACGGGACGAGGTGATTGGCGAAGTCGAGGGGGAACTGCAACCGGCATCCGGTTTGGCCGTGTCTCCCGATCGTAAGACCTTCTTGTTTTCGAGGATATTCCGCTCGGGCTCCGACCTGATGATGATCGAGAATTTCAGGTAGATGTGCGACAGACGCCCAGGCGATTGCGCTGGACCGGCGGGCGTTCGACATCGCTCGCGGGCAGATTAATATCGGCAATGCTGCCAGCGAGATGACGCAGCGGATGACAGTGGGCGTGATGCAGGCCAATGGCACGATGGCGCCCGAGGCCCGCATGGACTTAGCCCATGTCGCGAATGCTGTTTTGTACATGGCGAGCCTGCCTTTGGATGCGAATGTGTTGACGATGACGGTGATGGCGACGCAGATGCCGCTGGTTGGCAGGGGCTAAATTACCAACTGAGCTTTGAGACGAAGCGAGCCTGGTATTTGTGGCGATGCTCAAGCTTGTCGTCGTGCCAGGGAGAGGTGTGTTCGTTCTCGTAATTGAACTTGTTGGCGCTGGTTGCAATCAGACAGCGTGGGCAAGCCGCGCCCGGCGAGGGAAAGCGCAGAGGATAACAAGCGCAGAGGCCTGAATGGCGATTGGCCAACGCATCAGTTGCCTAAGAGCCTGCTCGAATGGCCCTGAGATCACAAGGAACTCGAACGGTTGGAAGTCGTAACGCAACCAATCTCAGTCAGCGTCTGAAGGGCCTCGTGGGAGGCACGCTCGGTCTCAAAGGCCTGCTGCAGCTGCCTGGAGGAGGCATCGTCCAGGAAGCCGAAGCACATCGGCCATTGCCATCGTAAGCTTGGGGATGAGTCGGGGTACATCTTATTTCACACGGTTATTTTACAAAGAGGCCAGCCAAATCCCACTTGCCGATCACTTCGGTTGTGAGAGCGCCCATCTTATCGGAGCAACTATTGAAATACTCCTTGGCCTTGGCCTCGTCGAACTTAACATAGCCCTGCTTGGGCTGGTAGAGAATGATCGAACTGGGGAATGGGTAGGCGGTCCAGGTACCAGCGGGCGGACGGGCCGTGGCGAGTTTGTCGTTGTACAGATCTTTGCGGATATTCTGTGGCGTGGTCGCCTGCACCATGGCGGTCTCATTCCAGCCGGCGTGGCCGCCGTCTTCGCCGAAGACTTTGAGGGTGAGATCCGAGCAGAAGGTCCACCAGTTGATGACGAGTGTTCTTACCTGCATCGTACGACCCACTTCTTCGGCAACGGCGTTGAGTGTAGCCGTGTTGCCACCGTGGCCGTTGATGATGATCAGATTTTTATAGCCGTGCTTGGCGAAGCCTTTGAGGATATCGCGGGTGAAGGCGCGGTAGGCTTCCTCTGAGATGGTGAGGCCGCCATTGAAGGCTTCGAGCGAACCAGTGATGCCGTAGTTGAGTGTGGGCGCGACAAGAGCGTTGAGGCTGGGAGCGATACGCTGGGCGATGGCGTTGGGGACGGTGCTGTCCGCCCCGTTGTGGGCGACGCCGTGGGCCTCGATCGTGCCCATCGGAATCAGGATTGTATTGATCTTGCCAGGGACGAGGTCCTTGTATTCCATCCAGTTGAGTTCGTCGGCTTGGCGAGTGCGGGGTGTCTGGGCCGCAAGAGTGGCGGCGATTGCGAGGATCAGAATTGCAATTCTCATGTAGGATTTACGATAGCCGATGCCACAGCAAAAACCCAACCTTCTTTTTCTGATTGCAGACGATCATGCCGCTTATGTGATGGGCGCGGACGGAAACAAGGTGGCGCGGACACCGAATCTGGACCGCCTGGCGGCGGAGGGAACCCGCTTTGCGGCCAACTATTGCAATTCTCCGGTCTGCACGCCATCGCGTCAATCGATCCTGACTGGACTCTACCCGTACGCGGCCGGGGTGACGACCCTGAAAACGCCTTTGAGCGAAGATCGGACAACTCTGGCTGATTTGCTGAAAGCGGATGGCTACCAGACCGGGGTGTTTGGCAAGATGCATTTCAACCGTCCCGGAGTGGACGGGATGCACGGCTTTCAAACAGCGATGACAGAGGATCGGGTGAATCGGGGCTGGCAGGCGGCGGTGAAGCGACCGCGACCGCCGTGGCGGCCATTTCAGGATCCCGCGCGGCAGTGGCTGAATTCCGCTAAGGCGGCGTTGCCCTATCGCGATGAGGAGATGCGGAGCTATTGGCAAGTGGAGGAGGCAAAGAAGTGGATGAGCCAGCGGGCTAAGGATGGGCCATTTGCGCTTTGGTTCAGCATCCAAGAGCCGCATTCGCCCTTTGATTTTCCGACCGACGATCAGGCGCGCTTTGACGCAGCCTCATTTCGAGTTCCTCAAGTTGGACCTGAAGATCAGCCGCAGATTCCCTTGATTTTCAGAGACTTATCTTATTCTGAAAAGCAAGGAATCGCGGCTGCCTATTACTCGAGCGCCGCCTATCTGGACCGGAACATGGGGCGAATCTTGGATCATCTGCGGATGTTGAAGCTAGAGGAGAACACGCTAGTGGTTTATATGGCGGACCATGGCTATTGCCTGGGACAACATGGTCGCTTTGAGAAGCATTGCTTCTATGAGCCGGCGGTGCGAGTTCCGCTGGTGTTTCGGTATCCGGGCAAAGTGGGGCGAGGCAAGGTGCTTAGGCGGCAGACGGAGTCGGTGGATGTCGGAACGACGATATTGGGTTTGCTCGGAGCCGAGCATCGCTTGGATCGAACGCACGGCCGGGACCTGTTCAAGGGGCCCGCTCGTGAGGATATTCTCAGCATTTACCTCGAAAATGAGGAGGCCTGCCTGATTTGGCGGGAGTGGAAGTTGATCTACACTACCGGGCGGCGCAAGCGTACAGACGGGTACGCGACGGACGATCCGACCCCGGGCACGGTGGTAAGACTCTACGACCGACGCAATGACCCCGGCGAATTTCGAAATGTGGCGTCGCAGCATCTGGCACTCGTGCAGACCCTCACAAAACGGCTGGAGGAGAGAATTCAGTCGACTCATCCTGAAGGAGCGTTGCCGCTGGAGGATTTACTGCGCCCGCGAGACGTGTAGTTTTTTCCATAATGACCCGAAACCTTATCAAACTACAGGGGTTGGTATGAATGTGATATCGGTTGCTACCATCGAGCGCGACGCAGAATTAATGCTGCGCGTGCGCGAAGGAGACGAGACCTCTTTCGGGCTGTTGCTCGAAAAGCATCGCAATTCTGTAGTGCATTTCCTCTACAGAATGGTGCAGAACCGGGCTATCGCGGAGGAACTGGCGCAGGAAGTTTTCCTGCGGGTTTATCGCAGCCGTGGCAGCTATGAGCCAACGGCGAAGTTCACGACCTGGCTGTTCCGGATCACGACGCATCTGGCGTTGAATCATGTGCGGGACAAGCGGCACGAGAAACTGCACGATTCAATCGATGAAAAGGTCGAAGACGCAGCGCCTCGGCAACTAGCGACGCGTGAAATCAATGTGGAAGAGCGGCTTTTGAGAGATGCGCGTCTGGGCGAGATTCGGCAAGCGATCGAACTATTGCCGGAAAAGCAGCGTTCGGCTGTATTGATGCACAAGTATCAGGAGATGGAGTATTCGCAGATAGCGGGTGTACTCGAATGTTCAGAATCAGCAGTGAAGAGCTTGCTGTTTCGGGCATACGAGACGCTGCGCGGGCGATTGAAGCATTTTAGTTCTGATGGCGGAAAAAATGGCGAGAAGGTTCACTAGGAGCGCAACATGAATTGCATATTGAAGACCCACGAACAAGAAGAGTTGCTGCTTGGCTATTGCACCGCGGTGTTGGAGCCGGACAAGGCCCGCACCTATGAGCGTCATACGCAGAGCTGTCCAGAGTGTAAATCGATGTTGGAGTTGCAGCGGCTGACGGATGAAGCTTTGGCGGACTGGGCGGCACCTGAAGTGAGCGAGGATTTTGACCGGAAGCTTTTTGCGCGAATTCGAATGGAAGAGGCAGCCCAGGAAGCTTCCCGGGCGTGGTGGCATTTTCTATTACCGGCTGAATGGGGATGGAAGTCGGCAGTTCCGGTTGCGCTTGCGGCAGTGGCGTTGGCGGTGTTTCTATTCCGCGAGCCAGCGAACCTGAATTTAGCCCAGCGGGGTGAAGGGCTCAAGTCGGAGGAGATCGAACAGGTGGAGATGGCGTTGGATGACATGGAAGCGTTGCACGATTTGCATCAGAACGATGGCGAATCGGGGCAGAAAGAGGCGCTATGAATTGCGTTTTAGCGGCTTGTGTTCGCGGGGCGTTGTTGGGGCTGCTGGCGCTCTCTGCTTTTGCGCAGGCTTCCAGGACGAAGCCCGCCGGGGCCAATCTGGTTGAACGTTTGAATCAGATGTCCCCCGCCGAGCGGAGCCGAATGTTTGAGAAAATGCCGCCGGAACGCCGTAAGGCTTTGGAGACCCGGATTGAGCATCTGAATCAGATCGGACCGGCAGCGAGGGAGAAACTGAAGCGGGAATACGAGCTATTTCAACAATTGCCGCCGGAAAGGCAAATCGCGGCACGGCAGACGATGAAACAGATCGCGGAACTATCCGATACGCGTCGTCCAATGGTCCGTGCGGCAATCCATAATTTGCTCAAGCAGCCTCCCGAGGTGCAGGGACGGCGTATGGCATCAAAGGGATTTCAAGAGCGATACAGCGACGACGAGCGCAAACTTATCAAGGACGCCCTGAATAATCTGCCGCCGCCAGAGGCCGGGCCGCAGGAGTAATAAATCGTGATGTTGGGTTCGCGTCGGGTCGTTAAAGTCTTCTCAATCCAGGCAAAGAATCCAATGGGAGTCCGATATGCGTCGGCATGACGGGGTGGCCGTGAATGCGAGTATTCTTACACCCCGATGAAATCAGCGAAAGGGGGGAGATCTGCGCCGACACAGGCGGCTCGGGGTTGCGAAGCGCTTTAGGGGTTGATGGTGAGGGAGACGCGGGCGGAGACCGGGTGGCTTTGTTTGGGTGAGCCGTCGACAGAAGAAGGTGAGGGGTACGGGTTGTATCCATTGGTTTGCCGGGGCGAGCGATATGGGAGGGGATGGGTTGACGATGCGGGTGGGATGATCGCATTCAGCAAATTTGTTGCGCCCCTACCTGCAAATTACTGTTGAATTAGCCCGGTTCTCACGCGCACTGGGGAGCGCCCAACAGGAACGAGACGCCTACTTTGAAGACACGCGATCAATGCATGTCGTCGCCGGGGTGTGAATCGATACTTCCTCAGAGTAAGTGTGTCGTTTCAAGCGATGCTTGGCTACCTGGACGGTGATTTGTTTGGTCGTCCGATGCTGGAATTTGTCCACCCTGAGGATCGTGCGTCCACGGCTTGCAAGTTTGGGCATCGTTGCACTTACCGCAGCAGCCACAGCGGATGATCGAACTAAGTGCCTGGACAGCGGCATGAACCAAGATCTGACCAATCCGGTTTCGATTGAGGCGTTGGCAGGGGCGATTGATCGTTGAGGGACGCAGGCGATGGCTTTGCCCCAAACAGCTGAACTTGTGTCATGATACTCCTCACAAGCCATGCAGACTCGCACCTCACTTTCCTCACGCCTTTCCTCACGCCGTAGCATCCTGTTTGCGACGATCGCCGGACCCGCCCTGAGCGCCCTTGCTCAAGACAAGAAAGCAGACCTGATGATCGACACCAAGAATTTCCCGTCGATCGGCAAGATTCATCGCTACGATCCTTCCTTCGACTCACTGGTTTCTAAAGACGCCCGGCTGGAAGTGATTGCGTCTGGATTTGATTGGAGCGAAGGCCCGGTCTGGGTCAAGAATGGCGGGTATCTGCTATTTAGTGACGTGCCTCGCAATACGGTTTACAAGTGGGAAGAAGGCAAGGGGACCAGTGCATTTGTCAAACCTTCCGGCTACACGGGCAACACCGACTACGGTAAGGAACCTGGCTCGAATGGACTGACGCTGGATTCTCAGGGACGCCTGGTAAGTTGCGAACATGGCGACCGGCGCATAAGTGTGTTGACCAACGGAGGCGGCAAACAGACGCTGGCAGACAACTACATGGGCAAGCGGTTGAATAGTCCGAACGACTGCTGCTTCAAATCAAATGGTGACCTCTACTTCACAGACCCGCCATACGGACTTCCGGGCAACTACGATGACCCACGCCGCGAGCTGGACTTTTGCGGTGTTTACAGGCGTGCCAAGGATGGCAGTATTACGTTGTTGACGAAAGAGATGTCGCGACCAAACGGAATCGCTTTCTCTCCTGATGAGAAGACGCTATACGTGGCAAACTCCGATCCGGCGCGTTCCATCTGGATGGCCTACCCGGTGAAGGATGACGGCACGCTTGGTGCGGGTAAGGTCTTCTATGACGTCACCTCAAATTCGGGCAAGATGCCGGGGCTCCCGGATGGCATGAAGGTGGATGAGAAGGGTAACGTGTTTGCCTCCGGGCCTGGTGGGATCTATGTCTTCAGCGCGGCAGGTACTTTGCTGGGTCGCATTGAGACGGGCGAGGCGAGCGCAAACTGCGCCTGGGGTGGAAACGGCAGCACACTCTACATCTGTGCTGACATGTATATGTGTCGCATTCAAACACTTACACGCGGTCGATTGCTCTAGCGCTGATCGCTGGTGGACTGCTAGCCGCGCAAGACTTCACTGGGCGCTTTGCCGAGATTCGAGATCAGGCTACACCCGCTCAGCTTTATTCTTTCCTGTACGCGCTGCCTAAGGGCGGTGATCTGCACCATCATGCAGCCTTGAGCGTTTACGCCCATACGGCGCTGAAGATTGCCCAAAAACAGGGCGAGCATGGGTATCGCTTCTACGTCCGCACCAGCTTTCACGATTGTGGCGACAACGATAACGGTGCAGCGATCCTCTACCAAAACATCGGCATGGGAGCGTATCGAAAACTAAGCCCGTGTCGCCAAACAGACTTCACTCCACTGGAAGAATTGTCAGAGCTACAGAAGCAGAGATGGATGTCTGCGGTCATCATCGACAGGCCCGGGGAGACGCGTAACGAGTTCTTCGAGGAAATCGTCCCTCGCCTGGCATCTATCCATCGCGACCCCTATTTCTTTGCCGATAGTTTTGCCGAGAACCTGAAGCTATTTGGGCGCGAGGGGGTTCGCTATATCGAGGCCCAGTGGACGCCGGTAGTGATGGAGAGGCCGGATGGCTCGCTGATTCCTCCCGATGAAGTCATTGCCATTTTCAAGAAGCGGATGGCCGAGCCTGACGTGGCAGCTATCGGTGTCGCCTATCGTTTTCAAACGACGGTGATTCGCTTTCGAGACGATCTGGAGCGGCAGGTTGCCTTCCAGTATGAATTCATAGACAAGCACCGCGACCTGTTTGTGGGAATCAACGCGGCGGGGCGAGAGGACAACGATAAGGGTTATGCACTGCGGATGCTGAATTCGCTCCGTGAAGGGCGGCGAAAGTATAGTGGAATCCAGTTGAGCATCCACGCGGGGGAGAAGAATTCACCGGGTCATGAGGTTCGTGACACGCTACTGCTGGGCGCGTCGCGGATTGGCCATGGCGTAAACCTGATCAGCGACCCCGACACGATGCTCCTGATGCGCGGCAATCGTTATCTGGTGGAAGTGAACCTGATCTCGAACCGGCTGCTGGATTACGTGCCTGACCTGACCACCCATCCCTTTGTAGAATATCTGCGTTTTGGAATTCCGGTTTGTTTGAATACGGATGATCGGGGCAGTTGGGATTCCAACATGACGGACGAATATATGCACGCCGTGAAGCCGTTTCGGCTGAGCTGGGACGAGGTGAAGAAGATTGGCCGCGATAGTCTGGTCTACAGCTTTGCGCCCGAAGCCTTAAAGCGTCAGATGCTGGCAGCCTACGATCACGATATTGCGGGCTTTGAGCAACGCTTCCTTGCAGGGGACTGGGCGGCCGAAGTCGCGAAGGTAAAGCCTGAAGTGAGCGGCTATGCAAAGCGCAACTTGTTACCCTAGACGGATTATGAGTTATCTCGCAGGCATCTTCCCTGCCCTTCTGGCGGTCGGAGTACTACTGGCGCAGAGTGCGGGTGATTTTGTCCCGGCTGACTTTCAGGTGCCTGAGATATATGTATCCCGGCAGGGCATGTTCAAGCTCAAGCCACTGGGCCCAAAGTACGCAACGCAGGACTATCGGGCCTACATGAGTTCGATCAATCACTTACAGAAGAACTTCAGTGGATCGAGTCAATGGCCGCACGCGGGAATTTCGCTGGCCGAGGCGGTCAAAGACGTCGAAGGAGAAGAAGCGGGCTTCAGGGCGCGCCGGAAGTTCACCTACGCAGTTTTGAATATGGATGAAGCTCGGGAGCTTGGTTCTGTTTATATCAGTCCGAGTAAGAAGGAAGGCTACGACGCAGTGGTGCGGATGTGGGTGACCGAGAATCAGGCCTTGATCGGCTTTGACACGCGTCTGCTTGCTGAAGTAAAGGTTTGGCTGCGAACCAAATGGCCGTTCCAGAAAATCGCCTATGTCGGTAGCGACATCTCGCGCGATGAGTTTGCCCGGCTGCCAGATAGAGTGCAGCAGAAGCCTTAGTTGCGCCAGTTCAATTCGTAACGATCTCGCCCGTTTTGCTTCGCCATGAAAATGCTGCTCACACGATTGCGAGAATCGACCTCAATCTCCATCTGGCCACCGATATTATTGCCGTTCATGTCAGCGATGATGCGGCCACGGTCCATACTCTGAACCCGGCCAACAAAGGCGATGCGCGAGTTGCTGTTGGTATCGAAACTGACATCCACATTGCCGCGGCGGTTAATCGACACGCGGCAGTTGTAGAGGCGGAGGTCGCCATTGCGGTCGGAGCGCAAAGTGCCGTCGCCACGCCCGTTAAAGTTAAGCTCGCTATTCCAGCCGTTGTTATTTGCGCCGCCATTGCCGTTGCCATTGCCGAAGCCGCCGCCGTTGCCACTGCTGCCCCCGCTGCCGCGCCAGAAGATATCAAAGGTATAGACCTCGCGGCCGCCTTTGGAGTCTTCAATGCGGATCGCTGCGGGACGACGACCGTTCGGCTGGCTCGCGAGCGTCTGGCGCCCGCGACCGTCGACGCCCTGAAAGCGAAAGTCATTAGGGTTGTTGGGCAGTTCCTGATTGCATTCGAAACGGCGGATACTTGCGGGGCCACCGGCCAGCGTAATCACTTGAGCACGGTTGCCGCTGAT
>JBBRBI010000120.1:0-14725 GCA_038206015.1 Bryobacterales bacterium | reverse complement strand
TGCAACTGATTGTTGTCCCGCATCGGCGCCGTGCAGCCTTCCAGGTAGCTGACGTAGGCCCCCTCGTCGGCGATAATCAGCGTGCGCTCAAACTGCCCGCTGTCCTTCGCGTTGATGCGGAAATAAGTGGAAAGCTCCATCGGGCAGCGAACGCCCTTGGGAATATAAACAAAGGAACCATCGCTGAAAACAGCGGAGTTCAGGGTGGCGAAGTAGTTGTCCGAATAAGGAACCACCGAGCCGAGATATTTCTTAATAAGATCGGGGTGCTCCTGGACGGCTTCGGAGAAGGAGCAGAAGATAATGCCCAACTCCCCAAGCTTCGCCTTGAAGGTCGTCGCCACTGAGACGCTGTCGAAGACCATATCCACGGCAATCCCGGCAAGCAGTTCCTGTTCTTTTAGCGGGATGCCGAGCTTTTCGTAGGTTCTGAGTAGTTCGGGGTCGACCTCATCCAGGCTCTTAGGCCCAACTTTGGTTTTCGGGGCGGAGTAATAAATGATGTCCTGATAATCGATGGCCGGGTAGTGCACGTTGGGCCACTTGGGTTCATCCATCTTGAGCCACTGGCGGTAGGCCTTCAGGCGCCATTCCAGCATGAAGTCGGGCTCGTTCTTCTTGGCCGAGATCATGCGAACGACGTCTTCGCTGAGCCCCTTGGGGATCGCATCCGCTTCAATCTCAGTGACGAAGCCCCACTTGTACTCTTGATTTGCGAGTGATTCGATCAATGGTGCCGTTGTGCTCATTGGACCTGGCTTCTCCTGGAAATATCAACCCTACTGAAAGCCTAGCCGGTCTTGACTAAAAAGTCAAGACATCTTCCGCAGGTGCGAGCTTCTTTTCGGTCTAGACAAGTTTTGACAGCGCCGTCCCAAGTCGTTCACAGGTTTTTTGCAAATACTTCAGCCCACTTTCTTCAGTAAAAGTGCAAAATAGTGCTAACCCCTCGCTTATCCCCGCCCAACCGCCTGCTACCTTGTCTATCGCGGAAAGCTCCGCATTTCAACGAAGAAAGCAGGTATTCAACGTCATGGCATCCCAAGCCCAAATCGCCGCAAATCGCGACAACGCAATCAAATCAACCGGCCCCACGTCGGAGCAAGGCAAGCGCCGCATAGCCTCCAACGCCCTCAAGCATGGCCTCTATTCCGACACCCGCATCAACCTTTTCAACGAAGACCACGAGTTCGTCAAAACCCTGCTCACGGACCTCCAGCGCGAGTACTGCCCCGTCACCCCCACCGAGAACATCCTCGTCCAGCAACTGGCCACCCTCCAAACCCGCTTCCTCCGCGCCCAAACTCACTACCTGGCGCTCATCGACAACCAGGCCGAGGACATGTACCTCGATTTCAAAGAGAAGTTCGTCGTCGACCCCGACACCGACAGCCGCTACGCGCTTGCTTTCGAGAAACAAACCCAATCCAACCGCGCCCTCGAAATTCAAAGTCGAGAAATCGACCGTCTCCCCAACAAGATCCGCAAGTCCATCGAGATGCTGGTCTGGTTCCGACAAGTCCCCGCCGCCGAACCATCGGAAATTGAGGAACAGACCCAAATCGAGAAAGAAATGCCCCAACTAACCAAACGGCAGGACTACCCGGCCCCGATGTCGACATATCGCTGGAAGAATTCAACCGCGCCATCATCGAAGCCGTTGAGCTCCACGGCCTCCACATCCCCCAAGAGGCCAAAGACTTAATAAAAACCTAGAAACAAAGCCAATTCCAGCCCAGCCGTAAAGGGAGCGCAAAGAGCGCCCCCGCCGTTCTTTTACAACCGAATCCGTCCGCTTCGGGGCTAAACCCAAATCGCGCCCCACTCTAGTACCTTCGTACTGTCTACTTAGCTCATTACTACCGTCTTCGGTAGGTATCTCTAGGAAGCAAACTAAGGATTTTAGCTATGCTTCAACCGCAACACAAATGTCGATCACCCCTACGAAGCCATGGAATCGACTGCCACTGCCGTTGTCTCACGACAGACAGCCTCGCCGCAGACCGCTACCGCACGCGATCTGACGATCGATTTTGTGCGAGGCCTCTGCTTGCCCATCATGATGGTCGATCATCTCCGTAGTCATTGGCTGACGCTTTTTACATATCGGCCATTCGGCTTCTTTTGTGCCGCAACCGTATTTGTATTTCTCTCTGGTTACGTTGCAGGCAAGGTCTATTCGCGATACCTCGCGAGCAGTGATCGCCTCCAGATTTTTACCAGGCTTTGGCGCCGCGCAGCATTGCTCTATCTTGCCCACCTCGCCATGTCGGGGGTCACGATCCTCGTCACCAAGCTGTCGCCTGACGTCGCCACCCAACTGGGCAGGGAAATTGAGTTGGTCGTCTCCAAGCCGGTGCATGCTTTTCTTGCTGACGCTCTGTTCATGCCTTCGGCTCCGCTTCTCGACGTCCTGCCGATGTACGTGTTCTTCCTCGTACTCGCACCCTTTCTATTGCGCCTGTTTCAATCAGGTCATGCCAAACAGGTGTTCGCGGTCAGCGTTGTTGTTTGGGTCGCCGCCCAGGCTGGCTACTCTCTACCGCTGCCGCCCTTCATCGGAATCTTCGATGTCGCGGCTTGGCAGTTCCTGTTTGTCACTTCTCTCTACTTGGGCTTCCGTCAGTTCACCCAACCCATAGAAATGCCGCAAGAATCAAAAACGCTCAACCTCAGTCTGTTTGGCTGCATGGTTGCCCTGTTCATGCTGCGCCATGCAGAGATCTTCTCACTTCAGGCCTTCTCTGACGCCATACCCGCTTGGTGGATCGAAAAGTCAACACTCGGCCCACTGCTAATGCTCAACCTTTTCTTGTGGGTCAGCTTCTTGTGGTTGGTTCCAGCCCCCTTGCTCCGGCTAGCCCGGCAAGGTCGCGTCTTCATCGCCATGGGGCAAAATTCTCTTCCCGTTTTTGCTTGGCACACGCTCATCTTCTATCTGTTCCTGTCGATGTTCCCGCAGTTACAGAAGTATTCAATCCTCGGCCAATTAGTCATCGTCTGCTTCGCTGTGGTCTGTCTGGTCTTTCCCGTTTCACTCGCCCTAAACTACTTTGTGCCAGCATTCGTCAAAGACAGGCGCAGCGGCATCCAGCTCCCATCCTTCTTCTTGCGGGCCAACTGGACCGGCCGCAGCTCACCAGTTTTCGGTACCGAAAGCTCAACCCATAACTCATCGCCAGCCTCAAGCCGACTCGAATCCGGAATCCCCTCCGGGATATAAAAACTAACCGCCTTTGCCAGCCTTACTTCCTCACTTTCGGGGTCTCTTTCCCGGCTGTAGCTGAGACAATATACAGCCTGGCGAATATGCAAATGTCCGCCCTCGACAAAGAGTTTTCCCTTACGTGATCCTGGATCACGACGAGCCGCTGCATCCTCGATTGCCAGTACGCGCAGTTGGACGTAACGCCCATGCATCAGATCGTATGGGTCGTACGACGCTGTCCTCGCCCAAGCCCTTGGCAATGTCGTCTGTTGCCACGCATCGTTCAGCCATACACTCAGCACAATCGCGGCGTGTATGATCCCTACAGCAATGCTCTTCCTCATTGCCCTCCTCCCCCGGCCCGCACCAGTAACCCGCGCCGCGCCTTTTCCAGCACAAAGCCGCCGCTCAGCATCAGTACGCCGAACAAAATCAACCCCGCCGAGCTTCCCAACAGCGTCAAGGCATGAGACAAATAGAATCCCAACACCGAGATCGCAAAGCCCGCCAAGCCAGCGTTCACCAGTTCCACCCGCTGCTCGTTGACACCCCACGAGATCATCGCTCCATACGCAATCGCCACCAGAGGATAGATCGTCCACTTGCCACTCGCTGAAGCAACCAGACTCAGGATCGCAACGATCGCCACCGCGCCAAACAGCTTCGCGTCAAAGCCGCCAGTGATTCGCCAGGCAATCGCCCCAAGTGCTGCCAATACAACAAAAAAGGCCAGGTAGTCCGCCGTATGATTGCCCACTAATCTTGTTTGATCACTCAAGACAAAAATTAAGATCGTTGTTGGGATCAGTCCAATCGCGCCCAACCAGACCAATGGCCGATAGCCCCAACCACAGGCACGTCTGTGGCAGAAAGATGGGCCCGGATTGCTCGCGAACATCCCACTCCGCAGTTACCCACAGTGGCAGCAGGATTGCCTGCAGCAGCAACTGCAGCCAGTCTCGGATTAGCCAATATCCAGTGGCCGCACCCAGCGACCAGAGCAACATCCAGCCGTTCCACTTACCCGATAGATGAAACACTTGCGCGGTCAACGAGATTCCCGCGCCCAGGCACACCGTGCCCACGCCATGCAGCGCCATCCTCAGCGCCGGTAACTCTTCTGTCAGGCCAGCGGCAACATGGAAGCCCACTGTCATCAACAGGATCAAACTCATCCGCGACCAAGGTGCCATTGCCTCCTAATTTGAGGCCACAAATGAGACCACGCCCGCTCCAATCAGCAAAGCACCCAAGCCCCAGGCAATCGCCGCTCCCCAACGCACCTGCCCCTCGGGCGCACGCGCCGCCTCCTAGTCGCGAACGCGCTCCGCAGCGTCGCTATCGATCAGCCCCTCGGCCACCCAGCTAGCGAGTGATTCTTCTACAGCCTTTTTCATATTCGTGTCTCAAAGCATATCGCTGTGTTAGGTTTGAAAAAAGTGCTCTTTGACCAACCGCAACCGCCAACCGTGCCCGAAGGCTGGCCCTTCCGAGTCCTGCTGGCCATAGCGGCCTTGATGCGCAGCTTCGGAGCCTTGCTTGCCATGGGCACCAGTTCCATTCTCCTCACTTTTGCCTTTGAGCCTCTCCTCGCCTTCTTCCCGATGCCCCGCCGCCTGGGAGAGAACCTGCTGCAGGGGATCCCGGCTCTCATCATGTGCCTACTCGTCTCGGGGCTGCTGCTACGCTACGCGCATCAAAGTCGCTTGGCTGATTTGGGCCTCTCCATCCGACTGACAACCCTGCGCGAACTGGCCCTCGCCCTGCTCTGGGGTGCCTCCGCCCTTGCCCTCACTGTCGCGCCGCTTCTGTTGTTTGGCTTGGGCGATTTCGTACCCGCAGCGACTAAGATACGCGGCCCCGTCGGTCTCTCCATCCTCTTGGTTTTGCTCATCATCGCCGCCATCAGCGAAGAGATCTTCATGCGCGGCTACGCATTCCAGACTCTCATCCAGCCACTCCACCTCATGGGCGCATTGGTGTTCACGAGCGGTCCCTTTGCCTTCCTCCACTGGGCCAATCCTGGTGCTAACGAGTTCACTATCGCCAATACCTTCCTCGCCGGCTGCGCCCTCGGCATGTTGTTCGTCGTTCGCCGAAGTCTCTGGGCTCCGATCGGTGCTCACTTCGGTTGGAATCTCGCAACCATCCTGTTTGGCCTGAATGTCAGCGGCCTCGCCATGCCCATCGTTCCGTTCACCATTGCCTGGCGAATCGATCCCATCTGGACAGGTGGGCAGTATGGCCCCGAAGGTGGACTCGCCTGCACGATCGTGCTCTGCCTCCTGATCCTGCTTGAATCGTTTCTCTTCCACCGCCAGCATAGCTTCTCTCCAGTCCTTCTCGATCTGCCTCCGGCGGAAACGGAATGACCCAAATCCTCCCGCTACTCCCCGCACTTCTGCTCGAAGCGCTCTTCTACTTTCTGCCCGCCTGGCCAGCCTTCCGCCAACGATTCCTGAAGCTTAATCCCTACTTGCAGGCGGTCCTGCTCTGGCTCTCAGCGATCGCGCCCATCCTGCTACTCAACCTTTTGCAAGGTCACCCGCCAGAGGAGTTCGCACTACTTCTCACCGCCACCGCCATTGTCTGCGCCTGGTATCTGGTTCTACCCAAGCGCCCAGTCGCTGATCTGTTGTTGATGGTCCTGTTGGCGGCGTTCGTCCTCTCGGATTGGTTTCTCCCCCTTTTTCCTTCGCCCGAAGGCGCTCCCAAGCTTGGTGCCCTGAACAAGCTCCTCTGGTTACGCCTGGGAATGGGCGTCTTCCTGTTTCTTCGTCGCGCGGAGGTCCCAGGCTTTGGCCTCTGGCCCAATAGGAAAGATTGGCAGGAAGGTATCCGCCAATTCGTCTTCTTCCTTGCTATCCTCCTGCCAGTCGGCGTGGGCTTCAAGCTCCTGCGCTATCAATTGCCAAAGGTAGACGGCTGGCAGTTGCCCTTCCTCGCCATCGGGACTTTTCTCGGCTTCTACGTCTTCGTCGCCTTCTGTGAAGACTTCTTCTTCCGCGGCATCCTCCAGCCGCTCCTCAGTAAAGAACTAGGTGGCCGCTGGCGTGGACTGCTCATTGCGAGCCTGTGTTTTGGAGCCGTTCATCTGCCCTTCCGCGGCTTCCCCAACTGGCGTCAAGCTGCGGTGGCATCGGTCCTCGGGCTCTTCTGCGGCATTGCCTTCAATCGAGCCGCTTCCCTGCGCGCATCCATGATCACGCATGCCCTTGTCGTCGCTGTCTGGACGATCTTTTTCGCCCGATCGTTCTAGCGCTTCTCGGTCGCTATCAGACCCTCGGCTTCCGCCCGTTTCGCCAACCGCTCGACCGAATCCAGCCATTGCGAGAGGTCCGGGATCGGACGATCAAAAGGAAATTCAATGGTGGCAAAGCCTTGTTCTTCTCCTCCGATGGCTGCCCCCAGCCAGCCCGAGTCCTGAAGCAATGCCTGCGTCCTTGCCCCGATCTTCGCCCCGCCCGCCAGCAGTGTCCATTGCCATGGCTGGCCCAGTGCGCCACTCACGCTCACCACGTGCGTGGCTCCTTCAACCGAGGCGACGTTTCGCCACGCTGCCTCCTGGTTCTTCAGCACTCTCCCGAGCCTTCCAGCGATTGCAAAGTACGACGGCACCGCGCTGCGGTCAAACAGTGGCCACCAGAACTGCGCTGCCAGGTTCCTGTTGAACACTACAACCCGAGGTGTCGGCGTGTAATCCAGTTCTTCCCGCTGTAGCACCTGTAGCATCGTCACATAGTTCTTCCGCCGTCCCTCGGCCTCCAGTTGCATCGCCGCCCTGGCCTGTCGGAAGTAGTCATCCAGTGGAGCCACGACACGATAATTACCCCGCAAATCGCTCAAGACTTCGCGCGCCACGGCCGCAGGCAGTGCTGCATTCTCGCCGATCAGGACTGCTTCGAGCAATGTCTGCCGGTCGCTCATTGTGTAGACGGTCGCACCCATCGCGCCGCTTCTCAGCACAGCCGTCGAGTAGCTCAAGTTTGGGGACACCCGATCCTGCTTCCACTCCAAGCGCTCTGCCTTGCGCCATCGAGCGTCAGGCGAGTAGCGGGTTGCGCTCTCAAAGAGCAATTGCGAGTTGGAAAGTGATTGCGCATCGGCCACCCGGCTGACTACAAGCAAGGCTGGCGCAGTGCCGTCAGCTGCTTCACGAAACGAGAAGGCGTGCGTAATCGCCCAATGGTTCTGGTCGAGTTGGTCGATGGCTGGCAGAGCATGTTGCACTTGAGAAAACTGCGCCGGCAAGCGAACGCTGACGCTTCCCAGGGCCACCTCGTCATAGCCGCCTGCACGGACCAGCTTGCCGTTACACGAACTCAATAGCAACACTGCAAGGGCCAGCAAGAACTGCAAATACATCACTGTTCCATGCTACGACCTCGGGCGATGCTAAAATATGGGAGTTTGATGCAGATGCGGGCGCGTAGCTCAGTTGGTTAGAGCACCTCGTTTACACCGAGGGGGTCCGGGGTTCGAGTCCCTGCGCGCCCACCATCCTCCCTTTTATGTCTATCGTTGGTTGGCAAACGCCCTGAGCGCGGCTTCAATCCTTTCCAACCCTTCTTTCATCGCAGCATTCGATCTCCCTGACTCAACCAGATCCTGAAGGCCTGCTTTGGCGATTTGGAACTCTTCTGCGGCTCTCGCTCTCAGGTGCCTTGTTCGATACACTTCTCCCAGCGCCTCGTGAGCCTCTGCTACCTCGCCCTGCGCGCCGGCATTGGAGCGGTTCTGGGTTGCAAGCTGGATTCGTTCCCTCAATGCGGTCTCCGCCATCTTTTGGGCCACTTCAGTTTGGCCCAAAACCAACAAGGAGCGAACCGTATTGACTCGATTCGTCTGTAGAAGCGTTTTGCTGCGAACTTCGCGCTCGTCTGCCTTCGTTACTGCCTCGTACAGCAGGCGGCCCTCGCGGTATTGCTCCAGCGCCTCAGGGCATCGCCCGAGCCGATGCAGGATTGAGCCAGCATTCGTATGGGACATTCCAGCCGTCAGTTGGTACTGTACGTTACTCGGCTCTTGCGCCAGTACGCCGAGATCCACCTGAAGCGCCCGTTGATAGTGGGCCAGGCTCTCCACCAAGCGATTTTCGTGCAGCTCGATGGAGCCCATGCGCGCCAGAGCCAAGCCCAGGCTACGCTGATCGCCTGGATTCGCCGGGTTGAGGGCGGCGATCTCTTCAAACATCTTCAGGGCTTCGCTCCTGGTTTGCATGACGCCCACCCAGTCCCCCATTTGTGACAGGCTGCCACTCAAGGTGGTCAGGTTGCCGGCCAGGGCCCGCTTCCGGCCGACGTCTGCTGGATCGCCATCAAACAGAGCCTGCCGAATCCCTAGGGCTTTGCGTTCGTAGCCGAGGGCGTCGTTCGTGTCGCCGGTTGTACGCAGCGTGGCTGAGATTCGGCTATAGCTTTCGGCCAGGTGCTCAGTCGCAGCCTGAAACTCAAGTGCCTTCTTGCTTTGTCGGCGAATCTCTTCGCGCAAATTCTCACTCTTGCGGTAGCTCTTCAGCGCCTCTTCAACTTGACCCAGATTTTGAGCCCCAGGGCGGCCCTGAATATCGCCAATCTTCTCGTAGGCTCCAGCGAGCTCTTCCTTCAATCGCTCATCTTTGCCATCCTGCCTTGAGAGTTCGTCCAGGTAGCCCAGGGCGCTCTTGACCAGTCTGGCCCGAACAGGAGTTGCCCCCGGCAGGTGAGCCAGCGCATCGTCGGCCTCGAAGACCAATGTGTTGGCCAGAGAGCGCAATTGGAAGAACTTCTCACGAGCGCTCTCATAGTTCTTCCGCGCCTGTTGCGCCTCGTAGAATGCCATGGCTATGGCAAGGGTCAAGGCCACACTTGCTGAGGAAGCCATCAGAACCAGGCCACGATTGCGACGTACAAACTTCTGCAATCGATAGGCGTAGGTATGAGGCCGAGCGGATACAGGTCGTGACTGCAAGTGCCCTTCAATGTCATTGGCGAGGGCGTCGGCACCTCGATAGCGCTGCTCGCGCTCAAACTCAAGCGCCTTCCGTGTGATGTTGTCCAGGTCGCCGATCAAGCGCGCATCGCCGCTGACGGAGCTTGGCTTGGGCGCGAGATGCTGCTTCAGGCGATCCAGGATCTCATGCGTAGTCAGCCCGGTGAAATCAAAAGGCACCTTGCCGCACAAGAGAAAGAACAGAATGCGGCCCAACTCGTAGCAGTCGCTCTCGATGCTGAGCGGTTCTCCTCGTAACTGCTCCGGGCTGGCCCACCAGGGAGTTAGCGCGCCGTTCATCGTGATCGTCATTGTGGCCTGAGTCTCAGTGGGATCGGTCGTCTCTTTGCCTTGCAACAAGCGTGCAATGCCAAAGTCCACCAGCTTGGGAACGCCGTCGCGAGTGACCAGAATGTTGCTGGGCTTCAGGTCTCCATGGACGATCAGGTTGCGGTGTGCGTAGGCCGCGCCGTCGCAGATACGCATGAATAATTCCAGGCGCGCCGTTAGACTCGGCTTGGTCTCACTCAGCCACTCTTCCAGATCCTGCGCGTCCAGGTACTCGGTGACGATGTAGGGCAACCCATCTGATGTCACTCCTCCATCGATGAGGCGAAGGATATTTTCGTGGGCCAGACGAGCCAGGATTTGCCGCTCCAGGCGGAAGCGGCGAGCAAGATAATCCTGGTTACCACTGAAGTGAATTACCTTTAGTGCGGCCTGCATAGGGACGCCGTCCATTTGTTTTTCGACGAGATACACGCTGCCCATGCCGCCCTTGGCAATCAGCGTTTTGACGTGATACTCGCCGATCCAGCGGCCTTCGAGTGAGTCGTCAAGCGATTCCGGGAACTTGCCCAGACGGATCGGTGCGTCCTCCAGGAAGTCGTCCGCTTCATCGAAGCTGGCGAGCAGACTTTCCACTTCTGCGATCAGGTCTGCATCGCCGCCGCTGGCTTTCTCAACGAAAGTCTTGCGGCTGGCGACGGGCATCTCTGAGGCGTCATGCAGGATCTGCTTAATCTGTTCCCAGCGAGCGGTCACACAACCATAGTAGGCCTGCGCGAGAGTTCGCGAAACAGCCACGCTTTAGCTGTGACCCAATCGCGTTTTACCGTTGCCGGAGAGACTCCGACAATCGTTGCGGTCTCTTCAATCGAGAGGCCGGCAAAGAAGCGCAGTTCCACGATGTGAGACTGCTGGGGATCTACTTTGGCGAGAGTCTTCAACGCATCGTCCAGCGCCAGAATTTCCCAGTTCCGCTTTTCAGGAACCCCAATCGCCTCATCCAGCGACAGGTCTGAAAAGCCGGAACCGCGCTTCTGGGCGCGTGTGGCGCGAATATGATCAACGAGAATGCGTCGGATCATTTGCGCTGCAATACCGAAGAAGTGGGCGCGGCTCTGCCAGCTAACGTTACGTTGCTGGATCAGCTTCATGTAGGCTTCGTGAACCAGGGCCGTCGCCTGCAGGGTATGCCCAGGGTTCTCAAAGCGCATGTAGCTGGCCGCCAATCGCCGCAACTCGTCGTATACCAGCGGCAACAAGTCTGCGAGCGCCTGGCGATTGCCATGCGACCAGCTCTGTAGCAGTTGGGTTACGTCGTTTGCCGGTGCTTCCAAGATCTCCTCGGCCTCGCAAACCATTGTGTTCGAATCCTCTCAATCTAGTTACGCGAGGAATCGCCAAAGGTTTGGCTCAGGGATCTTCATTTTATACAGAGCCGTTCGATGACAAAATAAAGAGAGTCTGAATTCTGTGACAAGCGCGCTACAAGGCAAGCTCCACAAGCGGAGCGATTTTCACTCCCGCATTCTCGCCGGGCAGCGTGAGCTGGTTGTCTATCTGCCGCCAGGCTACGATGAACATCCGCAGCAGCGCTATCCGGTGATGTATTTTCATGACTCGCAGAATGTCTTTGAGGCACACACGGCCTATGTGGCCGGGCAGTATTGGCAGATTCCCGAGACAGTGGACCAGCTCATCGCCGAAGGCCGCCTGCAGCCGCTGATTCTGGTGGGTATTCCACACGGCGGGGAGCGTCGCATTGATGAATTTACGCCCAGCCGCAACCCCAAGAATCACTATGGAGGCCAGGCAGCACTCTATGGCCAGATGCTGGTGGAAGAGATTCTGCCGTTCATCGAGCACCAGTACAGGATTCTGCCGGGGGCCAAGAATACGGGCATGGCGGGGAGTTCACTCGGCGGTCTTGTGACGATCTTTCTGGGGATCCGTTATCCGGAAGTGTTTGGCAAGCTGGCGGTGATGTCGCCATCGGTGTGGTGGGACTACCGGATGATCCTGCGCAAGATCGTTTCGGTGACGCACAAGCATCGGCCAAAGGTGTGGCTGGATGTCGGGCTGCGCGAGGGCTCCAATCCGAGGTCTGTGTTGCGCGATGTGCGTCTGTTGAAGGACGTACTGGAGCGCAAGGGTTGGAAGGCCGGCAGCAACTTGAACTATTACGAAGACCCCGAGGGCGGGCATGACGAGCGGGCTTGGGCTGCGAGGGCCCCCGAGATGTTGCAGTTTCTGTTTCCGCGACTACTTGCGTCCAAGGTGTAGAGCGGCAATGCCGAGATCAAAGTAGCGATAACTGACCTGGGAGAAGCCAGCGGTGGTCATCATCGCGGCAAGCTTGGGGCCGTCGGGGAAACGCTGGACACTCTCTGGCAGATACTCGTAGGCATCGCCTTGCCCGGAGAGCCAGCGTCCGATGGGGTGGATGACCCAGCCGTTCCAGACATGCATGAAGGCTCGGACAAGGGCGGAGGGCGGCTGAGTGAATTCGAGGATCGCGACTTGGCCGCCGGGCTTGAGAACGCGCAGTAGTTCGACGAGGCCTTTGGGGTAGTTGACAAAGTTGCGGAAGCCGAAGGCAATGGTGATCAGATCGATGGATGAATCTGCGACAGGCAGACGAAGGCCATCGGCTTCGACGAGCGGGGCCTTGGATTTTGATCGCGTGCGGATGAGCATTGGGTGGCAGAAGTCGGCCCCAATGTAGCGGGCCGGGGCGGCGTTTTCGAGCGCCTGCAGCAGGTCGCCGGTGCCGCAAGCGAGATCGAGGACGATGCTATCGGGGTGGATGTTGGGGGCAAGTATTCGTGCGGTGCGCCAGCGCCAGAGGCGATCGATCTGGAGACTGAGGACGCGATTGAGCAGATCGTAACGGGGGGCAACGCGGCCAAACATGCCGCGTATCCAGGCTGAGGATTCTTCTTCGGTCCTCATTATTGAATTTCGAGGGCGGCGATGATGGCCTCGCGTACAAGTGCGGTATCGATGCCGCTGACGACTTTGACCTCGCCGATACTGATCGGCAGGACGAAATGGACTTTGCCGTGGATGGTCTTTTTGTCGGCACCGAGACGGGCGAGTAAGGCATTGGGAGTGACGCCGTCGAGAGCGGGCATGGGGCCGTAGCTCTCGATGCAGTTGAGAATGGTGTTGCAGTCCGGCAGGGGCAGGTGGCCGGTGAGGCGGGCGAGGTGTGTGGCGGCAGTCATGCCGAAGGCGACGGCCTCACCATGCAGGAAACGGGTGTAGCTGGTCTCTGCCTCAAGGGCATGGCCGATGGTGTGGCCGAAGTTAAGAATGCGGCGGAGGTCGCCTTCTTTTTCGTCAGCAGTGACGACTTCACACTTGATGCGCACGCTTTCTTCAATGATCTTTTGCACGAGGTCGGGGTGCTGGCCGAGGATGTCGGCGGAGTGAAAGGCCATCTCATCGAAGAGCATCTTGCTGCGGATGACGCCGCACTTGAGGACCTCATAAAGGCCAGCGCGGTATTCACGCGGGGGCAGGGTGTGGAGGACGTCGGGGTCGATCAAGACGGCGAGGGGCTGATGGAAGCTGCCGATGAGGTTTTTGCCACTAACGAGATTGACGCCGGTTTTGCCACCGACCGCAGCGTCGACCTGGCCGAGGAGGGTCGTCGGAATTTGCAACACCGGAACGCCGCGCAGGAAGATGGCAGCGAGGAAGCCGGCGACATCGGTGACGATGCCACCGCCAAAGCCGATGACGAGACTGGCGCGGTCTGCGCCGTGGGCCATCATTTGCTCAGCGAGGATTTCGACCTGGCTGATGCGCTTTTTCGACTCGCCACCAGGGAAGTAGATGACGTGGTGTGTGCGCCCGGCGAGGGCTTTCTCCAGGGTGGGTCCGTGGTAGCCCCAGACGTCTTCGGTTGTTACGACAAAGATCTGGCTGAGTTTTGAGGGCAGGAATTCGGGGAGCCGGGAGATCGCGTTGCGTTCGACAATCGCGTCATACTGCTGCGCGGAAGTGCGAACGGTAAAAGTAGCCATGTACTTCCATTTTTACCATCCATGAGTCTCGACAAGGGTTCTGGTGCCGA
The DNA here is from genome assembly GCA_038206015.1 of Bryobacterales bacterium. Taxonomy (GTDB): domain Bacteria; phylum Acidobacteriota; class Terriglobia; order Bryobacterales; family Bryobacteraceae; genus Bryobacter. The sequence continues at coordinate 1,181 of JBBRBI010000120.1, read as the reverse complement.
GGCCATCGGGCAAATCGTAGCGCAGAATGACGCGGGCAGTGCCTTTGCCCTTGGTCGCTTCGGCGATTTCCTGCTCGGCATCGGGGCCCTTGTAGAGCAGGGCGCGGAGGCCGCGACGCAGGGCTGGGGCGAAGAGGGGGAAGGCTTTGCTTAAGGGTGCGACGGCGCGGGCGGTGAGGATGTCGGCCTTGTTTGTGGCGAGCCAATCTTCGGCGCGAACCGGGTGAACTTCGACATTGGGGAGTTGCAAAGTATCGACCACGCTCTGGACGAAGCGCGCCTTTTTCTGAATCGATTCGAGCAAGACGAATTGGGCTTGGGGGAGAACGAGAGCGAGGGGGATGCCGGGGAAGCCGGCTCCGGTGCCGGCATCGACGACGATCTTTGCATCGGCGAAGGCCCGCCAGGGGATGACGGAATCGAGGACGTGTTTGATAGCGGCCTCCCGGGCATCGAGGATGCGAGTGAGGTTCATGGTGCGGTTGGCTTCGACGATGAGATCGAGGTGCGCGGCAGCCTTTTGGACGACGGTCTCGCGGTGGGGGAGGTCGGCGGGGAGGAGGGCGTTGAGCTCGAGGGCGAAGGACACTCGCCCATGATGGCATGGGCCACGGCAATCCACCCGGGTTGAATCGGTTGGATTGCCGGACGACACGCGTAGCGTGAGGAATTTTCGGACGGATTCAGTTGTCGAAGATCTGGGAGGGCGAGGGGCTCTCGAACTTGGGTTGAGTTAGGCGGCGATTGGGTTCGTTTCTTGTTTTTCTTGTTCGAGCTTGGCGGCCTCGATTTCCGCTTTTTCAGCTTCGAGCTCGGAGTAGAAGTTGGCTAACTCGTCGGGGTGGTCTTCAAAGGTGTAGTGGAGGAGGAGATTCCAGAGGTAGTTGCCGGGGAGGCCTTTGAGACGGGCGCGGAGGGCGGGATCGGCGCACTGGTTTTCGGCGTCCGTACTTTTCGATGTCGATTCCTTCGTTGCCGCTGGGTCGGGGCGCATCGGGATGTTGGGCAAGTCTTCGATCTGCTCGAGCTCGACGGGCTCGTCAGAATTGGACTTCTTACCTTTTTGCAAATTTTTTTCTTGCCTATGAAGCTGCTTGGCTGGGAATGGGTTCGTTTTGATTAATTTGTCGGAGCTCGGCATTGTAGACGGTACGGCTTTGGAGCATGGAGCAGAGCATCTT
>JBBRBI010000119.1:0-15024 GCA_038206015.1 Bryobacterales bacterium | reverse complement strand
CAAAGGCGACCTCCGCGGAATCGTTAAAGCCAGGATGCTCAGCCAACGCACAATGAGCAACATTCGCCAGAATCTGTTCTTTGCGTTCTTTTACAACGCGCTAGGAGTGCCCTTAGCAGCGGGAGTCTTGTATCCATTCTTCGGACTTTTGCTGAGCCCAATGATTGCCGCCGCGGCAATGAGCTTCAGTTCCGCATCGGTTATCGCAAACTCCCTGAGATTGCGAACGGCAAAACTGTGAGCGTGTGGAGGCTTCCAATAATTCGACGAGAAAGTATGGAGCGATCCCAATGGCATCCGAAAGCTTTGTTAATAACAGTCTTCTTTGCGGCGTAACGCACGATTTAGCGGAAGAGCTTTTTCATTTCGCAAACCACAAACCGTGGCAGTCAGGTTTGTTTTCCAAACTCCTTGTGAAAGCCGATGACCTTCGAGTCCTCCTTATTGCTATGGATGTCGGGGCGACAATGAAGGAACATCATGCTGACGGGACAATCACGATTCATGTCCTGCAAGGGGGGTTGCGCTTGCGTGTGCAGGAGAAGCCTCAGGATCTTCAGAGTGGGCAGATACTTACACTCGCGCCTGGAATCCAGCACGACATTGAAGCTCGCGACGACTCGGCTTTTCTGGTGACGATTTCGTGGCCTACCAACGATTCGCTGGAGTCGCTTTCCCATAGGGGTTACGGTTCCTAAAACGCTTCGTTCCGAACCAAGGAGAGCCGTCATGTTTGTAGAGAGTCATAACTGGATCGACATTGCATTACGGATCTGGTTTTCTCTGACCGCCCTGTCCGTAATTTTCGTTGCCTGGGATCTGATCACGCGCACACCGGAGATGAAGGTAATGAAATGGGGTTGGGTTCTGGTCACTCTATACACCGGCCCAATTGGCTTCGCCGTATATTGGCTCTCTTGCCGCGAACCTACGCCTGGGTCCCACGAGGAATTTATCGCTCCGCTCTGGAAGCAATCGGTCGGTTCAACCATTCACTGCATTGCTGGGGACGCTACGGGCATCATCGTCGCGGCCACCATTACCAGCCTGCTTGGGTTGCCGATGGGCCTTGACGCAGCCGTCGAATACATTGCGGGCTTCGCATTCGGCCTGCTGATTTTCCAGGCACTCTTTATGAAAGACATGCTTGGCGGGAGCTACTGGCAGGCGGTCAGAGCGACGTGGCTTCCCGAGTGGCTTTCGATGAATGCAGTGATGGCTGGAATGATCCCGGTGATGATTATCCTCATGACGAGAGACATGGATGCCATGGAACCGACCTCGTTACGCTTCTGGGGTGCTATGTCGTTAGCAACTTTAGTCGGCGCGTTGCTCGCGTATCCCATCAATTGGTGGCTGGTCAAGAATCATCTGAAGCACGGCATGGGAACCGAACGCGCACTCGGAAAGGGCGGCACGAAGCTCGCAGTGGGGCAGACTCGCCTAGATCTCGCGACGTCGGTAGAGCATGTCGCCACGGGAAATCGAAGGGCAAGAAATTTACCAGCGTCCAGCATGACGGGGATGGAAAGGGCAAGCGTTTCCGTTGGTCGCAAATTGGTCGTCACGTTCATCACGATCATCATGCTCGCAGGAGGGGTTGCGTTGGCAATGCTTTATGGAAGCTCTTCAATGCGTGCCGGGGGATCAGATGAATTCCCGATGGCAATGCTAGCGACGCATTGCACTAAAGGCGTTGCTGCGTCGGGAAGTTCCTCCCTACTTGGTGCCGGGTTCGCGAGGCTACTGTTCACCGCGGAACGCGCAATTGCTTGATCCATTTATGATCTATGCTTGGCAACATCGGGCAACTGGGAGCGATCAGCGAGCGTGGCCGGGAGGCAGTCTATGCGTTTTGGGAGTACGCAGCATTTGTAGCAAACTCGCTAGTGTTCCTGTTGATCGGTATTCGTGAGGCCCATCAGAACTTCTTGACCGGATGGCCGACCATTGCTGCAGCTATCCTGCTCGTTTCTTTCGCACGCGCGTTTTGCGGTCGTTGCATTCTCCGTCTTCGTTCAGGGATTGACCTTGACACCGTTGCTGCGGACTTTTGGTGAGATTCCTAAAACACGATTGATGGGATTGGCTTGATCATGCCCTAGCGATGGCGGGTGCGACGAGGGGGGCGGTGTTCTTTCTAGGTTCAGGGTGAGGTTCGGTCCCAGTTTGGCGCGCACTGTTCAGGATGACTTCCACCGGGGATCGCTCCGAGGTCATTAGTCGCCTGATACCGAACGTAGAGCGTAAGAACTTGCCGACTTGCGGGAGCGCATCAGAACTCCTATACAGGCGCCAACAACTATTGCGTCGTACATGTCAGGTTCTCCTGGTCACTGCTCGCCAAGCTGGCGCTCTGAGGGTTGGGCTGACGTGCCCCCGTTTCCGTTAACAGCAGAATACGACAATTTGATTCCATTGCACCACTCCTAAGCCGCCGCTGCTCCTTACACCCGCGTTTTTCCCTATTATTTTCCCTGTTAGCAGAGTTTGAGACGAGTTCGCATTTGACTGCTCATGGCGCTGACTCAGGATGTAAGCTTCGCAGGCTTCCCGCTGGGCATGTAAGGGGTTGAAGGTCTGCTCCAGGCCCTCTTCGGAGGACTTGCGGGTGTAGATGGCACAGCGGGTTCGCTTCTTCACACCGGAGGGATGGGCCACGGCTAGTGTCCTGCTTTCTTTTGAGAAGGCTTCAAGCCAAAGAAGACGGGGCCGGACCAGCGAGTGCCCGTGATGTGGCGAGCGATGTCGGAAAGGCTGGTGTAGCGCCGGCCGCCGTACGCGAAAGCCTTGGTCCAGAGCCAGGACTTCGTAGGGCTGATTCTGCCAGTGGCGGACCAGCTTGGTGCCGGCCTTGATGCGGATCCGGGGGGAGCGGCGATGCTCCGGTCGGGATGGAGTTCCAGCTGTCGAGCCATACGCTGGAGCCGGGCACGCGTAGCAGGTTTGAGGCCACCGAGTGCCTTCTCCTGCAGGCGGTAGGCAAGGATGGGAATCATGAGGTTGCGGCGGAGTTTGGGGTGGGGAGGGGTAGCGAACAGCCGGCTCCACAATTCCAGCAAGGCGGGCCGCTGCAGGCCGGGCAGGCTCTTCAGTGGCGTGGTTAGGTCCTCGTTCATGGCGATTGTCTCCTGCTAGACATTGCCGCTTGGCTTGCAGGCAGCAAGTCGAGCGAAACCGGAGAAAAGAATGCTCTTGCGGTGCAGTCGGAGGATGCGGTCTAGGCCAAGCACTAACGGGCTTGAGGCGGCCAAACCGTAAGTTTGTGAGGACGGAGGCAACTCACCGTCCAACCTAATCGTGTAGTCTTGGAAGAATTCCAAAAGCTTCGATAGGAGATCTCATCGCGGATTTGTCCCAGGTATTAGCGGAACTTCGACCCTAACGCGGCCAGCTCGATGAGGCTATTTTGGCGCTGGAATGCATCTTCAGCAATCAGGGTCCATCGAAGGCTGCAGGGGAGGGCCCGCGCGGTGCGACCAATACCAGCGCCACTGGGCGGCCAAAGCGAGTCATGCCGGCATCGGCTCGGCGGCGCATTGCCGCTGCGCAGAGGGCTGGCGCACCGCTCAGAAGCAAGGATAGGCAGAGTCGCCGCGCGGGTGTCGAACACCCGCGCTAAGCCTCAACCGTCGGGTCTCCGCGCCAGCGGTTGCACGTGTATAGACGGTACCGGCGGTCACCCGACCAGTCTCCAATACGGAATCTCGCTCTTGGCGAAGTAGCGGAAGGCGTCTGGACCGTGATCGTGCAATTTCAACGGCTTTTCTTCGCCGCGCTGGGCCGCCTTGGCGTCCCAGGCGTAAGTCTGCATTTCCTGAATAGTCTTGGGTACTTCCTGGCGGCAGAATCGCACCAGGCGCTGATTCAGCGCCATCGAAGCGATTCGAATCCCTTCGTTCACGTCGCTGTCTGCATCCACATGCCAGATACCACGTTTGTTCATCTCGGCCTTGAACGATGCGGCGGATGGATCGATGATGACCTTGGCGTTGTTTTGGGGCCCGATAAACTCAGCCAGATCTTCGGCATACTCGGCATCGGTCTTTTGCCGCATCTGTACGGCGGAGTCCCAGTAGTACTCGCGGACCACCCAAATCTTGTTGCCGTCATCGATGATGTCCAGGAAGACCATCGGGTTCGTCGTCCCATAATCGATGGCGACATACCGCTGCTGGTGGCCGCCGGGCAAGCGAAGATCAGGCGGTTCGTCCTTTAGATCGTAAAGCAGTTCCTCGGACCAGGAATCCTTATAGATTGCACCCTCCGCAATCACCCACAACCCTTCGATGAATCGCTTGTAGAAGAAGCCGGTGTAAAGCTTTTTCTGGGTCTCGACAAAGTGGGAGGTGAGGTTGGGGTTATCGGCCATGGTGAAGTGTTTCGACCACAGAATCCGCTTCTCCCGCAGTTCGGGATTGTCGAGGTAGGCGGTCTTGAGCCAGTGGTGGGGGCTGTCGGGATTGGTGGTCCCGTACAGGCGGGCACCCTCGGGGGACATGCGGCTGAGCAGCATCTGGAAGAAGCTCTGTGGCATGAGACTGAGTTCATCGCAAAGGGCGACGCCGACCGTCAGCCCTCGCAGGTACTTCTCCGAGCCCTCGTCCTTGGCGCCGATGACCAGCCATTCGGTGTCCAACAACCGGAGCTTGCCGGTATTGCGGTTATAGCTGCAGTTTCGCGAGCCGAGGATGTCGAACAGGTCCGTCAGAACGTTGTTGTAGATGCTTTGCTTGGAGACTCCAGTGAAGATCTTCCGGCCGCCCACACGATAGGCACAGCAGTAGATGGCCTTAGGATGGAGGGCAAAGGTCTTGCCACTGCGGACGGCTCCGTACAGGATGTTGATGAGCCAGTCCAGCTCGGGCGGGCGCATGGCAAAGAGTTCTGCACGAGGACCAAAGTTAAAGATGGGCATCTTAAGTTTCTCCTTCCCCGCTCTTGGCTTCGGCCGAGAGTCGGGCATTCGCCGCCTTAAACTCCTGCAATAGTTCCGAGAGACGGTCTCCGGTCTCCGGCAACTCGGATTTCATCAGGCTAAAAACCTGTTCGATGGACTTGTTGTCTCCGTTGAGTGCTTTACTAAGAAGGCGTATCAACAACGCTTCGCGGGTTGTGATCTTACGCGGTTTGTCTCTGATCGTGACGGTAATCGGAGACAGTAAGTTCCTTTCGAGAATTTCCTTGAAGGACACAGTCTTCCTGGGGCGTCCTGTGGGGTTACCCGACTGACCCGGACGGAATTGTGCGTGGCGGGGCGGCTTCCCATAGCCCACGTCGTCGGTGGGGTCCTTAGGCACAGGTTTTGGGGGTCTCCAGAATCCCGGCGGCAACGTCATCGAACTTCGTTCCGGTCACAGCATGCACGGCTTGGCCGCCGGTATGGCGCTGCCAGCGACGAATGGCGGTGTCGACATAGTGAGGGTCGATTTCGATGCCATAGCAGCGCCGTCCGCTGCGCTCGGCCGCGACGAGGGTGGAGCCGGAACCGAGGAAGCAATCAAGCACCAGATCCGCTCGCGCCGAGCAATCAATAAGCGCATCGACGACCAGGGCGACGGGTTTCACGGTGGGGTGAAGGGCCAAGAGGTTGCCTTCGTCGCCTTGCCTTGAGAAGGTGCCGGCGCTGGGGTATTGCCAAACGTTGGTGCGGTAACGTCCATATTTGCCCAGCTGTATGTTGTTGCGATACTTGCCCTTACCGTTCTGAAAGACGCAGACCATCTCATGCTGGGAGCGGTAGAATGATCCCTGTCCACCCTTATCCTTGACCCAGACGCACAAGTTCAGCAGAAAGCCGTAAATCTGCTTGCCGACACCGATCAGGTCAGCGAGGTGGCGCCCAACTCAAGGTGCCTGTCGGCAAAAACATCCTCTCGCGCATGTTCGATGTGTTTGGGGTTGCAATCGACCACAAGCCAGCCCCCACCGATGTTCAATGGCGTGACGTTCATCGTGCACCACCCCCATTGTCGGAGCGATCCACCAAAGCGGAGATATTCGAGACGGGCATCAAGGCCATCGATGTCCTTGTACCGCTGGAACGCGGTGGCAAGGCAGGCCTGTTCGGTGGGGCCGGGGTGGGCAAGACAGTTCTGCTTACCGAAGCGATCCACAATATGATTGGGCACCAGAAGGGCATCAGCATCTTCTGTGGCATTGGGGAGCGCTGCCGCGAGGGGGAAGAACTCTATCGCGCCATGAAGGATGCCGGTGTTCTCAACGATATGGTGATGGTCTACGGCCAGATGAATGAGCCGCCGGGCACCCGGCTCCGGGTCGGCAGCGCGGCACTCACCATGGCTGAATACTTCCGTGATGACGAGCATCGCGATGTGCTGTTCTTGATCGATAACATCTTCCGATACATCCAGGCTGGCATGGAAGTCGCTGCACTTCTGGGTCAAATGCCTTCGCGACTCGGGTATCAGTCAACGATGAGTACCGAGCTTTCAGCGCTTGAAGAACGCATCGCGAACACAAAGGCGGGTGCGATTACTTCAATTCAAGCGGTGTATGTGCCTGCAGATGATCTGACAGACCCTTCTGCTGAGCATGTGTTCTCGCATCTTTCGGCGTCGATTGTGCTCTCCCGCAAGCGGGCTGCGGAAGGTCTCTATCCCGCCATCGATCTTTTGCAATCGAATTCCAGCATGGCAACCCCGGGAATAGCCGGGCAACGTCACTATCAGATCGCACAGGATATCCGGAAGACCCTCGCTCAGTACGAAGCACTGAAAGACATCGTCGCAATGCTGGGTTTGGACCAACTCTCGCCAGAGGATCGCAGTGTCGTTGCCCGGGCGCGGCGTCTGGAGCGCTTCCTGACCCAGCCCTTCTTCACCACGGAGCAGTTCAGCGGAATCAAGGGCCAAACCGTCAGCCTCAAGGACGCGCTGGATGGATGCGAACGCATTCTCAAGGATGAGTTCAAGGACTATCCTGAAAGCGCGCTCTACATGATTGGTTCCATCGATCAAGCAAAGAAGCCGGACGTAAAGCCGAAGCCGGGTACGTCCCCGGAGCCGACTGCTAAGCCGGCAGTGACTGACGCCCAGAGCGCAGGTGCTCATAATCCAGGACCGGTGGCCGCCGCATGACGCTCAAACTCCTGCTCCCGACCGGCGTCTTCATCGATACGACTGAGGTGTCACGCATTGTGGCGGAGACGCACGAAGGCTCCTTCGAACTTCTGCCACACCGCCTCGACTGTGTGGCTGCGCTGGCTCCTGGGATCTTCACCTACGATTCTGCTGCGAGTGGAACCGTATACCTCGCCGTCGATGAGGGAGTGCTGGTGAAAGCCGGAGCGGAGGTGCTCGTCTCCGTGCGTCGAGCCATCGCCGGACCGGATCTCGGTCACCTTCACGAGGCGGTGAAGAATCAGTTCCTCCAACACAACAGCGAAGAGGCCACAGTTCGCACTGCGTTGAACAAGATGGAAGGTGGCTTTGTCAGTCGGCTCCTGGAGATCCAGCATGAGCGATAAATCCCAGAGTCCATCCCCGGAGGAGACGCTTTTCGAGAAGCAGGTAGCCGCCAAGGCGGTTCTCAAGCTCAGAGCGCAAAGCCGCGGCCCGGGAGATGTATGGTTTGGTCTGGGTATGATCGGCCTTATCGGGTGGTCGATTGCTGTACCCACAGTCCTCGGCGCACTCCTGGGGTTGTGGGTCGATAGTCATCATCCGGGCGGCCACTCCTGGACACTGGCGTTGTTGGTTGCGGGACTAGGCATAGGCTGTGCGAACGCATGGCGATGGATAAACCAGCAGGCCCACGCTATACAGGATGAGGCGGGAGCGCCAAAATGATTGAGCAAGTCCTCACCGCATGCGCATTGTTTACCGGTGTCTTTATAGGGCTCCTATTCTTCGGCGGTCTCTGGTGGACAGTACAAAAGGCGATGTCCTCCAAGCAGCCAGGTCTCCTGTTCGCCGCAAGTATGTTGCTAAGAACGATTCTGGCGCTAGCCGGTTTCTACCTTATTGGCAGGGGAAGTTGGCAACGACTCCTGGTGAGCCTCCTTGGGTTCATGCTTGGGCGCATCGTTGTTAAACGACTCAGCCAGGTTCCCTTGAATACTGACCGCGGGCTGCTGAAAGAAGGCGTCCGGTGAATCTCACTTCCGATCAGATGATCTTCTGGCAGCACGGCTTCCTCAAGCTCAATGAGACGATCGTCACTACCTGGGTGATGATGGTCCTGATGACATTCGGTGCCATGCTCGTCACGCGAAAGCTTGTGACGGAGGGCAAAATATCACGCTGGCAGACTGGGATCGAGATCATCGTCACAGCCTTGCAGGGGCAGATCAAAGAGGTTGGCCTGGTTGAGTCCGAGAAGTATCTTCCATTTCTGGGAACGCTATTTCTTTTCGTCGCACTGTGCAGTCTCTCCATTGTTTTGCCCGGCTACAAACCGCCTACCGGATCCCTCTCCACTACATCAGGCCTGGCGTTGTGCGTGTTCTTTGCTGTTCCGTATTTCGGCATACGAAAGCAGGGGCTGGGTGGGTACCTGAAGACCTACACCAAGCCCACCTGGATCATGTTGCCGTTCAACATCATTGGTGAACTTTCACGCACGTTGGCGCTTGCCGTTCGTCTGTTTGGCAACATGATGAGCGGCGTGATGATCGTTGCCATTCTGCTCACCATCACACCATTTATTTTCCCCATCTTCATGACGGCACTCGGCCTGCTCACGGGCATGGTCCAGGCTTATATTTTTACGATTCTCGCGGGCGTCTACATCGCAGCCGCTACGCTTACTCCAACGCCTACGGCCGCTCCTCAGCTCAAGCCACAACCTGCGCCTGCAACTTAATCCCGAGATTCAGAGGAGACACCATGGACAGCACCACCGTCATCGCTGTAGTATCCATAGCCACAGCTGGCATGACCATCGGCATCGGCTCGATAGGCCCTGCTCTTGCCGAGGGACGCGCCGTCGCTACCGCGCTCACTTCACTCGCACAGCAGCCAGACGCATCTCCGACAATCACAAGAACGCTGTTCGTGGGCCTTGCCATGATTGAATCGCTGGCAATTTACTGTTTCGTAGTTTCCATGATTCTGATCTTTGCGAATCCTTTTTGGAAAGAAGTGATCGCTCACGCCGGGGGTAAGTAGCGATGCTTATCGACTGGTTTACTGTGGGCGCCCAGGTGCTCAACTTCCTCATCCTGGTGTGGTTGCTACAACACTTTCTCTACAAGCCAATCCTTGCCGCAATCGACGCTCGGGAAAAACGGATCGCGGATCAACTCGCGGGCGCCACCGCGAAGCAGGCCGACGCCCAAAAAGAGCGTAACGAGTTCGAGGGCAAGAACAAAGCAATTGACGAACAGCGTAATGCGCTCTTTGCGAAGGCCACAGCGGAAGCCAAGGCGGAGCACGATCGTCTCATCGGCGAGGCGAAAAAAGAAGCGGACGCCACGCGGACCGGGCAAGCCACCGCTCTGAAGAACGACAACGCTCGCTTGAGTAAAGAAATCACCCGCGCCGCTGCCCACGAAGTCTTCGGCATCGCCAGAAAGACGCTAAACGACCTGTCTACGGTTAGTCTGGAGGAGAGGATGGCGGAGGTGTTCACACGTCGTCTTCGCGCGATAGACGCCCAGGCAAAAGCGACGATGGGAGCGGCGATCAAAGCTTCCAACGATCCGGCCCTCATCCGCAGCACCTTCGACCAGCCAGCGGACCAAAAAGCTGCTATTCAGAACGCAATCAATGAAGCCTTCGCGGCGGACGTGCGGATTCGCTTTGAGACCACCCCGGACGGAGTCTGCGGGATCGAATTGTCTGCTGGTGGCCAGAAGATTGCGTGGACGATTGCGAATTATCTGGCTGCGCTAGATGGGAAGATTGGCGAACTTCTGGGCGCGCAGCCAACGCCTGAGGCCAAGTGAACCAGCCCACAACTCTGCTTGAGAGCGCGGTCGACCGTGCCTTTGCGGACTTGCGCGAAGCACGGGAAAGTTTTACCCCCCAACTGACACTCCGGGAAATCGGAACGATTGTCGGGGTATCAACCGGCGTAGCGATCGTGTCAGGGCTTCCGGGTGTCGGCTACGAGGAGCTCATCAGCTTTCCCGGGGGACTGTTGGGGATGGCCTTCAACCTCGACGAAGACCAGATCGGTGTTGTTCTGCTCGGCGACTATCAACACTTGCATGTGGGCGATGAAGTAGAGCGTACCCATCGGGTAATGGATGTTGCAGTTGGAGATAGCCTTATCGGCAGGGTGATTGACACCTTAGGCAGACCGCTCGATGACAAGGGCCCCATTGCTACGGAAGCACGGTTGCCGGTAGAACGGCCGGCACCAGCCATCCTCGACCGCGCAGCCGTGGACGTGCCATTGCAGACGGGCCTCAAGGTGGTGGACGCGCTCGTTCCGATCGGGCGCGGCCAGCGGGAGCTCATCCTCGGCGATAGGCAGACGGGGAAGACGGCTATCGCGATCGACGCCATCTTGAACCAGAGGGGCCAGAACGTCGTCTGCGTTTATTGCGCTATCGGGCAGCGGGCCTCCGCCGTTGCCAAGGTGGTAGCGGACCTGGAGGATAAGGCCGCTATGGACTACACCGTGGTCGTTGTGGTCGAAGGGGAGAACGCGCCCGGTCTTGTATACGTAACTCCCTATGCCGCGACTACTATCGCGGAGTATTTCATGGAAAAAGGACGAGATGTGCTGATCGTTTATGACGATCTGACCCAGCACGCGCGGGCCTATCGTGAACTGTCCCTTTTGCTTCGCCGGCCTCCAGGGCGTGAGGCGTTTCCCGGAGACATCTTCTACATTCACTCGCGGATGTTGGAGCGGGCAACTCACTTAAACAAAGAACGCGGCGGTGGTTCTATTACGGCCTTGCCCGTGATCGAGACCGAGGCTGAAGATATTTCAGCCTACATCCCGACCAATCTCATCTCCATTACCGACGGCCAGGTGTACCTTTCCCCGACGTTGTTCGAACTCGGTGTTCTGCCAGCGGTTGATGTGGGTAAGAGCGTTTCGCGGGTCGGGGGCCAAGCGCAGCGTCCGGCATATCGCGCTGTCACAAAAGGCTTGAAGCTTGCCTACTCACAATACGAAGAGCTTGAAACATTTGCGAAGTTTGGCACACGTCTCGACGAATCCACTCGTAAAACCCTCGATCATGGTCAGCGTATTCGCGCTTGTTTGAAACAGTCGCAATCGCAGCCGGTGTCGATGACCGAACAGATCACTATACTTCTCGCTCTATCTTCCGGCCTTTTCGACACCGTGCCGCTTGAGAAGATCAGTGATGCCGAAGCTGCTCTGGGAAAAGCTACTGCGACGATCGATAAGGATGTTGCCGGTCGCCTTACGTCTGCCGACAAGCTAAGTGATGACGATCACAAGGCGATTCTGGATATGGCTAGGAAAGCGCTCGGTCCGTTCCAACCCGCTCCTGACCCTAAATCCCCAGCAAAGGCTGCATCATGAGCGACTCGGCGCAGAGCTTGTCGCGGCAGATCGTTGGAGCGACGGACCTTCAAGGCGTTGTCCGCTCGATGAAAGCGCTCGCGGCATCGAGTATTTCGCAGTACGAAAAAGCCGTTGTATCACTGGACGATTACTACCGAACGCTCGAACTTGGACTCTCCGCATGTTTTCGTGCGGCCGAGCCAGCCGCCATACTTGTGAAACAACCGGCGCGACAAAGTAAGATTGGGGCTGTGATCTTCGGTTCGGATCAGGGCCTTGTCGGTGGATTCAACGAAGTTGTCGTCGATTTTGCAACGACCACGCTAGCGCCCATGCCCGGCAAGCTGAAAAGACTTTGGCCGGTTGGAGACCGCGCTCGGGCGCTCCTGACCGATACAGGTTTGACTCTTGATGATCAATTGGTCGTTCCCAACTCTGTTAATGCGATCACTTCATTGGTTGGCCAGTTGCTCATCGATATCGAGACTGCTATCGATGCGGGCGAAGTGGTGGAGGTGTATGTCTTTCACAACCATCCTAAATCCGGATCACTTTACGAACCCGTCTGCAGACGATTGTTGCCCCTCGATGGCGCGTGGCGAAAAAAGCTAGCTGAGAGACAATGGCCCACGAAGAGCTTGCCCGAGGTGATTGGGGGAGTATCCTCTGCGGTCCACGCATTTGTTCGCGGATACCTTTTTGTCCTGCTCTTTCAAGCATGTGCCGAATCCCTTGCAAGCGAGAACGCCAGCCGTCTCGCGGCGATGCAGCGCGCAGACAAGAACATTGACAGCATGTTGGACGATCTAACCCGGACGCTACATCGTGTTCGTCAGGAGTCCATCGATGAAGAGTTGTTCGACGTAATCTCCGGCTTCGAAGCGCTGAACAAACAGAAACGTCCGCGCTGACGGCGGCAAGTGTGGTCGTAGGCGCGAGCGTGGCATCTCTCGTATGGACACTTTAGGCGGGGAGTTCTGCCACACTCCGCCTCATGACAACTAAGACAATTCCGGCATACCCTGAGGACGAACGTCAGCAGGAAAGGCTGCCCCAAGGCTCGGGAAAGTCACGCAATGCACGAAAGACGGCTACGAAGGCCCGCAGGGTGGCCTGACTCTCCAAAGGTATCCGCACTAGCGCAGGCACGGAAATGCGACACGGTGGCCATCTGAAGAAAGTCACTTTCGTGGCTGGGAAAACTTATTGATAGAGACCCCGCCCAAAAACTTGTCCGCCAAGGAAAAGGATTTACAATCTGGGTTGTGGAATAAAATCGATAATGCGCCGAGATGAAGACTTGCGACAGAGCTTTTGTCATTCGTCAGCTCGACTCGGACGCAATTGATAAGGAGAGTCGGGTGATAGAGAAGCTGAAAGATCTCCCTAATGGAATCGATGGAGTTAGGGCCCTCGGGAAGGTATCGAAAGAAGACTACGAGCAGGTGTTTGTGCCGCTTCTCGATGACGTGCGACGAGAGGGGCGTCACGTTCGATTTCTGTATCAGCTCGGGCCTGAGTTCGAGGGCTTCACTTCCGGCGCAGCGTGGGAGGATGCAAAAATCGGGCTTCATTCCATACGGCTTTTCGACGGCTGCGCCGTCGTTACGGACCTGGCGTGGATCCGAGAATTTACACGGTTGGCCGCGTTCCTGATGCCGTGTCCCGTGCGCGTATTCAGTAATCAAGAACGTGACAAAGCCATTGGCTGGCTGACCTCGCTCCCCGAAGGCGCAGCCGTATCTCACCGTCTTCTCCCCGACCTAGGCGTGATTGTGGTCGAAGTCAAACAAGCCCTGCGCGCGCAGGATTTCGACGCGCTTGCATTCACTGCGGATACATGGATAGAGGCGCACGGCAACATGCAAGGCCTCGTGATCCATACCCGTGAGTTTCCCGGTTGGGAAAACTTGGGGGGCCTCCTTCGTCATATGAGGTTCATACGCGATCATCATCGAAAGGTGAAGCGGATTGCTCTTGCGGCGGATACCAAACTAGCCAGCATGGCCCCGAAAATAGCCGAGCATTTCATTCAAGCTGAAGTGAAGAGCTTCGGATTCGATGAGATTGACGCCGCAATCGCATGGGCAGCAGGTTCCGTCGTTCAGAGGGCAGCCTCCGAGTGATCCGGCTTTAACCGACACTCAAACCTGGCATTTTCGAGCAATGCAATGCCATTATTGTTTGACCTCAACTACATAGTCGCGGCCTTACCATGAATTGCTATTGGGCCAGAAAAAAGTGAATTGAGTGGGTGCCTGCTGCTTTGCTGTGATCGGTATGTCGACGCAGGCCTTTTGGACGGCACTTCGCTGAACATTGTTCCGGCAAGGCTCAGAAAACTAGTAACAGCCTCTTCATGCCAGATACCTTGACCGTTGGTTGAGAGTACTCGTCGTGGTCGAGCCGCGGTGGTCCATCTTGCACAGTTTCGTATCGGCACCCGGACCATACTCGCTTGTCAACGTTTCGGCGGACTTCGTTGGTCACTTGGGAAGTCAAGCGAAATGCAGTGTCCCGCGCTTTTTCGGCCTCCAGAAGATGCCCAAATCATTGATGTCGTCACGACCTAAGGAGATCTGAAACATGGCTAAGACTATTGGTATTGACCTCGGCACTACGAATTCGGTTGTGGCCGTTATGGAAGGTGGCGAAGCCAAAGTCATTCCCAACGAAGAGGGCAGCCGCACTACCTGTGCCTCGTCACAACGCCGTCCGGCTTTGAAATCAACGACTTCCAGAGCCGGCGGGAACCGGCCCTGCTGTACTTGGTCGCCATGTTCGAGCGGTTCAGGCTCTTGGCTTTATTTCCCCCTCTGGCCGCTCTTTGCACTCGTCGTAGACTCCACTGTCACCGAGGCTCGGTTCTGTTATCCTAAGCTCCGCAACGGCACATACTGCGGCGGTATGCAACTGGGGTCGGCGATGGTGCGTTCGCGCAGCCGGCAGGGTAGCTTGGACGGTGACAATTCCTCTGTTAATTCCCTGGAGTGACCCCCCGAAATGAGACAGGAGAGAATATCCCCACCTGCAGGGAATGGAGGGTGAGATGAGAGCATATCGGCGGTGGACGATGGAAGAGAAGCGACAGGCGGTCGAGCGCATGCGCGTCTGTCGGCACGAGAAGCTAGCGCAAGAGTTGGGCATACCGAAGCGGCAGTTGTATTACTGGCGAAAGCAGCTCTTGCATCTGGATCGGATGGGAGAGGCTGGGACTAACCGAGAAGAAGCCTTAGCGAGGGAGAACCGGGGGGTTGAAAGAAGCTTTGGCGACCAAGGTGGTGGAAGCGGATTTCTTGCGAGGTGTCTTGCGCAGAATCGAGGCTCGACGCCGGCCCAGCAGCGGCTCCGGCGAGACTGCATCTACGAAGAGATCCGAATGATGCAGCCACAAGCGCACCTCAGTATTGAGTCCATGTGCCGGTCGGCCAGGGTGAGCCGGGCCGGATTCTACCGTCATTGGCAGCAGCGCGAGCCGCGTGGGGAAGAGATGGAATTGCGGGCACAGGTACAGCAGATCGTGGTGACCCATCGCCGCAACTACGGCTATCGGCGGGTGAGCCGGGAACT
>JBBRBI010000118.1:0-15102 GCA_038206015.1 Bryobacterales bacterium | reverse complement strand
TGGACAGCCCGTTGCGATCAATCAACGGCCCATCGCTGGTCGCCATCAACTCGTCGATCAATTCTTTTCTGATTGCCATTCGGTTCTCCTATGTTTACGCTCTTTGAGAACCGCGCTTACACAAACTGTTTTACACCCTCTAAGTGACCGCCGCACACGTATCATTGACGAGCTTTTACAAATATTTTCGCTTCAAAACCCCAACAAAACCCGGCATCCCCGCACGCTGAGCCCCAAACTCTGAAAATCTCGCTGCTACCTTCTCTATCGCGGCAAGCTCCGCAATCGACACCCGAAAGTAGGTAATCAGCAGTCATGGCATCCCAAGCCCAAATCGCCGCCAATCGCGCCAACGTGCAGCAGTCCACCGGTCCCAGAACGGAGGTCGGCAAGCGCCGCATCGCCTCCAACGCCCTCAAGCACGGCCTCTATTCCGATACCCGAATCAACCTCTTCCACGAAGACCACGAGTTCGTCAAAACCCTCCTCACCGACCTCCAGGGCGAGTACTGCCCCGTCACCCCCACCGAGCACATCCTCGTCCAGCAACTGGCCACTCTCCAAACCCGTTTCCTCCGGGCCCAGACCCACTACCTAGCGCTCATCGACAACCAAGCCGAGGACATGTACCTCGATCTCAAGGAGAAGTTCGTCGTCGACCCCGACACCGACAGCCGCTACGCGCTGGCTTTTGAGAAACAAACCCAATCCAACCGCGCCCTGGAAATCCTAAGTCGAGAAATCGACCGTCTTCCCAATAAGATGCGCAAGAGGATAGAAATGCTGGTCTGGTTCCGCCAAGTCCCCGCCGCCGAACCAGTCGAAATTGAGGAACAAAGCAAAATCGAGAAAGAATTGCCCCAACCAACCAAACCGCAAGACTACCCGGCCCCCGATGTCGACATCTCGCTGGAAGAATTCAACCGCGCCATCATCGAAGCGGTCGAACGCCACGGCCTCCACATCCCCCAAGAGGCCAAAGATCAAATAATGACATAAAACAAAGCCAATTCCAGCCAAGCAGTAGAGGGAGCGCCAAGAGTGCCCCCACCGTTCATTGAAAACCGAACCCCTCCCCTCCCGCCGACACCACAGGTGTCTCCAAGCGGCCCGGTATTCCCGCCCACGGGCCGCCCCCTTCTGGTTCTTCGAAATCCCCGAGATCACCGGATGCGTATTCCCCATCACCTCCTGCTTCCGCTTCTTATACAACCCAGGTCTCATCCTCCAAGCTCAACACGCGAAAATGTCGCTCACGGTCATGCCGCACAGATTGACTGCATGCTCGACTTTTACCCAAAAGCAGCGCCGTCGGTGCCTGGGTCGACCTCTAAACCCGTCGCCACACTGCAACCGTCCTCCCCTTCTGCACCGAATAGTCCGTGGGTCGCTCAGCGCCCACGGACGTCCGCAGTTCATCCCTCGTTAATTCGTAGATCCCCAGTTGTGGGCCGTATTCAATCGTCGTCGGCACAGCCTCGGGTTGGATCGAAAATTGCGATTCCGCAAACACCTGCTTCCCAAAGTAAAGCGTCGTCCGATCCCCCTGAAACACCCGCCGCCCACAAGCCACAAAGTCCGGCGGAAGTGCCTCCCCATCACGATGGCAAGACAGCATCGCCCACTCCCCCTCCAACTCCGTCACAGCCACTGGTTCTTTCTTTGCCTTCCCGCTGCCGCTTCGCCCTAGTACTTCCAGCGCATACCCGCTACCCATCGGGGTCGCAAAAGCTACTGGCGCAGCGTCTCCGCGCGTCGCGAGGCAAAACTTCCACACCCCGCCGTCCAACTCATAGATCCCGTGATTTACATTGCCAGCCTCCGCGCCCGCATCAAAGTGCAAGCTGAAGCGCTTCGGGCTCTGTGTGCTGTCGATGTCCACTCGCCCCTCATAAATAGTGCCCATCCCCAGCGACTCAAATCGCTCCCCACGAATCACAATTCGCGCGCCACCCAGCGCAGCCTCTCCCACCACTCCACCGTCCACTTCCAGCGACTTCACTTGCCACTCACCCTGCAGCAGCTTCAGGTCCTTCTCCATGCTTCACTCCCTCGGAATCTTCGCGCTTCCATCCGATCAAATTCCCGCGCTGGTTTATGCAGCACATCGTCTCCGATCTTTTGATCCTGCGCATCTCCATCAATGCGCTCCACGCCATCTCCGATTTCCATCTCCAACTGGCCTGGCAGCTCCCCGATGCCGTCGTAATAATGCTCACGATTACGACAAACGACAGCAGCACGATTCGATCTCTTTGAGGGAAGGGAAGACCTCCCGCAGTTGCCAGGATGCTTATGGATTCAGCCCCAAAGTACGAAAGCGAGTCCAAGAGGGCAATAAAATGCATGCACATAAACCCAACCAACACTCTGCTTCCCTCCACCATCTCGATACCCAGCGGCAGGATCGGTCGAGACGCCCGCACAAAGTCCCGCCACGAAGTAAAGATTGAAGCTTCCAGCAGGATCGGCGGAAATCACAGAAACAAAACAACTTCTGGGTTCGTCGATGCCTTCGGTAGCCTAGGAATCCTCACTAGCCCACTCCCCCAGCGACTAGCGAAATCGCGAACGGTTGCTCCAGATGCCTCGCAATCCTGGCAGTCAATATCGCCGCCGCAATCAGGCCAACGAACGCTTCTATGGATGTACTGCTTCGGTTTGTGGCAACCTAGAGTCTAGGGATTCCGTCTTTTCTTGTTCCAAACCATGCTCTCAACTCTCCGACTCTCGCTCCTGGCCTTCTTGTGCCTCGCCACCTTAAACGCCCAATCCGCCAACGACAAATTGGGTTGGTCTCGTTATTTGCCCGCCGGCGGCTACGATGTGGCAACTAACGTACTCGTTGAGAAGTCAGGGGACGTGTGGGTCGCTGGTTATTCTTATGGCAAGTACGAGGCTTATGGCCCCAATGAACCCTTTCAACTGAATAACGCTGGCTCCTCCGACATCTTCCTCACCAAGTTCCGGATCAATCCCGATGGCAGCTCCACCGTTCTCTTCTTTACCTGGCTCGGCGGCACCAGCACCGAAGAGCTCGTAGACATGAAGTTCGATAATCGCGGTCGCATCGTCCTCTGCGGGATCACCAATTCCAATAACTTCCCGATTGCCAGCAATCCCATCCAAAACTCCGCTGGTGGTGACTACGATGTTTTCGTCGCGATCATCGACCCCAACCAGGGCGGCAAAGCCTCGCTCGCCTACAGCACTTATTACGGTAATGCCGGGCGCGAACTGGCCAAAGCCCTGGCCGTCAGTCCGGAAAATAATATCGCTGTCGTCGGCAATACCACCTCTGACGCGCTTCCCGGCGTCTCTACCGGTGCCCAGCCCAACCGCCGTGGCAATACCGATGCCTTCGTGATCTATTTCAACCCGGATCAAAGCGCCACGCTGAAATATGCTTCCTATTTCGGCGGTGCCAGCACAGATACGGCTGTAGCCGTCGCCATTGATCGGTCCAACCGCATCTGGTTTGCTGGCTCCACCGGTTCAGATGATTTCCCCGTTACCTACAATGGAGTCAAAGTCAACTCTACCGGCTATCTGGAGGGCTATGTCGCCTGTTTCAATCCAGCCATCTCCGGCCTCGATTCTTTGATCTACAGCACTTTGATTGGCGGCAGCAAGAGCGATGAAGCGCGTGGTGTCGCCGTCGATGCCAATGGCAAAGTTTGGGTAACCGGCATCACTTTTTCCGAAGACTTCCCCGTTACCCCCAATGCTGCACAGTCCGCCCTCGGCGGCGGCACAGACCTCTTCCTCGTCCAGATCGATCCCCTGATGGATGGCGCCGCTGGACTCGTTTACTCCACCTTTCTCGGCGGCACCGGCTATGAATTCGTCTACGGCTTCACCCAGATCGATGCCACCCGCTTCGCTCTGGCTGGCTACTCGATGACCGGGCTCCTGCCCACCACCGCCAACGCCTATAGTCGTCTTCCCACCTCGGGCTTTGCAGAAGGTATGGTCGCCGTGCTCAACACGGCCCTGGCTGGCGCGCCAGCAGTCGAGTACCTCTCCTACTTCGGTGGTATTTCCACAGACGTGATCAACTCCGTTGCCTTCGATCCCACCAATCCGAAGTCTCTTTTCATCGCCGGGTATTCGACTTCCATCAATCTGCCGACTACCGACGGAACCTCTCGCGGCAATGCGCCAAACGCTCCCAACGCCTTCGCCGCTAAGCTCCTGCGTTAAATTATCTTAGTCCTTCGTTCGGGCATTTACAAGCTCTATACGTTGGCTATACTCGTGAGCAGTGGAGGCCCCTTACGGGGAACTATCATGCACCAAAAAGTGTCTCCTTTTGGAGGCTTCTCGTCCCGGAAGCTGCTGGCCATTTCTTTGGCCCTAAGTTTTCTGCCGTCTACCATCGCTCAGGATCAGGATCACATCGCACCGCTGACGGAGGCCGGTGGAGCGAATTGCACCTTCAAGTCCGATCCCGATGAATATGTCGCCCGCGAAGCACGCGTTCGCGAGGTCGTCAGTGCTCGGGCCATGTCGTTCAAAGTCGGCCGCTACGCCGCTGCCAGCACCAACATCGATCCTTCTTCTCTTACTCCTAAGAACTTCATCGACGACGCAATTTTCTCTAAGATGGCTTCTGCCGGCGTCGCCGCCGCCCGGCTCACGACGGATGAAGAATTCCTACGTCGTATCTACCTCGATCTCACCGGTCGCATCCCCTCTCTCGAACAATACAAAGTCTTCATGGCTGACACCAGCGAGCGCAAGCGCAGCGAACTCATAGATAACCTGCTCTACTCTGCCGAGTACACTGCCAAGTGGACCATGTGGTGGGGCGACCTCTTGCAAAACGCCCAAACCAATTCCTACCGCAGCCAGCAACAGGGTGCCCGCAACAACCTCCATTCCTGGATCGGCACCAGTGTTTCCCAAAACAAAGCTATCAAGGACATCGTCTTTGAAGTGCTCACCGGTAAAGGCAACACCGAAGCCAGCGGCGACGCATCGCCCACCACCTGGGAGAACCGCTGGCGCACTCCTGGCGGCCCGATCGAAGACACCTACGACACTCTCTTTGCCCGTAGTGCTTCTGCCTTCATGGGTATGGGACATTACGACTGTTTGCTCTGTCATGACGGCCGTCGGCATCTCGATTCCATCAGCCTCTGGGGCAAGCAAGCCACCCGTCTCGAGGCCTTCCAGATGTCGGCCTACTTCTCCCGCATCCGCTTCACCGACCGCGGCAATACCGACCCGATGTACCCAAATTCGACAGAAGTCGGTGATGCCGCCACCGGCACCTACAACATGATCACAACGTTTGGCAACCGTCCCAATCGCGTCCAGATCGGAACGCAGCGCGCTGCCTCTCCTGTTTGGCGCATGCAAACGGTGGAATCCGCAACCGGCGACTGGCGCGGCATGTTCGCTGAGCGGCTCGTCAAAGACCGCATGTTCGCTCGCAACTTTGCCAATCGTTTCTGGAAAGAATTATTCAATATGGGTCTGGTCGATCCTGTGGATCAACTCGATCCCGCCCGTCTCGATCCCAAGAATCCCCCGCCCAGCGATTGGGCCATGCAAGCCACTCATCCCGCCCTTCTCGAACGCCTCGCCGACTCGCTCATCGACGGCAACTTCAACATGCGCGAATTCATGCGCACCATCGTCGAATCCAACGCCTACCAGCTCAGTTCCGATTATGGCGATGGCTGGAAGCTCGAATATGTTCCGCTCTTCGCCCGCCACTACCCGCGTCGTCTCGAAGGTGAAGAAGTCCACGATGCCATGCAGGTCGCAACCAACGTCCTTGGCAAGTACACCATCGGCGGCTGGGCCGACCCAGTCTCCTGGGCCATGCAGATGCCCGAACCCGTCGAACCACGCAGCAACGGCACAGTGCGCGATTTCATGAGCCTCTTTCTTCGCGGCAATCGCGACAATCAGTTCCGCTCGCAGGATGGCAGCATTCTCCAACAGCTCAACCTGATGAACAACTCTGTTCTCACCTCACGCGCCAAAGTTGCCGCCTCCAGCATCCTCAAAGCTGTCTCTATGATGACCAGCACCGATGCGATGACCGAAGAGCTATTCATCCGCTTCCTCGGTCGCCGTCCATCCGATAGTGAAAAAGCAAAGTCGATGGCCTTTCTCGCCAAGGCTGGTGCCGTCCAGACGGCGAAGAACACAGCCGTCGAAGACATGGCTTGGGTGTTGATGAACAAACAAGAGTTCATCTTCAGCTACTAAAGGAAAGGAGCACGCACCATGGAAAGAATTTACGGTGAACAGCCCACTGGCAAAGACCGCTTCGGCAAAGACTGGTCTGGCATCAAGGGCACCTGGTTCTGGAAAGCCCCCCACTTCAATCGGCGCAACTTCTTCCGCCATCTTGGCTCAGCTGTAGGCGGTTACTATCTCCTGCCCTCCAAGCCCATGGAGACCGTCGCCAAGGCCGCTGTCTCCCCCATCGGCACGGCCAAAAACGTCATCTTCGTGATGATGAGCGGTGCCCCAAGCCACACCGACACCTTCGATCTCAAAGAAGGTCCCTGGCTGCCCACAGCGTACGATCCCACCAGCTACGGCGATATCCGCTGGCCGCGCGGCCTCTTCCCCAAGCTCGCCGAGCAGATGGATTCCATCGCCCTAGTCCGCAGCGTCAAGCCCTGGGCCGCCGTCCACGATCTCGCCCGCAACTGGCTACAGATCGGGCGCAACCCAGTCAGCGGCCTCGCCCGCATCGCTCCGCATATCGGCTCGGTCGTCTCGCTGGAATTCGCCAACCGCAGCAAAGACAAGACCCTGCCGCCCTTCTTCAATCTCAATGCCAACGATGGCCCCGGTGCCGGATACCTTCCGCCCGCCAACGCCCCCTTCTACTTCAGCCCCGCTGGCAACCCGCCGACCGGCACGACACACGCCGACGGTCAGCCCGCCTTCGACCGCCGCTTCGCCATGCTCAACGATCTCGATTCCGAGATGCGCGGCAAAGGCCTGCTGCAATCGAGAGGCGACGAGATGTCGGCCTTCAATGCCTCCGCTCGGCAACTGATGTACCGTTCTGAAATCGACAACCTCTTCCGCTTCTCGACAGAAGAGCGCATTCGTTTCGGCAACACCAACTTCGGCAATTCCCTTATCGTCGCCCGCAACTTGCTGGCCTCCGACAAAGGCACCCGCTTCGTTCAAGTCAACATCGGCGGCTGGGACAACCATGCCAACATCTACGGCGGCGGCCTGAGCGCCACCAACGCCAATTCCGTCGGCAGACAGTTCGACGCTGGCCTCGGTGCACTCATCGCCGACATGAAGGCCAGTGGCCTCCTCAACGAGACACTCATCATCGCCATGGGAGAATTCGGTCGCACCGTAGGCACCCCCAATACGACGGCTGGCCGCGACCACTTCCTCCAACAATCCACGCTGTTCGCCGGCGCAGGCATCAAGGGCAAGCGCGCCATCGGCAGCACAGACGCCGCCGGTCGTGATACTACAGACCCCGGCTGGAGTCGCGCTCGCAGCGTTCGCGCAGAAGACATCGAGGCGACAATCTACTCCGCCCTCGGCATCGATTGGACAACCGTCCGCCGCGACGATCCCTTCGGTCGAGGCTTCGAGTACGTTCCATTCTCCGACCAGGACCTCTACGGCCCGGTCCACGAGCTCTGGCAAGGCTAGGCCGCAGCGCTAACCAGGTCAGTCTTCGAGAAATCGTTCCCCTTAAACAGCAGGGGCTCACGCATGCTTTTTGCTAGCGCATAGCTAAAGCAGTCTGCGTAGTTCAACCCGGCGGGGTGGCGACCTTTCCCGAAATAGTCGTAGGCTTGTCGTGCAATGATCGCCTGCTCCATCGTTACCGGCTCGATCTTGATTGACCAGTCCTCGAGATAGCTCTCGAAGAGCGCCCGGCTCACCGGGTTCCCGCGTCGGTCCATTATAATTCCCGCTTCAACATAGCTCGCTGCGGACATTTTTGAGAGGGACGACTTGGCCAGCAACTCCTCAAACGACGCAGCTTCTGGCTCTCTAAGGAGGATCGCAATCATTGCGGACGTATCGATTACCATCCCGACCTCAGCACGGTAGTCCATTTTCATCGAACAGCATCGTTGCGTGGTCTTCCGAGCGCAGTGTTGGGTCCATGCCGGCATGGATCCTGTCCGCCATCGCCCGCATCCGCTCCAACTTCGATTGCATCAACCCTCGCTCGACTTTTTCCTTATCCAAGCGAGCCTGTAGAGCGAGGATTACCACGGCCGTCAGAGTCTCGCCTGTAAGTTCGGAGATTTCATGCGCCAATTCATACGCCTTCGGATTCTTGATATTCAGGCTCACTAGAATTCTACCCTCTGCTGGTAGAATAGCAGAATCTAAAAAAGGCCCCGCCCCGTGAAGATTCACTCGGCGGGGCCGCAGTCTACAAATTGTTGTCGTTCGCCGCAGTTCAATAAAGAGTTAACGAACGAAAAGCGCGATCAAGATAATGATGGGAATTGGTATCCCGAGTACGTAAAGTAAAATTGAGCGCATAGTATCCTCCTAGCTAGATGAGTTGAACATGATCCCGTTGACGGCCCCCGATTGTTGCGGCATAGCTTGCACTAAACGCGCCAATCAAAAGGGCTAGAAAAATCCAGAGCAGCGAGTGTGCCAAGGCTTTGCGAGCAGTGTCAGCGGCTGCCCTGGCCTCGTTCATAACCTCCACAACTCGCTTTTCAGCATCGGCCTGGCTGAGTCCCGTCCTGGCAGCTACCAAGTGGCCAAGGTAGGTCCTGTCCCCAGCCGAAATATCCGGCTGACGCAAACCGTTCGCGAATATACGCACGACCTCGGCGCGCTGCGACCCTTCGCTTCCGCTATGACCTGCTACCCCACTCGAACGAAACAAGCTGTCGACAAAGTATCCATTCGGTTCGGACGATGACGCCGCTTCGGTTGCCATCGCCGCTCCACCGACCGTTGCCGCTCCCCCTACCATCGTCGTAGCGCCTGATGCGAGGAAGTAGACCGTGATGACCAGCGCCACCGCCCAAACCAGGAATCCATGGGCCGTATCACGGAAAAAGACCTCGTCACCGTGAGTGCTGGCCCACTTGGTGCGCAGTCGGCCCGCCAAATAGCCCCCCATTGCCGAAGCGATGATTTGAATGAGGATCATCCAAATAATTGCCGCCCAACCCACCGTCGAGGCGGAAACACCTACATTCGACCACGGAGACACCGACGACAAGCCAAGCCCCGTGCCTAACGCGAGCAAAATGACAGATAAAGCGGAGGCGACAAACGCGCCACCGGTCACGGCAGGCCACGACACTCCAGATGCGTTGGCCTCGTGCGAAGAACCGGAAAACCGTTCAGCGACTAGAGCGTCGCTACTTCTGGTGGTGTCGTGAGTCGTTAAGATTTGTGACATGGCTCTATCGACTCACCGAATGCTGGATTTCCGTCGGCGCGCTCTTCAACAGACTGGCCGCTATGCTGCGCAATTTTTGCTCAGCTGCTTCTTCCTCGGCGAGCGACTCCTTGAGGAGGCTGACCACCTCTTTGGCTCCCATGCGCTGCGCCAAGCTGATCGCGGTGAGATATCCAGCCATTTCGTAATGCTCGACGCGGCTCCCGGCCCCGATCAAACCCAGGTCCAGCACATCTTCGTTGCCTTCTTCTTTGAGAGCCTCGGCTCCCTCTCCGATACAGCCTTCCATCCCCACGCACTTCTTGCCGCCTGGTTTGATTTCCAGAATTGACGCGACTTTCTCCAGTCGAGCAACCTGCCCCTCGGTTTCCCTCAGATGACTGTGAAAAGCGGCCTGCAGAGCCTGATCGCTCGCTCCCTTCGCCATCTTCGGAATGGCCTTGGTGAGCTGTTTCTCCGCAGAGTAGAGATCCTTAATTTCGTCTTCGAGTAGGTCTTTGATTGATTTCTTAACGGACATTCCAACTTCTCCTTCGGTCTTTACGATAATCCGCACGTTAGATTCGTTAACACGCCGACCGTTACAGCTGCGCTGATAAAATGGCAGTTTCTATGAAGATCACGAAACTCGAGACCATCCGCATCGCCGAATTCCCCCAGCTCCTCTGGCTCCACATCCACACCGATGCAGGCCTCACCGGCCTCGGCGAATCTTTCATGAACGCCGGTTCGATCGAGACCTACATCCACGACGAAATCGCCCCCGCCCTCATTGGCCGCAACCCCCTCTCCATCGACGCCATCTCCCGCGATCTCGTCCCATACGTCGGCTTCCGCTCAACGGGTGTCGAGGTCCGCGCCGCCTCCTGTGTCGACATCGCCCTCTGGGACCTCTTCGGCAAATTCACCAACCAGCCCGTTGTCCAACTCCTCGGTGGCAAAACCCGCGACCGCATTCGTACCTACAACACCTGCGCCGGCGCCCAATACATGCGCAAGGCTGAGACCCAATCCACCCGCAACTGGGGCGTTGCTGAATCCAAAAGCTCTTCCCCCGTCACCGGCTTCGATGACCTGAACGACTTCCTCACCCGTGCCGACGATCTGGCGGAATCGCTCCTCGCCGAAGGCATCACGGCAATGAAGATCTGGCCCTTCGACATCGCCGCAGAGAAAACAAATGGCCAGTACATCTCGAGCGAAGATTTGGCCACGGCGCTCCAGCCCTTTGAAAAGATCCGCCGCCGCGTAGGCGACAAGATGGACATCATGGTCGAATTCCATTCGATGTGGCAACTCACTCCCGCCATCCGCATCGCCAAGGCGCTGGAGCCCTACAACACCTTCTGGCATGAGGACCCCATCAAGATGAACAGTCTCGACAGCCTCAAGCGCTACGCCGACAACTCCGCCGCGCCGCTGTGCGCCTCAGAGACTCTGGGCACGCGTTGGGCCTTCCGCGACCTCTTGCAAACTAACGCAGCTGGGGTGATCATGTTCGACCTCGGCTGGTGCGGCGGCATATCGGAGGCGCGCAAGATCGCCTCAATGGCCGAGGCCTGGCACCTCCCGGTCGCCCCCCATGACTGCACCGGGCCGGTGGTCTTCATGGCCTCAACACATCTATCGCTAAACGCCCCCAACGCACTGGTGCAAGAATCTGTCAGAGCCTTCTACAAAGGCTGGTACGCCGATGTAATGACCGCGATTCCCAAGATTGAAAACGGTTACGTCACGATCCCCGACGGCCCAGGCCTGGGCTGCGAATTCGTTCCAGACCTCGACGCCCGCTTCAAGGTCACACGTCGCACCTAGCCCCCCGCCTATCCCGGCAAACCCAGCCTCGCCCGCACCCGGCTCCCCTCCACCGGCAACTGCCGCATCCGCGCCCCAAACAGCGCCAGCGCCAGCCCAAACACCAGGTCGTCATGCCGCCCGCTCGTCTCAAAGTACGGCCCACGAACGCTCGCCACTTTCCGCATTCCCTGCAACTCCTCCTGCAAATCCTCCCACCCCGCCACCCCCTCCGCCACGCCCAGCCCTTCCACCTCAAACGCCCGCTGCACACCAATCAATAACTCGGTCCGCGGCGTCGGCCACCTCCCCTTGCTATAGCTCCCCTGCTGCCCCGAATGAATCACCACCGGATACAACTCCCCGCGCAGCCGCTTCCTCCGAAACTCCTCCTCCACCCCATTCCCCACCCCCGTCGCATCAAAGGCAGTTGTCACATTCCCCGCCGCAAAATCCGCGCAGTGCGACAAGCGCTCCAACTCATTGGCAATCCTGTAATACCCCGTCCCCAGCTTCACCCGCTCCACCATCCGCACAACCAGTTGCCTCTCCCGCACATACTCAAACGTCACCGGGTCTCGATACGCGGTCGGCACCACGCGCTGCTCCACCACCACAACTGCCGAATGATTGACACACTTCCCCAAATCCACTCCCACATGAAACGATTGCAAATTCACACTCATTACCCGTCCACCTTCCACTGAAAATTCAGCGCCTTCGTACTCAATCCCGCCAGCCTCGCCGCCACAAACCACTCTGCGCGAAACGCCTGATTCTCCATCCCCACAAAACTGCAAAGATATTCCTGAGCAAACCACTCCGCCCCCTGCACCCGCTTCTCGCTCTCCAGAAAGTCCGCCGGAATCCGCGGGCAATCCGTCGCCTTCACTTCGATCCGTGTCCACTCCTCGCCCCCGCTCGCCCATTCCCGCCAAAAGAATCCCCGCTCCCCATAAGGCGTCGACAACAGCGCCAGATCCCCCTGCCCCACGGCCAGCATCGGCCTCACCGCTTTGTACAGCAAATCCTCCACCCGCGCCGCCTCGTCGATAATGACGAGCGAAGGCTTGCTGAATCCACGCACAAACGCCTCCTTCCCCGGCAACCCCAACAGCCTGGACCCATTGGCCAACTGCAACGCCATCTGCCCGCCACCCACCACGCAATCCGCCTCCAACAAAAACGCCCGCGCCTTCAGCAGAAACTCCTTCGTCTGCCGCAAGGTCGGAGAAATGCAAACTACCAGCGCCCCTGGCGTAGTCATCGCCCGATGCGCAGCGAGTGCTGCCGCAGTGGTGCTCTTCCCCCACTGTCGTGTGCAGCAGATCAGCAAGCGCTTCGCGCCGCACAACAAAACCTCTTCCTGCTTGAAATCGGGCGCAAACCGGAACTTCTCTCGGACAAACTCAGAAACATTGGGTACAGGCAAAAATTCACCAGACCCGGAACCAACGGCAATGCCTGAAACACGATTCGGCAACGGGGCAGCTCCGGAGACCCGGTCGCCGCCACTCACAATACAAGTAAAGTGCACGCTTACACAATACGGGCCAGCCCCCGCCACTTCGCCCCCGACAAACGCAGATTCCCCGCAACCCACTCAATCTAAAGCGAAAATAAAACTCACTTCGCCGTGACAGCCTCCGCACACAGCCCAACTCCGACCGCCGCAGCTCCCCACATGGCTCCCCGCATGGCTCCCCACATGGCTCCCCACA
This sequence comes from Bryobacterales bacterium, assembly GCA_038206015.1. Classification (GTDB taxonomy): domain Bacteria; phylum Acidobacteriota; class Terriglobia; order Bryobacterales; family Bryobacteraceae; genus Bryobacter. Next base: position 2,196 of record JBBRBI010000118.1, on the reverse strand, counting down.
TGGCTCCCCACATGGCTCCCCGCATGGCTCCCCGCATGGCTCCCCGCATGGCTCCCCGCATGGGGACACTCTTTAGAGTGTCCCCTCCTCACGCAGCCAAACTGCCTGGAGGCAACGCGTCACAGTCTGGCGTTAAAGCATGATTTTTGCGCGCAGAATCAGCCCCAAACGATTCTTGGCCAGACTCGCGACGATCGCACCCGCCGTCAGGCCCTCCCGCGCGTCCTCGCTCCTGCCCTCACCGCCCCCGCGCCATTTCACCACCCGTCGAAACGCATCCCCTCCGCCGACGCCCTAACAATCACCATCTCAAATGTCTAGATTCCAGGCCGATCCCCGAGGTCTCCCACCCCCGGACCCGCCTGCTAGGCTGAGAACCAAACCATGTACAAATTCGATCTTCAACTCTTACGGCGCTTCTATGCTCTGGCCAAACCGTACTGGTTCTCACAGGAACGCAAGAAGGCTTGGGGCCTCGTCGCGCTTTTGGTCACCGTCATGGTCATCGAGACGTGGTTCAACGTCTATTTCAACGAGCAGAGCGGGGAATTCACTTCGGCCCTCGCGGCTCAGGATACGCCCCGCTTCTGGTTGTCGATCCAAAAGTTCTGCGGCCTGCTTCTAGTCGCCGTGCCGATTTTCTCCTTCTATTACTTTCTGCGGGATCAACTCGCGATCAACTGGCGAAAGTGGCTGACCCACCGCCTGCTGGGGCGCTATTTTGAGCACCACGCGTTCTACGAGCTCTTGAAGGAACCGGAGATCGACAACCCCGACCAGCGCATCGCCGACGACGCGGGGTCCTTTACGCGGCAATCCTTGACCTTCCTGTTATTGTTTCTCGGTGCCTTGTTTCAGTTAGTTGCGTTTAGTAGTGTGCTTTGGTCGATCTCGCCGCCGCTCGTAGGTATCTTGGTGGTCTTCGCCGGGGTGGGAACTTTCGTCACACTTTGGGTCTTTGGCGAGAAGATGGTGACCCTCGACGCGAATCAGTTGAAGCAAGAGGCGAATTTCCGCTTTGGACTCATTCGCATCCGGGAGAACGCCGAGTCGATCGCTCTGTATAACGGCGAGAAGCAGGAGTTAGCGCAGATTCGCAGGCGCTTTGACGGGGCCTTTGAAAATTTTCAGAAGGTGATCCGGTGGAGCCTGCGCTTTAACTTATTCCAGTACACTTACAGCCTATCTTCGATCATCTTGCCGAGTATCATTCTGGCCCCGCGCGTGTTGTCCGGGGAGTTAGAGGTAGGACGGGTGGTACAGGCGGGTGGAGCGTTTGCAGCAATCTTGAGCTCGCTCACCCTACTGGTGGACAACATGGAGAGTTTGAGCCACTTTGCCGCAGGCATCAGCCGTTTAGATTCGTTTAGTGCTTTCCTGGCACCCAAGCGCATCGTTGCCGAACCGGGGCGCGAGAAAATCCTAAGTCAGGAATGCGACAAACTGAGTTTTGTCGATGTTACTTTGAAGACGCCGAATTATCAGCGGACGCTGGTGGAGAAGTTGAGTTTTACAGTGCGGACCGGCGAGAGTTTGATGATTGTGGGCCCGAGCGGCTGCGGCAAGAGTTCGCTGCTGCGAGCTATGGCCGGCCTGTGGAACAGCGGTGAGGGATTGGTGGAGCGGCCCAACGCCGCGTCCATGTTGTTTGTGCCGCAACACGCCTACATGATGTTGGGGAATTTGCGGCAGCAGTTGAATTATCCGAATGTCGAGCGGGAGGTCAGCGATCAGGAGTTGCATGACGTGTTGACGAAGGTGAATTTGCCCGATCTGGTAGACCGCTGCGGGGGCTTCGAGGCGGATCTGGATTTTGAAAAAGTATTGTCGGTGGGGGAGCGGCAGCGCCTGGCGGTGGCTCGGGTGTTATTACAGCGGCCGAGTTATCTACTCTTAGACGAGGCGACCAGCGCCTTGGACCCGCATAACGAGGCGATGCTGTTGAAGGAGTTGATCGAGACAAAAGTGACCTTAGTGAGTGTAAGTCATCATCCATCGCTGGTGAAGTATCACAAGCAGGTGTTGGAGATGGAGGTGGGGACGGGGTGGAAGATTCACGATGCGGCGACTTACCGCTTTCCAGAGGAGCTGGCTTAGCCCGCAACAGGCGGGAGCGAAGGTAGGCGGGATCCAGCAGGCCGTACTCGGCTGACCAGACCCCGGCCTAATGGCCCCAGTTGGCGAAAACGTGAATCC
>JBBRBI010000117.1:0-15188 GCA_038206015.1 Bryobacterales bacterium | reverse complement strand
GCGACATAGTAATGAGCGTCCTCTTTGGCTCGCCGGTTCCAATCCTCGCGCATGTTTTCAGCGACGCTCATTTGACCTTCTTTCCGCGCATCTCAGGATCCATGTCGACGCATACGTTCCCGCCAACATGGTTTGAGGACTGATCCACTTTTGGCGAATATCCGATGCAACGCGACTTCATCTTGTAGCCAGTGATCAGGTTGTCCTCGATTGTGTTGTCGGTAGCGACGTCTGGCCGCTCCGCGCCCTTGCCCAGGTAAATACCGCTACGCAACAGGTCTGGCTCATCCTCGCCAAAGTAGCACTCAAAGCCCTTGCCGTGACTCTCCGTACAACTAGCCATATTCATGTAGCGCATCCGATTTTTGCGAATGATATTCTTTGTCCCAATGACAAAGATGGCGCCAAACTTCATCCCTTCAAACTCGTTCTCCTCAATCAGGATGCCCTCACTGCGCATGTCGGGGTTTGTGTTGTTCATCACGATTCCAAAGTGTCCCAGAGGATAGGCAGAAGCTGGCTTCATATTGAAGCAGCGGTTGGCACGCACGTCGCCATCGTGAAAGCCATCGAGGTCAATGCACTTGCCGTTGATCTCCTGCATCAGGTTATCTGCATAGAGACTGCCGTCAACGTTGCCTGCGGTATCAATACCCACCGGGATGCCGCCATGTTCTGTGTCCACAAGGTCCTGCGGGTAGCCGATATTGGCCATCACGTTCTTGAGCACGCGCACGTTGGTGGCATGGCCAACCTGGATTGCATCGCGCGCACTGCCATTGACCTCGTTCTCCTGGATGAGCCCGTCGCGATTGCGTGGGCTCTCATAACGCGAGTGCGTCCAAATCCCATTGCCACGAATGCCGCGAAGCTTCACAAAGCGCACTTCAAAGTCAGCGGTGCCTTCTTCCAGCAGAATGCCACCGGTCGTGTTGTTCTTGCCCTTGGCATCGCGAGAGCCAGAGTATTCGATGTGAATTGTCTGGATGCGCACATGGCTGGAGCGACTTACAAGGATCGGGAAATTCACGACGTTCTTTATGTCAAGATCGCGCAGAATCGCTCCGTCGCATTGGTCGATCAGGATGCCGTTCAACGGATAGAAGGCGGCAAATGTTTGATCGTAGGGCGCAATCGGGAAGCTGCGATCCAGAGCCTGACGATTGCCATCGAACTTGATTCGCTGCACGCTCAGGTTTACGATTCCCCGCGCCACGATGAGAGCCTCGCCGCTAAACTTCGCCGACGCACGCAGCGTGCTGCCGCCAGGGGCGCCAATGAGCTGCACGCCGTCGGTTTCCGCCGCAAGCACCAGCGGTGAATCAAGCTCAGTGATGCCCGCCTTGAGCACGATCTCTTTCGCCGCGAGTGTCCCCGCGAGCATCAGCACCGCTATCCTAAGAAGAATGTCCATTCGCTTTGATAATGTGACGTCGGAAACCCTTACTCAGTTTAGCGCCAGCGCCCCTGCGGGCAGCATCATCGGGCTGATTGGGCACGGAGATTCCGGCATCGCGCAACTTTTGGCTCTTGCCCCAACTGGCACAATCGTCTGCCCTAACCTTGCCGCGCTTGACCTTCCTGAACGCATGGAATGGCTGGCACGAAGGAATATTGGCACGGTTGCGCTGGTGGCGTCGAGCGACCCGGAGATGCTGCGCACTCTTGCCGATGAAGTCTGGTGGCTGGACGCTGGCAAGCTTGTGCAGCGTGGAGATCCTGGCGAAACAATCGCGGCCTACACGGCGAGCGCCGTTGCGTTAGTGCGCAGTCGGGTAGAGATTGCAGAGCTGCAGCCCAGTATGCGTCGTGGCGACGGACGAGCCGAAATCGTGGCCGTCGAAGTTCTCGATGGCGACGGTCAGCCGACGCCGATTCTCCAGTCCGGCGCGCCTGCGGCACTGCGCGTTGTTGTGCGATACAACGGTCATGTCGAAGACCCAGTCATCGGCGTGATGATTCGCACTCGCATCGGGATGGAAGTGTACGGAACCAACACTGAGCTAGAGCAGTTGCAGCTGGGGCCGGTAGCGCCTGGCGACAGACGCACGGTGACCTTTCGATTCATCTGCGCGCTGTGCCCGCAAAGCTACACCGTCACTGCTGCGTCCCACGACCCAAACGGCGTCTGGCACGAATGGATGGAGGACGCCATCAGTTTCAGCGTCGCTGACACCCGATACACGGCTGGCGTTGCAAACCTGCGCGCACAGGCGGAACTTTCATAGACTAGGAAACGTATTCAATCGCGAGAGGCTAGAAAATGTTCTGCACACAATGCGGTCAGTCGATGGATGAGAAAGCTAACTTTTGCCCCAGCTGCGGGGCAACGGTAAACAGCACGGCGGCTGGCCCAGCCGCTACGCCGCGAGTGGAAAAGAAGCTTCTGCGCGCGCGTGAGGATAAATGGATAGCCGGGGTCTGTATGGCTTTTGCCCGCTATTTCGAAATCGACATCACTTTGGTGCGCCTGCTTTGGGTGATTACGATCATCTTCGCTGGCACGGGTTTGCTGGCCTACGTAATTTGCTGGGCGATCATTCCGCGAGAGCCCATCGGGGCGATCGACTCCCGCGCATATTCCGGCTAGGCGGGTGCTAGTGTGTTCAGCGTAGAGGGACGCTGGGCTTCATAGGCCTTAATCTCAGCATCGTGCTGAAGGATGAAGCCCAATTCGTCGATGCCATCCAGCATGCACTGCTTTGAAAAGCTATCTACGGGAAACTCCGCCGTCGTACCGTCCGGCAGCGTCAGCGTCTGCGAGGCAAGATCCACTTTGACGCTGCCCTCGGGCATCGCGAGAAGTTTCTGATGCACTTCCGGGCTCACCACGATCGGCAACAAACTGTTTTTGAGCGAGTTGCTCTTGAAGATGTCGGCAAACGAGGTGCTGAGGATGGCGCGAAAGCCGTACTGGGTTAGCGCCCACGGCGCGTGCTCGCGAGAGCTGCCGCAACCGAAGTTGTCGCCAGCCAGTAACACCTTTGCCGACTTGGCCGATTCCTGATTCAGTACAAAGTCCGGCTTGGGCGTGCCATCGCTCTCATAGCGCCAATCATTGAACAGGAGGTCGCCCCAGCCGACCATGTCGGTCTTCTTGAGAAAACGCGCCGGAATCACCTGATCCGTATCGATATTATCGATCGGCATCACCACCATGCTGCTTTCAAACGGTACAAATTTTTCCATGTCGCTTCTTCCTTATCCCAATCTCAACATCGTCCGCACGTCAGTCACCTTGCCGGTGATCGCGCTCGCAGCTGCGGTCATAGGACTGGCCAGGAAGGTCCTGCCACCTTTGCCCTGTCGGCCTTCGAAGTTGCGGTTGCTCGTCGAGACACTGTATTGCCCGGGCGACAGTTGATCGCCATTCATCGCGATGCACATACTGCACCCGGCCTCTCGCCACTCCGCGCCGGCGGCACGAAATATCTCGTGCAATCCTTCAGCCTCTGCCTCACGCTTGATCTGCTGCGACCCTGGCACCACCATCACGCGAACCTTGTCAGACACCTTGTGGCCCTTCAGAATTCTGGCTGCGCTGCGTAGATCGCTCATGCGTGAATTGGTGCAACTGCCGATGAAGACGACGTCGATCGGATGGCCCAGCAGCGGCTTGCCAGCTTCTAGCGCCATGTAGGCCAGGGCCTTGCGCAAGCTGTCGCGCTCAAGCGCGTCGCTGATCGTCGCAGGGTCTGGCACCGTGCCGGTGATGCTGATTCCCATGCCTGGATTGGTGCCAAAGGTGATCATCGGCTCTAGCGCAGCACCATCAATCGACAGAGTGCGATCGTAAGTTGCGCCATCGTCCGAGGGCAGCTTCTTCCAGCGCGTGACAGCTTCGTCCCAGGCTTGGCCCTGAGGGGCAAAGCTTCGTCCGGCAAGATACTGAAAAGTCTTGTCGTCAGGAGCGATCAGACCAGCGCGGGCCCCGCCCTCGATCGACATGTTACACACCGTCATCCGCTCCTCCATCAAAAGTCCGCGAATGGTGGACCCGGTATACTCCAGCACGCAGCCCGTGGCACCGCCGATACCGATCTTGGCAATCAAGGCGAGGATGATGTCCTTGGCGGTCACGCCGAACGTCAAATGCCCGTCCACTTTCACCTCGAAGCTCTTGGATGGGCGCTGCAACAGGCATTGCGACGCCAAGACGTGCTCCACCTCACTGGTACCGATGCCAAAGGCCAACGCACCAAAGGCCCCGTGAGTGGCCGTGTGGCTATCGCCGCACACTACGGTCATACCAGGCTGCGTAAGCCCATTTTCCGGTCCGATGACGTGCACGATACCCTGCTTATCGTTGAGGAAGCCAAAGTAGGGGATGCCAAACTCGGTCGCGTTGCGCTCCAACTTTTCCACCTGGCTCTTGGCGATCAGGTCGAGAATGGGCAGGTTGCGCGGCGTCGTCGGCGTCGAATGGTCGGTGGTCGCAAAAGTCAGATCGGGTCGTCTGACCTTCAACCCTCTCGCGCGCAGTCCGTCGAAGGCCTGAGCGCTGGTGACTTCATGCACTAAGTGCAGGTCGACAAATAACAGCGCTGGCGCACCAGGCGGGTTGGCTACAACATGCGAATCCCAAAGTTTTTGAATGATTGTTCTTGGTTGGCTCATTGGTATCTATCCGATCGCTTCACAAACTGCTTTGCCGGCTTCTTCCGTAGAAGCCGTGCCCTTCAAATCGCGCGTAACAATGCCAGCGTTTAATACGGCTTCCATCGCCGTGTTTACGGTCGATGCTTCCTCGATCAGCCCAAAGCTGTACTCGAGCATTGCCGCCACGCTGCCGATCGCGCCAAGCGGATTTGCAATTCCTTTACCCGCGATGTCAGGCGCAGAACCATGCACCGGCTCATACAACCCAACCCAGGCTCCGCTCGGCTTCTGCGCTCCAATTGAAGCCGATGGCAGCATACCGATCGAACCGGTAATGACGGAGCCCTCGTCGCTCAAAATATCGCCGAACATGTTTTCCATCACGATGACGTCAAACTGCGCAGGCCGCAGTACAAGCTGCATCGCACAATTGTCCACCAGGAGATGATCCAACTTGACGTCGGGGAATTCCGGTGCGATCTCCTCGACAACCCGCCGCCACAATTGCGATGTCTCTAAGACATTCGACTTATCGACGCTGGTAACTTTCCTGCGGCGATTTCGCGCCAGACTAAAAGCCATTCGCGTAATGCGCGCGATCTCAGCGCGTGTGTAGGTCATCGTATTGGTGCCGCGCTCTTCGTCTCCGCTGCCGCTGATACCGCGAGGGGTGCCATAGTAGAGACCGCCCGTGAGTTCGCGCACGATGATCATGTCCACGCCGGTGAGCAAGTGATTCTTCAACGGCGAAGACTCGATCAACGCGTCGTAAGCCTTCACTGGTCGCAAATTCGCATAGACACCCAACACCTTGCGAATCGCCAGCAACCCGCGCTCTGGCCGCTTGTCAGGAGGCGCGTTGTCAAACTCAGGCAGCCCAAAGGCACCCATGATTGTCGCGTCCGCTTCCAGCGCCAAGCGCTCGGTCTCAGCAGGAAAGGGCGTACCCGTCTTGTGAATCGCAATGCCGCCCAGCAGCCCCTCGCTCAACACGAGTTCATGCTTGAATTTTGCAGCGACATGCTTGAGCACGCGCAGGCCTTCGGCCGTAACTTCAACGCCAATGCCGTCACCCGGCAAGGCTAATACCTTCAATTGCATCTAAGTGACTTTCTCGGTCGCCCCTTCGAGCGCCGCCTCGATAAATTCGATAATCTCTTCGTTCATGAAGCCCTTCTTGTTATCCGCCGCCGTTGTGAAGCGCTGGTACACGGTGTCGAGTTGCTCCTTCGTAAGTTCGGGATATCCAAGCTCTTCAACGCGCTTTTTCAGCGCGTGGCGACCGCTATGCTTGCCCAGCACCAACTTGCCTTCGGGCACGCCCACCGTCTTAGGGTCGATAATCTCGTAAGTACTCTTGTTCTTCAGATAGCCATCCTGATGGATGCCTGCCTCGTGAGCAAACGCGTTTGCGCCGACGATCGCTTTGTTCGGCTGCGGACCAAAAGTGATGATGCTGGTCAGCAGTTGACTTGCAGGAAACAGGTGTTCAGGTACGATCCGGGTCTCGAACGGGTAGAAGTCGTTGCGCGTCTTCATCACCATCACGATCTCTTCGAGCGAACAGTTGCCGGCGCGCTCGCCGATGCCATTGATCGTACATTCCACCTGGCGTGCCCCAGCCTTCACCGCGGCCAGCGAATTCGCAACCGCCAAGCCAAGATCGTCGTGGCAATGTACACTCACGATCGCACTGTCTCCCAACACCTTTACGATATGCCGAATGCGCTCAGCATAGTCTTCCGGCACCGAGAAACCAACTGTATCGGGCAGGTTCACGGTCCGTGCGCCCGCCGCCACGACCGCTCGGCTTATCTGTTCCAGATAATCCATGTCCGTCCGCGTCGCGTCCTCAGCAGAGAACTCGACGTCGTCAACGTACTTGCGCGCCAGTTCCACCGATCGAACAGCGTCCTCCAAGACCTGCTCTCGCGATTTCTTCAACTTGTACTGCAAATGGATGTCGCTCGTTGCGATGAAGGTGTGGATCCGTGGACGCTTCGCCTTGTCCAGCGCTGCCGCAGCCCGCTCAACATCCAGCTTTGTAGACCGCGCAAGCGCTGCCACTTGCACCCAGGGGAATTCCTGGCTGACCTTCCGTACCGCTTCAAAATCGCCATCGGAGGCGATCGGGAAGCCTGCTTCCAAAATGTCCACGCCCAACTCGACCAGCTTCGCCGCCAATCGCAGCTTCTCTGGTACGGTCATGCTGCATCCCGGCGACTGCTCACCATCTCGCAAAGTCGTGTCAAAGATATAGACACGGGGTTGTTTTAGCGCCTCAGTCATTGGCACCTCCTGATTGCCTTTCTATTATGTTCCGCCACCGCCGATTTAGCAAATTTATATTGCTTTGGGTGAGGATAATCATTGATAATGAGATAAGTATGACTTATCGAATAAGCAAAACAAAGGAATCGATGTGCTCTTACACTCCCTAAAAGTCTTCCACGCGGTTGCAAATGAAAAATCCTTTTCCCGTGCGGCAGAGAAGATGCTGCGCACCCAACCGGCGATCAGCCTCGCGGTGCAGCGACTGGAGGCCGAGTTGGAGGAGAAGCTCATTGATCGCTCTGCCAAGGAACTGCTGCTGACCGACGCCGGGAAGATCGTCCTCGAATTCGCCCGTCGCTTTGAGAATCTCCAAAGCGACATGTACAACGCGCTTTCCGAGTTGCGTGACAATTCTTCCGGACGCCTGACGATTGGGGCCAACGAATCTACGTCGCTTTACCTGTTGAACCACATCGAACAGTACCGTCGGCTCTACCCCAAAGTCAAAGTTCAGGTCCGCCGCAGCCTGTCGAGCAAAATCCCGACACAACTGCTCGATGGCGACCTCGAACTGGGCCTGATTTCGTTTGACCCAGGCGACGACCGCCTCGTCTCGTCTGTCATCTACACAGATCGGCTCATCTTCGTCGTTGCCCCGGAGCACCGCCTGGCCAATCGCCCGGAGGTCTCGATCACTGAGTTGGGCATGGAAACATTCATCGCCCACAATGTTTTGAGCCCCTATCGCGAGATTGTCCTGCGCGAATTCCAGCGCCACCGTGTAGCGCTCAACATGGACGTCGAGATGCCAACGGTGGAGACGATTCGCCGCATGGTCCAGCGCAACGAGGGAGTCGCGTTTCTTCCAAAGATGTGCGTCGAGCTGGAGTTGGCTGCGGGCGTCTTACGCGAAGTGCGGGTCAAGGAACTCAACGTAGAACGGAAGATTCGCCTGGTTTACCCGGCCCGCCGCGCATTGAGCCATGCAGCCAAGGCATTCCTGGAACTGGTGGACCGCGAAGCAGCAGTAGCAGTGGCAGCCGTCTAGCAAGTGGAATAGAATAACGGCATGACAAATCGGCGCTCCTTTCTCGCCCAATCCACAGCCGTAAGCTTTGTTGCTGCGGCCCCAATCGCGGCTGAGGCCGCCTCTAACCCAGACATGCATGAGATCAAGCTTGGTGTTGCGAGCTATTCGTTGCGGGAGTTCCAGCGCGGTTTGGCGATCAAGTCTCTCAAACAGCTTGGCGTCACCTACGTAAACATCAAAGAATTCCATCTTCCCTACATCCTCAAGGCAGAGGACGTCGTGAAGGGTCGCAAGCAGTTTGACGCGGCCGGGCTCAAGGTCATCGGTGGCGGCACTTTCAGCTTCCAGAAGGAAGACGATGCCGATATCCGCGCATACTTTGAGTACGCCAAGAATGCTGGCATGCCGCTGATGGTTTCCATGCCCACAGCCAAGATTCTGGTGAAGCTTGAGAAGTTCGTCAAGGAATATGACATCAAGGTTGCCGTACACAACCATGGCCCGGAAGACAAGAATTTCCCAAGCATTCAGGACGTCCTGCCGATCGTAAAAAACATGGACCCGCGCGTCGGCGTTTGCTGTGATATTGGTCACGAATCGCGCGCCGGGAAGAACGTACTTGAGTCGATCGAGATGGCTGGCCCCCGCCTGCTGGACATGCATTTCAAGGATCTGAAGGATCCAATGGGCAAGGACAGCCAGTGTGAAGTGGGCGATGGCAAACTGCCGATCGTAGCCATCTTTAAACTGCTGATGAAGATGAAGTACACGGGCGGCGTTATGCTCGAATACGAAATCAACGCCGACAACCCGGTTGCTGGCATGGCCAAGAGTTTGGCTTATGCGCGCGGCGTGCTCGCCGGTCTCAACGGCTAGGATCGGTTTCGGCTCCACCGCAGCAAATGCAATACTGAATCCGATCTGGCTCGTTGCGGCGACCCGGGAAATTAAAGGGGAGGGAGGGGCACGCCCGTTGGGGTGGCTCCGCAGAAAATGATTCATTCTTCGGTTCGTTTCGGTCGACTAACGATTCATGGGTTTCGGCGCCTGAATGACGTTTCGCTCCAGCTCCAACCACTTTCGGTAATGATTGGTGCCAACGGAACGGGTAAAACATCCGTGCTGGATGTACTTTCTCTTTTGGCTTCCTCGGCACAGGGAAAGCTGGCTTCGTCAATCTCTGACCTGTCGGGCTTGACCAATATCTTGACTTACGACAAGGCGACGGATCTTAAGCTGGGAATCACAATGGACGTTCCAGGTTACGCGCCGCTGGAGTATTCGCTATCGTTACGACAGCAAGGGCTGGCCCATGTGATCGGCGAAGAGACGCTCAGTCAACAGCGCTATCAACAAGCAAATCCATTCCTCCACATTTCTTCGTCGGTCGAACGGGGCATTAAATATTACGACCCGGACAAGAAAGGGCTTTTCCCCCCGTCATGGGAGCACAACTCGCTTGAGACTTCGCTGGCGCAAGTTCCCAAGATGTTTCAAGAACCTGAGGATTTCCGGCGCAGACTCGCTTCCTCGACCTTTTACCACGTGCTCAACGTCGATCCCAGATCACCGGTCAGGCTCCCACAGTCCATGGGCCTTGCTGAGTTGCCGGGACGGAACGGCGAGGACTTAGTCTCTTGTCTTTTCTACCTTCGAGAGACGACCCGTAATCGCTTTGACGCGATCGAAGACTCATTGCGCGCAGCCTTTCCAAGATTCGACCGACTGGATTTCCCGCCGGTGGCGGCGGGCACGTTGGGCTTGGCCTGGCGCGAGCGTGGATTTTCCAAGCCGCTTTACGCTCATCAACTGTCGGAAGGGACGTTGCGCTTCCTCTGGCTGACCACCTTGCTACAAAGTCCGGGACTTACAGCACTTACTCTTCTTGACGAACCGGAAGTAAGTCTACATCCTGGCCTGCTGAGCCTGCTTGCCGACCAGATGAGAGAGGCCTCTTCGCGCACGCAATTGATTGTCGCCACTCATTCGGACACATTGATCCGCTTTCTCAACCCCGGGGAAGTCGTGGCGCTGGACTCGGCTGAAGACGGCATGACCACCCTTACCAGAGCCGACGAAATGGATCTCGATGAGTGGCTTCATGAATACTCACTGGATGAGCTTTGGCGGAATGGGCGCATTGGAGCCAGGAGTTGAAAATCACAATTCTGGTTGAGGGCAAGACCGAAGACGCTTTCAAACCCCATCTGCGAGAGTTTTTAAAGGGGCGACTGCCTGAGCGGTCGATGCCTAAGCTCGATTTCTTCCGATGCGATGGTCGGGTCCATACGGGTGATAAGCTGAAAAAAACCGTCGAGAACTTACTGCGATTCGGGAAGTGGCGGTCCGATGCGGTAGTCGCGTTGACAGACGTCTACACCGGGACAAAAGACTTTTCCGATGCAGCCGATGCAAAACAAAAGATGCGGGAGTGGGTGGGGCACGAGCCGAAGTTCTATCCGCACGCTGCCCAATATGATTTTGAGGCTTGGCTGCTTCCTTACTGGAGCGATATTCAAAGGCTTGCGGGGCATAACAGAAGTGCCCCGAGCGGAGCGCCCGAGAAGGTGAATCACAATAAGCCCCCCTCAAAGCACATTAGCGAGATCTTCGAGATCGGTACGTGCCGGGATAGTTACTCCAAAGTCCGAGACGCCGCCGCAATCCTGCGCGGTAAAGATCTAGCCGTGGCAGCGGCCCAATGTCCAGAATTAAAGGCATTTCTGAACACGATCCTCACGCTCGCCGGAGGCGATACTCTCTAGCCGCTTCGAGATGCGGACCAGCCCATCGATTCGCATGCCCGTTTAAACAAACTTCGGCAAATGAACAACGTCCTCAGCGGGCACCCTCTCCAAAGGGTGCCCTGCTTTTTTCCAGGCGCTCAGCCCCCCCTCCAGCACTATGGCATTGAGGCCGCCTTCGCGCAGTAGCTCAGCCACACGCTGGCTGGTCGCTTCACTCTGACAACTGCAATATAAATAAACCGGCTTGTTCATCGGTAGCGCCGCCATAGCCTCAGCTAGCAGATTTGGCTCAATGCGGACTGAACCCATGATCCGCTCCGCCGTCCCGTCATAATAACCGTGACTGCGGACGTCGGCGATAAAGATGTCCTCGCCCATAAGCGCGGCCAGTTGATCCGGACTGACTCGTTCAATCGTGTCCAGCTTGCGGGCCCGGTAGCTGCGCCAGAAGCGCCATCCGAAATACAGCACGCCGACAAAGGCGACAACAAAACCGAGGGCCCGCCCCAGGGTGCTAAGCCATTCTGCGATGACGCCAATCGCCCCGCTGAAGCTAAAGCCCAGCAAGCCATAGACCAGAACATACAATAGCGCTCCGCCAAGGTCATAGCGCAAAAATACGAGGGGATGCATGTTCATGCTGCCCGCAATGGGCGGAGCCATGGTGTTCAAGCCCGGCACGAACTTTGCGATGAGCAGTGCCACGCGTCCACGCTTATAGAACTGCGAAGCGCTTGAATAGATGCAGGCTTCCGGGTTCATCGATACGCGGCAGAGAATGCCCAGCAGCCACCATCCCGTCCACCGCCCCAGGACGAATAGCAGGATATCGCCAGCCATCATCGCTGCTACAGCGACACCCAAGCACTGCCACGGATCCAGGATCCCCTTGGCCGCTGCTGCGCCCGCCGCCAGTAGCGCCGGGGCGGCAGGGACCGGCATGCCGATCGCCTCAAGAAACACGACGAGTGCCAGCAGCGGATAGCCGTACTGCGAGATCAATGGCAGCAAGGAATCCATTACTTTGAAGCCATTAACTATGACCGATTACGGGGTGCGGCTCGTACAGCTCTTCCAGCTTGGCAACCTGAGAGGCCTCGAGCTTCACATCCAACGCCGCGACCGCATCTTCAAGGTGCTTCACTTTGCTGGCACCGATGATCGGAGCGGTCACACCGGGCCGCGACAGCACCCATGCCAGTGCGACGCTGGCGCGCGATGCCCCGCTTGCCGCCGCGACTTCAGCCACCCGTTCTGCAATCGCAAAGTCGCCATCGCGAGAATAGATTCGCTGCGCATAGTCATCCGTTTGCGCACGTAAAGATTCCTTGCTATCGCGCTTCAGGCTGCCCGTGAGCAAGCCTCGACCGAGTGGGCTCCACGGCAAAACGCCGAGACCCTGATCGATGCAAAAAGGAATCATTTCTCGTTCTTCTTCGCGATACGCCAGGTTGTAGTGGTTCTGCATCGTGACGAACTTTGCGCCTCCGACGCGCTCGGCAGCAAACTGCAACTTCGCCATCTGCCAGGCGAACATAGAGGACGCCCCAACATACAGCGCCTTGCCGGAAACGACGATATCGTTCAACCCGCCCATCGTTTCCTCAGCGCCGGTGTCGGGATCGAGGCGATGGATCTGAAAAAGGTCCACGTAATCCATCTGGAGTCGCCGCAGGCTGTCTTCCATCGCATGGCGCAGGTGTTTGCGTCCAAGCCCCGCATAATTCGGGTCAGAACCCATCGAATTAAACGCCTTCGTTGCAACCACGATGCGGTCGCGCGGGATACCGATGGCGCGGATCGCCTTACCCAGGATCTCCTCGCTGACGCCCAGCGAATACATGTCTGCCGTATCGAAGAAGTTGATCCCCAACTCCCATGCCTTGGCGATCAGCGGGATGCTCTCGGCTTCTTCCAGCACCCAGGGCCGCCATTGCTTGGAGCCATAGGTCATCGTTCCCAAACAAATCCGCGAGACCTTCAGCCCCGTTGAACCCAATCGCGTGTATTGCATCAATTTCCCTTTAAGATTTCGGCGATTTCGCCTTCTTCAATTGCGCCCTGCTTGATGATCTTCCAGTAAGGCTCAGTTATGTCGATCGTGGTGGCACCTTCGCCGAGACAATGCCCGCCGTCCAACACGAGGTTCAGGCGGCCGTCCATTGTTCCAAATACTTCGATGCCGCTGCGGCAGGTTGGGACTCCGCTCATGTTCGCGCTGGTTGCAATTAATGGAATCGAGAGAAACTCAATCAGCGCATTGCCGACGACGCTTTTGGTGTGGCGCAGGGCCAGCCGCCCGGTGTTGCCGGTCAATTTCAACGGTACCTTCGATGAGGCTGGAACGATGACCGTCAGCGGGCCGGGCCAGAAACGTCGCGCGAGCAGTTGAAAGCGCACGGTGACTTCGCTAGCCAAATCCTCAACCATCATGACGTCGTTCACCAATAACGGAAGGCTCCGCGTGCTCTCGCGGCCCTTGGCGGCAAAGACTTTGCCAACGGCGCTGAGGTTGAACGGGTCGGCCACGAGCATGTAGAGCGAATCGGTGGGGATGGCGACGACCCCGCCTTCACGAATCACCTGCGCAGCGCGCCGGATCGCACCCGGGTCGGGATTTTCAGCGTTGATTTCAATTAGGTCTGTAATCACTGGGGGAAGCTGCGATTTTAGCAATGTGGGCGGGAGTGGTGCCACAGCAGCCGCCGATGAGGCGGACGCCTAGGGCAAGAAACTGCCGCGCGTAAGCGCCGAACTCCTCAGGAGTGCAGCCGTAGCCGGTGCTCGGCATGGCGCTGACCGGCTTGGTGGAATGCGCCAAAATCTTCTCGATACTGCGCAACATTGGCCCCGGGCCAAAAGAACAATTAAGGCCAACGATGTCCACCGGCCAATCGTTGAAGCGTTCGATCAGCAGACTTGGCGCGTCGCCGTCTTCGCCCAGCGTAGCGTGGGCGGCGATTACGATTTCGCTGTCGACGGCGCGGCAAGCGCAAACCGCCGCGCCCAATTCATCGATGTCGAGAAAGGTCTCGAGGGCAAACAGATCGACGCCAGCCGCATGAAGCACTTGCGCCTGCTCTAAGTACGTCGTGTAAGTCGTTCCCATCGGGCCAATGCATCCCGCCACCAAGGCACGATCCCCGGCCGCAGACCGCGCCAGCCGCACGCCCGCCTCATTGATCTCGACTAAAGAGTCGGCCATACCGACGGCCTGTAATCGCCCGCGATTGCCGCCAAAAGTATTCGTCAAAAGTATGTCCGCGCCAGCGTTGACGTAGGAGTCGTGGACCTCGCGCACCCACTCCGGATGGCTAAGGTTCAAGGAATCCAGGCCACGCTCAAGCGTCGCGCCCCGCCGCAGAAGCTCAGTGCCCATCGCGCCATCGAGGATCAGCGGACGCGTCGCTATCGTATTCTTTAGGTCCCCACGAGTACTGACCATTGTCTACCCGAGTCTACGGGAATCGGTACTGTTAGAGAAGGGGCGCGACCATGAAGACTCTAGAATTCGTTGGGACACTTGCCGAAGACGGCACAATCATCCTGCCTGAGGGTATAGCTGGTAAGCTGCCGACTGGCGAGTCTCTTTATGTAACCCTTCAATGGGGTGTAGACGACTCTGACGACGAAGCGTGGCTGGCTGCGGGTCGGCGCAGCTTCGTTGCCGCCTATGCGCCAGAAGATGACATCTACGAAGAACTGTTGAATGAAGTACCAGTTCGGTGACCTGGTTCTTTGCCGTGTCCCGTTTCACCAAGCCATTGGTGACAAGATCAGGCCGTCAATTGTATTAATCGATTCCGGCGACGCAGATTTTGTTGAAGCGCCGCTAACGGCTCGATGACGGGACTCTGCTTTCGACATCCCGATCGAAGACTGGAAGGAATCGGGGCTGAACACGGCATCAAGCATCCGCATCCATAAGCTCACCGTGCTTCCAAAAGCCCTCATCATACGCACGCTGGGCAGTCTCAGCACAGCAGATCGCGAACGTGTCAGGCGGTTCGTGGTTGGACTGTTTTCCGCGTAGTACGGCGATTAGATCAAGCGCGGCGAAATTGACCCGTAGAGTTGACCACTGAAATAGCCGTTGGCGATCCTCCCCATTGCACGTCCAGCAGATCCTCCCAAGAATTAAAATAACCGCGCTCACGGCCCTCGAAGATACACTTCGTCGAGGAGGCGTATGTATGCAGTGCCAATGTAAGGGTGAGAATGAGAAATGCTTTCGTTGCTTTGGTAGCGGCGAGTATGATCAAGAACAATCTCGCTCCTTAGCAAAGTTACCGATTTATTTCCCAGCTCTGGCGCAAACCAAAGCGCTCCCTGAAATCAAGGCCCAATTGGGGAGATTAAGGGAAGCTACGGCACCTCAGAAGGGCGCCCCGAAAAATGATCCCCCTCCGTGCCAACATAGCTGAGACACTTCCGGTTTGCCTAATTAGTGAGCAGGGCGGGAAAGAGAACCCGCATGAGCAAGCATCAGACGAATGGTATTTCCTCGGCCTTGGTGGCCGCAGAACGGAGCCTGGACG
>JBBRBI010000116.1:0-15202 GCA_038206015.1 Bryobacterales bacterium | reverse complement strand
AAGATGCTCTGCTCCATGCTCCAAAGCCGTACCGTCTACAATGCCGAGCTCCGACAAATTAATCAAAACGAACCCATTCCCAGCCAAGCAGCTTCATAGGCAAGAAAAAAATTTGCAAAAAGGTAAGAAGTCCAAATTACCTGGCTCAGTTCCTGCTCTATCAAACCAAGGAAGTGAAGGACAAGGCGAAAGAAATGCTCCAGGAAGCAAAGGACAAAGCAAAATCCAAAGCCAATGAGGCCAAGTTGACAAACGAACAATCCAAACCCATTTTCGACCCCAACACAAACCCATTCGCTGCCATGAGTATCGACCAGCTCCTCAAAATAGCCAAGGACGCCGGTCTGAATAAGTAATTCAAGTCCAACTCCAGCCCAGCCGTAGAGGGAGCGCCAAGAGCGCACCCGCCGCTCTTTTACAACCAGCAGCAACGCAACAATAGGCACTCCACAGGTGGGGGCAGAAACAGCAGTAATAGTTCCGGGCTTCAGCCTGTCCCTACCTTCGGACACGTTGCACCCTGCACTCATAGAAAAATGGCAAAATTGCACCAAAGCCCTCAATCCTAAGAATCCTGAGGTCGAAAAGCTTGCCCAAGATCTAGCTCTTCTCACAGGGACTTCCAATACTTAGGCCATTCGCCAAGCTCCGCTCGACAAGAAGGTGCGCCTCGTGTCCACTCGCGGCCGCGATCCAAAACTCATTGCCATTCGCTTCCTCGAAGACCAGGCCCTCTTGCACCCGAATGCGAGTCGCGCTCTGAATCGCGGTGAAGGGGAGACGATACTGGGATTCGGTCCAGACGGCGCATTTTCTTAGTGGCTCAAGCCTGACGGCCCCACTCAGGCTTCCTATAATGGGGAATCCAACATGCGAGCTTACCTAGCCTGCTTCAATGACCCCTGCGGCGCCGAGTATCCGGTCACCGAAGTCATCTATAACTGCCCAAAGTGCGGCGGCCTCCTCGAGGCCCGCTATGATGGCGCGGTCACCGAACCCTGGACCCTAAAGCAGGTCTGGCGTGAGCGCCGGATGAGTAACCACCCCCTCGATCAAAGCGGCGTTTGGCGCTACCGCGAGATGTTCCCCTTCCTCGATGAAGACCGTCACGTCATCACTTTGCGCGAAGGCAACACACCCATCCTCGACGCCTGCATCGCCTCCAGTTACGCCTCTGTCGACCGCATTCGATTCAAGCACCAGGGCTTCAATCCCACCGGCAGCTTCAAGGACAACGGCATGACCGCCGGTGCCTCCCAGGCCGTCCGTCTCGGTATGAAGCGCGTCGCCTGTGTCTCTACAGGCAATACCAGCGCCTCAATGGCTGCCTACGCCGCCGCCGCCGGTCTAGAACCCATCATCCTGATCCCTAATGGCAACATTGCCTTTGGCAAGCTCGGTCAAGCCCTCGACTACGGAGCCAAAACCCTCCAGGTCGATGCCAATTTCGACCAGATCCTTGCCATCGTCCGCGTCCTCAGCGAAAGGCTGGGAATTTACCTCCTCAACAGCGTCAACCCTTTCCGTATCGAAGGCCAGAAATCAATCGTCATCGAGATGATGGACCAGCTCGATTGGCAAGTCCCCGACTGGATCGTCGTCCCCGGCGGCAACCTCGGCAACATCAGCGCCTTTGGCAAAGGTGCCAGCGAACTCTACAAGCAAGGCCTGATCACTAAAATGCCGAAGTTCGCCGTTATCCAGGCCGCCGGTGCCAGCCCCTTCTATGAGTTCATGAAAGCCCCTCACGAGCGCGGCTTCGTCCCCAACACCCACCCCGACACCCTCGCCACTGCCATCAAGATTGGCGATCCCGTAAGCTGGCCCAAAGCTTGGCAAGCCGTCGGCACAGAGGGCTTGGTCGAAAGCGTAACAGAGCAAGAGATTGCAGACGCCAAAGCCGTTATCGGCCGCTCGGGAATCGGTTGTGAACCCGCCAGCGCAGCCACCCTCGCCGGTATCCGGAAGCTCCGCGCCGCAGGAAAAATGCGCGCCGAAGACAATATCATCGCGGTGCTCACCGGCAACGTTCTTAAGGACCCCGATTACATCTATCGCTACCACACCAACCAGTTGCTGGATCCGAATGGCGCGAAAATCGAAGGTACCTTCGCCAATCCGCCAACGGTTGTCCCCAACGATATCGACGCCATCACCAGGCTGCTCGAAGGCTAAGCCGAGTGCCACAATCCGACATGCCGGATCCAATCGAGAACTCCATAGCGCCTCGTAACTGGTGGCGCTTGGGTTTCTGGGGAGCCATGCTGCTATACGCGGCGTTGTTCCTCTACTACTCTCAAACCGACGCCTTCTCCTGGGACGAAGCCTACCACCTATTGACTGCCCAGTTGATTCTCCTCGGCAAGCAACCATACCTCGATTTCTGCTTCCCCCAGACCCCCTTGAACGCCTATTGGAACGCCTTCTGGATGTCGCTTCTCGGGCAAAGTTGGCGCGTCTCGCATGCACTCGCAGCGCTTTTGACGATGAGCTCTGTGCTCCTCACTGCCGATTTTGTCGCACGGCAATTCCCCGTTCCTGGCTGGCGTATTGCCTGCGCACTCACCGCCGCCTTGGCCTTCGGCCTCAACACGATGGTCGTCCAATTTGGGCCGCTATCGCAGCCGTACGCGATCTGCCTGTTCACCCTGGTGCTTGCCTTCCGGCTGAGCATGCTGGCCGTGGGTCGAGCCGAAATCCTGTTCGCCGCCTCGGTCGGTCTTCTCGCCGGCACCGCAGCGGCCTCCTCTCTGCTGTCCGCCGCCGCCGCCCCCGTCCTGCTCCTCTGGATCGTCGTCTACAATCGCGTCGGCTCCCGCTGGCTGAAGTTTGTCGCCTTCTCTGTCGGTGCCGCGATTCCATTCAATCCCGTCATCTTGTTGGCCCTTGAGGGGCCCCGCGAAGTTTGGTTCAACGTCATCCAATACCACTCCACCTTCCGCAAGCTCTACTGGCCCGACACGACCCGACACGATCTCGAAATTCTCACTTCCTGGATCGACTCGGGTCCGGCTCTGCTACTCGGGCTGCTCGCCCTCTTCGGCTTACTCTACATCGCCCGTAGAAGCGAATGGCCGCCCTCCCTGAAGGCAGAGTTCTACCTCTGCGCTTGGCTCGCCGTCGGCGTCGCCAGCGAGCTGGGCTTCGCCCATCCAACCTTCAGCCAGTACTTTCTGCTCATCGTGCCCTTTCTCGCAATCCTCGCCGCTGTCGGCATGTATGCGGTCGCCTCCCGCGTCTTGGATGCAGATCGCCCCCTGCGGCCTGTGCTGCTAGTCACTGGATTGTTTGCATTCGGCCTCGCCCAATCGCTCTACGATCACCGCGAAGACAACACTTGGCACATGTATGAACAGTTGGCAGCAAAGATCGATCAAGTGACACCCAAAGACGCACCCGTCTTCGCCACCGAGCACATCTACTTCCTCACAAAACGCCTGCCTCCGTCCGGCTATGAATTGGACTATTCGCACAAGGTCGACCTGCCTCCCGATGACCGCGCCCGCTTGCACTTGGTAACCGAAGCCGAGGTCAAGCAACAGGTGCAAGCAGGCATCTTTGCGACAGCCTATGTCTGCGATACAGATCGGATCGAGCAGTACGGACTGACGAAACTCTACAACCAGCGAGTCGACATGCTCACCTGCTCCATCTTTTGAGAAAGGAAGGCTGTGACACTGCAGCCGCCCCATTAGCGCCAAAAGGCATGCGATTTGACATCAGCCGCCATTCCGGCCTATCGTGTGTAATGTCTTTTCGAAACTGCCTTACCGGTGCAGTCCTTCTCTCGTTCATCGCTTCCGCTGCGCCATTACAGCAAAAAGATATGTCGGGTCCCCGCATAGTACAGCCTGGTGCCCCAGGACAACCTGGCAAAGTTCTCTCGCCAGCTGAAGCCAACTTCCCTCTCCGCCCCCCCACCAAAGCTGACATCGAGTTCATGCAGGCCATGATCGTTCACCATTCCCAGGCAGTCGATATGGTGGCACTGCTGCTCACCCGCGGTTTCAGTAAAGCCCTCCAAAGCTTTGGCAAGCGAATTAGCATTTCCCAGTCCGACGAGGTCGAGTCGATGAAACAGTGGCTGCGCGATCGCAACCAGCCGGTCACGGCCCCCAATGGACATATGATGCACCACGGAGCAGGCATGGATATGTCGAAAATGGACATGTCAAAAATGGCGTTTGGCGATGTCGCCGTCATGCCCGGCATGCTCTCCCCTAACCAGATGAAAACCCTGGCCAAAAACGCTGGCCCCCGCTTTGACACTCTGTTCCTCACCGGCATGATTCAACACCACACCGGCGCACTCGACATGGTCGCAGACCTCCTCGCAGCCGGTGGAGCAGAGCAGGACAACCTGCTCTTCGATTTCGTTACGGACATCGACAACACCCAGCGCGCCGAAATCAAGATCATGCAGACTATGCTGGCGAAAAACGCACCGCCCAAAACCATCTCGAAAGCTAAATAATGAAGATCGCCACACACCTCCTCACCTTCGCCGCCTGCCTCACGGTCGTCTTCTCCCAGACACCCGCGCCTGCGCCGCCTCCGCCGCCTCCGCCCCCCAAAGTCATCGACACAGGCGTAAGCACCAATCCACGATCAGGCAATGATGATCCGCGTGTCGGCCTCAAAGGCGGCCTCTACGATGCCGGTGAAGCAGCATCCGGGATGGAGCGCCTTGCGTCCCTCTCCAAGCCTTCCGGCTTTGCCCCTGGTGACGTAGTCGTAACCCCAGGGCCGCCACCTCCAACTCCTCCCCCTCCGGGCGAAGGTGCGGAACCCGGCCCACGCCCGCCCCAGGCTGCGCCCAACGCCTACGGCTCCACCAACTCCGACCTCGCCTTCAGCGGCAACAAGCTAATCGTTGGCAACTACAACGGAATCAACTTCTACGACATCGATAACCCGAGGAAGGTCAAGATCATAAGTTCGCTGATGTGCCCAGGCGGCCAGGGTGACGTCTCGATTTACGGCAATCTCCTCTTCATGTCAGCCGAAGCCATGAACGGTCGCATCGATTGCGGCACACAAGGGATTCCCCTCCCTGCCGGTTACGTCCCACCACCGCCGCCCCCGGTAGAGCCAGCCGCCGCCCCCGGCGCAGCGCCCGCGCGTAGAAGACCTCCGCTTCCGCCGCCCAGCCCTGACCGCTTCCGCGGCGTCCGCATCTTCGATATCAGCGACATCAACAACCCCAGGCAGGTGGCCGCAGTCCAGAGCTGCCGCGGCTCTCACACCCACTCACTCCTTGTCGATCCAAAGGATAAGGAGAATGTTTACGTGTACATCTCCGGCACTAGCCAGGTGCGTCAGAGCGAAGAACTTGCTGGCTGCTCGGCAGGCGATCCCGACAAGAATCCCGAGACTGCATTGTTCCGCATCGACATCATCAAGGTGCCGATTGCCCACCCCGAACAGGCAAAGATCGTATCCAGCCCACGCATCTTCACCGATACCCAATCCGGCGTAATGAACGGACTGAATAAAGGCGGAAATAGCGGCGAGGGCACACAGCGCATGTCAGAAACCAACCAGTGTCACGACATCACGATTTTCGCTTCCGCCGGCCTCGCCGCTGGAGCCTGCTCCGGGAACGGTATCTTGCTTGATATCTCGAATCCCATCAAGCCAGTGCGCATTGCCGCCGTCAGCGATCCGAACTATTCCTACTGGCACTCTGCCAATTTCAACAATGCTGGCACCAAGGTTCTGTTCACCGACGAATGGGGCGGCGGAGCACAACCCCGCTGCCGCGCGACCGACCCCATGAGCTGGGGCGCCGACGCAATCTTTACTCTTGCCAATCGCAAGCTGACCCTGGCTTCCTATTACAAAATGCCAGCGCCACAAACTGAATTTGAGAACTGCGTCGCCCACAACGGCTCGATTGTCCCGATCCCAGGGCGCGACATCTTAGTGCAGGCCTGGTATCAGGGCGGTATCTCTCTGGTCGACTTCACAGACGCGGCCCATCCCTTTGAAATCGGGTATTACGATCGCGGTCCGGTCGATAGCACAAAACGCGCTATGGGCGGTCAGTGGTCCTCTTATTGGTACAACGGATACATCTACGGCGCAGAGATCGCTCGCGGGGTCGATGTGTTCCGGCTGATCCCGACTAAGTTCCTCACGCAGAATGAGATCGACGCCTCCAATCAGGTTCATTTCGATTATCTGAACGTTCAAAACCAGCCAAAGGTCGAGTGGCCCTCAAACTTGATCGTGGCGCGCGCCTACCTCGATCAGTTGGCGCGGGGCGCTTCGCTCTCCCCCAAAACCCTGGCTGCGCTCACGGCGGCGATGGGCACCTCCGACCAGAACAGCGTCGGCGCTGGCTTCAAAAGTCTGGCCGCCCAGCTCGCAAAGGCAGCGCCTTCCGCCAAGTCCCCAGCCGACGGCGAGCGCATGAAAGCCCTCGCCGCCATTTTGAACCAACAGAGGTAGCAGCTTCGTGCTACTTCGCCAGACTCAGGCGAGGTCGTAGCGATCCAGGTTCATCACCTTGTTCCACGCCGCCGCAAAGTCCTTCACAAACGCCTCCTTCGAGTCGTCACATGCGTAGACTTCCGCGATTGCCCGAAGCTGGGAGTTCGATCCGAAGACAAGGTCAACTCGGGTACCGGTCCACTTGATTTCGCCGGTAGCGCGATCCCGCCCCTCAAACACGCCTTCGGCTGTTGAGGAGGCTTGCCACGTCGTACTCATGTCGAGCAGATGAACGAAGAAATCATTCGTCAGCGTCTCGGCTCGGGTGGTGAAGACGCCGTGCTTGGACTGACCGATATTTGCATTCAGTGCGCGCATGCCGCCAACCAGTACCGTCATTTCGGGTGCCGTCAGGGTCAGCAACTGCGCCCGATCCACCAGCAACTCCTCCGCCGGTCTCAGATGTCCGAGCGGGAGGTAATTGCGGAACCCGTCTGCCGTCGGCTCCAGTACCGCGAATGAGTGTACATCTGTCTGCTGCTGGGAAGTATCCGTGCGCCCTGGCGTGAAGGGGATCTTCACGTCGTGCCCAGCCCGTTTCGCCGCTTCTTCTACCGCTGCGCAGCCGCCCAATACGATCAGATCGGCAATCGAGACTTTCTTGTCACCAGACTGCGAGTTGTTGAAATCCTTTTGGATCGTCTCCAACGTTTCAAGGCGCTTGGCCAGTGCCGCTGGCTCGTTCACTTCCCAAGCCTTCTGGGGTTCAAGTCGTATGCGTGCCCCGTTCGCCCCGCCGCGCTTGTCGGAGCCACGGAAGGTCGATGCAGCTGCCCATGCTGTATTGACCAGCTGGGATATCGATAGCCCCGATTCGAGAATCTTAGCCTTCAAAACGGCAATGTCCTCGTCCCCGATTAACGTATGATTCACGGCGGGAACAGGATCTTGCCACAGCAATTCTTCTGCCGGAACAAGCGCGCCAAGGTAGCGCGAGAGAGGCCCCATGTCGCGATGCGTCAGCTTGTACCAAGCCCTGGCGAATGCGTCTGCCAACTCCGTCGGATTCTCGAAAAAGCGCTTAGAGATCGGTCCATAAATGGCGTCCACCTTCATGGATATGTCTGTAGTGAACATCATCGGCGCGTGGCGCTTAGACGCATCGTGGGCATCGGGCACCGTACCAGCTGCGGCACCGTCTTTCGGCGCCCACTGGTGCGCACCGGCCGGGCTCTTCCCCAGCTCCCACTCATAGCCGAACAGGTTTTCCAGGTAATTGTTGTCCCACTTCACCGGGTTTGTCGTCCATGCACCCTCTAACCCGCTCGTGATTGCGTGAGCACCGCTGCCACTCTCAAAGGAGTTTTTCCACCCAAAGCCCTGGTCCTCAATGCTTCCACCCTCGGGTTCAAGGCCGACATGCTTCTCCGGGTCGGCTGCCCCGTGGGCTTTACCAAAAGTGTGTCCGCCGACAATCAGGGCGACTGTCTCCTCGTCATTCATCGCCATGCGGGCAAAGGTCTCCCGGATATCCCTCGCTGCCGCAATCGGATCGGGATTTCCATTAGGCCCTTGCGGGTTTACATAAATCAGGCCCATCTGTACGGCACCAAGAGGATTGTCCAACTGACGATCACCGCTGTAGCGCTCATCTCCGAGCCACTTACTCTCAGGTCCCCAGAAAATATCTTCCTCGGGCTCCCAGACATCCGCGCGCCCACCGGCGAATCCGAAGGTCTTCAATCCCATCGAATCAAGTGCGACGTTGCCGGTGAGAACCATGAGGTCGGCCCAGGAGATTTTCCGGCCATATTTCTGCTTGATCGGCCACAACAGGCGACGTGCCTTGTCGAGGCTCACATTGTCCGGCCAGCTATTCAGCGGCGCAAATCGCTGCGTGCCAGACCCAGCCCCACCGCGGCCGTCGCCGATTCGGTAGGTGCCTGCGGAGTGCCACGCCATGCGAATGAAAAGCGGTCCATAGTGACCATAGTCGGCTGGCCACCACTCCTGCGACGTCGTCATCAAGGCATGGAGGTCCCGGACCACTGCGTGCAGATCGAGGCTCTTGAATTCGTCAGCATAATTGAAGCCCCCGTCCATCGGATCAGACTTAGAGGAATGCTGGTGGAGGATCTTCACATTGAGCTGGTTCGGCCACCAGTTGGCATTCGTTGGGGCTCCAGCCATAGCGTGCGTGGATCCGCCACCCATTACCGGGCATTTCGATTCGTTTGACATAATTTGTTCCTGATTACTGTTGGTGCCTAGGGGCGCATTTCGCGCAGAGCCCCCGGAAGATGAGTTCATACTCGCGAAGTATCCGCTTGCCAAGCGATCCCGACGAAGGCTTAGGTACGCTGTACCAATCGATGTCTTCGACATTGCCACAGCGGTCACAGATGAAGTGGTGATGCCGCATGTCTTTCGCATCGAATCGCGCGGCGCGGCCCTCGGCTGCCACTTCACGCACCAAGCCCGCCTGTACCAAGTCCCGCAGATTGTTATAAGTTGTGGCCCGCGAAGAGCGCGGATCCAGCCGATTCACGCCTTCGAAAATTTCCGATGCCGTCGGATGCCCTGTACATTCCATCAGGAAGGCCAAGACCGCGTAGCGCTGTGCAGTGCACCGCAACCCGCTGCCATCCAAAGTCCGCTTAATCGCTTCTGCGTCCATCAAGTAACAAGAATATATCTAATCTACGACTTTGTCAAGAATTGCTTGCCGCGAGCGCCTGTCGTTAGTGTGTGATTTGTCTGGCTGAGTTCACACGGTAAATGTCCGGTTTGGAACAACAACGACGCTAGGGGGTGAGAGCCCCCTAGGCCGGGAGCGTCGCTGAACTGGAGCGGATGATGAAATTACAGGACGTGATCTTGAAGGCGATGGCGAAGAAGATCAGGTGGCTGGAAGCAGCAGAGATCGATGGAGTAACGGACCGCGCCGCCAAGGAATTCTCCAAACAGGACATCTTGACTTGTTACCGACAGACTTGCTGCTAGCGCCTCTTCCTTGCGGCCGCGATCGCCGCTTCCGCCAGCGGCTCCATGATTGCGTAACCCGCAGGATTGGGATGCAGCCCATCTGCAGTCAACTCTTTGCGCAGCATCTTTGCATCATCCAGCATCGCCGAATAGTAGTCCAGATACGTGTGCTTGTTCTTTGCACAATATGCCTTCATCCACTCATTCAACGCAATGATCTTTTCCGGCTGCCGTCTCGCTGTCTGCGGCCGATGGTAGTCGCATACCGGCATTACACTCGACATAACAACCTTGATCTTGTGTGCAACAGCCAACTCCGCCATCGACTGCAGATTCCCCTCGATCTCTTCGAGCGTCATCGGCCCCGTGTTGCCAGCCAGGTCATTTGTGCCCGCCAGAATCACCACCATCTTTGCCCCCAGGTCGATCACGTCCGGGCGAAACCGGATCAACATCTGGGGCGTTGTCTGCCCACTGATTCCGCGGTTGACATAAGGCAGATCGGGCCAGAACTTGCCACCGCGCCTTCCCCAGGCATCGGTAATCGAATCGCCCATAAAGACGACACGCTTCTCTCCTGCCTTCGGCGGCCCCAACTTGGCATTCTCCTGGCGATAGCGCCCTAAATTCTGCCAGTCCTGCAGCGTCTTCTGCGCTCTTGCCAAGTCCGCCTGTGCTTTCGTCAATTCAGGGCTCTCCTGGGCTATCGCGAATCCGCCCAGCACCAAAATCAAGATCGTCGTTTTCATTGTTCCCGCCTTCTTCTCATCGCGTCCATCATTGCGCGCGCTTCGGCTGCCACGCCGTCATAGACCGGCTTAAACATCAGGTCCGGGTCCATTCTAACGCCATACACTGCAACCGACCCCAGTCTCTTCAACAGCCTTAGCATCGTTCCACCGGCGCAAATTTGCGATTGTAGACTCTCCCAATCCTGCTTCTCACCCCAATAGGAGCCCGCTTCCATTCGCAACTCCTCACCTGTCTCAACCTCCGCCTCCACGACCTCGGCCTCTGCATCCCTTTCGCCCCCACGCAGCTTTACCAGGATCATTGGATCGCGGCTGATCTCCAGTCCCAGTACCCGCAATACGGCCAATGCATGCTTGCACGGCCGCATCCAGTCGGAACACCTGCAAACTGTCTTGACGTCCTTGTAGCGCTCCGGCAACACCTGAATCCCAGCTGCCTCAAATGCCTCCCGCGCGCCCACCGTGATCGCACCCTTCCGAAACGCGACTGCATCGGGTTGCGGCATCGTCCGCCACAATTCCGCCCAGCGCCCAGACTCAACCGGCACAAATTCCAAGGTCACCGGGCACGGCTCCGATTCCGACACCTCGACAAAAGCCTCCACCGCTCCAGCAAGAATCTGCATGCCGATCACAGCACCACTGGACGCCGACTGCGCGCTCCTGCCCTGTCTGTCTTCACCTACCGGATAGCCGTCAACCCAGCGAATCCAATCTTCGCCAATTGAATCTGTGCTCTCTGTTCCTTCAGTTCGCCGCCGGTTCATTAGTCCTCCCAGGCCTCACGCGACAGAGCAAACAAGTCACGCAGTTCGTTGTTGGACATCTCCGTCAGCCACACCTCGCCTGCCTCGACGATCCTGTCTGCCAGCGCCTTCTTCTCCTCCACCATCTGATCGATGCGCTCCTCCAGCGTTCCCATGCAGATGAATTTATGAACCTGCACCGTCTTATTCTGCCCAATGCGAAAAGCCCGGTCCGTCGCCTGGTTCTCCACCGCCGGGTTCCACCAGCGGTCGTAGTGAAACACGTGATTCGCCGCCACGAGATTTAGTCCAGTGCCGCCCGCTTTTAGCGACAACACGAACAGGCTCGGTCCCTCTGGCTTTTCAAAACTCTCGATCATCTTCTCGCGGTCTAACCGCTTCGTGCCGCCGTGCAGGAAGGCCACCGTCTTGCCAAAAACCTTCTCGCAGTGCATCGCCAGAATCTCGCCCATCTCAGCGAATTGCGAAAAGATCAATGCCTTCTCGCCCGCCTCACGCACCTCTTCCAGCATCTCCGTCAATCGACTCAGCTTGCCGCTTCTCCCGGCGAAATCTTCGCGCTCTTTCAAGATTTGCGCGGGGTGATTGCACACCTGCTTCAATCTTGATATCGTCGCCAGAATCAAGCCCCGCCGCTGCATCGCCGTCCGCCCGTTCATATCGCTGAAGCACCCGCTCACCACGTCCTCGTAGAGCTTAGCCTGCTCGCGCGTCAGCTTGCAGTAGGTCTTCATCTCCATCTTTTCGGGCAGGTCCGAGATTACGGTCTTATCCGTTTTCAAGCGTCGCAGGATAAAGGGTGCCGTCAACCCCTTGAGTTGCCGCGTGGCCTTCTCGTTGTGGTAATTCTGGATCGGCTTGAAAAATCGCTGCTGAAAATCCCGCTCGCTTCCCAGTAGCCCAGGGTTCAGAAAGTCCATCAGCGAGTAGAGATCACCAACATGGTTCTCCACCGGCGTGCCCGTCAATGCCACTCGGTACTGGCTGGCAATCACCCGCGATGCCTTTGCCTGCTTCGTCTCAAAATTCTTGATGTTCTGCGCCTCGTCTAATACAACGCCGTCCCACGCAACCTTCTGCAATGTTTCGATGTCGCGATGCACCAGACTATAGCTGCTCACCACCAGATCATGTTGTTCGGCCAACTTATGAAAGCCGCTCCCCTTGGCACGCGACGCCCCGTGATGCACCATCAGCTTCAGCGCCGGAAAAAACTTCGCCGCTTCCTTTTCCCAGTTCCCAATCACCGATGTGGGGCAAAGCAGCAACGTCGGGTGACCCGCCTGTTGCCTTGCGGCCAATAACGCCAGCATCTGCAGAGACTTCCCCAGGCCCATATCGTCGGCCAGGCAGGCTCCCAATCCGAAGCCCGTCACAAAGCTCAACCAGGAATAGCCGCGCCGCTGGTAGGGTCGCATCTCACCCTTAAATCCATCCGGAATAGCAAGTTCCTTGATCTCGCCCGGCTCTTTCAGCCGACGCAACAAGTCCGTGATCCAGCCCTCCGTCCTGATTTCGCCGATCTCAAGCCCGTGGCCTGCATTGCCCATGCCCAGCACTTCCCGCAGCGCATCGCGCGCCGAAAGAACCTTATTCTGTCCGCCCTTCAGAAAGCGCACCGCATCCCGGACGCTCGCCGGATCAATCCGCATCCACTTGCCGCCCACCTGCTGCATTTCCCCGGCATGCTTGGACAACTCCGCCAATTCTTCCATCGTTACCGGAGCATCCCCCAGCAGCGCTGCCCAGTCCAAGCGCACCTTTGACGACATGGCCGCCCGAAGGTCGCCTTCCAGTTCTGGGGATTTCAACTGGCCGGTAACCGATACCCGAACGCCATTGCCTTCCCGCCACCAATCCGGCTTGACTACCAGGAAGCCAGCCTGCTCTAACACCGGTGCGAATCGCCCAAAAAATTCGATCACCCGTTCTCCTGGCAATCGCAATCCCTCGGTCTGATCCTCCCGATAGCTGGTCAACGCCGGGTAAAGCAATGAGGCCTGCTCCAGGCTTCTCCATGCGGTCTCTGCGGCCTGTGCACCGCCTCGAAAGTTGCCCTCTTCAAGATCGCTGAAGCCAAGCGTTATTCCCTCTTGAAGAATGTCCTGTAGGTAGGGAATTACGCTCCAACCCTCCCGCAGCCCCTCAATCGGTTCTTCCACCCGAAAGACCAGTCTGTAGCCCCAAACGCTCTCCAGATCCAGGCCATGCTGCCACGTCACGATGCCGTGATGAAAACGCTCCAGCGTTCCTTTGTCTCCTTGCAGCAACGCACTCGTATGGCTCAATGCCGACTGCCACTTGCTATAGATCGTCGAGGCCGGAAAGCGATGTCCCAAGCTTCCGGCCACCCGCCGCGCCTGCTCATCAATGACTGAACCCACGATCTGTTCGAGCACCTTCGTGCGTCCCACCCTCGGCGCCTTCGTGTCTAGAAAGCTCAGAGCGCGTGCGACGTCCGGCATCCTCTGCACCATCGCCTCAAACAGCTGCCGGTCTTCTCCCATCCATCGTGGCGCCCAGCGTCCTTCAAAGCCCTCACGCCCCCGCGCCAAAGTTGGCACATGGCCGCAAGTTTCCATCAGTCGCCACGCCAGCAATGTCGCATTCGCCCAATAAATGACACTTTCGCCGATCCCCTCAACTGGCTGTAGCCACTCTGGCCACAATCGCCGCCATGTCTCCACGCCGAGCAGTAGAACTGGCTTGGCGACAACTTCGGCCGCGCCATTTGCCCCCGGCATCCAGACAAAGGCCTCTTCCAAATGCGCCTTCCCCAGCGCGATCCTCTTCAGCGCTACCCGGAACTCATCCGCATCGCCATCAGCCCACAAATACAAACGCCCATCAAGCGCAGAACAATTTAACGCCAATCTTGGATGGTAACGCAGTAAGCCTCGACATTACGGAATTATCACTGCTTTTCCCGCTTCGAGTCTACGAACTGTGTCCATTGCCTCGTTTGCCTGACCGAGCGAAAACCGGTGTGTCACCTGCTTTGCAAACAGTTCTTTCCAGCGCGAACGCGTCAGCATCTCAATCGCCCCCAACACGTGCCGGGGCTCAAATGCCCAACTTCCCATGACTGTCAGTTGCTTCTTTGTGATGACATGCGGATTGAACTCTACATTCCCTGCATTGGCGTACTGCCCCAGCACCAGGTACTTGCCCCCATCCCGGCAAAGTTCAAAGCCTTCCGGCACCGCACTTGGATGGCCTACACACTCCAACACCACGTCGGCACCATGCTCGCCCACCATTGCCCGCACCGCCGCCAACCGCGCTGCGTCAGTCTTGTGCTCCTCGAGGCTGACAACGCCATGGGCGCCAAATTCAAGTGCCATCTTCAGGCGATGCTCCGGGCCGCCCACGACGATCACCTGCGCAGCGCCATGTTCTAACGCGACTGCCAACGCTGCCAGCCCGACCGGCCCCGCTCCCTGGACTACGACGCTGTCCCCCATCTCGATTCCAATCCGTTCAATGCCGTGCAAGGCGGTGTTCAATGCGCAACCCGCTCCGATGATCGCCTCCGTCGGCAAGGCGTCTGGCAGCTTGAAGATCGATGATCCCGCCCGCAATAAGATCCACTGCGAATAGCCACCCCGCAGATGCGGCGCTTCATTGCAGCAATACGATATGCCGTAGGCTTTGCGCTTCAGACATCGTGTTGGCGTCCGCTTGATCCGGCAGTAGTAGCACTCGCCGCATACCAGGCTGCTCGCCCAGACCACCCGATCACCAACCTCCAGCGCCTGCCCGGTCCAGTCACGATCCAGCCCCGCACCCAGCTTTACGATCCGCCCGGCGCTCTCATGCCCCAGAATCACCGGCAGTGGAATCGGCAACTCGCCCTTCCACAAATGGACATCGGTGCCACAGATCCCGGCCATCTCCACGCGGGCCAGCGCCTCGCCCGGCTTCAAGTCCTCGTTTACTAAATACTCGCGCATCTCGAGCGGGGCGTTGTATGCAGTCAGCACGGCAACCTTGGAAGTCAACATAAGCTCCTATTCAATCACGCACGCTTTCAATTAAGAGTTACTCTGTGGAAAGTCATGTTGGAATTCTTCACGAAATTGTTCGCGGTGGACTTCATGCCGCACGTTTACTGTCTCCGGCTGCATTGCTGTCCAAATTAGCAACTGCGCGGCGTTTGGCATGCTGAAAGCAAAGAGCCAAGGGCCCAGATTGGCGTATTTGGGCGAACCAGGTTGGGGGTAGGGCGAATTCATTGCGATGGACCGGAGTTTGCCGCCCGCT
>JBBRBI010000115.1:0-15377 GCA_038206015.1 Bryobacterales bacterium | reverse complement strand
TCACAATGCTTCAGCAGGAGGGTCTGGTCTCCCGAATACCAGCCCAGCGACGTCTGGCCTAAGTGAGCGTAGTGGTCTTTGCCAAGAGCAGTAAGTTTTTCGACAGCGCGTTGGAACAGTGCGTCGTCCTGTGTGAGGAGTGCGGCGGGTAGCATAGCGGTATAAGTGAGGAAAAATTCGCTATCAATACGCGAAGCAGTCAAGAGGAGATCCTTCAGGTCACGAGCGCGGCCAGCGAGGAGCATAGGCGTACTGCGGTAGAAATATCCACGGGCATCGTGTGGATATTCGAAGGAGAGCTTGGTGAAATATTCCTCAGCCTTTCCAAAGCAATGGGTATCGAGGTTGTACGATCCCAACGTGAATAGTTCGTCGCGCCGACTGCCCGGGCGGACATTCAGGAGAAGAATGGCATCCTGCCAGGCGCGCATGGAATCGAGATCGAGACCCATTGAGTTGAGGGTGGCGGCCTTGCGCATGGAAGCAAGACTAAAGCCTGGGTCGAGTTTGAGCGCAGACGAAAAATCGAGCATCGCTTCCTGATGGCGCTGGCCGTAGGCGTGATCCTCGGCACGGGTAAAGTACATCAGTGCTTCCCAAGAGGGGGTGGTCAACTGTTCCGGCGGCCGATCATAGATGGCGCTTTGGAAGGACCTGTCGCCTAACATCGATCGGACCCAGTTGCCCGCTGCGCGCAGCGATTGACTCACCTGGATCCAACCGGGGGAGGAAAAGGACTTCGATTCGCGAGAGGCAGGTTCCTGAGGTTGCTTGCCGCGCCACTCAACTTCAAGGGTAAGTGTGGGTGCGGAGCCGACTAAGGCAAATCTACCGAAGACGACTGCGGCGGCATTGGATCGCCAGGCTGCCTCACGGGATTGATCGAGAGTCGGCGTGCTCCTGGGATTCACGAGCATTGGGGCGAGATGCTGGACAAGGTCGCCGGGAGAGATGATATTCAGGAATGCAGATTGGCCGATGTTCGAGCGGAGCGCAGTGGCGATGCCGTCGAATTTTGGGTCGCCAGTCAAATTACGGATGCCCGCGATCATTATTTTCGCGCCGGGTTGGACGCGGACTCTATTCAAAAATTGAAGAGCCGCATACCCTGCGCCTGCCAGGGCTGAGGCAGCAACGCCAGCGCGAACCAAATTGCGGCGGGAAAGGATGCCGGGCTGAAGAGCCTCGACTGCGTCGCTCGGACTCGGCCAACGATTGTCGGGGTCCAACTCCAGACACCTCGAGACGACACGTCCCCATTCGCCTTCGAGCTTCGGTCCCGCAGCGTTGGGGTGACGGCCGGTGATCATCTCGTGGAGGACGATGCCGAAGGAGTAAACATCGGTTGCCACGGTGGCTGGCTTTCCAGCCCATTGCTCTGGTGCGACATAGCCGGGTGTCCCGAGAAGCAGGCTTGTCGTCGCGAGGGCCGCCTGTCCCGTCTCCCACACAATTGGCACGGCCAAGCCAAAGTCGGAGACTACTGCGCGGCCTTCTGTGAGGATCACGTTCGCGGGTTTGAAATCACGGTGAAGGACACCGGATGCGTGCACTGCGGACAGCCCTGCCGCCATCTGCCGGGCGATGACCAGAGCTTCCCCGGCCGGGAGCGGCCCAGCACGCTTGATTCTGGCCCCGAGCGTTTCTCCCTTCAGCAGCTCCAAAACATAGAAATACAGATTGCCGAGGGGGTGGCCGGGTTCCTGAACCAGGTCAAAGACGCGTGCCACGTTGGGATGCGAAATGCTCCGCGCGAGGCGGATCTCGCGGCGAAAGCGGTCGAGAAAGCCTTCCTGCGAGGCGAGTTCGGGATGGAGGAGCTTGAGAGCAACTTGCTGGTGCAACTCGCAGTCTTCGACCGCATAAACTTCACCCATTCCGCCCCGACCGAGAAAGGTCTTAATGCGGAAGCGATTGGCGACGATCTCTCCGACCATCATGCGCGGAGGACCAGACGAGTCTCCCGGGGAGGCAGGCTCAGGCCTGTACCAATCGATCACAGCCTGCTCGAGCAAATCGCCAGTGGGAGTGCGGACAGCCAGCAGGCTCAGGACCTCTTCACGGAGCGACGAATCCGGAGTTTTGGCGGCGAGGTACGCTTCCCGCTCGGCAGGCTCGATAGGTGCGGCTTCGGCCAGTAGCTCCATAACTTGATCCCATCGGGACTGATCGGGCAAGGCTATGCGCCCTCCTTTAAAGAGGATTGCGAATTTGACTGATGCAATTCCCGGTAGAGCCAGCGTTTGGCACCTTCCCAATCCCGCTTCAGGGTTCGTGAAGAGACGTTCAGCGCCAGGGCCGCCTCCTCGAAGCTCAGTCCAGCAAAGAATTTGAGTTCCACCAACTGGTATGCGCGAGGTGACTCCAATTCGAGACGCGAAAGAGCTTCATCCAGTGAAATTAATATTGGTTCGCGTTCGGGACTGGGCACAAAGGTCTTTTCGAGGTCTACACGCTGCAACGCTCCGCCACGTTTGGATGCCTGATGCGTCCGCGCATGGGAGATCAGAATCCGCCGCATCACCTTGGCAGCTGTGGCGTAGAAGTGTCCCCGGCCGACCCAATCGACATCTTTAGCTTCAATAAGTCGTAAGTAGGCTTCATTCAACAGGACCGTAGGCTGCAATGTATGTCCAGCCCGCTCTCGCGCCATATGGCCTGCGGCCACTCGGCGCATTTCATGATAGATCTTTGGATATAACTCTTCGCGAGCGCTCACGTCGCCCTTGGCAAGGCGCTTCAGCAGCGCAGTTACATCGGGTGCCCCCACCGGTGCCGCATCAATCATCGAAATGAAAATCCTGGTTCAATGTTTTCTTACGCTAACACAGCTGGCATTTCACTGGAAGCCGACGGTGGCCCGCACCGTTGGGTCCGACATACTTTTTACTTGAGTTATCTCCTTTGTTGGTTGGCACCCGCAATTGCTGCCGATGCGGCTTGGCTGTTGTTTCCAGCCGTAGTTATGGAGAGGCTAAAATGGCAAGCGGCATCGTCGAAGCGAAGAGCGACAGGCGTGAGATGTTTGGCTTCGACCGCACCGCCGACGCCATAACCCAGATAGATCTCGGCAAAGAGGAATCGGTTTAAGGCTTGGCGATTTTGAAGGCGTCGGCGACGCTGATGAGTTTGATGCTGCGACGCTTGATGGCGGCCAGGACGGTGGGGTCGGTCCAGGCTTTCAGAACACCAGCGCGCTCCTCGGCGACACGCTCGCTGCCGGGATGGAAGACACGACGCATCTCGGGAGTGTCCGTGGCCGGGTGGTCGAGAAAGACGTTTGTGCCGGGAACGAGGCCCTCAATGGCAGATAACATCCCGGTGATCTTCTCTGCCGCCGTTGTGTTCGCTTTGTAGACGCCGCGCAGCCATTTGATGTTGGGCATCGTATCCTGCAATGGCATCTTGTACTCGTCCGCAAGCTTCAGGGTGAGTTCCTTCAGCGATGGCGAGCTTGTGGCAGCACCCATGTGCGCAGAGACCCACGCGGCGCGGGGAACCAGCTTTTTGCCGAGTTCGATTTGGGCGCGAAGCTCGCGCTCGGCTTCGTTAATGTTGATTGCTTTGGCGCGGAAGGCGGCAGTGGTAGCAGGTGGGTAGCCGTGGGCGTCGACGAGGCTGGGCATGGGGGTCAACATGCGCCACTTTACCTGCGTCCATTCGCTGGTGAGGCAGAGGTGAATTCCGACACCGAGGCCGGGATTGTCTTTGAATTGATCGACCGCCTCCAGGAACCAGGGGCCGGGGACGATCAGGTTGGCAGAACGTTCGATGCCGTTTTGATAGGCGAGGATGGTGCCTTCACCGATGGCGTGGACCGCTCCGATATCGTCGCCGATGATGACGAGACGGATGTCGGTGTCGGCAGGGGCGGCCAGGAGTGGCAGGGCGGCGGCACTGAGTATGTGGCGTCGAGTTAGCTGAGTCATGGGTTAGTTGTTCTCCGGGAGACCGCTGGGCCAGGATGCGCCATTAATGGGCGCGAGGATTTGCTGGACGCCGGCCAGCAGGTCGGGATCGATGTTGAAGTCAAGGGCCGCCAGACTGGAGCGGACTTCGACTTCGCTCTTCATGCCGCAGAGGACCGTGTGAATGCGGGGTTCTTTGAGACAGAAGGCGATCGCAAGTTGGGCGATATCGACGCCGTGGCTGGTGCAGTAGGCGGCGGCTTCAGCGCATTTTTGTCTGATTGCGTCGCCGGCCAGGTGCCAGGGGCGTGGGCCATCTGAAGTAAGCAGCCCCATGGCGAGGGGTGCACCGAGGATGAGGCCGAGCTTCTGTTCTTCGACTACGGGGAAGAGGCGCTCCATTGCCGTGTCGTTGAGGGCGTAATGGCAGTAACTCAAGATCAGGTCGAGTGAATATCGAGGCAGGACTTTGTCGAAAATTTTGAGAGGCAGGCCACTTACGCCAAAGTGACGAAGCTTGCCCTGCTGCTTGAGTTTTTCGAGGGCTGGAAGCGTCTCTTCGATGACCGGCTCGATGTCGACAAATTCGATGTCGTGACAGATCATGATGTCGACATAGTCGAGGCCGAGGCGCTGAAGACTTTCCTCGACGCTCCGGTTGACGCGCGCCGGGGAGAAGTCAAAGACAGCGGCATCGTAGCGGCCCAGTTTGGTGGAGATATAGTAGCGGTCGCGGGAGACGGTTTTGAGCACTTCACCCAGGACAGTTTCGGCCCTGGTGACGCCGTAATACGGGGCCACATCGACGTAATTGACACCGTGGTCGAGGGCGCAGTGGAAGGCGCGAATGGCCTCGTCGACGGCCATCTCGCCGAAGGCCCCGCCCATGGGGGCTGCGCCGAAGCCGAGAGTGCTCAGCTTGAGATTCGTTTTGCCAAGAGTTCTGTATTGCATGCTATTTGGTTATTGTCGCCCAACCGCGCCGGGTGAGATCGCGGGAGATCCACCAGCCGCTGGCTAAGCCGATGGCGAGATAGCCGAGTCCCAGAGCCGTTTGGCCGAGAAGGAGTTTTCCACTACCGAAGAGGATGCCGTAGATCAGAGTACAGCCAGCCAGCCAACAGCCGATGTTGGACCAGCCATCGGTGTCGGGCACGACATCGGGCAGACGGGCGGCGACGGGGGCCCAACCGGCGCGTGAGGGGTGGGTCTTGCGGTAGAAGGCATCGAGGACGGCAGCAGGCTCGGGGTCTGTGAGGAAGGTGACTGCGAGCCAGACGACTGTCGTGATGCCGACGGTGATGAGCATGATGTAGGCAAAGTCTTTGGGTTGATCGCTATCGAAATGGAAAACCGTTTGGAGCGTGACACTGACGACGAAGGCGGAGGCCATCGCGCTGACTTCGCTCCAGGCATTGATGCGCCACCAATACCAGCGGAGCAGCAGGACAAGGCCGGTGCCTGCGCCGGTGACGATGAGGAGCTTCCAGGCCCCGGTGATCGAATCCATGTAGAAGGTGACGATTGCCGAGATGACGGTGATGAGAATAGTGGCGGCCTGGGAGACGCGGATGAGTTCCACGCTGCCGGCTCGCGGGCGCCAGAAGCGACGGTAGAAGTCATTCACCAAGTAACTTGCGCCCCAGTTGAGTTGTGTGGCGATGGTGGACATGTAAGCAGCGGCGAAGGCGGCTAACATGAGCCCGCGCAGGGCGGGCGGGAGATGATCGACCATGACGCGGATGTAACCGGTTTCGGGATCCTGGAGGTTGGGGTAGAGGACCATCGCGGCGAGAGCGGTGATTATCCAGGGCCAGGGGCGGAGAGAGTAGTGAGCGACCTGGAACCAGAGGGTGGCAAGGAGGCTATGGCGTTCGTCCTTGGCGCTGAACATGCGCTGGGCAACGTAGCCACCGCCGCCGGGTTCGGCACCGGGATACCAGGTGCTCCACCAGTTCATGCCGACGTAGACGAAGAAGGTGATCATTGGCATCCAGACGCTATCGAGGTCGGGCACGAAGTTGAGAACACTGCCCTTGCCGCCGATAGCGATGCCGCGCGAGGCGTCGATGGCGTGGAGTTTGGCGATCAATTGATCCATGCCGCCGACGGCGTTAACAGCGGCGAAGGCGAGGACGATGACCATCGTCATTTTGATGAAGAACTGAACGGCATCGGTGACAAGCACGCCCCAGAGACCGCTCATTGTCGAGATGAAAGCGGTGATCGCGATGAGGCCCAGGACAAGGCCGAGGGCAGTGAGTTTGTCGACGACGAGGACCATGCTGAGGATCTTGACCATGGCGAGGTTGACCCAGCCGAGGACGATGCAGTTGATGGGGATGCCGAGGTAGAGTGCGCGGAAGCCGCGCAGGAAGGCGGCGGGCTTGCCGCTGTAGCGGATCTCGGAGAATTCGATGTCGGTCATGACGCCGCTGCGACGCCAGAGGCGGGCGTAGAGAAAGACGGTCATCATGCCGCTGGCGACCATGTTCCACCAGAGCCAGTTGCCAGCGATGCCGCCTTTGAAGACGAGGCCGGTGACGGCGAGCGGGGTGTCCGCAGCGAAGGTGGTGGCAACCATGCTGGTGCCAGCGAGCCACCAGGGGACGTTGCGCCCGCTGAGAAAGAATTCATCGACGCTCGAGCCGGCGCGGCTCTTGTAATAGAAACCGATAGCCAGATTGAGGAGAAAGTAGAGAGCGACGAAGACCCAGTCGAGTGGCGTTAATTGCATGGTGCGATCTTGCTAGGTTATACCCGCAGCGGGAGATTGAGTTAGAGAATATTGATTGCGCGACCGGCGATGAGGGCGACTGAAGTGAGGGCGATGGCGCTTTGGAGCATCATCATGGCCTTGGCCCAGCGGGAGAGGACGGGGGAATCGGTAGGGGAAAAAGCGGTGCTTGTGTTAAAGGATATAAACAAATAATCCAGAAACTGAGGGTGCCAATCGTGGATTTCCAGCGTTTCTCTGGCCTCTTTAGTGAGCGTCGCCTGGGGGAAGAGAAATGCGCCTTCGCGGTAGGTGTGGTGTTGGCCGCGCTGGATTGGCCCACCGGCATCGAGGCGCCAGTACCAGGTCGCAAATACCAGTACGTTCAAAGCCCAGATACCCACGGCTCCTTGCAAGAGTACGCTGCCCAACACCTTTTTTGCGAGGACATCGCTGAGGAGCGTGTAGACGGCGAAGGCTAATGACAGGGTCACGACTGCTTGGGTCGCGTACGCGAAGACGAGATGGAGCTTTTCGTTTCGGTCGACTGTAAGCATCGAGCAAACCCCAAGTGCTCCAGCGAGCGCTACAACGATCCAGCCCGGTCCGGCAGACATGGATTCGGGCAACAGCCAATTGAGAGCGCCGCACGACAGGATTGCCAGAAGGACAGGCCAACGAGGTTCTCGTTCGATCATGAATTAAGCTCCTTATTCGATTTATATCTGATATCCTTCTCAGATATGTTGTGGCAAAATCTCCACTTCGCTTGGCGATCGTTGCTATCCAACCCGAGTTACGCCGTTGCGGCGATTCTTGCGCTGGCGATCGGCATTGGCTTGAATACAGCGATGTTCTCGGTTGTCGATGGCATTTTGCTCAAACCGTTACCGTTTCGCAACTCCGGCGAGTTGTTGAGCCTACGCGAAGAAGTCATGAAGCCCGGCGGCCCGATGCGATATCCGTTCACGGCTGGAAATCTTTACGACTATCGGGCTCAAGCGAAGTCTAGCGAAGTTGTCGCTTATGGGCAAAGTTCCTTTTCGATGATTCTGCCGAATTCTGACCCGGAGCGATATGTTGGGGTGGTGGTATCGGAAGGTTGGTTTGGCTTTTGGGGTGCACCGTTTGTGCGCGGGCGGGACTTTGGCCTTGACGACTACGCGGTGGGGCACGACGAGGCGGTGATCATTTCGAGCGGGCTTTGGCGCGACCGCTTCGCGTCGGACGAATTGATCATCGGGAAACAGGTGAATCTGAATGGTCGGCAGCGAAGAATTGTCGGGGTAATTGACGCGGCCTTTGAGTACCCGAACAAGGTGAAGATCTGGGCTCCACTCGTGTTGACAGGCAAAGACAAGACGCGGCGCGACTTTCATGCCTACGTGGCGCTGGGCCGATTGCGCCCAGGCTTCACGCTCGGGCAGGCGCGAGCCGAGTTCACGACGATCCTTGCCAATCTGGCGAGAGAATATCCGGAATTTAATGCGGAAAAACGGAGTTCCGTTGAGCCGCTTGCCGAAGAGATGACAGGCAAAGTGAAGCCAGCGCTGATTGCCTTGATTGGGGCGGTTGGGTTTGTATTAGCGATCGCTTGTGCGAACGTCGCAAATCTGTTGCTGGCGCGAGGAGCAACCCGTAAGGGTGAGTTTGCGATACGGGCTTCGCTTGGGGCAACGCGCGGTAATCTGATCGCACAGTTACTCACAGAGAGCTTTCTACTTTCAGCGATCGGAGGAGCCTTTGGGCTGGTGGTGGCCTTGGGGGCGTTTGCGGCCTTTAAAGTGTTTGCGCCAGCTAACATTCCACGGATCGATCATATTTCCATCGACGGCCGGGTGTTGCTCTATAACCTGGGGGCCGTCGTGCTTTCGGGCGGACTGTTTGGGCTGTTGCCAGCATTGCGCCTATCGAATGTTGATCTGCACGGGACGCTGAAAGACAAGACGCGCGGAGGGTCGGCAAAGACACAATTTCGAAATCTGCTGGTTGTTGGGCAGGTAGCGGCGGCGTTGATGCTAATGACTGGCGCAGGGTTGCTGATTCGAAGCCTTTATGAGATGTCGCAGGTAGACCTTGGATTTCAGCCGGATCACTTGGTGATCATGCGAGTTACGCCGCTACCGTCGAAGTATGGCGGCGAAATCGGAAAACAGATACAGTTGGGTCAGGCAATCGTCCGCAACCTCACGGGGCTGCCCGGATTGAAGTCAGCAGCGATCTCAACCGACTTGCCATTGCTGGGGAATCCGCGATTCCTCATGAGGGTAGAGGGGAGACCGACAGTGACAGCGGCGACGGCACCGGTTACGGACTATTTCACGGTGAGCCCGGAGTACTTTGAAACGATGAAGATCCCGGTGCAAAAGGGGCGCGCCTTCAGCAATAGCGACACGGCGGAATCGACGCGTGTTGTGGTGGTGAATGAGGAGTTTGTGCGGGCTCATTTCAAGGGCATCGATCCGATCGGAAAGAGAATTGAAATTGGCATTTCGGACCCGCCGCAATGGAGTCAGATAGTGGGGGTCGCACACGACGTCAAAAACATCGGGATCGATAAAGAGGTGCGGACACAAGTGTACGCGCCATTTTTTCAGGCTCCAAGCATCATCCAGACCCAGGCGGCAACGTTTAGTGTAATTGCGCGGACCACGGGCGATCCGGCAGCGATGGCGCAGACGGTGAGGGCGAAGATCCTGGAGGCAGACAACGCGCAGCCAGTGTGGCAAATACAGACCATGCGCGAGACGGTTGACAACTCAATTGCTCGCGAGCGACTTACGCTTTTTCTGATGAGTTTGTTCGCGTTTGTAGCATTCTTACTGGCCATCATAGGACTGAGCGGCGTGGTCTCGTATATGGTTACGCAGAGGACGAGGGAAATCGGCATTCGAATGGCACTGGGCGCGCGACCGATTGAGGTGCTGTGGATGATCGAGAAACATGCACTGCTGCTGGTTGCGGCGGGGATCGCAGGTGGAATCGTGGGGTCTCTGTTCGTAGCGAAGTCGATTGGTGCCCTGCTGTTTCAGGTAAGCCCCTACGATCCGGTTACGTTCACGGCCATCGCATTTGTGTTTTTGGTGACGGCTCTTACTTCGGGGCTGGTGCCAGCGCGACGGGCGTCGTTGATCGACCCTGCGATCACTCTGCGCGCTGAATAGCTCACGTATTTTGCATGAAAGTTGCTGTGGCGTGAAAGAACTCTCGGAGGGTGGCTTCAGCACTTTGTGGAAGAGCCGTCTCAGCCAAGGCGCGATCCATGATTTCGACCCAACGATTTCGGGCAGCCTCGGTGATGGCGAAAGGTGCGTGGCGCATGCGGAGGCGAGGGTGTCCGCGAGTTTCAAGATAGGTCATCGGGCCGCCGAAGCGAAACATCAGAAAGTTGCGCATGCGCTCCTCAGCACCGGCCAGGTCGTGCTTTGGATACATCGGCCCGAGGATGTCGTCCGATGGGATCTGGCGATAGAAGGCGGCGACGAGTCGCACGAAACCGTCCTCGCCGATGATTGCAAATACATTCTCGTCCACTCCTTAGATTGTCCCGCAATTGGATAGACTAATAGACATTCATGATCGTCCGTACTGTCATTATTATTTTCTCAACAGCGCTGATGCTTTCAGCGGCCTCCGATGATTTTGAATCCCGGGTGAAGCCAATTTTTGCAGCCAAATGCATCTCCTGCCATAGCGAGAAGCTGATGTTGGGAAAGCTCGATCTGCATTCCGCCGAGGCTGTTTTGAAGGGCGGTGCCAGTGGTGCGGCGATCGTCGCGGGCGAGGCGGCCAAGAGTCTGTTGATCGATAAGGTGGTCACGCGCCAGATGCCTCCGGGGCCGGTGAAGCTGACCGACGCGGAAATCGATCAAATCCGCACATGGATTGATCGGGGCCTTGAGAAAGCAGCGGCACCGATGGTGGCGGTAACGGAGCATGAGGTGCGCGGGATTTTGCAGGCACGTTGCGTTTTGTGCCACGGGTCTGGACGCAAAGAGGGCGGCCTGGATTTGCGCACGCTTGAGAGCCGATTGAAGGGCGGTAAATCTGGCCCGGCGCTGGTGGCGGGGAAGCCGGACGAGAGTCTGATGCTGAAGCGGATGCTGAATGGGCAGATGCCGCCGGCGAAGGAAGCCAAGGCGCTGGCAGTTGAGCTACCGACGGATGCCGAAACTGAGAAGGTGAGGGCGTGGATTGCGGCGGGTGCGCCGGGGCCGACGAATGCGGGGATTGCGCCGGACATCTTAGTGCGTGAGAGCGATAAGAAATTTTGGAGTTTTCAGGCGCCTGTGCGACCGACAGTGCCAGGCGTTAAGAACGCGCGGGATGTTCGCAATCCAATCGACGCGTTTCTGTTGGCCAAGCTGGAAGCCAAGGGGATGGGCTATAACCGCGAGGCCGGCAAGTTGGCGCTGATGCGTCGCGTGTATCTGGATGTGACAGGACTGCCGCCGACGTTGGCTGAGATTGCTGCCTACGAAGCAGATAAGGCACCCAAGGCCTACGAGCGTTTGGTGGATCGCTTGCTTGCGTCGCCGCATTATGGCGAACGGTGGGGACAGCATTGGCTGGACCTTGCGGGATATTCAGATTCGGAGGGGTTTGGTCAGGATGATGGTGTGCGTCGCTATGCATGGCGCTATCGGGACTATGTGGTGAGATCGCTGAACGCGGACAAGCCCTACTCACAATTTCTGACCGAACAGATTGCGGGCGATGAGATGTCGAATGACTGGAAGACCGCGAAATCGGGTGTATCGCAGGAGATGTTGGATCGCTTAGCGGCGACGGGATTTCTTCGCACCACGCCCGACCCGACCAACTCCAACGAGCGTGGCCTGTTGTCGGAACGGATGAACGTTGTGGCTGAAGAGGTGGAGGTTT
The DNA here is from genome assembly GCA_038206015.1 of Bryobacterales bacterium. GTDB lineage: Bacteria > Acidobacteriota > Terriglobia > Bryobacterales > Bryobacteraceae > Bryobacter. The sequence goes on along the minus strand of JBBRBI010000115.1, from coordinate 3,869 downwards.
TGAGTTCGTCGGTGATGGGTTTGACGATGGGCTGTGCACGGTGCCACAACCATAAATACGACCCGATTCCACAGCGCGATTACTATCGGCTGAGCGCGGTGCTGCAAGGTGCCTACGACCCTTATGAGTGGCGTTCGCCCAATAAGCGGGAGTTGGATTTGGCTTTGGACTCGGAGCGCGAAGAAGTTACTAAGCACAATGCACCACTGGATGTTGAGATCAAGAAGATCCAGGATCGCGTTGACGCCGAGACCGCGCCCTATCGAAAGATGGCGCTCGAAGAGAAGCCTGAACTGAAGATCGGACGCGGCGATCTGGAAAAGAAATATCCTGATTTGCAGGCCAAGCTTGCGCCGATGCAGAAGGAGCTTGGGACATTGCGCGGCAAGCGGATGCAGAAGCCGCATGTGCGGGTGTTGACTGATAACGAACATCCGTCGCAGAGTTACCTGCTAAAGCGTGGCGACCCGACAAACTTCGGCGAGCCGGTAGAAGCCAATGTGCCGCAGGTGTTGAAGAACGCAGGGTTGCGTGAGTATGCGCCTGTAGCTCCGTTTGAGGGCTCTAGCGGAAGACGCCTGGCGCTGGCACAATGGCTGACGCAGCCGAATCATCCGCTTACTGCGCGCGTCGCGGTGAATCAGCTTTGGATGCGGCATTTTGGACGCGGGATTGTGGCGAGTGTGGCGAATTTCGGGAAGTCTGGAGTTGCGCCGACGCACCCGGAATTGTTGGATTGGCTGGCGACTGAATTTGTGGCTAAGGACTGGAGCATGAAGGCGATGCACCGGCTGATGCTGACCTCGCGGGCATATCGTCAGGACTCGCATGTCGAGCAGGCTGTAGCGACGGCAGACCCGGAGAACGCACTCCTGAGCAGGATGCCGCTAAACCGCATGGATGCCGAGACGCTGTACGATTCGTTGATACAGGCGGCGGGACGACTGGATGCGACAGCCTTTGGCGCAGCCGCAAAGATTGAGGTGCGGGCGGACAAAGAAGTAACGGTCGTGGCGTCGAAGGCGGGCTATCGACGGAGCATCTATGTGTTGCATCAGCGACAGACGCCGGTGTCGTTGCTGGATGCGTTTGACCAGCCCTCCATGACGCCTAACTGCACAGAGCGGCGGCGATCCAATGTGGCGACGCAAGCGCTGCACATGATGAACGGATCGATGGCCTGGGACCTTGCCAAATATATGGCGGGGCGTGTGTTGGACGATGCCGATGGAGACAGGGCGCGGCAGGTGGAAATGGTTTATCTGAGGGCATATGGGCGGCGGCCAACTCCGGCTGAGGTGGAGACCGGGATTGCGGCGATTCTGGAATTTCAGAGGGAATGGCCAACGCGCCTGGCACGCGACAATAGCGAGGCTCCACGCGAGGGGCAGGCTAAGTGGATGGGGTTGGCCAATTATTGTCACGCGATTTTGAACAGCGCTGAATTCAGCTTTATCGACTAACGAGGACTTATGCAGATACGATCACGGCGCGACTTTTTCTCGAACATCGCCAACGGCTTGCATGGCGCGGCACTGGCGTCTTTATTGGGCGCGGAGGCACGGGCGGCGGCGACCTTCGACTTGAAACCAAAGAAGCCGCATTTCCCGGCCAAGGCGAAATCGGTCATTCAACTGTTTATGAATGGCGGCCCCAGCCAGGTGGATCTGTTCGACCCGAAGCCGACATTGACGCGATTGGCGGGGACGGCGCCCAGCCGTGAGTTGAGCTTTGCGATTTCCAATGGAGGCGCACCGGGCATGCTGATGCCGGGCGCTTTTGAGTTCAAGAAGCATGGCAAGTGTGGCATGGATATTTCGAGCGCGCTGCCGCATATCAGCGAGTGTGCCGATGACATCTGCCTGATTCGCTCGATGTATGGCGAGCATGCCAATCATGAGCCGGCACTGTTTCTGATGCACTCGGGAAGAACAATCGCGAGCAGGCCAGCGATCGGGTCGTGGGTGGCGTATGGATTGGGCACGGAGAATCAGAACCTGCCCGCCTATGTGGTGCTGGATGACCCGAAGGGATTGCCGATCAATGGGATATCCAATTGGCAGTCAGCTTGGTTGCCGCCGATCTATCAGGGCACGCGGTTTCGCGCTGAAGGCCCGCCGGTGTTGAATTTGACGCCAAGAGAAGAGATTCCTACGCCACTTGTCGAGGCGGAGCGGAACTTGTTGCGGAAACTGGATGGGGCGCATCGGACGGCTCGGCCTTATCAGCCGGAGTTAGACGCGCGCATTTCGAGCTATGAGTTGGCAGCACGGATGCAGATGGCGGCCTCCGACGCGCTCGACGTGAACCAGGAGAGCGAGGCGACACGCGAGGCCTACGGGTTGAATGACTCAGCGACAGCGAGTTATGGGAAGCGTTGTTTGATGGCCAGGAGGCTGGTGGAGCGGGGCGTAAGGTGCGTACAACTTTACATCGAGAATCAGATTTTCGATTCTCACGGCGACCTGACGTCGAGCTTGAACTACGCTTGCGGGAAGACCGATAAGCCGGTGGCGGCGCTGTTGCGAGACTTGAAGCAGCGTGGCTTGTTGGACGAAACGCTGGTGGTGTGGGGTGGGGAGTTTGGGAGATTGCCGATGTCGCAAGGGACTGGCAAGACGGCGGGGCGCGACCATGGGCCAAATGGATTCAGCGTCTGGATGGCGGGGGGCGGGGTGAAGCGCGGCTATGTGCATGGCGCAACGGATGATATCGGATTCAAGGCCGAGCAGGATAAGGTGAGCGTGCACGACTTACATGCGACGGTGCTGCATCTGCTGGGGATGAATCATCGCGACCTGGTGTATGAGAGGCATGGCTTGCAGGAGAGGTTGACGGATCAGTTCCCTGCCCGGGTGGTGTCGGAAGTGCTGGCCTAGCGTATCGCTTCGTTGTGATATTGTCAGGCCTACCATGGACCGCCTCTTACGATTGGCTTTATTGGGATTGTGCGTTGACGCTGGCCTTTGGGCACAAGCTCAGACCTATGTCATTCGGGTCAATCCGAACGGCAGTTTTTCCCCACAGGTCACGTATATCAAAAGCGGCGATACGGTCCGCTGGGAGCAACTTACACGGGCAGACTCTGTAATTCCTGTAAGTACAACGGCGACTTATCCTGCCATGTGCACGCAGCGGAGCGGATACGTTGCTACTGATCGCAATGACCTGACGGGGCCACTGCCATTTGCGCCTTCCGGGATTTTTACGCTGGGACCATTGGCTGAGGGCCTGGGGGAAGTCACGGGCGCGAGTTGCGGAGCTGGCTCACAAATCGTCGCACGAGGCGATAACGGGAAAATATTGTGCGCAGGAAAGGGAGCGTTAAACGCGAGTCTCGAAGCGACTTGGCGCAGCGCGAATAACACGGGCGTATTTATCCGCCTGCTGTGGAGCGATATCAACCCGAAAGCTGGAGTCTATGACTTCACTGCATTGCAACGTGAGATGGAGCAGGCGGTGAAGCAGGGCAAGCTGTTCAGCCTGGGAATCAAGGCCGGGAATGACGGGACGCCGGACTGGATCTTCTCAACGAACGCCGACAATAGCTCGCGAGTTGGCGGGGGCGGGGGCGTGACCCGATTGCATCTGCAAGACGCAGGGAGCGATACAGTTGACTTGAGTTGCGGCAAGGCGATGGACCTGGGCAATCCAACCAAGGCCACGTACCAGCAACTGTATTTCGCCATGCTCACTGAGACTGTCAAATTCATCAAGACTCGTGCAGATCCCTCCGTGCCAACATAGCTGAGACACTTCCGGTTTGCCTAATTAGTGAGCAGGGCGGGAAAGAGAACCCGCATGAGCAAGCATCAGACGAATGGTATTTCCTCGGCCTTGGTGGCCGCAGAACGGAGCCTGGACGAGCG
>JBBRBI010000114.1:0-15670 GCA_038206015.1 Bryobacterales bacterium | reverse complement strand
GCTTTTATTGGACGCAATCCCGGTGACGACAATATTTACGTGGTTACGGGTGACTCCGGAAACGGCATGACGCACGGTACGATCGCGGGCATTCTCATCACCGATCTTGTCCTGGGACGGAAGAACGAATGGGAGAGCCTTTACGACCCTTCTCGCATTTCCCTGCGGGCTGCGCCGGAGTTCGCGAAAGAGAACCTGAATGTCGCGGCGCAATTCGGCGATTATGCGACGGCTGGCGATGTCGATCAGATGGTTGAAATTGCAGCGGGAACGGGAGCGCTGGTCCGGGAGGGCCTTAAAAAGGTTGCCGTCTACCGGGATAGCCAGGGCGAGCTGCACAAGTGTTCTGCCATATGCCCCCATCTCGGATGTATTGTGGACTGGAACCCCACGGAAAAAACCTGGGACTGCCCTTGCCATGGATCTCGCTTTGACCCCTATGGGAAAGTGCTTAATGGTCCAGCAAATAAAGGCTTGGAGCCTGCTGGCTAAGAAGCCCGCCCAGGCCTGCCGCCATGAGCCTACATCCTCCGCCACAAGAAGCCCGCTGGCCGGAAGGCGCTATTTTCACTGTCGGCCATTCTACGCTGCCAATCGAGCGCTTTCTCACCTTGTTGCAAGCTTATGGAATCGAACGCCTCGTCGACATCCGCACAATCCCGGGTTCGCGTCATAATCCGCAATTCAACTCCACCGCTCTGGCCGCCAGCCTGACAGAGGAGCACCTTGAATACGTGCATGTTCAAGCGCTGGGCGGTCTGCGGCGCGCCCGTAAAGATTCTCCCAACACCGGCTGGCGCAATGGCGGCTTTCGCGGCTATGCCGATTACATGCAAACCGAGGAGTTTCAGGACGCGCTCGAAGCGCTCCTCCAGATGACCCGCCAAAAACGCGTTGCGATCATGTGCGCCGAATCAGTTCCGTGGCGATGCCACCGATCGCTGGTGGCCGACGCGCTCTCTGTGCGCGGCGTGCCGGTGGTCGAGATTTTATCGGAGAGCAACTACCGCAACCATGAACTCACGCCTTTCGCGCAGGTGGAGGGAGTAAGTATTACTTATCCTCCCGAGCAAGCTAACTTAGTGTAGTCGCTCATACTGTTTGACCTAGGTGAAAAATGCTGAAAACACTCCCGCAACTGCTTAGGAATATCCGTGCGTGCACACATTGTGCCGATGCCCTGCCATGCGGTCCTCGCCCCGTTTTGCAGGTGCATAGAGCGGCGCGGCTACGTATTGTTGGTCAAGCGCCCGGTCGCAAGGTGCACGAAAGCGGTATTCCCTGGAACGATCCGTCCTGCGATCAGTTACGCGACTGGCTTGGCCTGACAGCAGAGCAATTCTACGACCCGCGCAAGATAACATCACGCTTACCTTGCTTATAGGGCAATATGCTCAAGTTTATTATTTGGGGGAACCGCCGCAAAGCCACGCTTGGAGACACCGTCAAAGCATGGATGAAGTATATCCCGCTGGGTTATCTTCCGCTGGTGCATCCCTCTCCGCGCAACCAGCCATGGCTTGTTAAAAATCCGTGGTTCGAAGAGGATCTGGTGCGGGAGCTTCAGAACGTAATTCAGGGCCTAAAGCTATAGACTGGACTTATTCAAAGCCGATCCTTTATGCATGGCGATATGGTCCGTTTTATCGCTTTTGATTTCATACTGCGGCTCATCTGGATTGGCGTGATGCGTGTACCCCTTGTAATCCACGTCTCTCGTATGGACCTTGATGATCCTGCCGCTGACATGTCCGGCCTCTGAATTCCAGGTAACGTGATCGCCGACTTTGAAACGTTTTCTCATATCTCCCTAACGCGTAATGGGGCAAAGCAGTCCGAGATAAAATGGCAGTCGCAGTATGACACGTCGAATTTCGATCAAACGACTGGCCGCGGGCAATGCCGCACAAGGCTCCGATCTGGTGAGCGTTGAGGAGCCGCTGCAGGTGATTCTTAACGGACGGCCCTTTGCGACATTGATGCGCACACCTGGGCAGGATCTGGCTTTGGTTGAAGGATTTCTGTTTGCCGAAGGCGTTGTGCGCCAGCCTTCTGACATCGCTGGCATTGAAGCAAGCTCACACCCAACGTCGCAAGAGATCCGCGTGGATCTTGCCCTGGGTTGCGCGGTGCCGGAACTCGATGCGCGGGCCACTTATTTGAGCTCCAGTTGTGGAGTGTGCGGGCGCGCCAGCATCGCGCAGCTGATCGACCGCATTGAACCCGTCAAGGCGATGACTGTTAGTCTTGAGTTTCTGATTGGCTTGATCCCGGCCTTTGACGCGGCGCAGCGGGATTTTCCGCTCACGGGCGGCGTCCACGCCGCAGCCCTGTTCAGCGAGGGCGGGGAACTGTTGGATTTGGCCGAGGATGTCGGGCGGCACAATGCGCTGGACAAGCTGGTGGGCGCGGCGTTTCGCGCCGGGCGATTGCCGCTGCGCGATCTCGTGTTGGTGATGTCGTCGCGGGCGAGCTTCGATATCGTGCAGAAAGCTGCTGTTGCGGGCATCCCGGTGATTGCAACGATGGGTGCCGCCTCATCGCTGGCCGTCGACCTGGCGAGGGCCAGCGGGATCGCGTTGCATTCGTTCCTGCGACAGGATTCGGTTGTCGGATTCGGGCCGGGATGAGGTAGGATCGAACACATGCGCATTGGTGTTTTGCTGAGCCTGTTGATTGCTGGATTGTTTGCGGCAACCGGGCCTGTTCCGTCGTTTCGAAGCTTGTTTAACGGCAAGAACCTGAAAGGTTGGGTGAACGTAAACACGGACCCTGGTACCTGGACTGTAAAGAAAGGATTGCTGGTTTGCAGCGGGCATCCGATCGGGGTGATGCGCAGCGAGAAGGAATACGAGAACTTCGTTCTCCACATCGAATGGATGCACATGGAGCCGGGCGGGAACTCGGGCGTGTTTGTCTGGAGCAAAGCGCAACCGGGCGAGAAGAATCGTTTGCCGGATGGAATCGAAGTTCAGATGCTGGAGCTTGAGTGGCCCGAGCTGAACAAGAAAAACGGCGTGACTCCGTCCAGCGGCTATGTGCATGGCGAGTTGTTCGGCGTCGGTGGAGTGAAGATTCTGCCGGATCATCCGCGCGGCGAGCGGAGTTCTTCGATTGAGAATCGGGCACTGGGGCGCGGGCAATGGAACACCTACGATGTGGTTGCCGTCGACGGGACGATCAAGCTGAGCGTAAATGGAAGAGTGGTGAACGGAATCAGCAAGTCGACGCAGCGCAAAGGATATTTGTGTCTGGAGAGCGAGGGAGCCGAGATCCACTTCCGTAACATTCAGATCATGGAGTTGCCGCCGAGCCCGGCGCAGTAGCTTCTACCAGGCGTCGCGGTTGGTGATGGAGACGCGGAAGAGGGGCTTGACGCGCTCTGATTCCTCCATCTGATAGATCTGCTCGGTGAGGGCAGGGTTGTAATCGCGCCATAGCCAGGTGAGGGACTCGGGCAGGTCGAGCGCGCCTTGGGCAATCGCGTGGATGCTTGTGCCGAAGCGGAAATGGAAATCGTAGCCCTTCAGCTTGAGGCCGTTGGCGAGTTCGATGTTGTTTAACGGCCAGGAGCCGGTTTGGTTCTCGATGTCGTTTGCGCCATCCGACATCCAGATGCGGAGATTCTTGCGGGGATCGCGGCGGACCTTGTGGGAGACGATGTAGCCGCCGTCTTCATTGCGTTCGGGATGCCACTGGATGCCGCTATAGCTGCCAATGTGGGAGAGGATGCGGCTGAATTGTTGAGGGAAGTACCAGGCTGCATTGAAGGCGCAAATCGCGCCGGATGAGGCTCCAGCGATGGCGCGTGAATAGGGGTCGCTGCGGAGCTTGTAAGTCTTCTCCACTTCTGGAAGGATCTCTTCGAGTAAGTAGGAACCGTACTTACTCGAGACTGCATCGTACTGTAAGCTTCGTAGAGCCTGGGTCCCGACTTTGCCTGGGGCAATCAGAATGTGGATCATGGGCGGAATGAGTCCCTTGTGGACAAGGTTGTCAGAGACCGTTTGGAGACGCAGACGGAGGAGGTCATCGTTGCCGACAATCGTTTCGCCATCCTGCCAGACCATGACTGGTGCGGGTTTGGTGGGATCGACGCCGGGGTTGGCGTAGACCCAGTAGTTTGCAACGAGGTTAGGGTAGACCTTGCTGGCGTGAGTGCGCATTGGCGAGAGTCGGCCCTGTGGAACTCCGGGTACCGGGTAGGAATCGGGATTGTAACCGGCCACCTCGTAGGCCCCAAGATTGCGGCCGGCTGCTGTGTAAGTGTAGCTGTGGGTTGTGCCTAGGCGGAGTGTTTTAAGTGTGTACCAGTAGTTGGAGTCTGCCGCACGGGTCATCGCGAAGGGAGGCTGTGCGTCGATCGAGACAAAGGCGGGGTCCGCGGACTCGACGGCGAACAGGAAGTCCTGGCCCCAGACGGCGGCCCCATCACGGCCTTTGAGTCCAGGGAGGCCTTGGGCCAGGAGCGTCTTGAGTTCTGGAGACTTAACGCGCGCGGCGTCAATCAGTCGCTGCAGTGGGTGTGTCTGCGATGTTAGGGGCAGCGCTGTAAGAAGGAGAAAGAGGGCAAGACGGGGCATCGCAAAGTAGCCTATCAGGAAACGGTGTCTGCGTTGACTGATTTCTCGCGGACCAGGAGGAGCACCAGAACTGTAGCCAGGAGTGGGATGAGGCTTGCCGTTACCAGGATGGGTGCGAAGGAGTAGTGATCGGCCGACCAGCCGATGAGCCAGGTGGAGAGGATGGTGCCAATTCCCGCGCCGGTGCCACTCATGCCACTTACTGAGGCGACCGCGTTAGTGGGGTAGAGATCGGCGGGCAGAGCGAGCGCCATCGTGGACCAGGCCGCGTAGCAAAAGGTTGAGATTCCAAACAGCGTAACCAGGATCGGGAGGCTTGAGGTGAATGCAGCCGGTGCCAGCAAGGTCATGCCCAGGCCACCGACGATGATCACCAGTTTGCGGGCTGCCAAGACAGACCAGCCTCTGCGGACCAGCCAACTGGAGATGCCGCCACCCGCGAAGTTCCCGACATCTGCTGCGAGGAAGGGAACCCAGAAACTGAGCAAGGTGTCGGTAAGAGCGAAGCCTTTGGAGACCAGGTAAATGGCGAACCAATCGGAGACAAAGAACCAGACGGGGTCTGTAAAGCTGCGGCCCAAAATGATGCCCCAGGTCTGAGGCTGGCGCAGGAGGGCTCGCCAATCGGAGGCTCCACCTTTAGCTGTCGGGCTAGCTGGTTCGCGGTCATTGAAGATCAGCGCCCGTTCTTCGAGACTGATGTTGGGATGGTGTTCTGGCAGGTGGTAGAGGCGGGACCAGAGCAGCATCCAGAGGAAGCCGAGTAGCCCGGTGATGACGAACACGGGTCGCCATGATCCGCAGGTCGCATAGAGCCAGATGACAAGGGCGGGGGCGATGGCGCCACCGATAGCCGAGCCACTATCGAAGAGCGCGACGGCGAGCCCGCGTTCACTTCTCGGGAACCACTCGGAGACGGCTTTGGTGGCACCGGGCCAATTGGCAGCTTCGCCCGCCCCAAGCAGGAAGCGAAAGCCCGCGAAGCTACGCAACCCAACGGCGAAGCTGGTGGCCATGGCGGCGATGGAATACCAGGCAACGCTGAAGAGCAGCCCGCGGCGCGTGCCGATGCGGTCGAGGACTCGCCCGGCGACGGTTTGCATCAGAGCGTAGGCCAGGCGGAAGGCGATTACGATGGTGGCGAAGTCAGAGTTGGTCCAGGTGAATTCCTTCTTGAGATAGGGGGCGAGGACGTTCAGAGTTTGACGATCAATGTAGTTGATCACTGTCGAGGCGAATAGGGCCCCGCCGATCCACCAACGGAGATTGTGAATGATCTGCGGGGCCGACGTCACCGGAAGTTGAGTACTTTCAACGCGGTCTCGCGATAGAGGGAACGCAGAGTCGCGTCGTTGAGTTCGAGGCCGTAATAGGGCCACCAGATGCGCCCCGGCATGTACTCGTCGGCGCTCTCAAGCAAGCGCCACCAGCCTTCGTACATCGATTTCTCGCGGCCCATGTCGGTGCCGAAGAGCACGCGGCCGCGGTATCGATCGAGGAAGGCGCGGGCAGCTCGTGGCTGGCGCCCAACTTCATAGTCGCGGGCGGAGATGTCGACATAGAGATTCGGGAAACGGTCGAGGGCCTTGGACAGGGCGGCAGTGTCATGGCCCATGTTACTGAGGTGGCAGAAGATGAAGGTGGTTTGGGGATGCCGCAAGAGGACGCGGTCTCTGGTAGCGATGAGTTCGTCAAAGCTTGGCACGTCTTTTTCGTGGAGGTTGAAGCCCTGGAAATCGGGAGAGCGTTCCTGGTGGGGGCCGAGCGGTCGCCAGGCGGAGGGGTGGTCCGCGATGTGGACGTTGGCTGGCATCTTGAGCTCGGCGGCCTTTTTCCAGAAGAGGTCAAGGCGAGGATCGTCGAGGCGCAGGCGTCTGGCGCGGGGCAGGGCATTGGTTTCGTTGGCCTGCAAGCCCCAGCCTTTGTCGGTGAGTTCGCCGATGCCGCGGGCACCTTTTCGGAAACAACGATCCAGTTCGCGGGCTGCGCGGGCAGGATAATCCGGGGCCTCGATGTCTTTGGTGTCGATGCCGCACCAGACCTGGAAACGCTTCGGATAGCTGCTGAGGAAGAGGTCTGCCTGACGGTCAAAATCCGGGCCGGTTGACTCGGTGAAAACCACCGTGATGTCAATGCCGGTTTCGTCCATCGTGCGGACCCAGGCGTCGACATCGGCGCGGGTGCGGATGCCGTTCATGGATGTGTGGGTGTGCGCGTCGATCACAGGGAAGCGGGCCTTGGCGATTTGGGTCTTGGGGACGACAAGGGAGGACTCGGGCGCGTAGTCCTTGAGGCGGAGCGCGTCCATCGGCCCCTGTTTGACCGGAACTCCGAACTTCATGCCGGGCGGAGCTTGCGCCATGAGAGCGGCGGTACAGGCGGCGATGAGCATCAGGCACTGCATAAGAAAGCGTGAGTCTATCATGCCCGGCGGCTACCTGACCGTTGCCTTGGCGCTGTGTTGCTGAGCCTACGAGTTAGCGAGCAGCTCTTCGAGTGTGTCGGAGCTGAGTAACTTTTTGAACCAGCGCGCAAGTTGGGCGGCCGGGGCCTGGGCCAGTTGATCTTCAGCCCAACTGGGCAGCACGCGGAACTTCTCCTGTAGCAAGTCACGGAGTATGTTTGCCCGATCTTCGCGGATGGCGTCCTGGACAAATTCGGTCTTCATGAAATCCGTTGTAATGCGCATGGGTCCCCTTCATTCTGGGACCTTCGTCCGACTGACGCAAGCTGCAAATTAGACAGCTGACTGGTTGAGGCGGCGCTTTTGGGTTGGTGGAGCAGCTTCGCGAACGCGGGTGAAATCGTCGTCATGGTCTTTCCAGGCTGCGGCCATACTTGCGACTCGCGCCTGTTGAGTGGCGGCAAGGTTGTGTTGCTCGGCGCGATCTTTGCGTAGGTTGTAAAGTTCCCATTCACCGGTCTTGCCGGTGGCGACGAGCTTCCAGTCGCCGATGCGCAGGGCGCGGTTATTGCTGTGATTGAAGTAGATAAAATCGTGCGGCGCGGTGCCGTCTTTCTGGAAGGCAGGCGCGATGCTTCGGCCTGCCAGCTTGGGACTGTTATCCGGTTTGCCGCCGGCGAGATCCACCAGTGTGGGCAGGATATCGACGAAGTGGCAGGGCTCGTGGCGGAGTTTGTTCTGGTCTTTGATTCCGTTGGGCCAGTGCACGATGAGCGGGGAGGCGATGCCACCTTCGTTGACCCAGGACTTGTGCAGGCGGAACGGGGCGTTGGAGTTGGACGACCAGCCTGGCCCGAGGCCGAGATGCGTGCGTGCCGAGCCCATGGGGGCGCTGCTATCGTGCCCGTCACCGCGGATCAACTGCTCGGAACTGGCTCCGTTATCGGAGAGGAAGAGGACGACTGTATCGTTCTCTGCGCCCATTGCTTTGACCTGGGCGAGGACCTTGCCGATCTCGGTATCCATGCGGGTGATCATCGCAGCGTGGATCGCCATCTTGGTCCGCTGGAAATCCATTTGCACGGGAGTGAGGGTGGACCACGGAACGGCGCGGGTGACTTCGCCAGGGCCAATTTTTTCGAGGAGTTCCTTATCGGGCGTATTCCACTGCGTCCACATTTGTGGCTCCAACGGGGCGGCGGGGCCGCTAATGAGGCCCATGCGCTGCATTCGTTGGACCTTGCGTTCGCGAGCCGTGTCCCAACCTTCTGAAAAGCGATCTTTGTATTTGGCAATGTCTTCGGGGAGCGCTTGCAGTGGGAAGTGCGGGGCGTGGAAGGCTAAGTAGAGCAGGAAGGGATCGCTGGGAGTGGCTTGTTGGTGCTCTTTGAGGAACTTGATGCTGTACTCGGCGGTCGCTGTGGTGTGGTAGTAATCTGCGTCCGGCTTGGGGAGGGGCTTGCCGTCCAGTTCGTGGCGATTCTGGGTGAAAAAGCGGAGTTCATCGAGAGGGTTGTAGGAATGGTCAAAGCCAACGCCGCCAACACCCGTGGCAAAGCGCATGTGCCATTTACCGGAGTGGTAAGTGCGATAACCGAGGGGCTTGAGATATTCGGGCAGGAACTTAGTGTAATTGGGGATGTTGCCCGGGGTCATGATATCGCTGGCCGTTTGCTGGGCGTAATAGCCAGTGAGAAGGCAACTGCGGGAGGGGCCGCAGCGGGCGGTTGAGTAGGCTTGTGTGAAGCGAAGGCCATGTGCAGCGAGGCGGTCGAGATTGGGCGTGTCGACGTCACCGCCATAACAGCGGGCATCGGAAAAGCCCATGTCGTCGGCAAGAATGACGAGGAAGTTGGGCTTCTTCCTGGGGGCTGCGGCGAGCAGCGAGGTGAGTAGAAGTTGGCGTCGGGTGAACATGGTGACTCTTGCGAGTTTATCCTGAGTTAGGGAGCATCACATGGAACGAAGAGGGTTTGTTGCTTTGCCACTGTTGGCGGTGCCGCTGGCCGCTGCCAGCGGTGGGGACCGGCGCGTGTTTGGTTATGGGGATGGAATCCCGCACACGCCTGCTGAGTACGCGGCTTTGCTTGGCCGACTGACGCAGGCACCGAACTTTGTCGCCGATAACTATTCCCTCGGCGGCGTTGTTGAGGCATTGGAACAACGGATGGCGGCGATGCTGGGCAAGGAAGCGGCTGTCTGGATGCCTACTGGGACCTTGGCAAATCACATGGCGGTGCGTCTGCTTGCTGGGAACCGGCGCCGGGTGCTGGTGCAGGCCGAGAGCCATTTATTCAACGACTGCGGCGATTGTGCTCAAACTCTGAGCCAGCTGCATCTGGTGCCTCTGGCCCCTGGGAATGCGACCTTTCGGCTCGCTCAGGTAGAACAGGCGCATGCCGATGCGATGAGCGGGAGAGTCGAGGTGCCGATCGGAGCCATTCAGATTGAGACGCCGGTTCGGAGACGGCGGGGCGAGGTGTTTGAGTTTGCCGAGATGCAGAAGGTTTCGGCCTGGGCGCGCGGGAAGGGCATTGGGATGCACCTTGATGGCGCGCGGCTGTTTCTCGAATGCGCGTATACGCGGCGCAGCGTGAAGGAGTATTCGGCCCTATTCGACACCGTCTACATCTCGCAGTATAAGTACTTCAATGCCTCTGGCGGTGCGATACTCGCTGGGCCGAAGGCGCTGTTACAGAATCTGTTTCACACACGCAGGATGTTTGGCGGAGGCGTGCATGAGGCCTGGCCTTCTGCTGCTGTCGCGTTGCATTATCTCGATGGATTCGAGGGGCGCTTGTGGGCGGGGGTGGAGAATGCCGAGAAGGTATTCGCCCGCGTGCCCGTGGAGCGGGTTTTGAATGGCACAAACATTTTCCGACTGAAGGCGGCTGTCACGGAAGGGGATGTAAGGCGGATGGCGGCGGCCGGTGTGCTGTTGCGTCCCGGGGGCGCCTTGCAAGTGAATGAGACCTGGGCTCGTCAAGGAGTGGAGGAGTTGGTAAAAGCGTTCGAATCGTCATAGGATAGAGGTCTATATGCGATTGCTCACTCTATTGGTATTGGCGCTTTCCCTTTTTGGTCAGAACAAGTTGACAAAAGAGGAGAAGAAGGCTGGCTTCAAATTGATGTTCGACGGCAAGACTCTGAAGGGTTGGGAGGGCGAGCCGGATCTTTGGAGCGTCGCCAATGGCGAGCTGATCGGGAATACCGACAAGCGCAAGATCCCGCACAACACCTTCCTGATCAACCCCAAAGAATACGGTGACTTCGAATTGCGGCTGGACATGATGATCCGCAACCACAATTCCGGTGTGCAGTTTCGCTCGGAGCGTTTGCCGGAGTTTGTGATGAAGGGCTTGCAGGCCGATGCCGCCGAGAAGAACTGGTGGGGTGGCGTCTACGACGAGAAGGGCAAGCGCGGCGTCATGGTGAACGGTTGGAAAGACAAGGCTGAGAAAACCGTTAAGAACGCAGAGTACAACTCGATGATTATACGTGCGGTGGGGCCCCATATTGAGATCACGATCAACGGCCAGAAGACGGCTGAGCTGGAAGACCCGACCAAGCTTGCAGGGCTGATAGCGCTGCAGTTGCATGCCGGGCCGGGCATGGAAGCTCGCTTCAAGAACATACGCATTCTCGAAGTCAAAAAGAAGTAAATGCGGCTGGGGTTGTATGGCGGCACCTTTGATCCGATCCATAGCGCGCATGTCGCTGTGGCGGAGGCCGCTGCCAATGAGTTTGCGTTGGCGAAGGTGTTGTTGATTCCCAATCGCATTCCGCCGCACAAGGAGGAGGCGACGGGAGCATCGTTTGAACAGCGTTTGCAGATGGTGGAACTGGCAGTCGCCGGGCATCCGCTTTTGGAGGCCTGCGATATCGAGCGCCATGAGGGTAAGAGTTACACCATCCAAACTCTGGAGAGCTTGCGTAACCTGTATGGAGCGGCTGCGCAGATCTTCTTCATCATCGGTGCCGATGCATTCGCCGAAGCTGTTAGCTGGCATCGGGCGGCGGAGGTCTTTCGGCTAACGGAATTTATCGTGGCGGCGCGGCCCGGTTATGAATATGAGACTCCGGCAGGGGCTGTTGTTCATCGGATGGATAGCTTGCAGTTCGTCGAAAGTTCTACGTCGATGCGGGCGAGTCTGGCGGCCGGTGATATGCCCATTGGGTTGTCGGTGAGCGTGGCGCAGTATATTGTAAGTGCTGGTTTGTATCGAAAGAAGGGCCTGGTAGCAAACGCATGATTTGGCATATCTTTATCCTCTTTGCCGAGGTGCTGAGTGGCAATGATCACGACCTGATTGAGCGGCTGCGGCAACGTGATCCGCAGGCGATGGCAGAGCTGTATGATCGTTTTTCGCGCCTCGTGTTTTCGGTGATCGTGCGCGTCGTGCGAAATTCCGCAGTGGCTGAAGAGTTGGCGCAAGAGACTTTTATGCGCGCCTGGAATCGGGCGGCGGACTTTGATGTGTCGCGCGGCAAGATTGGTCCCTGGCTGTTGACGATTGCGCGAAACCGGGCGATCGACTACTTGCGGTCAACGGCAGGCCAGCAGCAGGCAAATACGTTTGAGCTTGTGTCATCCGAACGCACCAGTTTATTCGTAAACACAGAAGACAAGATGGTTGACCAGGAAACAGCACGCCGCATACGCGCCGGGTTCTCGGCTTTGAGCGAGAACCAGCGCAAGGTGCTGGAGTTGGCTTATTTTGAAGGATTATCTCAGTCGGAGATGGCCTCAAAGCTGGGCCAGCCGCTGGGTACCGTTAAGACGTGGGTGCGGACAGCGTTGACGACGCTGCGGGAGACCTTTGATGTCGCTTGAAAACCTAGACCTGCAAGATCGAACTGTGATGTACGAACTCTTTTTACTCGGATTGCTTGAGCCAGCCGAGATGGCTGAGATGCGCGAAAAACTGGAAGCCGGCGATCCGGTGGTGGTTGCTGGATTGCGCAGTGCGAGTCATCTGGTGAGTTCGCTCGCTTACATCGCGCCGGAAAAGACGCCGTCCAAGCAACTGCGGCGCCGGCTGATGCTGGCGGCAGGGGCTAAGGAGCGGGGCTTCGGCTGGAGCTGGATTGCCGGCATGGCTGCGTTGTGTGCGGCATTGCTGGTGATCACCTTTAACATTCGGCAGGATGTGTCGCGGCGCGAAACGCAGATTTCAGAATTGCGGCAGCAGTTGGGAGATAGCGAGAAATTGGTAGCGCAGGCGAAGGATCTGTATGACTTCCTGCGGCAGCCGTCGACGATTCGCGTGAAGTTCGGCGATGGACAGACGGCACCGCCACGTGGGCAGGTGTTTGTGAATCGCGAACGGGGCGTGTTGTTGTTTGCTGCAAACCTGCCGCAACTGTCGGCGGGCAAGGTTTATGAGATGTGGTTTGTGCCCAAGCAGGGCGCGCCGATTCCGGCAGGCTTGTTCCATGGGGAGAACGGGCAGGGCTTGCACTTCAGGCCGGGGGCAGTGGATCCGGCCTCGATCGCGGCGATTGCTGTTACCGTCGAGCCGGAAGCGGGATCGACAACTCCGACGATGCCGATTCTGTTTGCTGCTCCGGTGCAAGCGGACTAGGACTGCGGCGAAAATCATAGTAGACTAAAAAGGTCTTGTATATCTCTGTTCGTCATGCTAGATTAGAATTTGCAAGTCACTTGCAAGTAATAAGCTTAGTATGGAGTGAATGATGTTTGCAGTTCTGCGCGCAGTGTGGGTTTTTATTTCTGTTGCTAGTGGCGTTTGCCTTGGGGTAGATTTTCAAGGGCGCGTGCTGGATGCGTCAAAAAGCCCAATTGAGTCGGCGATTATCGAGATTCAGAATCCTTCTTCCCCCGGCAGCTCGCGGAAAATCAGCACGGGTGCTGGCGGGACTTTCCGGGCATCACTAGAGGCGGGTGAGTATGTGATTCGAGTCAGTAAAGATGGCTTTACGCAACTGAATCGCAAGTACAAGATTCAGGGCGATCTCGTTGGGGTGGAAGAGTTTGTTCTAGTCATCGCCCCTGTAGCTGGTGCCCTTACGGTAACCGAGGGAGGGCAGGCGCTGACGGGCGCGATCAGTTCGGCCACCCGGACGCTGACCCTGTTGCGGGATTTGCCGCAGTCGGTGTCGATCATCGGGCGCGAACAGATACGCGATCAGATGATGATGAGCATCGCCGATGTGGTCCGCTATGTGCCGGGGATTTCGGCGCATCAAGGGGAGAACAATCGCGATCAGGTAATCGTTCGAGGGCAGAACAGTTCTGCAGACTTCTTTGTGAACGGAGTCAGGGATGACGTTCAGTACTTTCGCGACCTCTACAACCTGGAGCGAGTGGAAGCGTTGAAGGGGCCGAATGCGATGGCGTTTGGGCGGGGCGGCGGTGGGGGTGTGATCAACCGGGTGACGAAAGAAGCGGGCTTTCAGCCGTATCAGGAATTGAGTTTGCAGGGTGGGTCGTTTGGGAACAAGCGGGTGGCAACGGATTTTGGCGCGGTGCTGGGGAACCGGGTTGCATTTCGGATGAATGGGATGTTTGAGGACACGGGCAGCTTCAGGAAGCACGTTGACTTGCGTCGATATGGAGTTGCGCCAACCGTGACCTGGCAAGCGGGTAAGCAGACGAAAGTGGTGCTCGGTTATGAGAATTTCCATGACGGCCGGGTGGCGGATCGAGGGATCACTTCGTACCAGGGCAGACCGGCAGAAGTCGACATCGCGACGTTTTATGGAAACCCGTATGACAGCAAGGTGCGGGCCGATGTGAATCTCGGTTCGGTGGCTGTGGAGCACCAGCGTGGTGGCTGGAACGTCCGTAACCGGACCCAATTTGGCAACACTGATCGAGGGTATCGGAATTATGTTCCTGGCGTGGTGACGGCGGATGGGCAGCAAGTGGCGATCTCCGCTTATGACAACGCGACCGCGCGGCTGAATGTATTCAATCAGACCGATGTCAGTTATGGGCTCTACACGGGCAGCATGAAACATAGTTTTGTGGGCGGGGTCGAAGTGGGGCGGCAAGTTACGGACAACTTCCGCAACACCGGGTATTTCATGAACACTGCTACGTCGGTGCTGGCACCTTTTGCGAATCCTGAGATCACAACGCCAATCACTTTCCGGCAGAGTTTGACGGATGCCAACAATCATGTGGAGACGCGGCTGGGAGCGGCTTATTTTCAGGACCAAATTTCGCTCTCTCGTTTCGTGCAGGTGATTGCCGGGATACGAGTGGACCAGTTTGACTTGCGCTATCTGAACAATCGAAATGGAGATCGGTTGCGGCGAATCGATAACTTGATTTCTCCAAGGCTGGGGATCGTGTTGAAGCCTAAGATGGCGGTGTCGGTGTACGGGAATTACAGCGTTTCTTATCTGCCGAGCTCTGGCGATCAGTTTTCCTCGTTGACGGTGATTACGCAACAGGTGAAGCCAGAGAAGTTTGAGAACTATGAGGCGGGCGTGAAGTGGGATGTATCGCGCAACCTGTCGTTGACGACGGCTGTTTACAGGTTGGACCGCACGAATACGCGCTCTACGGACGCGAACGATGCGACCCGGATCGTGCAGACGGGGAGTCAGCGAACGAATGGGTTTGAGGCGGGCTGGAACGGGAGTGTGACGCGGGCATGGCGGATATCGGGTGGCTATGCATATCAGGATGCATTTATCGCGAGTGCGACTGTAGCGGCGCGGATGGGGGCTCAGGTGGGGCAGGTGCCGCATCACATGTTCTCGGTGTGGAATCAGTATCAGATCGCCAAGCGGCTGAGCGCGGGGCTGGGGATCCTGAATCGGACGGATATGTATGCGGCAGTGGACAATACGGTGAAAGTACCAGGCTATGTGCGGGTCGATGCGGCGATCTATTACTCACTCACTGAGAAGCTGCGATTGCAGTGTAACGTCGAGAACTTACTCGACCGGCGTTACTTTGCTAATGCCGATAGCAATACGAATATTTCGCCGGGGATGCCGCGGGCCGTGCGTGTGGGGTTGACGGCCCGCTTTTAGCGTGTCGCCCGTTGCCGCGAAAATCGGGCGCACGCCTTCTGGGGAATTATCAATGGGTTCGGATTTCAAAGAGCGTTGGGGCTATGTAGCCGCCTGGGTGCGCAGTTTCTGGAAGAGTAGCCACGGATTCACGCGACTACTCACGGATAATTTCTGAATTGGGTTTGGTCTGTTACTTATTTAGCCCGGCGTCCTTGGCGATCTTGAGGAGCTGTTCGATGCTCATGTCCGCGAAGGGGTTGTCGACATTGGGTTTGCTTTGTTCGTTAGTCAATTTGGCCTCGTTGGCTTTGGATTTTGCTTTGTCCTTTGCTTCCTGGAGCATCTCCTTCGCCTTGTCCTTAACTTCTTTGGTTTGGTAGAGCAGGAACTGGGCCAGGTAGTTGGGGTTGGTGCGGCCGAGATCGGATTTGCGGATGTCGGCGACGGGGAGGGACTTGGGGATCTGGACGTCTTTGCCCATGACACAGTGCTCGGCGTAGACTTCGTAGGCGGCGAAGCGATCTCTCTGGAGTTGACGCAATTCGTTCATCCTAAAAACGGCAGTTTGAAGACCGCCGCGATGGCGGAACGCCTGCAAGTGCTGGATAATGAGCGACATGACAAAGGCAGTGCTCCAGCAACGCGCTCACCCGTTGGGTGAGTCTGAAGGGTCGATCGACCCGGTTCCGGC
>JBBRBI010000113.1:0-15894 GCA_038206015.1 Bryobacterales bacterium | reverse complement strand
TCCGCACGCCCGCCGGGGTCGAAACCGCCGCCAAACGCCCCGGCGCACTCACCATTCTGCCCGGCGGTCGTTACGTCACGCCTTACGGTCAAACCCATCAAACCGGCCCGGGACCCTTTGGCGTTGCGGTAAATGCCAAGGCCGACATCGTAGTGTCAGCAGACGGTGGCCCCAATCGCTATTCGCTCACCGTCCTCAAGCGAGAGAGCGGCTCTTGGCGCACCCGGACGATCCGCGGCAAGCGGCTACGGCGCGACCCCGACGAGCCCGATGAGAACGAAGACAATTTCTCAAGCGTCTTTCAGGGCATGGCCTTCGATACCGACTCTGGCCTCTTCGTTTCAGAAGGCAATTCAGGCATTGTCCGTCACATCGATACCGGCAGCGGCAAGACCCAGTTCAGGCTCGAAATGAACCAGGGCGAGTATCAGGACAGCTACTCGGGCGACCTCGCCTACGATTCCAGACGCAAGCTGATCTACGCCGTCGACCAGGCAAACTTTCGCGTCGTGATCTTCGACACCGTCAAGCGTCAATTGATGCAGAGCGTCCGCGTCGGTCGGCTTCCCTTCGCCATCGCACTCTCGCCCGACATGCGTCGTCTCTACGTCACCAACCTCGGAATGTTTGAGTACAAGGCTCTCGCCGGCGCAGACAAGAAACGTCCCCGGGAGACCGGTCTCGAGTTTCCGGCTTTTGGTTTCCCCTCAAAGGAATCGATGGAAGGTGTCGAGCGAGAGACCTCAGAAGGCAAGCTTCGAGTGCCCGGCTTAGGTGACCCCAATCGCGAAGAGTCCAACTCCATCGCCATCCTCGACGTTGCCACCGCTGGCCAGGCCAAGCTGATCAAATTCATCCGCACCGGCCTCCCCTTTGGCGGACAAAGCCTCGGCGGCAGTTCACCAAGTGGCGTCGCGGCCACCAATGACCGCATCTTTGTCGCCAATGGTCACAATGATTCAATCACCGTCATTGATGCCCGAAAGCTGGAGCGCATTGAAGACATTCCCATTCGCATCCCCAAGCTGGAAGGTCTGCGCGGCGTCCTGCCCATTGGCCTCGCCTGGCACGAAGGCTCACGGCGCTTGCTCGTGGCTGAAGCAGGAATCAATGCAATTGGTGTTGTCGATCCCCAGGCGCACCGTGTTGTAGGACACATCCCCAGCGCCTGGTTTCCAACTGACCTCACCACCAGTGGCAACAAGGTCTATGCCGTCGCCGCAAAAGGTTTTGGCACCGGACCCAATGCCACAAGCACCCTCGCCTTTGAGCGCAGCTTTCAGGCCGAGCTTCGTCGTGGCGCGCTTCAGATCTTTGACATGCCCAGCGACTCCGACATCACCGCCATGACTGGCACCGTCTACAAAAACAATGGCTTCATTGAGACCACCGAAACACCCGGACCATTGCCTGCCGGCGTCAAACATGTCGTCATCATCGTCAAAGAAAACCGTACCTTTGATGAGGTTTTCGGTGACCTTGAGAAAGCAGGCAACGGCGACATCCGTGGCGCTTGGCTGCTCGCCCGCTATGGTCGCTACGGCATCGTGCAGCCAGAACGCAACGCCTTCAAGCCGCGCATCAGCCAGAAGGGTCAGGTGATCAGCCCGAATCACATCGCGCTGGCTCAACGCTACTCGATCAGCGACAACTTTTATGCCGACAGTGAGGTCAGTGTCGATGGTCATCATTGGGTCGTCGGCAGCTATCCCAACGCCTGGACGGAGTCCACCTTGATGGCTGGCTACGGCGGGCAGAAGGACTTTCGCTTCCCAACAACCGCACCCGGCCGCTTGCTCAACCCCGGCAGCAATTCCAGCATCCACCCGGAAGAACAGCTGGAAGGCGGCGCTCTCTGGCATCACCTCGAACGCAACAAGATCAGCTTTCGCAACTACGGCGAGGGCTTCGAGTTGGCTGGCGCCGACGAGGGCACCGGCCTCAAACCCACCGGTGCGCGCTACCTCACCAACATCCCGATGCCTGATCCGCTCTATCGAAACACGGCCCGCGACTACCCAAACTACAACACCAACATCCCCGATCAATTCCGCGCCACCCAGTTCATTCACGACGTCCAGGCGCGCTTTGTCGATGGGGCGGAACCCTTGCCGCGGCTCATCTTCATCCACCTGCCCAATGACCACACAGCCAGCCCGCGACGCGAGGACGGCTACCCGGTTCAGGCCAGTTACATGGCTGACAATGACTACGCTCTGGGCCGCATCATGGACTTTTTATCGCACACCAAATACTGGGAGAACATGGCGGTCTTTGTCACTGAGGACGACGCGCAGGGTGGCGTCGATCACATTGACTCACACCGCACTATCCTGATGGTGATGGGCCCCTACGCCAAACAGAATTACGTTTCTCGTGTCAATACCAGCTTCCCCGGTATGCTCAAGACGGTCTTTCGCCTGCTCCAGATTCCGTCCCTCAATCTCTACGATCACGCAGCCCAGGATCTCTCCGACTGCTTTGCTCTGACCCCGGATCTGACCCCCTTCAATCTGCTCCCCGCCAACCCGGAAATCTTCGATCCCAACCGTGCCAAAGAGCCTCGCGATGCCGCACCCGGCCCCCGCATGGACGACCCTGTTTTCCTCCGACAACAACACGAAAAGAAAAAGCCATGAAGCCCACCCTCGCCCTCGCGTTCTCGCTGACCTTGTCCTTCGCCCAAACGCCAAAACCGCTGCCTCCGCCGGGCATCGCACTGGATCCAACTGTCCGTGCCTCAATCGAGGCAAAGCTTAAGGATCTCAACCAGCAGATAGAACTGATCTCCAAGAACCCCCTTTTGCCAGACGTGTTGATCTTTCGTGAGGCGGTGCGCGTAGCCCTTACCTACAACGAATTTTTCAAAGCGGACGAAGGCCCCAAGGCTCTCAAGTTGCTCGACGAGGGCCTGCTGCGGGCGCGACAACTTGCCAGCGGCCAATCTCCCTGGACCACTGCCACCGGTCTTGTTGTTCGTGGCTACGTCTCACGTATCGATGGAAGCATTCAGCCCTACGGCCTTGTCATTCCCGCCGGTTGGCACCCAACCGATGCTGCGCCCTGGCGCTTGGACACCTGGCTGGCCGGACGCAGCGACACGCGCAGCGAGGTCAACTTTCTGGCAGAACGTATGACTCAGCCGGGCCAGTTCACTCCGCCCGATGCCCTCATGCTGCACCCCTATGGCCGCTACTGCAACGCCACAAAGTTTGCCGGCGAAGTCGATGTGCTTGAGGCGCAGGCCTCTGTCAAGAGTCGCTATCGCATCGATCCGGATCGCCTCTTCG
Source organism: Bryobacterales bacterium (assembly GCA_038206015.1). Classification (GTDB taxonomy): domain Bacteria; phylum Acidobacteriota; class Terriglobia; order Bryobacterales; family Bryobacteraceae; genus Bryobacter. The sequence goes on along the minus strand of JBBRBI010000113.1, from coordinate 12,604 downwards.
TGCGTGGCTTTTCGATGGGCGGTGCCTCCACCTGGCACCTTGCCGCCCACTTCGCCGACCGCTGGGCTGGAGCCGCCCCGGGCGCAGGCTTTGCCGAGACGCGTGAATATCAGGGCCTCGAAAAGAAGGGCGACGTCCGGCCTTGGTACGAGCAAAAGCTATGGCACTGGTACGACGCCACAGACTACGCCGCCAACTTTTACAATCTGCCGCTGGTCGCCTACTCTGGTGAGATCGACAAACAGATTCAGGCTGCACAAATCATGCAGCGCTACCTCGCCAAAGAGGGCATGACGCTCTCTCACGTCATCGGGCCCAAGACCGAACACAAGTACCACCCCGATTCCAAGCCCATCATAGAGGCACGCCTCGCCGCGATCGCAAAAACAGGGCGCGACGCCTACCCAACCTCTCTCCGCTTCAATACGTATACGCTTCGCTACAACCGGATGCGCTGGATCGTTCTCGACGGCCTCGAGCAGCATTGGGAGCGCGCTCGAGTCAGCGCGCAGATCAACGACCGCGGAGAGATCGATATCGAGACGGGCAATGTCGCTGCGCTAAGTATCGACTTCGGCGCGGGCGGCTGGCGTCAACCCGTCGACCGTCCCGTCGCTGTCCGTATCGATGGTCAGCCTGCTGGTACGATGCAACCCCTAAGCGACCGCAGCCTCGCGGGCAGCTTTCACAGGTCAGCCGCTGGCTGGCGCGCAGGCCGTCCCGCGGAAGGCCTGCGCAAGAAGCACAACCTCCAGGGCCCGATCGACGACGCCTTCCTCAACAGCTTTGTCATGGTGCTTCCAACTGGCAAAGCCATCTCAGAGGCGGGCGCACAGTGGGTCGGCGCTGAAAGTGATCGCGCCATCCGCACCTGGCGATCCATCTTTCGCGGCGAAGCGCGCGTAAAGAAAGATAGCGAGATTAGCGACGCCGATATTGCTTCATCCAACCTCGTCCTCTGGGGTGACCCATCGAGTAACGCCATCCTCGCGCGCATCCTGGCCAAGCTCCCCATCGAATGGACGGCGACCCGCCTCGCAATGGGCAAAGAGTCCTGCAACGCCCAGGTCTGCATGCCGGTGATGATCTACCCCAACCCACTCAACCCGGATCGCTACATCGTGCTCAACAGCGGCCCCACCTTTCGCGAAGACTCAAACGGCACCAACTCGCTGCAAACGCCTCGTCTGCCAGACGCAGCACTCATCGATTTGTCAGAAGCACCCGGCCCGGTTCGCCCAGGCAAGGTCCTTTGGGCGGGCTTCTTTAACGAGGTCTGGCAATAGTGAAGAGACGATGTATAGACTCTTCCATATGAGTCACCGTAGAGAATTTCTCCAGCAGTCCGGCGCAGCTCTGGTCGCCTCTGCGCTTGGCGCTGCACAGAGCGCCTCGCCAGGCTGGTACAACCGCCCCATGCGCTGGGCGCAACTGACCCTCGTAGAAGACGACCCCGGCAATTACGACCCCAACTGGTGGCTCGACTATTTCAAGCGCACCCATTCCGACGCCGCCTGCCTGTCCGCAGGCGGCTGTGTCGCCTATTACCCAACCAAGGTGCCCCTGCACTATCGCAGTAAGTTTTTGGGCGACCGAGACAGCTTCGGAGAGTTGGTGGCAGGTTGCCGCAAGCTCGGGATGAATGTTGTCGCCCGCACCGACCCGCACGCCGCGCACCAGGATGTCTACGACGCCCACCCCGATTGGATCGCCGTCGACGCTCAAGGCCGCAAGCGCAGACATTGGGCCGACCCGCAGCTCTGGGTCACCTGCGGCCTTGGCCCCTACAGCTTCGACTTCATGACCGACGTTACACGCGAAATCACCCGCATGTACAAGGTCGATGGCATCTTCAGCAATCGCTGGGACGGTTCTGGCATGTGTTACTGCGAACACTGCCAACGCAACTTCAAGCAGGCCAGCGGTCTCGATCTGCCGCGCACAACCAACCCCCAGGACCCCGCCCGTCGCCAGTATATTGTTTGGCGCCAGGCCCGCCTCTTTGAGCTCTGGAGACTTTGGGACAGCGAAATCAAGAAGATCAACCCCGAGGCCGCCTTCATCGCCAATGCCGGTGGTGGCGCTCTCAGCGATCTCGATATGAAGACGATTGGCGAACTCGCGCCAACCCTCTTCGCCGACCGGCAGGCGCGTCGTGGCGTGATGCCGCCCTGGTCCAACGGCAAGAACGGCAAAGAATACGCCGCCACTCTCGGCAACAAGGCCATCGCCGGTATCTTCAGCATGGGCGTGGAAGAGCCGTATCGCTGGAAGGATTCCGTCCAAAGCGGCGACGAGATTCGCCTTTGGGTTGCCGACGGGATCGCCCATAATCTTCGGCCTTGGTTTACCAAGTTCAACGGCAAAGTGATCGATCACCGCTGGACTAAGGTTGTCGAAGATCTCTACGGCTGGCACTATCGCAACGAGCGTTACCTGCGCAACGAAAAGTCGCTGGCGCGCGTGGCTATGGTCTACTCGCAACAGACTGCCACCTTCTATGGCGGCGAGCATGCGCACACCACCGTGGAGGATCATGCACTTGGTTTCTATCAGGCGCTGATAGAAGCGCGCATACCCTTCGATATGGTGCATGACAAGTCACTTGACTCATCGCATATCAGCCAATATCGCACCCTCATTCTTCCCAACATTGCCGCACTCTCTGACGATCAATGCAGGCAGCTGACTCAGTTTGTCGAAGCTGGCGGCAGCCTCGTCGCCACCCATGAAACCTCGCTCTATGACGAATGGGGCACTCGACGCAAAGACTTCGGTTTGGCAGCGCTCTTCGGCGCATCCTACGCCGGTCGCGTCGACAAAGATCTTCACAATTCGTATCTCAACATTGGCCCAGGTCACCCAATTGTTCGCGGCCTTGAGGACGCAACGCGCGTCATCAACGGCGCCAACTGGGTGCACACCAAAGCGACGCAACCCGGCCCGGCGCCGCTCACGCTTGTCCCGTCTTATCCAGACCTGCCTATGGAACAGGTCTACGCCCGTGTGCCGCGCACAGACATTCCGGGCGTCTACGCCCGCGAGCATGGCCGCGGCCGCGTCGTCTACTTCCCCTTCGACATTGATCGCACCTTCTGGGAAGTGCTCTCCAACGACCACGGCATCCTGCTGAAGAATGCGGTGGCCTGGGCGAATAATGAGGCCCAACCGCTGCTTGTCGAAGGCAAAGGCGTCCTCGATGTGTCGCTATGGCTACAAAAAGATTCCCTCGCAGCGCACCTCGTAAATCTCACCAATCCGATGATGATGAAAGGCCCCGTTCGAGAGATCATCCCCTCGCCGCCTCAACGTGTGCAAATCCGCGTGCCATCCGGGCGTCGCCTCAAAGTGGTGCACTTGCTGGTCGCCGGGAAAACGCCGAAGTACAAACTCGATCGCAATGTTCTGAGCCTGACGCTTGATTCAATCGACCTGCACGAAGTGATCGCCGTCGACCTTGACAACTAGCAAGCTCAAACACATAGAATGAGAACCTACATGAGAAGAACCATTTTGTTGCTCGCCATTGCATTCGTGCTGAGCGCAGCCGAACCCGACCAGGCCGCCGTGAAACAGGTGACGGCCGCGATGGAGTCCCTAAGGCAGGCGATGCTTCATAAGGATGCCGCCGCCTTGGAGCGCCTCCTCAACGACGATTTGATGTACACGCATTCGGCTGGAAAAGTCGAGACCAAAGCGGACGTCATCAAGTCCATCGGCGGCGGCAAATCCATCGTTGAGAAGCTTGAATTTTCCAACACCACAGTCCGCATTCATGGCACAACCGCGCTCGTGAATGGCCGCGTGGATCTGTGGCATAGTGCCACCGATATCGTGCCGATGAATATCCTGCATGTATGGGTGAAGCAAAAGGACGGCTGGCGGCTGACATCGCGTCAAGCCACTCGCCTGGCTAAGTAGCCCGAAGCAATTTCGCAACCCGGCCAGCGGACTCCGCAAATGGCCGGGCTAGCGCATACGCACGCGCCGCCGCGCCCATGGCCCTCCGCCGTGGCTCATCTCCAAGCAACGCATCCAGCGCCGCATGCAACTCACGCTCATCGCGCACCAGCACACCAAACTCCGGCTGCACGGTCGCCCGCGCCCCTGCATGGTCAAACGCAATCACTGGCACACCATGCGATAGCGCCTCCATCATCGTTAAGCCATAGCTCTCAAACACTGACGGGAACAGATAGACATCGGCACTGGCGAAGGCATCCGCCTTGGCCTGTCCGCTTAAATGGCCAGGGAGGCGAACCTCGACATTCGTCATCGTCTGCACCAACGCGGCCAGCTCCGCCATCACCGCTGCTCCCTGCATGAAGGCTGGCGCGCCACACAGCAACATCGTCGCCTTGCCCCGCCAGTTGCGCAGCATCTTCAGTAGCGGCACCAGTCCCTTCTCGGGTGAGATCCTGCTCAAGGTCAACAGAACAGGCCTGTGCACAGGCAAGGGCTGGCCCACAAGCGCTTGCGCTGGCGCGCCCCAAGGGATGACATGGATCTTGTCCGGCGATGTGTCTGGATAGCATTCTAGAATCGTCTGCTTCATCGCTTCCGTCATCACGATGTGCCCTGCGCTCAACGCAACGCAGCTGCGCTGCTGATGAAACACAAGCTTCGCCGACGCTGGCAAAAAACCCTCAAACGGCTGCACCAGTCGAACCAGCGTTTTGGCCGAAATCACGCCGCGAAGGTACATCCGCGCCACGTAAGCCACAACGTCAACGTGCCAGATGGTAAAGATTCGATAGCCGTGTCGATGAAGCAATGCAAAGTCCGGCCCCTCGGCAATGTCGTTCACAAGCACCGCGCAATTACCCGGATCTTCACTCAATATGCGATGGGTCGACAAGCGACGAAAGCGATGGCAAAACTCGGTGTACTCCACCTGTGTATACGCGACTAGCTCCTCCGCCCGTTCTTCCGGCCGAAGCACCTCAAGCTCAAACGGCGTCGTCTCGGCCCACTCGGAGGCCAGCATGGTCGCAATCGCCCCGCCTCCGCCAATCGGCACCCCCAGCCCCGCCCCAGCATGCGCGGCTGTATAGATCACCCGCATGTTTTACTCAGGCCAAGTCACGTAAAGCAGCGTCGTCGCACTCTTGGGTTCGATCGTAACATTGCGCAATAACCGCCAGGCCTCGCCCTTCTGGTAAGGCTCACCCGCTACCTTACCCTTACCGTCGAGAATCATTACGACTGCCCGTGGCCCGCTCAGTGATAGCGCCGCATCCAGTCGCAGCTTCTCTGTCCGAAAGTAGGCACATTCCACCACGCCAGTTCTCAAGCCGTTGTAAGGACCAAGCTCGCTCACTTCCATACCCCGCTCGAGATGCAACTCGCGCTCGCGGCCATAGTCATAAAGGCGATAGGTGACATCAGCATTCTGCTGGATCTCGCAAATTGCCACACCCGCCCCAATGGCATGCACTTCCCCCGCCGGCACAAAGTAGCTTTCTCCCGCCTTCACTTTGCGCCATTGAATCATCGATTCGATGGCTCCGCTTCGCGCCGCCTCTGCAACTTCATCGGCGCTGTACTGCTTGTCAAAGCCCAGTCCGATTTCTCCACCCGCGTCCGCTCGCAGGATGTACCACATCTCGGTTTTTCCGAGTGAGTTCTCGTGCTCCAGGCCATACGTATCGTCTGGATGCACCTGAATGGACAGGCGCTCAGAGGTAAACAAAAACTTGAACAACAGCGGCAGCCGCTCTTCATCCTCAAACCAGACTTCGCCTATCTTCTCGCCCGCTTCCCGAAAGATTGGGGACAGGTCGGTTGTCCCCCAGATCTTTTCATAACGCGTAGCGTTCAGCCGCCGAGCCCCCGGACCAATCATCATCCGAGCTTCTTTACAAACTCTTCGATGCGATCCAGCCCCTTCTTCAACTGCTCCATCGAGGTCGCATAAGACAACCGCACATGCTCATGCGTGCCAAAGGCCTCGCCCGGCACCACGGTCACCAGCGCCTCAGAAAGCAGCTTGCTCGAGAAGTCCATCGGCGTATGAATGCCGCCCTTGCCAAAAACGCCGCTGATGTTCGGGTACGCGTAGAAGGCCCCCTGCGGAGTCTGGGCCGTCACGCCAGGGATCGCCCGCAGCCGCGCCAGCGTATAGTCGCGGCGCTTGAGAAATTCCGCCAGCATGATCGTGATGGAATCCTGCGGACCCGACACCGCTTCGAGTGCGGCCTTCTGCGCAATCGAGTTCGGGTTCGATGTCGAGTGTGTCAACAGCTTGCCGCATGCATCAATCAAAAACTTCGGTGCCAACAGAAATCCAACTCTCCACCCGGTCATCGCATAGGTTTTCGATAGCGATCCCATGACGATCACACATTCTTTGCCGCCCGGCAGTGACGCCAGGCTGAACGGCTCGCCCTCATACAGAAAGCGGCAGTAGCACTCGTCAGCCAGAATCCAGATACCCTTGCTGCTGGCAAGCGCAAAGATCTTCTTCAGCTCTTCCGTCGGGATCACCGCGCCACTCGGATTGGACGGTGAGTTGATAATGATCGCCTTGGTGCGTGGCGTGATGCTCGCCGCGATTGCCTCCGCAGTTACCTTAAACCCATCTGCTTCCGACGACTCGACAAACACCGCCTTACCGCCCGCGTAGTTCACGATGTCCGCAAAGCTCACCCAGTACGGCACCGGGATGATCACTTCGTCGCCGTCTTCAATCAAGGCCTGAACCACCGTAAAGATGGCGTACTTGCCGCCCACCGTCACTGCGCATTCCGCAGGCGAATAGTCGGTGCCGTAATCGCTCTTATGACGAGCACAGATCGCAGCCTTCAGCTCGGCCGTGCCGCCCGCCGGCGTGTACTTTGTGAAGTTATTATTGATGGCGTCAATCGCCGCCTGTTTCACGTTAGCGGGAGTGGGAAAGTCCGGCTCACCCACGCTGAAGTCCACGACATCGTGGCCCTCCCGGCGCAGTCGATCAGCATCGGCGGCCACCTTCATCGTGGCGCTCACACTGATGCGTGAGATTCTTTCAGCAAGTTCGGTAGACGGCGCGACAGTCATTGTAATTACGGCGTTAGCTCCTTTGAAAAGCGGGCTCGCAAGCGAGCCTCGACATGCGGCGGCACCATGCCGCCAATATTTCCACCCAGGCGTGCAACCTCTTTGATGATGCGCGAACTGACAAACGAATATTGCTCGGCCGCCATCAAAAACACGGTCTCCAGTTCCGGCCTGAGCCGTCGATTCATCAGCGCCATCTGCAGCTCAAACTCGTAGTCAGAGATGGCGCGGATGCCACGCACGATGATGCGGGCATTCTCCCGCTCGGCAAATTCCACTAGCAGGCCATCAAAGTGAGTCACTTCGATATTCGGGTAGCCCTTCACCGCTTCGCGAGTCATTTCCACTCGCTCTTCGATCGCATACATCGGGTTCTTGTTTGCGTTCAACAACACACCCACGACAAGTCTGTCGGCCAGGCGCGAGGCCCGTCCGATGACGTCAAGGTGTCCATTGGTGATCGGGTCAAAAGACCCTGGATAGATTGCGGTCAACACACTATTGGGTAAGCCACTATTGTAGCGTCAGCCCAGCACTCATCTATAAGTTGAAGCTCCGCAATGTTTTGGCCCAGGGATCTCGATAGGGCCGCTCCAGCATCGCATTGGCCTCTTTGTCGCCAACAATCTCTTCCTTCACCGCATCCCAGCGCAGCGTGCGGCCCAGGCGCAGCGACAGGTTTGCCAAGTGACAGGCAACCGCCGTCTGGTGCCCGTCCTCAACATCGGCAATCGTGCGCTGCCGCGTCTTGATGCAATCGAGAAAATTACGAACATGCAGGTCGAACTGCTCAGGGCTTGACCCCTTGGCGCTGCGATTTTCGGTCCACTTTTCCGGCCTGGTTTCCACTCGTACCGCCCCGCCCGTCGGATGCCCCTGAAATGTCGGGATCGAATTCTCCGGCGGCTTCTTCTCGTCACCAATAATCTCGTAGCCACCGCGACCAATCTTCAGGCTCCCCTTGGTTCCGTAGAATTCAAGACCGTTTCCGGCCCCATCACCCTGACTTCCCTCCCTGTGGCTCCAAAGCGAAGTCATGTGCGGATACGTGAAAGCCGCATCCTGCGTGTCCGGCGTCTCGCCATCATCGTCAACCACAAAGCGACCACCGTTTGAGTAAACCGTCTGCGGACCCTTGTGCCCCAGATACCACTGCAAAATGTCGATCTGATGTGCGCCGAGGTTGGTCATCTGGCCGCCCGAGAAATCCCAAAACCAGCGGAAGTGATACAGCGCACGATGGGGGCTATAGGGCCGTTTCGGGGCCGGGCCACACCACATCTCATAGTCCAGTTCGCTCGGTGCTTGCTCCGCCGTCGGCTTGCCAAAGCCGGGGTTGATGTTGCGAAACGAGGCCATGCGCACGCTATGCACTTTGCCAATCGTGCCATCGGCGATCAATTGCTTGGCAGCCTGATAATGTTTGCCACTGCGCTGCTGCGTACCCACCTGCACAACACGCTTGTATTTGCGCGCGGCGTTGATCATCCACCGGCCTTCTTTGACAAAGACCGTCATAGGCTTTTCGCAATAGACATCTTTGCCTGCGGCGCAGGCCATGATGGTCATCATCGCGTGCCAGTGGTCAGGGGTCGATACGACCATGGCCTGGATGTCTTTGTTATCCAGCAGACGGCGAAAATCCTTATAGCCCGTCGCTTTGCCGCCACAGGCCTGGATGCCTTCTTCCATGCGCGGCTGATACACATCGCTCATCGCGACAAGGTCGACATCGCGCTGATTCTTGAAATCGAAAACGTGTTGTGCACCAATGAGCCCGTAGCCGACAAAGCCAACTTGCACGCGATCATTGGCACCGAGAATTCGGGAATACGCTGCCGCCGTCATGCCGGTGGCGAAACTACGACGAGTGATAGACATCGCCGAAATCCTATCAGGTTTGACTACCTTATTCAGCCGCAGCCGTCCGCCCCGCTAAAATTCTTTCCCTCTTTTGTCCAACCGACCTTAGCGTCCTTCGTCCGAATCTGGATCCACCATTCAGATTGGGTCGAGCGTTGACTGTCCCCCGCCCGGATAAACTCACCCCAACAAGTTGGGCCGGGCGCACGACAGCCTTCGCCAACCGAGGCCTGCTCGGCATCGGATATTTTTCCGTTTACCCAAACCCGCCCATAGCCCTCGCCCGTATAGTTCAGCAGAAAGACAATAGAACCCGCACTCGCCTTCAACCCCGGTGGGTTTGTCAGGCGCACCAGAACTGGAATCGGTTGTAAGTGCACCTCGCCGGTCAGCGCCTCCACTCGATCCCCCTTCACGAGTTGCGCGATTCGGGTGCCGCTTGGACGATCTAAAAGTTCAGTCGGCGCGGTCGCGGTCCACGCGCCAAAGCGGCAACACTCAAACGGGCAGGCTCCCTTCGCGATGTAATTCGCCGCCGGAGCATCAATGCTACGAAGTACGTTCTCCGCCGCCGCCCGCCTCGCTAGAAGTGCCTTCTCATCTCCCGCCAACTTGGCCGCGAGCGCTGAGCCCTTAAATTCCTGGGACAACAGCAGCGGCTGCAATGTGTCGCCGGGTGCAGCCAGCCGACCCGCGATCGCGTTGCTTCCGCGATCGTAGAGAGCGTCCAGCAGGACAACGGCTTCAGCAAAGCGCGTGGCTCCAGAGAGCGCAGAAATAAGCTTGAAGCGCCAATGCTCGTTCGAGCAACGGCCGCGAACAATCCTCTTACCCAATTAAATGGCAGCGTCATGGTCCCCGCTTTTCTCCTTCTGAAGATAGGCGCTCACGGATTCGCTCCAACTCGTCAGCTCGGCCCGGCTGGGGTTCACTTCTGAAGCGCAACTGCCCCCAAGTACAGAAAGCTCTGTCAGTTGCGCGCTCAAAACTGCGCCAATCCCGACGAACCACAAAATGGCCATCCGCATGTCCCTAGCCTACAGGGCGCACCGTCTCGTACTCAGGCTGCCGCACCTGCTCCTCTCGCCACAGGTGGGGACAGCAAGCAGAAGTGGTTACGGGCTTCAGTGTCCGGAGCCGTAAGAGGACACCCTGACCCCGACCAAGCGCATTTTCCGATAACTTCTCACCCTATCAATCCCCACGCCCCACAAACATGCAATCATCATAGGCCGGTTAGGGCCAAACCGCCGCCGATGGGCCAGCGAGCAACCCGTCAGCCTGCACGGGCTTCTTCCTGATCCCTCCAACGCCGGAGACGACGTGGTGGGGGCCTGGTGGTATTCCCCGGAAACGTGTATTGTAGCCGCGAGGTTTATTGCGATTTTTGCAATCGTGTGGCTCAGTCTGTTTCGACCTATCCTGACGACCCCACGCGATTCTCAAGTTTCTGGTCGTAATGCTTACCCTCAACGGCTTGCTCCGGGCCCTCACCCGCCATCCGGGTCGCCCGATTCGCCAGAGCCTGCGCCACCTTGCCCCCAAGCTCCGGGCCAAAGCGCTGCACCGCCAAGCGCTGCTCAAAGGCCAACCCGGTGAGCTCCGGTTCTCTCAAGCGAAGCCCGGCCTCCTCGAGTTGGAATCCGAATTCGATCATGGCAAAAATCTGCCCAAGGCGCTCCGCAGGATCGAGCCCGCGAAGCTGTTCCAAAAGCCATCGCTCAGCCGCCGGTTGCGTGTCGGATCGATCTTTATGAGGCGGCATAGTCACAAGGTTCAGCTTATCTCCAAGCGCAGGAGCAATTCTTCAAGGTTCAGTGAGGCAGCCCAATCCCGCAGATAGGTCCAATCCAGTCGGCCCACCTGTACGCGGACGATTCCTTCGATGTCCCTCCATTGGTGGCTCGATACGCGCCCGCCCTCGTTGTACCAGCGGAGCTTGGCGAGGATGGTGTCTTCCGGCGTCGCCACGGGAACCGGGTCTAACGACAGGTAAGCAACGGTCAGGAAACGCTTCCGTTGCTGTTGGCTTCGTGCGAATGCGTCATTCGCGGGAAAGAAATCGAACTTCAGCAGGCCTTCGAGCGCGATTACATTGAAGGAACGATTGGCGATCAAGGCTTTCCGCGCCGATTCGGCGTCGAAGTAGTAATGACCCGCCAGAGCGGACCCCAAGGCCTCAACGTGTTCCGACTGAATGACGGCCAAAATATCGACATTTTGCGTAGTCCGTGCCTCGCCGGCCACTGAACTCGCTACCGATCCGACAATCACGAACTCAATTCCTGCCGACGCCAACACCCGCCATAGTCTGTCTGCGGCGCTTTGATGCATCTCGCCCCTTGTTCTCGCAAACGGAAGCGCGGCGCACTCCACCATCCCCGCGATACGATGAAGAACGCATGCCCGCATCCCCCCTCCTCGCCCTCCTCGAATCCCCCGACAAGTCTATCCTCGACGTCATCTCAAAAGCCAAGGGCCCCTCCGGCTCCCTTCCCATCACAGCCGAAATGCTGCTCCAGCGTCCCTCTGGCGACCTCTTCGGATGGACCCAGAACGCCGGCATGGGTTGGGATCCCCGTCTCCTCGGCGGCCAGGAAATTCTTCTGCTGTCCACCCACGGCGGCATCCGCGCCAACGATGGCACCCCCGTCGCCCTCGGCTACCACACCGGACATTGGGAAGTGAATCTGCTCATGACCGCCGCCGCTGAAGAGTTCAAGAAGCACCGCGCCATCCCCTTCGCCGCCTACGTCACAGACCCTTGCGATGGCCGCACTCAGGGCACCCCCGGGATGTTCGACAGCCTGCCCTATCGCAACGATGCGGCGCAAGTCTTTCGCCGTCTCATCCGCAGCCTGCCCACGCGCAAAGCCGTCCTCGGCGTCGCCACCTGCGATAAAGGCCTGCCCGCGATGATGATGGCCCTCGCCGCCACCCATGACCTCCCCACGATCCTCGTCCCCGGTGGCGTCACCCTCGCGACAGAGGACGGCGAAGACACAGGCAAAGTCCAGACCATAGGCGCCCGCTTCGCACACGATGCCATAACGCTCGAACACGCCGCCGACATGGGTTGCCGCGCCTGCGCCTCCCCCGGCGGCGGCTGTCAGTTCCTCGGCACCGCCGCCACCGCCCAAGTCATTGGCGAAGCCCTCGGCATGACTCTCCCCCACGCCGCGCTCGCCCCGAGTGGCGCGCCCATCTGGCTCGATATGGCTCGTCGCTCGGCCACTGCTCTGCTCTATCAAAACCTACGAGGCCTCAAGACGCCCGACATCCTCACTCAAGCCGCGCTCGATAATGCGATGGCCGTCTTTGCTGCCTTCGGTGGCTCCACCAACGTCATCATGCACCTCGCAGCGGTCGCCTATCACGCCGGCCTCAAACGCCCAACCCCGGCGGATTGGACGCACATCCACCGCCAGATTCCCCGCATGGTCGACGCTCTGCCCAATGGCCCGCGTAACCATCCCACGGTCCAGGTTTTCCTCGCTGGCGCAGTGCCAGAAGTCATGCTCCACTTGCGGGCGCAGGGCCTCCTCAAGCTCGATGCGCTCACCGTCACCGGCCACACGCTCGGCGACAGTCTCGATTGGTGGGAATCGAGCGAACGCCGACACCACTTGCGCAAGCTGCTCAAAGAGCGCGATGGCGTCGATCCCGAAGACGTCATCATGTCGCCGGACAGCGCTCGCTCGCG
>JBBRBI010000112.1:0-16355 GCA_038206015.1 Bryobacterales bacterium | reverse complement strand
CCGGATCTGCTCCAGGCTCATCTTCTCGCCACCTTGCATGCTGATGATCAATTCCCAGCTTGCACACCCTTTTTCCCTTCAGGCTCATCTTGTATGAGAATCGACCTCCCTCTCCAGGCTCATCTTGTATGAGACAAGACTGCGTGTGGCAATTGGGCCGCTGTTTGGCTATACTCATGTCGAAAGGTTCCTAACCATGAAAAAATTTGCTTTATTGACTGTATTCGCTGTTTCTGGGTTTGCTGCTGAATGGACCGGAGTCCTCTCCGATGCCTCATGCGGCGCAAAGCATGCCGATGCCACTGAGGCTTCCCAGACCTGCGCCAAGAAATGTTTTGATAAGAGCGGCAATGCTGTGTTCGTCGTTGGCGACAAGGTCATGAAGGTCAACGCTGCCTCCTTTGACAAGGTCGCCAAAGATAAGATGTCGATGCATATGGGCCATAAGGTCACTGTTACCGGCAAGATGGATGGCGAGACTCTGATCATCGAATCCGTCAAAATGGCCGAATAGGCCCGGCAAAAACGATCTGTAGTTTCAGGCCGCTGTCACCTTGTAAAGGGTTGCAGCGGCCTTCATTATTTTCAGGGGTCTTGCTGTATAGTTGGACCGAAGGAATGCATGACTGATCAGGCAGAATCGGGGATCGAGGAGAGCGTAGCGAAGTGGCTATCGCTATGGCGAGATGGCAATGATCTTGCCGTGGATCGTGTGACGGCGCTCGTGTATCAGGATCTGCGGCGTCTGGCTGCCTACTATCTGAGCGGGGAAGGCAATGCAAAAACATTGCAGCCCACGGCACTGGTGCATGAGGCGTATCTGAAGGTGGCGGAGATCCAGGGATTTGAGTGCGAGAACCGCGCCCACTTCATCGCCGTTGTGGCTCAAATCATGCGGCGCATTCTTGTAGACCACGCACGGTCGCGCAACGCACAGAAGCGCAATGCAGGCCCGGGAGCACTGCCATGGGACGCATTGCAGGAGATACAGCCCATCGACTTGCTGAGTGTCGATCAGGCGTTGGACCGGCTTGCGGCGCACTATCCGCGACGGGCACGAATTGTAGAGTTGCGATTTTTTGGAGGCCTGGAGTTTCCTGAAATCGCCGAAGCGCTGGAGATCTCGCTTGCGACGGTTGAGCGCGACTGGCGCTTTGCGCGCGCCTGGTTGCAGGAAAAGCTCACAGGTGATCGATGACTGAGGATGATCGGCTCTCGGAGTTATTTGATCAGGCATGCGTTTTGAGCGGGGAAGCGCGGGCGAAGTTTGTCGATGCCGAGTGCGGGGGGGATCGGGGGCTGGCGCTGGAACTGAGCAAATTGCTGGCTGCTCACGATGTGGCATCGGTGAATCCGGCGTGGGATGAGCCAGCGATGGAGGGCGGTGAGGTTGGTGAGTTTATCGGGCCGTACAAAATTGTGGCGGTCATTGGTTCGGGCGGGATGGGTAAGGTGTATCGTGCGGTGCGGGCCGATGCCCAGTTTGATCAGCATGTCGCGATCAAGCGGATCAGGCTGGGAATGGATGCGGAGCAAATCATCCGGCGCTTTCGGGCTGAGCGACAGATTCTGGCCAATCTTGAGCACCCGAATATTACTCGATTGCTGGACGGCGGCTCGTCAGCGGATGGCTTGCCGTACCTGGTGATGGAGTATGTGGAAGGCTTGCAGCCGATTCGGTATTGTGAGGAACGCGGGCTGTCCGTTCGGGAGCGGTTGGAATTGTTTCGGCAGATCTGTGCGGCGGTTCACTATGCGCATCAGCACATGGTGATCCATCGGGATCTCAAACCCAGCAATATTCTGGTGACGTCGGAAGGTGTGCCGAAGTTGCTGGACTTTGGAATCGCCAAGGTCTTCGCGGCGGACCTTGCAATCGGGGGCGAGGCCAAGACGGAGACCGCGATGCAACTGATGACGGCGCGTTATGCGAGCCCTGAGCAGGTGCGCGGCGCGACAGTGACTACGGCGACAGACATCTATTCACTGGGTGTCATTCTGTATGAACTGGTGAGTGGGCACTCTCCATATCGTGAGTTGGAGCGACCGCAGCACGAGCTGATGAAGGCAGTCTGCGAAGAGACGCCCGAGAGGCCGAGCCATTGGCGGCGGGAACTGCGCGGGGATCTGGACAACATCATCCTGAAGGCATTGCGGAAGGATCCAGCTGAGCGCTACCGGTCGGTCGATCAGTTTTCTGAAGACATCGGGCGCTATCTGGAAGGTAAACCGGTGGCGGCGCGTGGTGAGGTGCTGAGCTATGTGGCGGCCAAGTTTGTCCGGCGGAACTGGATCGCGGTGGGTGTGGGGCTGGTTGTGTTCTGGCTGCTGATCGGCGGTCTGATCGTGACCATGAGAGAGCGGGCCAAGGCGGAGCGCCGCTTTGCAGAAGTGCGTCAATTGGCGCACTCGGTGGTGTTTGATTACTACGATTCGATTGAGCATCTGGCGGGGTCGACACCAGTACTGGAGCGATTGGTGAAGGATGCTCTGAAGTATCTGGACAGTTTGTCGCGAGAGTCCGACGATCCGGAGTTGCAACGTGAACTTGTGGATGCGTACGTGAAGATCAGTAATGTGCAGGGCGACAGTAACTACGCCAACATGGGGAATGGCAAGGGGGCGATGGTGAGCGCGGCGCGGGCAGTGGAAGTGGCTGAAAAGTTGATGCTCCGAGACGGAGGACTGGAGGCTCGGGGGTCAGCTGCTGCGGCGTACCATGCTGAAGGGCTTTTGCTGCATGGAGCGGGCGAACTGGCGGCGGCGGAGGGGAAGCTGCGTCGAGCGGTGGAGTTGCATGAAGCAGTGACGCAGGGTCAGCCGCAGAGTATCGAGGCACGGGTGGCACTGTGGGACGCGCGCCGTCATCTGGCCGGTCTTTATGGGGATGCGGGGGTCCAAAACCTGGGGCGGACGCAAGAGGCCTTGGCGATGTTTCAACAAACCGATCAGATGATCCAGAGTTATGCGGCAAAGGTGCCGGGAGACTTACGGATGCTGAAGGAACGGCGTACGACGTTGATGTTGATGTCGAGTGTGGAGGTCAGTTTAGGCCGCGTTGAGGAGGGCGACCGACATCTCGCGCAGGTGCTGGAACTGGGGGAGGCGATTATCGCCAAGGATCCGACCAACACGCTGCAGCGACTGGAATTTGCGAACGCTAGTTTACGCTATGGATTGCGGCTGATGGATCGGTTGGAGTCGACGCCAGCGGTGGTGGCGATGCGGCGGGCGAGTGGGATACTGGAAGGCTTGTTGGCGGCAGACCCAAAGAACGCGCAGTATCAGCGGGCGTTGTCGGTGACGGAGTCGCAGTTAGCTGCGGCGTTGCGCGCCGGTGGCGAGGTGGGTGAGGCGGTGCCGCATAATGAGCGGTCGCTGGCGCTGGCTGAGGCGTTGAGCGCGGCGGACCTGACCAGTGTCGAGTATCTGGCTGATGTGGGAATTAGCCATCGTAAACTGGCGGAGTCTTTGTTGGCGAGGGGCGATGCGATGGGTGCGATCGCGCATTCGGGACGGGCTGAGGGAATCTTGTGCGGGGCCGCGAAGGGGTCGCCTGACGCCTACCTGCAAGCGCACTGTGGTCGGGCGGTGTTGGTGACAGGAATGGCGCGATTGAAGGCTGGACAAGCGACGGCGGCGCTGGAATCGTTTGAACGGGCGGTGGCGATTGCGAGCCAGCTTGCCGGTGCGGATGCGGCCAATCGGACGACGCGCTCGGACTTGGCGCGGGCCTTAGTGGGCGAAGGGGCGGCTCTGCTAAGCCTGCATCGTCGGGCGGAGGCGCGGGGCGCATATCAGAAAGCAATGGAGAACTGGGATGTCTTGCGTGGGCGCAAGGCTTTGAGTGCGGAGGACGCGGCGCGGGCAGCGGAGACGGCGCGGATACTGGAAGGGATTCAAAACAGATAAAAACAAATGACGGCTTCTGGTCTTTGTTTGCGCATATCTATTCAATGAGAATTTCAACTATCGCCGCTGCGACCTTAATGTGTGTGGCAGCGCAAATGTCGTGCGCGCAGGCAGCTGGCCTGGACGTGGAGAGTGTCAAGCAACTGCTTGAGGCTCGTTTGCTAAAGCTGCGTCCGGAGGGCTACACGGAGCGGCAGGTGCTTTTCCAGAGCGTGAAGCTGATCGACGCTCGCGGGGGCTCGTTTCGCTATCAGATGACGGTGAAGGTCCGTGACTATGGGCCGGGCTATCCCAAGAATCGCTTTTATGGAGCGACCTGTGTGGGGACGCTTGAAGCCGAGGAGTTTGTGTTTGTTAGCCAAACGGGCGGGTGGGCTGTTGAAGGCCGGATGACGCCCAGCATGGCGAACAACAAGTGCGTCAACAACCCGGCCGAGGGCGCTTCGAGTATGCCGTTGGCGAGTGTCGCGGGCACACGGGCGGGGGCTGGCCAGATTGCAGCAGCGCCTGCACCGGTGAGGTCTGGCGGCATGGTGGAAGGGTCGTATGAGTGTTGGGCCTACAACCGGGCAAGATTGATGTTGAACTTTACGGTGAAAGCGGGCGGGAAGTATTTGGATTCAGAAGGGAAGCCGGGAAGCTTTTCGGTGGATCCAGCGAATTCGAGAGTGACCTTTCGAGGGGGGATGTTAGACGGTGGAATCCCGGCGAAGATGTCGGCGATGTATTACGAGCCCAAGGGGAAGCCGACGCTGAGTATTCGCAATGCCGAGGGGGCTGAAGTGACATTTTGCGAGAACGTAAAGTAGGGCTCCAATGTCAGTGCGATTGCCTGAGGCCCCTACGATGAGCAAGCCGATACCGGACTGGATCAGGGATGTTGGCGCAGTGGCTTCGTTTATCGCAATGACGGTAATCGTGGCTGCGGTTGTATTCGCGATCTGGATTCGCTAGGCACGTAGCAAGAAAAAGGGCGATGGCTGAGGGTTTCCCCCTTTGCCATCGCCCTCTCAATTGTTGCTAAGTTGTGCTGGTCTAGAATCCGACCCGGAGGCCGAAGCGGATTTGCCGCTCGCCGAAGGAACTCAAGACTCGCATAAAGTTTCCACTGGTGACACTGCTGCTGGAGACACCGCCAAAGTGCGCGGTGTTGGGCAGGTTGTAGGCCTCGGCGCGGAAGGCCGCCGTGACTTTCTCGCGGATCGTAAAGGTGCGGTTGATCATCAAGTCGGTGTTCCACACACCGCTAGCGCGCATAATGTTACGACCGGTCGAGCCAAAGCGGACATCAGTGACCGCCTTGAACGATGCCGGATCATAGTAGTAAGAGTTGCGACCGATGTTGCCGATCTTGACCACTGGCGCGACCTGGTCTGCAGTTTGCGAATTGCCAGGAGCGTTGAGCGAACTACCAGGGGCGCTAACTGTGAAAGGCGTGCCCGTGTAATTGGACATGATGCCATTCACTGACCAGCCACCCACAATGTGGGAAGCGATGCCGCTCTTGACGAACGACTTGCCCTTACCGAACGGCAGTTCATAGACCCAGCCCATCTGCAACACGTGGCGGCGATCATAGCCCGCCGAGGCGCGATTGCGGTTGAACACTGGACCCCAGTTCCAACCGACGCCTGCCCAACCGTCGTCATCGGTCATGTTCTGCGCATGGGACCAAGTGTAGGCACCCTGTAGCAGTAAGCCCTTACTGAGCGACTTGCGGACGCTTGTCTGGAGGGAATGATAATTGGAACTCAGGTAGCCGTCCCACATGTTAGTGGCGATGTTGCGCCCGATCGTATTAAAGAATGGGCGACCGGCAGCGCCAAGGCCGGGAGAACCGGCATTGATGTCGCGATCCGCTAAGAGATGAACAGACTGGGTGCCGACGTAGGCAATCGTGCCCAGGATGTCCATGGGCAGGCGGCGCTCGATGGTGAAGTTCCAGGACTGGGTGTAGCCGCGATGGATGAGGCCCGCGTAGGGGCTGCGCATGTCGGCATTGTTGGGGAGCGTAATCACACCCGACGTCAGGTCAGGCAGAACCGGGGCGGGGATGCCCTGCGCCAGAGTCCGCACGGCGCTAAAGCCGTTGACCGGCTGGAACGAATTGTTGATCGTCAGCGGGTAGAAGCCGCGTAACGGACGCGAGAAGGGAAGCGGGTCGAAGTTGAGCCCGTACCCCGTGCGGATCACAGTCTTGTCGTTCAAACGGTAAGCGATGCCGAGGGTCGGCGCGAACAGCTTGTGGCTGACGCTGATGCCGACATCCTTGGGAACGTTGCCGCGTCCGCCAAGATACACAAGATTGGTGACGGGATCGAGGCGCTCAATGCCCTTGCCTGTGGCGCGGGTCATCAGCGGATAAAGCTCATAGCGCATGCCAGCGGTGACCGTCATCTTGCGCGTCACCTGCCAGCGATCCTGCAAGTACCAACTAAATTGGAACTCGCGTGGCGTCATCGTGATGTACTGATAGCTCTTCTGAACGTCGTCGGATTGACCAAGCAGGAAAGCCGCGTAACCGTTGAAGTTATTGATCGCCGCCCCGCCGTTCAAGGCCGTCGCGTTGCCGTTGAAGCCAAAAAATCCACGTGGACCCGCGCCCAGTTCCGGCTGCCAATGCGTCATCCGGTAATTGGTGCCATTAAAGCCAAAGCGTACATTGTGCTTGCCCTTGGACCAAGTCATATTGGCGCTCAGGGTGTAGTTTTCTTCAACGCGGGTTAGAGGCATCCAGCCGGGGACGCCAAAGCCACTATAACCGTTGACCGAGATATTGGGGAAGCCCTGCTGGCGAGGATCGGAGCCGCCGATGCCGGGGATGCCCAGCGTCGTGGAAAAGTCCTTGCCAAAGTCAACCCCGCGCACGGTCTGATCCTGCCGTTGGTATCCGATTACGCCGTCAAACAGCAGTGACTGAGAGATGACACGGTTGGTGCCGATTGACATGTTCTGCACTCTCGTGTCGCCGGTGCCGGGGTCCGCCCCAGGCGCTGGGCCGACGCCGTCGCCGAACAGGTTCTTGCCCACGACGAGCGCCTTCATGACGCCGTAGTGGCCAAACACCTGCTGCTTGTCGCTCAGGTTGTAGTTGATCTTGATGTCGTTGTAGTCACGGGCGAAGGTGGGCACGGCCGAGGCGAAGTAGTTGCTTTGGAAGCCACTCAAGTTAGCCGTCGGATAGTAGCTCTGGATTTTCAACGCCTGCGGGCTCAAGCGATTGGTTGGAATCACATTCCCGGGGAAGGCGGTGCGTCCCGTGCCGTCGGCGTTGCCGGTGAGCGGGTCGAAGATGGTTGTGCCGGTATTGGCAAAGTTGGCGTTCTTCATGTCGAGGGTCGGTACGTCGTAAGTGCCAACCGCGCCGTCGCGCTGGCGGGTGCCGTCAAAGCTATAGAAGAAGAACAACTTGTTCTTGACGATCGGCCCGCCAATGGTGCCGCCGTAGTTGTTGTAGACACGCAGCGGCTTGGGAATCGGGGTTCCATCAGCACGGGGGTTGGCCTTGGCGAAGTAGTTGAACGCCTTCAGGTGCTGGTTGTCGTGGTACTCAAACGCGCTTCCGTGCAACTGGTTGGTGCCGGATTTGGTCAGCAGGGTAATGGCTGCGCCGCCAGCCTGGCCTTGGTCCGAGTCGCCAGCTGCAGTGGTGACGTTGACCGTGTCCACCATTTCTGCGGGCATCACGTAACCGGTGTGGTGGGGCAACCAGAGGTTGACGCTGGCCGCGCCGTCGATGCGCGTAATGTTGTTATTGGCGTTGGTGCCGTTGATGTTGGTACGCAAAGATCGCCCGGGGGAATCCGTAATCGAATTCTGAAACCCGGCGGGCGTCGCGCCCGGCACCAGATTGATCAAAGTCTGGTAGTTGCGAAAACCCGACAGAGGCAGGCTGGAGATTTGTTTGGAATTGAGTTCAGTGTGCGTGTCCGCCTTGTCGGTCTGAAGCACCGTGGCGGTGGCTTCTACCGTGATCTGTTCAGAGACCGCGCCCACTTCCATCTTGAAGTCCGAACGCGCGATCGCGCCGGCCGAAACGCGCAGATTTGAACGCGTCTGCGTCTTAAAGCCCGGCGTCACCACCTTGAGATCGTAATCTCCCGGTAATACGTTGGAGATGAGCAATCGCCCATTCTCATCGGCCTTGTCTTCGTATACCTGGCCATTGGCCTTGTTCGTCAAGGTTCCCGTAGCCTGGACGATCGCAGCGCCCGAAGGATCTGTGATTTGTCCGACTACTGAACCATAGAGCGATTGGGCCGAAGCTGGCGTCGCCCACTGTACCATCACGGCTAAGGCCGCGATGACAAGCGCAATATTCTTAAGTTTACTCATTCATTGCCCCTATCTTGTTGAAATTACAGGCCTGTCGAAGTTCGACTGTGAGGTTTCGGCACACTCCTGTTTAATCTATAGGACGAGATTATTACCCCGGTGTCAAGCAGTATTTCGGGGCTTGCGATGAGGAGATTGGCTTCGTTCGTGTGTGCGGGTTAGGAAGCGCTTCCTAATGGGTTGTTCGAGGTGGAATTGGGTTGGTTCGTTCGGATGCCGCGAGAGGCGTTGGAGGCGATGCCGAGCAGGAGCGGGTCTTCGCGCTGGAAGAACTTTTTGCGGATGGCGGTCAGCGAGAGGGCGAGGGAGACGGCTGAGGGAAGTTTGGCTGTCTCGAGCTCGAGAATGATTTCGGCGGCGCGGCGATCTATTTGCAGGAAGGCTTGGTGGTTCTCGGGATTTTCGAGGAAGTGATTTTGGGTTTGAACCTCGATGGACTGTGCGCGCTGGATCTGGAAGGAGGCGACGGCGTAGGCGTCGAAGCAGAGTTCCTCGGTTGTGCCGTTGGGGAGGAGTTCGGCTCGGAGCTGGGCTTGCACGGCGTCGTAGTTTTTCTGCTCGATGGGTTGGGCGGCGAAGAGGATTTCTCTTGAAGACCGGAGGCCGTGCGAGTCAGCGTTAGCTTTGGATTGATCTTGGCCTTGTTGGGTGAGGGGGCCTGTGGAGTGCTGCGCATTGGCGCAATTGGCTTTGACTTGAGCTGTCGACGACATGAGGCTTGTTTTCCTTATCGATCTTGAAAATAGTTTGGGAGGCAAGGGCCGCGCTGTGTGCGCGGCCCTTGCCTCCCGGTAAGGAAGTTAGCAGACAAAAAAGGGGCGGCTGGGGTGTGGTTTTGGGGATGTTGTTGAAAACAGAGGAGATTGAGGTAGTAAATCGTTGCTACTCGAATGTTTTTGGCCACGGATTCACACGGTTGCACACGGATGGGTGGGTTTTTGATTTTTGCCCATAAAGATTCCCGTATTTCACTGCCCATAAATATGTTATTCATTGGTGATGAAGACGACAATCGAGGTCGAAGAGCCGATCTTCCGCCAGGCCAAGGCCGCGGCTGCCGCGCAAGGGGTCTCATTGAAGGAAATCATAAATGTTAGCCTCCGCCTCTATCTCGACGGGGCTCATAACCGTAAGCCCGTCGGAGAAGTGAAACTCCACACCGTCAAAGGTGAAGGCCCTGCCCTTGAGAACGACTGGGGACGCATCCGCTCCATCATTTATGAGGGCCAAGGGGAGTGATCGCGGTCGACACCAATATCCTGGTGTACGCCCATCGTGAGGAATCGCCCTTTCACGAGCCCGCAAAGCGCTCGATCCTCGAACTAATCGGGTCGGGGATGCCCTGGGTCATCGCGTGGCCTTGTGTGCACGAGTTCCTCGCGATTGTCACAAGTCCGAAGATCTACCGTCCGCCGAGTACCTGGCGGGATGGTTGTCTGTTTCTGGATGGCATCGAAGCCACCGGGACTGTGCGATGGTTGGGCGAAGGGCCAGGATACTGGCCCTTGTTAAGGGCCTTGGGTGAAGCAAAGAAGTCCGTTGGCGGACAGGTCCACGACACACGCATCGCGGCCATCTGCCGCTACCACGGCGTCTCAGATCTCTGGTCCGCCGATCGTGATTTCACGCGCTTTCCTGAGTTGGCGGTCCGTAATCCGCTGTTGTAACTTTTTGGGGCGGTGCTTTAGCCCTAACCGGTCCATGACGATTGCATGCTTGCGAGGCGCTGGGATTGGGTGAGAAGTTAGGAGGAAATGCGCACGGTCTGGTCAGATCGGATGTCCTCTTCCGGCCCCGAGAGGGGGCCCGGAGAGTGCGGGTGTGGTTTTGAGGTCCACGTTCTTGGGGTTTGCGTGCGGGTTCAATTATCGGAGATATGGGTAGAGGCTTTGGTCCGCTTGGATCGTCCGGCTTGGCTTGGACGGGCGGAAGCCCGTAACCACGTACTATTTGCTGAGGCTGATTTGTTTGACGATGCGTAGAAGTTCTTCGATGCTGAGGTATTCACGGATACTTTGGAACACTTACTGGTTCAGGGGCGAGGAGGCGACAACGTGATTTCTTCGCCGCTGGCGGTTTGCTTGAGGGCTTCGAAGAGTTTGAGCATTGCCGCCGCCTTTTGCGGCTGGCCCGTGTCCTGATAGGCGCGGCTGAGCTGAAAATACAGGCTTCCGTCGGCGTCGATCGGGAGGGCGGCCAGCAGGTGGGGAATTGCAGCGGCGGGTTGGCCTACCTGGAGTAGTGCGCGGCCCAGCACAGCCTCGGCTGCCGGATATATTTTGCGGAGTCGAAGGGCAGTCTGCAGGTGCGTGATCGCTTGCGCGGGTTCCTGTTGCAACATCATCGAGTCGCCAAGGATGAAGTGTAGTTCCGCTACGTTGGGATCCTTAGCGATGAGTTTGCGCGCCATTGCGGCGGCTGCGAGGTAATCGCGACTCATGTAGATGGATGTTGCGAGTTCCTGCTCCAGGTGAGGATCTGCCGGGGCCATTGTGAGCGCAGCTTTCCACTCTGCGATGGCGTCCGTGTGGCGCCCTTGATTGCGGTAGACCTCCGCCAGCACCTGGTGTGACTCGGCGGAGGGCGGTAACTGTGCCAAGCGCGAGAAGGAAGTGCGGGCGAGCTCGTTGGCGGCTCGCGATTGCCAATAGTAGGCGTCCGCCGTCTTGCGCTGCAGCGCCAGGGTGAGGGCTTGTTCCGCACGACCTTTGAGCATTTGGCATTCGCTGGTTGGCGTGGCGCAGGCGGGTGGGGGAATCTTGGCTTCGAGTTGCTCTTCGATCGCCGCCCAGTCGGCGTGATCCGTCTTTCGATACACCTCGGCCAGCCCGGCGTGGGCTCCGCGCAAGTTCAGTTGCTTGTCGAGCGCGGCTCGATAGAGTGTGTAGGCCGCCGAGTTGCGGCCAAGATTGAGACGCACCTCTGCTGCCAGCATGAGCCACGCAGGCGTATCGGGCCCGAGCTTTTCGAGTGCTTCAAAGGCACGTTGCGCAACGGCTTCATACGCACGCCCAAGGCCGAACCAGGCGCGCGGATTGTTGGGCTCAGCGGCGGCCAGTTTGCGCAGATGCGGGAGAGCGGCCTCATGGCGATTGAGCAAGAGCAGCGCGTCGGCGAGCATCGCGCGACCCTGCAAGTCGTCGGGAGAGATGGTCATCGCTTTTTCGAGCAACGGCACGGCTTTTGCGGGAGTGCCGGTGCGCAGGTAGGATGCGCCCAGCAGCATCAGGGCGGGTAGGGTGGTGGGTTGTTGTTTCAACACAGCCTCAAATTGCGGGATCGCCTTTCGATCCTCACCGGCCATGTGCAGGGCGATGGCCAGGTTCAAACGCAGGCCGGGGTTGCCGGGCAGGGCTTGCACGAGTCTTTCGTAAATCGGGATGGCTTGATTGAATTGCCCGGCGGCCATCATTTGTCGGGCGCGCTGGGACTCTGCCGCCATCTCGTCTGACTGCGCAAGGCAACAGAAGCCAACCAAAATCAGGACAACGATCCGCATCATTCTATTGAAGTGTATAACCGTTAGAGGGATGCATCGACTTTTTACGATCTTCGCGGTTGCGGCGGTGGGGGCCGCGCAGACGGCTCCGGCGGTTCGTTTTCGGAACGTCGCGGAGGCGGCGGGACTGCGCTTTCAGGTCGAAAATTCCGCGACTGCGCAGAAGCGAATGATCGAAACGATGGCGGGCGGGTTGGCTGTTTTTGATTACAACGGCGACGGGCGTCCGGACATTTTCTTTACTAATGGCGCGGCGGCGGGGACGATGGCTAAAGATGATCCTAAGTATTGGAATCGTCTGTATCGCAATGATGGTGGCTGGAAGTTCACGGACGTTACGGCGGAGGCGGGGCTGGCGGGTGAAGGCTACGCGATGGGCGCGGCGGCTGCGGATTTTGACAATGATGGCAAGGTTGATCTCTTTGTCGCAAAGGTGGGCGGGAGTCGTCTTTATCGCAATCTGGGGGGCGGCAAGTTTGCGGATGTTACAGCGGCGTCAGGGATTGCTGACGAGCTTTGGGCCGTGGCCGCAGTGTGGGTGGATGTGGATAACGATGGACTGCTGGACCTTTGGGTGACGCACTATACGCAGTGGCCAGCGGCGACGGATCGCTATTGTGGGGATGCGCAGAAGGGTGTGCGCGTATACTGTCATCCGAAGTATTTTCAGGGCCTGCCCAACCGCCTATATCGCAACCTGGGCAATGGCAAGTTTGAAGACGTGAGCGTGAAATCGGGGATTGCAGCGCATCGCGGTCGGGGGATGGGTGTGGTGAGCGCCGACTACGATGGCGATGGTTGGATGGACGTTTTTGTCACTAACGACAACGAGCCGAATTTCCTATTTCGCAATCTAGGGAATGGCAAGTTTGCGGAAGTGGGTTTGCAGGTTGGTGTCGCGTTGATGGATACAGGCAAGCCTGTGGCGAGCATGGGCGTGGATTTTCGCGACTACGATAACGATGGTTGGCCAGACCTGTTTGTCACCGATCTATTTGGCGAGACATTTCCGGTTTTTCGGAACACGGGAAAGGGAGATTTTCGGGATGCGACCTTTGCCAGTCGCGTGGGGCGACTGACGGCGAAGCTGAGCGGTTGGGGCGTTGGGCTTTTCGATTTCAACCTCGACGGGTGGAAGGATGCTTTCTATTCGTGTGCCCATGTCAACGATATTGTCGAGCAGTTTGAAGCGACACGATACCGGCTGCCGAATGCGATTCTGATCAATGAGAAGGGCATCTTTCGCGATGGGTCGGTGGAGGTGGGGGCGGACTTTCAGGTGCCACGGGCGCACCGGGGTATGGCAGTGGCGGACTTCAACGGCGATGGCAAGCTGGATGTCGTTGTGTCGTCCTTGATGGACCCGGTGGAGCTTTGGGAGAACGTGACGGAGACTGACGGTGACTGGCTGATCGTCAAGTTGCAGGGCGTGAAGGCGAATCGCGATGGCATTGGTGCGCGGTTGAAGTGGCGGGGGCAATGGAACACGATGGGGACTTCGATCGGGTACGCGTCGTCAGGGCATTTTGGAGTGCACTTTGGCGCCCCTAAAGAGCAGGGCCCAGGCACGCTTGAGATCTGGTGGCCGGGTGGGAGTAAGCAGACTGTAGCGGACGTCAAGCCCCGCCAGGTGTTGCTTGTCAAGCAAGAGCCCTAAGCTTGCGCTGAGGCTTCGCTTTGACGATTGTATGATTGGGCCTATGCTTAGTCGTCGAGCCTGTCTTGCTTCACTCGCATTGGCCGCAGGGGGTGCACAAGCGCCAACCGCTTCGCGCGCGGTGAAGCGGCCCAATATTCTTTTTATCTTTGCCGATGACCAGCGTGCCGATACCATCCACGCGCATGGCAACCCAAACATCAAAACGCCGAACATGGATCGGCTGGCGGCAGCGGGGGTAAGCTTTCGACAGAACTATGTTTTCGGCGGCAATAACGGTGCGGTGTGCATTCCTAGTCGAGCGATGTTGATGAGTGGGCGCACCTGGTTTCATGTCGATACGCTCGCACTTAGGGATGTCAAGCTGATGCCGGAGTATCTAGGTGAAAACGGATACGAGACCTTTGGTACCGGCAAGTGGCACAATGGCCAGGCATCGTGGTTGCGTGCGTTTCAGCGCGGTAAGACGGTTATGTTTGGGGGCATGTCCGATCACACGAAGGTGCCTGTGCGCGATCTTGGTCCGGATGGCAAGCTGAGCGCCGAGCGCGTCGGTGAGAAGTTTTCGAGTGAACTGTTTGCCGATTCGGTGATCGATTTCCTGCAGACTCGCGATGCGAAGAAGCCGTTCTTTGCGTATGCTGCGTTCACTGCTCCGCACGATCCAAGGCAGCCTCCGCTAAGCTTTCGCGAACCGTACTATCGCAATCTGCCGCCGTTGCCCAAGAACTTTTTGCCACAGTTGCCTTTTGATAACGGGATGATGCGCGAAATTCGCGATGAAAATCTGGGTGCCTGGCCGCGGACGGAAGCGATGATCCGCGACCAACTTGCCGAATACTACGGGCTGATCACACATCTCGATGGACAGATTGGTCGCGTTCTGGAGGCGCTGAAGCGTAGTGGTCAGGCAGAGAATACGATCATCGTCTATGCTGCGGACAATGGGCTGGCGCTGGGCAGTCATGGCCTGCTCGGGAAGCAGAGCGTTTTTGAGCACAGCATGCGCACTCCGCTGATGATTTCTGGCCCAGGCATCCCGAAACAGAAAACGGTGAATGCGTTTTCCTATCTTTTCGATATTTTTCCGACTCTGTGTGACCTTACGTCGCTGGATCGCCCGGCTGGGCTTGAAGGGGAGAGCCTGCGACCGCTGTGGGATGGACGGAAAAAGAGTGTACGCAATTCTGTGTTCCTGCCCTTTCTTGACATACAGCGGGCCGTTAGGGAGGATCGCTGGAAGCTGATCGCATATCCCAAGATTGGGCACCTTCAACTCTTTGATCTGCAGGAAGATCCATACGAAATGACAAATCTGATCGACCGGCCCGAGCATGCTGCGAAGGTTCAGCGTTTGCAGGTGTTGATGAAAGAGTGGCAGGCCAAAGTGGGTGATACCGTTGTCATTCCGCCACGGAACCAGGCTCCGGCGAAAGTGGATCTGACGGGCAAAGCCCGCAAGGCAGACCAATGGCAACCCGACTGGATTATCAAGAAATACTTTGATGCGCCGGGGGAGGCGGAAAAGTGATGGAACGACGCCACTTACTCAAGTCCGGACTCGCAGGTGCCTGCGCGCCGGCACTTTCGCAAGTTACACCAGAAGCCCGTCCTAACCTATTGCTCATCGTCTCTGATCAGCACCGCGCCGATTGGCTGGGGGCCGAGGGAAACCCGGCAATCCACACTCCCAATCTGGACCGCCTGGCGGCTGGGGGAGTACGTTTTCGTTGTGCATATTCGTCGACGCCCACGTGCACGCCGGCGCGCTCGGCATTGCTGACTGGTATGGCACCTTGGAACCATGGCTTGCTGGGTTATGGTGCCGTTGGTGTGCGCTACTCAACGGCGATGCCGCAGCTGTTGCGTGATGCGGGTTATTTTACCGCAGGAATCGGCAAGATGCATTGGCACCCGCAGCGCAATACCCATGGCTTTCATCAGGTGTTACTGGATGAGTCTGGCCGTGTGGAATCTCCGGAGTTTCGCAGTGACTATCGATCCTGGTTCCTGTCGGAGGCACCCATTGCCGATCCTGACGCGACCGGCGTGCCGTGGAATGGATTTGAAGCCCGTCCCTATGCCTTGCCTGAGCGGCTCCATCCAACCAAGTGGACGGGGGACAGCGCCGTGAATTTCATTCGCGATTACAAGCGCCCGGAGCCTTTCTTTTTGAAGGTGTCGTTTGCTCGTCCGCATAGTCCTTACGATCCGCCCAAGCGCTGGATGGATCGCTATGATGGTGCAAAGCTCAAACCAGCGCAGGCTGGTGTCTGGGCTGATGTGTATCGAAAGCGATCTGACGCCGGGCGTGAGCCGTGGCATGGGGACTTGGGGGCGAATCAGGCGCGAAGTTCGCGCGAGGGCTACTCTGGCTCCATCAGCTTTGTCGATGAACAAATTGGAAGGATACTGACGACGCTGGAGGGGCGGGGATTGTTGGCAAACACGCTGGTTGTTTACATGTCCGATCATGGGGACATGTTGGGCGATCATCACTTGTGGCGCAAGAGTTATGCGTTTGAAGGATCGGCGAGGATACCGATGATCGTGCACTGGCCTGCCAAGTTGGCGGCGATACGGGGGCGGGTTTTGTCCAATCCGGTTGAGATACGCGACGTGCTGCCAACGCTGCTGGATGCGGCTGGCGTTTCCGCGCCGCCAAGCATTGATGGGCGCAGCCTGCTGACGCTGGCGCGTGATCCCGATGCGGCGTGGCGCCCGTGGATCGATCTCGAACACGACGTCTGCTATAGCCCTAACAATCACTGGAATGCTTTGACTGATGGCAAGCGCAAGTACATATTTCATCCTAGATCCGGCAGTTGGAAGAATGTGTAGGAGCGCAAGTGTTGGATACTAAACGGGATGAAGGGCACGAAGATCGATTTTAGGAATCACCCATTGGGTGAAGGGATGGAGGAGCTGGAAAGCTATCCGCCTCCGCAACAG
>JBBRBI010000111.1:0-16733 GCA_038206015.1 Bryobacterales bacterium | reverse complement strand
GGCAAAGTTCAGCCCTTCGGCGCGCCCGTCAAGCGCAACTACGGTGCCGAAGAATTCCAGCTCTACATCACCGATAGCTGGCGAATGAACAAGTCCACTACGATTACAGCTGGTCTCAACTACTGGCTCGCCCCCGCCATCCGCGAGACCAACGGCTTCCAGGTCTCGCCCACCATCGACCTCCAGGATTGGTTCGTCTACCGAGGCAACTTAGCCAACGCCGGCAAGCCCCAATCCCTTGCCGGTCCCGTAGGCTTTGTCCTTGCCAGCTCGGCCCAGGGCAAGCCGCTCTATCAGATGCAGAAGAAGAACTTTTCTCCCCGCGTCTCCATCGCCTACACCCCTCAAGCCACCAACGGCTTGGCAAAGACTTTCTTTGGCGGCCCCGGCAAGACCAGCATTCGCGCTGGCTTCGGCATGCTCTACGACCTTTTCGGCATGAGCCTGATGCGCAACTTCGACTCAAACGCCCCCGGTCTGTCCACCGAAGTGCAAACCCCCGCCAGCGCCAGCCTCGCCAAGCAGCCCCGCTTCACCGGCTACAACACCCTGCCTGCGGGTATCTTGCCCAGCGCCCCTGTGGGCAAGTTCCCCTTCTATGCCCCGGACGATCCGGATACCGGCTTCTCGATCGCGAACTCAATCGACCAGCGGCTCAAGCAGCCTTACACGATGAACTTCAACTTCAGCATCGGCCGCGAGTTTGCCCACGGCTACTACGTGCAAGGCTCCTATGTGGCGCGGCTCTCCCGCCGTTCGCTGCTGGTGACTGACCTCGCCCAGCCCACCAACCTGCGCGACCCCAAGAGCGGCATCACCTGGTATCAGGCCGTCAACGAACTGGCCCGCGCCGCACGTAGCAACACACCCACGAGCAAGATCAAGGACAACCCCTTCTGGACAAACATGTTCCCCAATCTCGCCGGCGGCGGCCGTAGCGCCACGCAGGCCATGTACGAGGATGAGGTCGTCCCTCAGCCCACCGACATCACATCGGCCCTGCTCGACATCGACGAACTCTGCGACCCGTGCAGCCCCGTCGTCGGTGCCAACTCGATGTTCAACGCCCAATACGCCTCGCTCTTCGCCTACCGATCTCTCGGCAAGAGCAACTACCACGCCATGCAGTGGACGGTGCGCAAGCGTTTCTCCCAGGGCCTCACCTTCGACTTCAACTACTCCCTCGCCAAGTCGATTGATCTCACTTCTTCTGCCGAAAGCGACTTCGGTGGCGGCTCGTACGCAGTCCTGCTCAACCCTTACAACGCAAAGCTCAACCGCGCCGTATCGGACTTTGACATCCGCCACTCCATCTCGGGCTTCGCCGTCTACCAGTTGCCGTTCAAGACGCAGAGCAAACTGCTCAATGCCGCCGTCGCTGGCTGGCAGTTGTCCAGTGTCTGGACGCTCACCAGTTCGCTGCCCCGAAGCGTCGCCAACTCCGGCAGTTGGCCGACCAACTGGAACTACTCCGGCTTCGCCACCGCGATTTCGCCGCTGGCGGCCTACTCGACCAATAAGAACTCGCCCGGAGTCAACGGTTCCGGCGGGCCCAACATCTTCGCCAACCCCACCGCCGCTCGCGATGGCTTCGACTACAGCTACGCCGGCGAAATCGGCAGCCGCAACATCGTCCGCGGTCAAGGCCAGTTCAATGTGGACATGAGCCTCAACAAGCGCTTCATCATGCCCTACAAGGAGAGCCACTCCCTGCAGGTGCGTTGGGAAGTCTTCAACGTGGCCAACACGGTGCGCTTCGATATCAATAACGCGAGCCTGGATGTCGGCAATACGGGCACCTTCGGCAAGTACACCGGCACGCTGACCTCGCCGCGTGTGATGCAGTTCGGCATGCGGTATCAGTTCTGATCACGCCGCTACATCTTTTGCGCGCTCGGTACCTGGATTTGTTTCAGCAAATCCAGGTACCGAGCATCGTTCAGCAGCCCCGAAAACGCCGGATCTGTCTTCATGAAGACTGTCCCCATCCGACGTTCCGCCACAAGCTTCTGAATCACTCCGATCGCAGCATCCCGTTCGCCCACCCCCTCCAGCGCCATCGCCAGCCCAAAGGATATCTTCGCTGGGCTCTTTCCAATCTCCTCAACAATCAGTCGAGCTTCTCGCAGTTGTCCTTGTCTCGCAAGTAACTGTGCCTGCCGCAGCCTGGGCTCGCCGGCGGTCGAATACCTCTTCCCTTCCTCGATCGCCTTTTCTGCCTCGGCGTAACTACCCCTCTCAATCAATGCACTCGTCAAGATGTCATAAGTCAGCGGGTAATGTCGAGCGATTTGGAGAGTCCGCCGCGCCTCGATAATCGCCTCATCGATCTTCCCCGTAAGGAGAAGCACTTTTGCAAGCGAGTGGGACATTAAGCCTGACCTCGGATCAAGCTCCACCGCTTTTCGCGCATGCTCGATCGCTTCGGCTTGGCGGTCTCCGATTCCCGCCAGGTAAAGCCCATACAACTGATGCGGGGTTGCAATTTTGGCGTTCTGCTCCAGCGCCATGCGGAATTGAGCTTCGGCCTCACTCCATCGATATTGATACCAGTAAGCATGTCCCAAAGCCGTGTGGCCCATCGCGCTTGATGGATCCAGAGAGAGCGCTTTTTGTGCAAAAACCTCAGCGTCCCCGAGGTTCTTCGCTCTAGTGCCGGGGGCAATGACGAGGACATTCGCCAACCCGGCATAAGCGGGCGCAAAATCCGGAGCAACCCGGATCAACTCCTTATACTCGCTAATCGATCGGCTCATGATTTCGCGATCCCAACTCTCCGACAGATGGTCCGCTTCCGCTAGACGCCGGTCCAGCTCTCGGTCCTTCGCTGACTTTTGAAGATTTAACCCCGAGGAGTTCCACCCCGCCAAAATCGCAACAACCGCCGCCAGCCCCATCCCCAAAATCCACCGCCTGCTTCCAGGAATTTCTAACAGACTCTCTGCCGCAAACACGGCCACCGTCTCTACCGCAGTCACCGTGGGCAAAAATCGGTACCCACGTTTGGGCACCGTCTGGATAAATTGCGGGTCCTTCCCGCTGTCCCCCAACGCCAGACGGATTTGGCGGATGCAGTAATACAGCCCCTCATCAAACTCGACAGTGGTCCCGTCCAGCCAAACTTCCTGCTGAATCTCCTCCCGTGTCACCAAATCCCCACGCCGCCGGATCAGCAGCATCAATACCCGAAGCGGCTGCGGCTCCAACTTAACCACCCCTCCCTCCTTCTTCAACTCCCCGGATTCCAGGTGAACCTCGAAGGCTCCAAATGCCAATCGTCCTTCTGATGGCGTCATTCTCATGAGTCATAGGTTAGCCCAGACCCATTTGCTGCAACAACTTCGAAACCCTCAGGAATTCCTCAGGCCCCTTGTCGCTCTACTTCCACATAATTAGCGAAGGTCATACCCTTAATGAAACCAACCTCACTAGCACTCATCCTCCTCGCCATTAATACTGTCAATAGCAGTTCCGCCTTGGCACAGCAGCCCAAGCCAACCATTCTCACTGTCGACGCCGCAAACACGACTGAATACCTCGCCGACGTGGCGGACCCTGACAAGTACGGACGCCTCACGGCGTTGACTCCCTCGACAAGTCCTCTGGGATTTCCTTTCGGGGCCCTTATCGGCGACATCGTTGCCGTTAACGGTCAACCCGCTAAAGGCACCACCTTTGGAACCATCATTGCCTTCGGTGCCAGCCCCTCCCCAAGACCCGGATTTAGCATCGCAGATGTCAGCCGCAGTTCCTTTCGCAACACCCACATCGAAATACTCAAAGCCGACGGCACTCCAGTCGGAACCCTGATGCTGATGGGAATGAATGGCGGCGGTGCCGGCACGTTCAGCCCCGGTGCCCCAAGAATCGTGTCCGGGGCCAATTACACCATCGTCGGCGGAACCGGTGCTTTTCTGGGAATGCGCGGCCAAGCCGGTGCAGCGGCTGTTCCCGCCGGTATATCGCGGTCACGACTGGCGTCTATGGTCGAAGATCCCGCTGTCCGCCGGGTCAACGGAAACGGCTCTGGAACACTGATACTCCGCTGGGTTCTTCACCTCCTCCCGATGACGACGCCGCAGATCGCGACCCTTCCCTCCGGCCCCGCCATCACGCACGCAAACGATTTCGTTCCTGTCTCTGCCGCACGCCCCGCCGCCCAAGGTGAACTCCTCTCCATCTTCGCCACCGGTCTCGGCCCCACCACTCTCTCCCTCGATCCCGGCGAAGCATTCCCCGCCACCCCGCCTGCTCCAGTCAACTCCCCCGTCGAAGTCCTCGTTAACGGCAAGCCCGCCGAACTCATCGGTGCCGTCGGTTTCCCCGGCGCAGTCGATGGCTACCAAGTCAACTTCCGCCTCCCCGCCGACACGCCAAAAGGAACCGCCACAATCCAGCTCACCGCCGCCTGGATCAACGGTTCCAGCGTCACGATCCAGGTCCAGTAACTTTCAGCTTAATTTTGAAGGTCGGGCGGCGGACATGGCTTGCTCCAGACAGTAGAGGAGATCAAACCGAATCGCTCCTCCTCCCTCTCCACTCTGCACATCCCGGCCTCACTCAGGATGTCGTCGATTGCCGGCAATGACTTCGCCGTAAGATTTGTTGTCGTCCTGAAGAACCGGTACATCAGCTCGACCCAAATCTTCGCATGCCATCGCCGCCAACCATCCGGCGGAATCGCAAACTCGCTCACCAACCATATGCCGCCAGGCTCCAGCACGGCGGTAATTCTATGGATGACGTCAACAGCCTGGGCCTCCGTTAGGCAGTCCAGGAAGAATAGCGTGACCACTCCGTCGTATCGAACGGACGGGAAATCACTGAGTTGCACAGCATCCTCCAGGTAGAAGCGCACCCGCGCGGAATCCCCCGTGCGTTTGCGTGTGATCGCAATCATCCGCGCGCTCGAATCAACAACATCGAAGTTTGCGCTGGGGGCAGCCACCAACAGCCGTTCCAGGCAGCGGCCGTCGCCTTCCCCCAGGATCAGGATGCGCCTGGCCGCCACCAACCGATGGAGAAATGCGAATCTCCGGCGTTCGAGCGCCCGTCCAAAGGCCGCATACTCGATCCACCGGAACCAGCGCGCAACTGGATCAAAGTTCATCGGTAAAGAAGCGGACTCAATAGAGCAACGTCCACAAGCACTCGGCCGACGCGCGGCGATACAACACTGCCACACAGGTCGATCAGCCCGAGTCCCGCGAAGCTCGTGGTCAGGGCGAAATTCCACGACCGGTTTCCGGGAAGCACGCAGGCGGCCATCGCCGCGGCAATCCACAGCCAAGACCAACTACGACTTTCTTTTGATTCCAGGCGCACAATCACCAAGAGATTGCACAGACAAAGTGCCGACAGCCCGAAGAAGGGACAGAGCAGGTCCGTCCAGTGAGGGTTCTCGGTGAGCGCAACCAGAAATACGCCGGCACTGAACAGACTCGCGGCCACGAGCCGCTTCCAGATCATTGGCCCGAGACGCCAATATCCGAACAAAAGAAGGTATGCGATCACAGCGGCCCCAAGTGCTAACCCGTTCCAACGAACAGGTGGACGCAGCCAGGCGATTGCGACGACAAGATCAGCCAGTAGCACCGCCATCAGGACCATCGCAAGGGGTCTTCGATTTCTGCGATAGAAAGCGTGGCTGGGTGACTCAGTCCCTGCGCCCTCCTCAGTTCTAACATCAAGCAGACGATCACCAAGGTAGATTGCCCATACTGTCAGTCCAAGTACGCAGCGCCCGGCAGGGAGCAAAATCGATGGATAGCACCGCACTACAAAATCCTGCCAGACAAGCGCCACGATTGGCGCGTCCAGACTCAGAAGGTGCGGCCAAAGCCAAATCGGCGTGCGCTGGCGAAACTGCATCTGTTCCTACTGTAAGAAATCAAGAATGACGCGGTTCAAGCTGTGATGTTCGATTTTTGGTGGTCGAGGCGGCGGGATTCGAATCTGCGACCCATTGCTTCGAAACCAGTTTTGATGGTCCCACGAAAAATGCCCAGTCTGAGACCGAATCCCCGGTCAGGTCAAAATGCCCCCACCCCAGTGACGACAGGTGCCGAAGGAGGTCAGCGTCGACAGCCTGACCCTGATCCCTGATCGCCTGGATCGCTCACCAGATTGAGGCCGGGGGCGCGAGAACGCTGGTTTTCAGATCTGCGGTCGCGCGATCTCGCCGAAATTGTGGAAATACACGACTCTGTCCAGCGCATTCCGAGCCTCGCCTTTCTTCAAACCAGCCTGAACCCGTCGCCGCCGACGATCCTAAGCCCTCAATGAGGCTTCCCTAGTACCAAAGCGTTAGTACATCAGTACTGTCCGTCCTTGACCATCACGCGATTCTCCGCGAAACTCAGGCAGGAGTCTTATTTCAATGCCCTTTCTTATCGACCGTCGCCGCTTTCTGGGAACACTTACTACCTTGGGTCTCAGCACCCATGTGGCAGTGGCGGCGAATGCCCCATCGTCCTGGGCATTACTCTCCGATGTCCACATCGATGCCGATTCCAACGCGACGGGTTGGAACGGAGAGAACATTTACACGAACGTCGCGAAGTCCGTTGGCCAGATTGCTGCGTCGTCCGCGCCGATCTGTGTCATTCCCGGCGACGTCGCGCATATTTACGGAACCAGCGGCGACTACAACGCCTTCCATCAACTGATCGGCCCTGTAGCCAATCGCATGCCGGTCCTGATGACGGTGGGCAATCACGACAATCGCACCAACTTTCAAAAGGCGTTCCCATCCAACCCCGGCGTGAATCAGAGAGTCTCTGGACGCTACGTGATGATTCTGGACTATGACGATTGGCGCATTATCGTCCTCGATTCGCTGCTGACGACGAACCAACCTGAAGGGCTACTGGGCTCCACGCAGCGGTCTTGGCTTCAGAAGACGCTGGCCAACAATGCGAAACGCACCCTCATTTTCGTTCACCACGATCCGGGGAACACGGATATCTCCATGGCCGACGCGTCGCAATTCCTTTCGATCGTCCGACCGGCCACACAAGTAAAAGCCATCTTCTTCGGCCACCAACACACTTACAATGTGTCTACCGTAAATGGGCTTCACCTAGTCCAGCTTCCGTCCGCCGCCTATAACTTTGACCCCGCAGACCCGATTGGCTGGGTACAGATGGCGTTAACTTACACCGGCGCACGACTGACGCTGACGGTCAATAGTGGCAACTTCAGCCAGAACGGCGCCACCACAAATCTCACTTGGCGTTGAGTTGTTTGTTGCCGCATTCCTGAAGACTTGCTGGTTCGATGTGAGCTTGGAGTTTGGGGGGTGCCCCCATTTATGGCGGAGAGCCCGAGGATTTTGATGGTCGGGGCGGCGGGATTCGAACTCGCGACCCCCTGTTCCCAAAACAGTTTTCTCCAGTCCACACAAATGGCTACCTTCCAAGGCTTAAGGATTCAAGGAGATACCCATGGCCTTGTTGAAGCCTGTAGGCCCCTATGGGCCTCTGGTGCTTTGCCGTCTACGGAATTATCTACAGCGCTCTTCATGCTCGCAGCTTTCTTGGGGGGCATGATCCTGTTTTAAACAGTTGGGGCTAGAGCAGGGGTGACGGCAGTTGAAACCTCCGAGACTAAAATGTCTCCATAAGTTCCGATCACCTTGATAAATTGAGAGTTTTCGCTCATCGTCGGATTCGAGGTGGCGAATACCAAACACCGGCGGAGCCAATGTCGCTTCACGTATAGAGTGAACTTTCTTCCCTCTTCCAAGCAAATAGACAAACAGCCTGAACTTTCTTCCCGACGACTTACGATTCAGGATCACGTGACCTTCCAACGTTCAACCATCCGGGATCTTGTTCGTCGAATGATCGGTCTCATTTATTGCGCAGCAAGAACCAGATAAACGGGCGAGCTCCCGGTTGGAAGCCGTCTGGGTCAACAACAGGTCGAGCAGAAATTACGGGGCCGTTCAAAATGACAATCGAGGCGAAGTCGTTATCGATCTATAGGTTGCAAACTCACCGCAGACAGGCCATCTACGCCGCGACCGGAATGGTGCCCCCAGCGAACCTGCTCGTCAATCGGTACGCCCGCTTTCCACATGGCCTCAATCAATCGCTGGCCGCTTCGGCCTCCGAACTGTTTGGCTAAGCACGTGCTTAGCCAAAGTCGGACCATGTCGCTGAGCTTATAGAACGAACGCAAATTCGGAGGGAGCTGCAAATGTCTGAACGAAACGCGGTGGTTGCTGTCTATGGCACCCACGTCGAGGCGGAGGCCGCCGTAAAAGCGCTTGAGCGCGCCGGAGTCGATATGCGCATTTTGTCTATCGTGGGCAGGGACACCCACTCCGATGAACACGTAGTTGGGTATTACAACGCGGGAGACCGGATGATGTACTGGGGTAAGACAGGGGCCTTCTGGGGAGGAATATGGGGACTGTTGCTGGGGTCAGCAGCCTTTGCGATTCCAGGGGTCGGTCCCGTGCTCGTGGCGGGCCCTTTGGTTGCGTGGATCGTAGGTGCATTGGAGGGTGCCGCTTTTGTTGGAGGTTTGAGCGCCATCGGTGCCGGGCTCTATGGCTTGGGTATTCCGGAGGACAGCGTGCTTCAGTACGACGAAGCGATCAAAACCGACAAATTCCTGCTGATTGTGCACGGATCGAGCGCGGAAGTCGAAAAGGCGAGAGACGTCATCGAAAGCACCCAGCCAGTCGCTGTGGCACTACACGCGGCGGAAGTCGCGTCAACCGCCACCAAATAGCGTCCCTGGCGCTGGATCGTCGAGATTCCGAGACCCGAGTAAACAACTGCCTGGGAGGGCAAAAACCAATGCTGACAAATGCGACATATCTTAAAGGACTTGTGCTTCGAGCAACAGACGGCGAAATCGGCACTGTCGACGACTTCTATTTTGATGATGAAACGTGGGTCATCCGCTACCTCACCGTCGATACTGGAGGCTGGCTTGGCGGTCGGCGCGTATTAATTTCACCCCTTGCCATCACCCACACGGACTGGCCGGTCCGACGACTCGATCTCGCCCTCACCAAGAAACAGGTTCAAAATAGCCCGGACGTCAATACCCAGTTGCCTGTCTCACGGCAGCACGAATCTGCCTTTAATGGCTATTACGGTTATCCATCTTATTGGACCGCCTTCCCGACCTTTGTCGGCGGTGTGGGAATTCCCCCACCTCTCACTATAGTTGACGACTCGGATGACAAGCAACGGCAATCCATGGACTCCCACCTGCGAAGCACCAAAGCCGTCGACGGCTATCACATCGAGGCTGCGGATGGCGAAATCGGCCATGTGGCGGGCTTCGTAATCGATGGCGAGACGTGGACCATCCGATACGTTGAGGTGGCGACGCAGAATTGGTGGCCGGGCAAAAAGGTGTTGCTTTCCCCCGTATGGATTGAGCGCGTCAGCTGGGAAAAATCAAAGGTGTACGTTGGCGTCTCGCGGGAAGTCATCAGGGATGCCCCGCAATACGTCGAGTCCCTGCCGATCACTCGCGAGTATGAAGACCGGCTCTTTGCTAACTATGGCCGGCCGCCGTATTGGATGCAGGACCTGGCTCCAGCGGCAAGTTCTCATATCGGTGTCAAGTGACGCTAGGCGAAGTCTGAGTAGAAGTCTATTACTGAAAGCTGGAACCATGACTGAAACAAAATCTGCAACCAAAGATCCAATTTGCGGGATGACCGTAGACAAAGCAACCGCGATCCATGAGGAGCGCGATGGGCTGACTTCTTATTTTTGTAGCGAAGGCTGTCGGCAGAAGTTCTTAGCGAACATGACAGGCAGCAAGCTGGAAGTCAAGGCTGGCGGTTGACGCGGATGAATTACACAATCACAGGACGCCCCGAATGATGGACCAGGCACACGGCTGGATGGGCGGTGGAACGTGGCTGTGGACTGTGCTTATCATCGCGGTGACTGGGCTCGTGGCCGTCTTGATCACCAGGACGGCCACGCGATGATTTCTTGTGTGAAATTGCCCCATAAAACACGGCGGAACAACCCAATGCTAATCATGATTCCGAGCGAAAAATCGGTTCAGGAAACTGCGTCGCGCCTGGAGGCTGCCGTCCAGGCGAATCACTTCGGAGTCATGCAAATTTACAACCTGAAAGAGACCATGGCGAAGAAGGGCGTCGAGTTTGCACAGGAATGCCTGATCTTTGAAGTCTGTCAGCCAGAACAGGCTAAGCGAGTGCTTCAAGAGAACATGGGCGTCTCTACGGCTCTCCCTTGCCGGATCTCCACATACGAGGAGAACGGTAAGACTATCCTCGCCGCCTTAAAGCCAACCATGCTCTTGGCGATGTTCCACACGCCGCAACTTGAAGCGGTGGCGAAGGAAGTAGAGGACACGATCGTGAAGATCATGACCGAAGCGTCATTGAGGTAATTGGCCGGCCCCGGTCCATCACCCGACCCAATCAAAGAGGGTAAGGCATGAATGAACACTTTGTTTCCTCTCCTTCTCCATCGCCTCAGTGAATCAACCGAAACGAACAAACATGCCCATTCAATCCATCCCCGATCCCGTAGTCAAGCCGGACCCTCCCATCCACGCGCCGACCAAAGCCGCTTCGGAAACATTAGGACCCGTGTACACCTGCCCCATGCATCCGGAAGTGCAACAGGATCATCCCGGTGCGTGCCCCAAGTGCGGCATGGCATTGGAGCCGAAGACACAGACGGCAGCCGCGAATGGCGATGAAAACATAGAACTGGGCGATATGACGAAGCGCTTCTGGATCGGTGCCGCCCTTGCGTTCCCCGTATTCGGTCTGGCAATGGCGCATTTGATCCCGGCTCTTGGCAGGCAACCCTGGGTGTCCGGCAACGTCTCACGATGGATTCAGTTTGCGCTCGCAACGCCCGTCGTCTGGTGGGCGGGCTGGCCATTATTGCAGCGCGGCTGGCGCTCGGTGGCGACGCGTCACCTGAACATGTTCACACTCATCGGCATGGGCGTCGGCGCCGCATTCGCGTTGAGCTCGGTGGCGATGCTCATGCCTGGCGTTTTCCCGAAGTCCATGCAACACGACGGCAAGATTGCAATTTATTTTGAATCCGCCGCCGTAATTATCGTGCTCGTGCTCCTTGGCCAGGTACTCGAACTACGCGCCCGAAGCCGCACTGGCAGCGCCATCAAAGCACTTATTAATCTGGCACCCCCAACGGCGCGGCAGGTCGCCCCTGGCGGCGACAACGTGGTTCCGCTGGACCAAGTGAAGGTCGGCGACTGGTTGCGCGTGGTTCCAGGCGACAAGGTGCCGGTTGACGGAGTGGTGATGGAGGGGCATTCCAGTGTCGAAGAATCCATGGTCACCGGCGAACCGCTCCCGGTAG
Organism: Bryobacterales bacterium; assembly: GCA_038206015.1. Classification (GTDB taxonomy): domain Bacteria; phylum Acidobacteriota; class Terriglobia; order Bryobacterales; family Bryobacteraceae; genus Bryobacter. The sequence goes on along the minus strand of JBBRBI010000111.1, from coordinate 5,385 downwards.
AAAAGACTGTGAATGACAAAGTGAAGGGCGGCACCGTCAATGGTCCCGGCAGCTTTATCATGCGTGCCGAGCGAGTCGGTACCGACACCTTGCTCGGGCAGATCGTCAACATGGTTGCCGAAGCCCAGCGCAGTCGCGCGCCGATTCAAGGTCTCGCGGACAAGGTCGCGGGTATCTTTGTGCCGGTGGTGCTTGCGGTGTCGTTACTCACCTTCGCTCTCTGGATGTGGCTGGGACCGGAGCCAAGATTCGCGCATGCCATTGTCAACGCCGTCGCAGTCCTGATCATCGCCTGTCCATGCGCACTTGGACTTGCTACGCCAATGTCCATTATGGTCGGCGTCGGCCGCGGCGCACGGGAAGGCGTACTCGTAAAGAACGCCGAGGCACTCGAACGGTTGGAGAAGGTAAATACCCTTGTTTTAGATAAGACTGGCACCCTCACGGACGGAAAACCGAAGCTCGTCGATGTCCTTCCGGCCCCCAGCTTCGACCCCAAAGAACTTCTGCGCTTGGCGGCATCGTTGGAACAGAACAGCGAGCACCCGCTGGCCGCCGCAATCGTGCGGGGCGCGAAAGAGCAATCCATCGTTTTTGACGCCGTAAAAGACTTCCGTTCGGTGACGGGGGGCGGAGTTGCCGGCACCATCTCGGGTCGACCCGTGGTGGTCGGTAAGCCGGATTTCCTGAGGAACGAGAAGATCACGGACCTGGAGTCGATGGAAGCCTCGGCCGTGAAACTCCAGGAGCAGGGCAAGACCGCCATGTTCGTTGCCATAGACGGTAAGCCAGCGGGCATCCTCACTGTCGCCGATCCGATTAAGTCAACCTCCGCCGAAGCAGTCCGCGACCTTCAGGCACTCGGGCTGAAGCTCGTTATGCTTACCGGCGACAATCGCCGCACTGCCGCTGCCGTGGCCAGCCAACTCGGCATTGAAGCTGTCGAGGCTGAGATCGAACCCGCCGGGAAAGTCGCCCATATCAAGAAGCTCCGCACGGAAGGCAAACACGTTGCGATGGCGGGCGATGGAGTCAACGACGCGCCCGCCCTTAGCGAAGCCGAAGTCGGGATCGCCATGGGGACCGGCACGGACGTGGCCATGCAAAGCGCCGGCATCACGCTCCTGAAAGGCGACCTCCGCGGGATTGCCAGTGCAATCCGCCTCAGTCGCGCCACCATGCGCAACATCCGCGAGAATCTGATCTTCGCCTTCCTCTACAATGCGCTCGGCATTCCCCTGGCGGCGGGCGTGCTCTACCCGTTCTTCGGATTGTTGCTCAGCCCGATCATCGCCGGCGCCGCGATGAGTCTAAGTTCCGTCTCGGTCATCGCCAACGCGCTGCGCCTGAAGAAAGTGACGTTGTGACTTTAGGAACCGCCAATGAAAACACAAATTGAGATAGCTACCCAGGAACAACTTGGGAAGACGAACCCGCTCACACCGGATCTGCTCCACAAGATGAACGCTTACTGGCGCGCCGCCAATTACCTTTCGGTGGGCCAGATCTATCTCTACGACAACCCGTTGCTGAAGGAACCGCTCAAGCAGTCTCACGTGAAGCCGCTGGTCGTCGGTCACTGGGGCACGACGCCGGGTCAGAACTTCATCTATGTACACTTGAATCGCGTAATCAAGAAGTATGACCTGGACATGTTCTACATCGCCGGTCCCGGACACGGCGGGCCAGCGATTGTGGGTAACGTTTACCTCGAAGGCACCTGGAGTGAAGTCTATCCGAACGTCACACAGGACGAAGCCGGGCTCAAAAAACTCTTCACGCAGTTCTCGTTTCCCGGCGGGATATCGAGCCATGTTGCGCCGACGACGCCCGGCTCGATTCACGAAGGCGGCGAATTGGGGTATTCGCTCAGCCACGCCTTCGGTGCCGTTTTCGATAATCCTGATTTGATCGTCGCTTGTGTGGTCGGCGACGGTGAAGCCGAAACCGCGCCCTTGGCGACAGCTTGGCAGTCCAACAAGTTCCTGAATCCGATTACCGACGGAGCCGTGTTGCCAATCCTGCACCTCAATGGCTACAAGATCAGCAACCCGACTCTGATGGCGCGCATCGAGCATGAGGAATTGGAGCAGTTCTTCAGAGGCTGTGGGTGGGAGCCGTACTTTGTGGAAGGGGATGATCCGCAGGTCATGCACCAACTCATGGCCGCCACGTTGGATGAGGCCATCGAGGATATCCGGCAAATACAAGGCAACGCCCGCAGCAATAACGACACCACCCGGCCGCGATGGCCAATGATCGTTCTCAAGTCACCCAAGGGCTGGACCGGACCGAAAGTCGTCAATGGCCTCCAGATCGAGGGCACCTTCCGGGCACACCAAGTGCCGATCATCGTCGATTCAGAGCATCCTGACCATGTTCAGTTGCTCGAAGCTTGGATGAGAAGCTACAAGGCTGAGGAACTCTTTGACGACAACGGTCGGCTCATGCCGGAGTTGGCCGAACTGGCGCCGCGGGGCGACCGGCGGATGGGTGCCAATCCACACGCCAACGGCGGCTTACTGCTCCGTGACCTGCGCATGCCGGACTTCCACGCGCATGCGGTGAATGTGCCATCGCCCGGCGCAGTCGACGGGCAGGACACGCTCGTACTGGGCAGCTTTCTTCGGGACGTGGCCAAGCTGAATCAGGATCAACGCAATTTCCGTGTCTTCGGTCCCGATGAGACTCTCTCGAATCTTCTTGGCGCGGTTTTTGAAGTCACCAACCGCCAATGGGATGCGCGTGAAGTAGGCAACGATGAATTTCTTGCGCCCGCCGGACGCGTGCTCGATTCGATGCTCAGCGAGCACCAGTGCGAGGGATGGTTGGAAGGATATCTTCTGACCGGAAGGCACGGCCTGTTCAATAGCTACGAGGCCTTCATTCGCATCGTGGACTCGATGTTCAGCCAGCACGCCAAGTGGCTGAAGGTGACGTTGGAACTTCCATGGCGCCAGAAAATCGCGTCGTTAAACTATCTGCTCGCTTCCCACGTCTGGCAGCAGGATCACAACGGATTCACGCACCAGGATCCCGGTTTCATCGATCACGTAATCAACAAGAAGGCCGATATCGTGCGCGTGTACCTGCCACCCGACGCCAACTGTCTTCTCTCGGTCTTTGATCACTGCTTGCGCAGTCGGCATTACGTCAACGTCGTGGTCGCGGGCAAACACGCGCTTCCGCAATGGCTGAGCATCGACGCCGCCGTCCTGCATTGCACACAAGGAATCGGCATCTGGCAATGGGCCAGCAACGACCAGGACGCGACAGAGCCGGACGTGGTGATGGCCTGCTGCGGTGACACTCCCACGCTGGAGATCCTGGCCGCCGTTTCCATCCTGCGCGACCATTTGCCAAATCTCAAGATCCGCGTGATCAATGTCGTCGATCTGATGAAGCTACAGTCAAGCAGCGAGCATCCGCACGGGCTTAGCGAGTCCGACTATGACTCGCTTTTCACCAAAGATAAACACATCGTGTTTGGCTTCCACGGATACCCTTGGCTAGTCCACCGGTTGACTTATCGACGGACCAACCGAAACCTCCACGTGCGGGGCTACAAGGAAGAAGGCACCATCACGACGGCTTTCGACATCAGGGTCCAGAACGACCTCGACCGGTTCCACCTGGTGCAAGACGTGATTGATCGACTGCCGCATCTAGGCTCCAAGGGATCGTATCTGAAGCAGGCTATGCAGGACAAGCTCATCGAGCACAAACACTATATAAACAAGCACGGCCAGGACTTACCAGAGATTCGGAACTGGAAATGGACTAAGTCCAGATGAACCCACTACAATTGATCGACACTGCAAGGGCCTTGGTCGCTAGCGACAAGGGTCTGCTGGCGATGGACGAAAGCAATACGACCTGCAATCAGCGATTTGCCAAGTTGGGAATTCCCCAAACCGAGGAGGCCCGGCGCGCCTATCGGGAGTTGATTGTGACCACGCCCGGTCTTGGGGAAAGCATCAGCGGGGCGATACTCTACGACGAGACGATTCGTCAAACGATGAAAGACGGAACGCCCTTCGTCAAAATCATCATCGACTCGGGAATCATTCCCGGTATCAAAGTGGATACCGGCGCAAAGGATTTGGCCGGCCATCCAGGAGAGAAAATCACTGAAGGTCTCGATGGATTGCGCGGTCGCCTGGCTGAATACTCCCGAATGGGTGCCCGCTTTGCCAAGTGGCGCGCCGTGATCGTGATTGGCGATGGCATTCCCAGCCTGAGTTGCATCGAGGCCAACGCCCATGCCTTGGCCCGTTATGCCGCAATGTGCCAGGAAGCTGGACTGGTGCCTATCGTCGAACCGGAAGTGCTTATGGACGGCGGGCAGAGTCGCGAGCACTGCAGCGACGTGACCGAGATTGTCTTGCGATCGGTTTTCAGGCAGCTCGACGCACAGCGGGTGGTGCTGGAAGGGATGCTGCTGAAGCCCAACATGGTGCTTTCCGGTCTGACCAGCCTCAATCAGGTCGGGGTCGACGAAGTGGCCGACGCAACGCTGAAATGCCTCTTGCGAGCCGTTCCCGCCGCGGTTCCGGGAATAGCGTTCTTGTCGGGCGGCCAATCGCCGGAATTGGCCTCTTCCCGCTTGAACGCCATGAACGCCAAGTTCAAGGCGCGATCGCCGTGGAATCTCTCATTTTCTTTTGGACGAGCGATTCAGAAACCGGCATTGACAATCTGGCAAGGCGACCCCGCCAACGTGCCCGCTGCACAGCAAGCTTTGCTTCATCGAGCTCAGTGCAACCAAGCAGCGCGCCGAGGTAACTACAACGCATCCATGGAGAAAGAAATGCACACGGAAACAGTCGGGAGTATCTCCCGATGAACGAGACAAAGCACGGCGTTCACCAGCACGGAACACCCGCTCGTGAAAGTATTCGGCATGAGCCGCCTTACTGGAAACGGGCGCATAAAAGCTGGATCTTCTGGGTGGCGTTCGTCCTCATGTTCGCGGCAATCGCGATCTTTGTCATGAGCGATAACTTGTCACTCCTTCCGCGCGGCGAGCCGGAGCCGCCGCGATCAGACAGCAGCCGCAAATGAGTCGAATGCATCCACCAGCTTCGAAGCTCGGCGAGTGTTCGGCTCGGGCGCGAGTCAACCAAAGCACCTGTCTCCGGAAAAAGTCCCCGACCCGCCGGAGGTTAGAGTGTGACGACTGAAGTCCCCAACAAAATCAATCCTCCCAACCTTGGTGCGGTGGTCTCTGTGCGCGGCAGCGTCGTCGATATCCGTTTCGATGCGCACTTACCCCCGATCTACTCTTTGCTGCACGCCAAGGATGGCGCAATTTCGATTGAAGTATTGGCTCAACTGGACGCACATCGTGTACGAGGAATCGCGCTGACCCCCACCCAGGGCCTC
>JBBRBI010000110.1:0-16813 GCA_038206015.1 Bryobacterales bacterium | reverse complement strand
GCCGACGCTGCTTTGCACAATCACGCTGACCGAGGACATGGCACTGGAACAGGCCAAGCAGGCCGACGCCGATCAGCGCCGAGGCAAGTATCATGGGCCGCTGCATGGCCTTCCGTATGGAGCCAAAGACCTGTTTGCGGTGAAGGGTTACAAGACGACCTGGGGCGCGGAGCCGTATGTTGACCAGCAATTCGACTACACCGCGACCGTCATCGAGCGACTGACCGCAGCAGGCGCGGTGCTGTGTGCCAAGCTGTCGATGGGAGCGCTCGCCCAGGGCGGATTGTGGTTTGGTGGCATGACCAAGACGCCTTGGAATATTGAACAGACTTCGTCGGGGTCTTCGGCCGGTTCGGCTTCGGCGACTGGGGCCGGGCTGGTTGCTTTTGCTCTGGGCACAGAGACGTTGGGCTCCATTGTGTCGCCCTCGGTTCGCTGTGGCGTCACAGGGCTGCGGCCGACCTTTGGGCGCGTGCCAAGAACCGGTGCGATGGCGCTGTCGTGGACGATGGACAAAGTGGGGCCAATTTGCCGGACCGTCGAGGATTGCATGTTGGTCTTGCGCGTCATCGATGGGCCGGACGGCAAGGACATGGCCGCGCGCTATCCAAGCGCCATTGAATGGCAGGCGGCCGCATCGGTTGCCAAGCTCAAGGTTGGCGTCCTGCGCGAGGACTTTGCGCGCATCACAGACGAAAGCCGCAAGAAGCATTACGATGACGCGCTCGCCGCCCTGGCTAAGGCGGGTGTGCAACTAATCGACACGAAGCTGCCAGAGTTTCCGTCGCGAGATTTGGTGCTGATGTTGAATGTAGAGGCAGGGGCGGCTTTTGACGATTTGACGCGCAATGGCGGCGTCGAAAAGCTAAGCGGCCAGAAGCCGCAGGATTGGCCGAACTCGTTTCGGTCGAGCCGCATGACTCCTGCGGTTGAGTACATTCGAGCGGCTCGGGCGCGGACGATTTTGATGCGCCAGTTCCACGAGTATCTGGCGGGCTTTGATGCGCTGGTGTCGCCGACGGGGTCGATGACGCTGACGATTACGAATCTTACGGGGCAGCCTCAGATCGTAGTGCCCTGCGGCTTTCCCAACAAGGATCCAATGGGTTTGTTATTCACCGGGCATTTGTTTGAGGAAGGCAAGTTGTCGCGGATCGCCAAGGCGTATCAGGATGCGACGGATTGGCACCTGAAACAAGCACCTGGCTTTAGCACTCAATCGTCTGCATCAGCTTAGCGATCAGAGCGGTCCAGCCGGTTTGATGATTGGCACCGAGGCCCAAGCCGGTATCGCCGTTGAAGTATTCATAGAAGAGCAAGTTGTTCTTGAAGTGCGGGTCACTGGAAAACTTCGGGTTCTGGGCCATCGCGGGGCGCTGCCCGAGCATGAGACTGGACAGGCGTCGCGAGAGTTCATGGCAAACCTTATCCAGGGTTACGAAGTTGCCAGAGCCGGTGGGGCATTCCACCGTGAAGGCATCGCCGTGGTAGTGGTGGAACTTCTGGAGGCTCTCGATCAGTAGATAGTTAACGGGAAACCAAATTGGCCCGCGCCAATTGGAGTTACCGCCGAACAGACCAGTCTGAGATTCCCCCGGTTCGTAGTCGACGCGATACTGCGTCTGCTCAACGTTGAGGATGTAGGGCTGGTCCTTGTGGAACTTGGAGAGGCTGCGGACGCCGTAGTCTGAGAGAAACTCGTCGGGGTCGAGCATGCGGCGGAGAATGGCGCGCAGGCGGTCGCGGCCCACTAGTGAGAGCAAGCGGCGTTCTGCAACGCCTTCACGCGTGAGCGACGCCAGGTTGCCAGCGAGATCGGGGCGGTTCTCGATGAACCACTCCATCCGGCGGCGGAAACCCGGCAGGGCGTCGATGGTTTCAGGATCGAGAGTATCGACGGCGAATAGCGGGATGAGCCCGACCATGGAACGAACGCGCATGGGGTATTCGTGGTCATTGGGCAGTTTCAGACGATCGTAGTAGAACTCGTCTTTGGGGTCCCAGAGGCCGCACTCGTCGCTGCCGTTCATGGCTGCCGCGATATAGAGATAGTGCTCGAAGAACTTGCTGGCGATGTCCTCATAAACCGGGTTGTGCTTGGCCAACTCAATGGAGATCTTGAGCATGTTCAGGCAGTACATGGCCATCCAGGAAGTTCCGTCGGACTGCTCGATGCTGCCGCCGGTCGGCAAAGGTTTTGAGCGATCAAAGATACCGATATTGTCGAGGCCGAGGAAGCCGCCCTCAAAGATGTTGTCCCCATGGGCGTCTTTGCGATTGACCCACCAGGTGAAGTTCATGAGGAGCTTGTGGAAGACAGTTTCGAGAAACGCGGTGTCCGGCTTGCCCTGGAGCTTTGAGTCGATTTTGTAGACACGCCAGCAGGCCCAGGCATGAACGGGAGGATTGACGTCGGACAGAGCCCATTCATAGGCGGGGATCTGGCCGTTGGGATGCATGTACCATTCGCGCAGAAAGAGGCTCAACTGCTTCTTGGCAAAGTCGGGATCGACGAGGGCGAAAGGGATCATGTGGAAGGCGAGATCCCAAGCGGCATACCAGGGATATTCCCACTTGTCGGGCATCGAGATCACATCTTCATTGAAGAGGTGCTTCCAGGTTGAATTGCGGCCGTGGGCGCGCTCGGCTGGCGGTGGAGGCTGGCCGGGATCGCCTTGCAGCCACTCTTCGATTGCGAAGTTGTAATACTGCTTGGACCAGATGAGGCCTGCTGAAGCCTGGCGTTGGATGCGGCGGGCATCGTCGGATTTGGCTACGGCACCGCGAGATAAAACGTCGTCGAAGAACTCGTCGGCCTCAGCTATGCGGAGCTTGAAGACTTCATCAAAAGCGGGGATGTCCGATGTATTCAGGCTTTGGTCGCGGAGTCGCATCCTCGCGATCAACTGCCCTCCAGCAGGGATCACGGCAGAATAAACGGCGGCAGCCTTGGTGCCTTCTTGCCGGGGGTTGATTGTGTCGAGCTTGTCGTTGATCAGGTATTCTCCGAAGCCATCTTTGAAGAAGCCTCCCTGATTGGTGAAGCCATAGAGTTCGACGGCGTCGGTTTCGTTATCCGTGAAGATGAGCTCTTTGGCGTCTATCGCGAAGAACTCGTAGGTGCCGAGACTTGGGTGTGTCGCGACAAGGCGATCCTTGCCATCGGCACGCATGGTGGGCTTGGCGGCGCGACCGAAGGACCAGAGGTTTCGGAAGTAGAGTTGGCCGAGCAGGTGGATGGGGGCGGGGTCGGGACCGCGATTGTCTATCGTGATCCGGATCAGTATGTCGTCTGCGGAAGCCTTGGCGTATTCGATCTGGACGTCGAAGTATCGATCTGAATCGAAAACTCCGGTATCGATGAGCTCAAACTCTGCCTCGCGTCTGGGGAGCCTGCCTTTCTCGCGCAGTAGGTCATAGGGGAAGGCCGCCTGCGGGTACTTGTAGAGGCCGCGCAAGTAGGAGGCGGTGGGTGTGGCATCGAGATAGTAATAGAGCTCTTTGACGTCTTCGCCATGGTTGCCCTGCACGCCGGAGAGTCCAAAGAGGCGCTCCTTTAGAATGCGATCTTGACCGTTCCAGAGGCCGATGGAGAAGGCGAGGCGACAGTGGTTATCGCAGATGCCGAGCAGGCCGTCTTCGCCCCAGCGATAAGCGCGCTTGTGGGCGTCATCAAAGGGAAAGTAATTCCAGGCTTCGCCGTAAGCGGAGTAGTCTTCACGAACGGTGCCCCATTGGCGTTCGCTGAGATAGGCACCCCAGCGGCGCCAGTGTGATTTGCGGTCCCGTTCTTCCTCAAGGCGTTGCCACTCGGCTGGCATCATCGGTCCAGAACTGGCTTATTGCCAATTACGTAGCGGGTGGGGAGGCAATAGAGGAATTTCATGGGCGAGCGCCGGATATTCTTGAGGCCCTGCTTTTCAAATACCGTCCGGTATTCGCGCGTGTGAAGGATGTCCATAATGGCGATTTCGCCGCCTGGTTTGAGCAATTTGATTAAATCTGCAACGGCCTTGTTGCGTTTGGACCGGGAGCCGATGCCGTGGAGGCAAAGCGACGAAATGATCTTGTCAAAGGTGCTGGCGCGGTATTGAAGCTTGGTGGCGTCGCCATCGTCAAAGGTAACGCGCGCGGTGACACGCTCGAGTTCTGCGTTCTCTGCGGCTGCTTCTTTTGTATTGTCGCTGAGATGTTCCTGGTTCCAGACATCGATACCGACTACGGAGCCGACCGGGACTTTTCGGGCCGCCAGAATGGTGAGCAGCCCCCGGCCGCAGCCCACATCAAGAACATGTTCGTTGCCGACCCAGTTCATGTCTTCGAGCATCTTCCAGGCGAGGCCGAACTTGCCGGTGCGACTGGACCAGAGCATGATGCCAGCAACGAGAATCAGGAGCATGCCGACCCAAAGACAGATGGAGAGGATCAGCTCAGGCCAGATTTCTACAGTGTTGCGGAGCGCAATGAATTGGGAAAGACCGGTGGCGATGAGCATGAGCCCAACCATCGCGAAGCCGCGGACGCGTTCAGGTCTATCGATGCCGTAGTCGACTGTTCTCATTTGGCTCCTATAGTTTGGCAGAACCGCGTGCCGGGCGGAATGGGTCGAATCGGTTGAGTTGCGTTAATTTTCAAAAAAATAATGCGGAAGGCCTTGAATTTTCCAAGCTTCGTGTTAGACTAACAGATGTTGGCAAGCGAAAAACTTTAATTTCCAAAAGCTCCCAACCCCCCTAAACAGTTCCCCAACTGTTTAGGATCCGCACCCAAACAAAGACCCTCATGCGCGAGCATGGGGGCTTTGTTCTTCTGGAGGTGCCAATTGACCTAGTGAATGGCCAAGTGCCTGGCCATTCACTAGGCGGCGTGAGGATGCAGAATAACCTTTGTCCAGCCGTTGTCCCGTTTGTCGAAGTGATTGTAGGCGGCGGGCGCGTCGTCGAGAGCGAGCTCATGCGAGACGATCATCGAGGGGTTGGCCTTGCCGTGGTGGATCAAATCGCGCAGACGACGATTGTAGGCCTTTACGTTGCACTGACCGGTTCCCATCTTTTGCCCCTTGACCCAGAACTTGCCGAAGTCGAAGGCGATCTGGCCGATTTTAGCGAGCTTGTCGTCTGCTTCAGGATCCTTTGGGATGAAGACTCCGATGACACCCAGTGCGCCCGTAGCTTTAACGGAGTCGACGAGCGAATTCATGACGAGGTTTGGCACTTCCTTGCCAGCCGAGTTGGTGCACTGGTATCCAACACATTCCGAGCCGCAATCTGCGCCCAATCCCTTGGTCATTTCGCGAATTCGGTCACCGACATCGCCATCTTTGTCGGAGATCGGTGTTGCGCCGATCTTCTCCGCGAGCGCCAGGCGATCAGGTTCGCCATCGACGACGAAGATCTGGCTGGCACCTTGAATCTTGGCCGACAGCGCGGCCATCAGGCCGACCGGGCCCGCCCCGTAAATGACAATCGATTCGCCCGGCTTGAGATTCGCCAGCCGCGTCGCGTGCCAGCCGGTAGGAAAAATGTCAGACAGCATGACGTAATCGGTTTCTTTTTTCGCCGCGTCAGGCGGGAGTTGGAGGCAGTTGTAATCTGCATAGGGAACGCGCAGGTATTCCGCCTGGCCGCCCGAGTAGGGACCCATTCCGGCAAAGCCATAGGCGGCCCCTGCCATGCCCGGCATGACGCTGGGGTCGGCGCAGGTGAGACAGTAGCCGCTGAGGCCTCGTTCGCAATTTTGGCAGAAACCGCATCCGATATTGAAGGGCAGAACAACCTTGTCGCCTTTGCGCACGGTATCGACCGCTTTGCCCACCTCGACGACTTCGCCCAGGTTTTCATGACCGAGGATCTTGCCGGGTTCGACGTCCGTGCGGCCTTCGTACATGTGCAGATCGGAGCCACAGATATTAGTGGAGGTGAGCTTGATGATGACGTCGGTATACTTCTCGATTTTGGCGTCGGGAACCTTGTCAACCGAGACCTTCTTTGGACCGTGATAAACGAGTGCTTTCATAGTTAATCCTTGGATCGGGAAGGCGGGGTCTTGTTTCAAAAAGATTTGCGCTGGAACGTCGATTCCGGCCAGGGCCGTTTATCGGATCGAATGACTTGATTCCTGGTTATTGGATCGTTGGTGTGAAGTCCAAAGAGGAGGCGATCAGCTGGACGGTGCCCAGCCCCAACCCGCTCGGGCCGGGCCTCGAAGAGGACATCGAAATCCAGAAAGCATTTGAGGCGGCGGATTTGCGACCGGGATAGGAAGCCAGTGAGACTGCGACGTGCGAGGAGTTGAGGCAGCGGGGGTGGGTGGAGCCTCAATGACGAATCGGTCCGTTCCTGCAGCGACCGTGCCGACGCATGTGATGGTGAGGCGCTGGAGAGGCCGTGTCTGGGGGCGGCAGTAGGCTTCCGAGAACTGGAAGGGCGGTGGTAGCTGTTTGTACAGTACTTCAAGAATCTAGCCCGGAGGAATGGCGTGCAATCGTCGCCAATCGTGAGTAGGCTTTGACTTAAGGTTTCTGAAGAATGCTCTGCCGTTAGGGGACGACGAGGATCTCGACCCAGAGGCCGCGCTGGTTGTAGCCGACGTAAGGCTTGAGCTTGGGAAGGTCTGGGATGTCGCGCTGAGTGACTTCCTCTTGGGCCTGAAGGAACTTACGCAGGAGATCGTGGATAAGGGGCCAGCGGGAGAGGCTGGACGCAGGGTTCCAGGAGCGGGAGTACAGGATCAGGACGTCGCCGCGCTGCCAATCGAGAGACTGAAGACGGGCCATCGAGAAGTCCTCGATCGCTCGTAGGTTCTTGATTGGTTTCTCAACGTAGCCGAGGTAGGGCTTGCGGAGTGCATCCGTCATTGGCCAGGTGGTAGTGACGCGATGGTCGCTGAAGCGGACTTCCGCAAAGCTGGCGGCGTTGCGCTGGATCTCGACCAAGTCCACCATGGCGAGATTGTTTTCGAGCGGAAAGGGCCAGGGCGGGTTGAGGAAGAGCATCGCGAAAAGGCCAGTGCAGGTGAGGGCGAGCGCGATGTAGCGCGGGCGAGGTCGGAGCGTGGAAAGCCCGGCGGCGAAGCCTGTGTAGAGTAGTGGCAGGGCGGGGAGGAGGTAGCGATCCAGGACCGCGCCCCCGGTGATTGAGACCGTGAGGGCATGCGCGGTGACGGCTGCGGCGAGGGGCCGCCAGGCGGGGTTGAAGCCGATATGCTTCCACTGCAACAGGAGAATCGCGGCCGGGATGAAGTGGAAATTCTCAATTGCGAGATAGCTGATGCGGCGGAAGAGCGCATATGCGAGGCGAACTGGATGCAGAGGGTAGAAAACGTTGTACTGGGTGTAGGCGCTGTCGCCGAAGAGATGGCCCGTGCGCAGCGCGACGTAGCCGATCCAGTTGGCTAATAACAGCGATGGGAGGCCGATCAGAAGGGTTGCGAAGCGGGTGCGGCCTTCCCGATAGGCGACGATGGCGAGGACGAGGGGAATCGCGATGGAAGTTTCTTTGAAGGCGACGCTGAGGCAGGCGGCGGCGATGGCGAGCGTTTCGCGCTTCTGGGTGTAGGCGAGGAGGAGGAGTGTCGAGAACAGCGCCGACGGCAGATCGAGCTGCGCCATCATCGATTGCGTATAGACGAGGGGGTTGCACAGCAGCATCGCGGCCGCAAGGAAGGCGGGTGTGCCGTGTGAACCACGGAGAAGTTGCACGCTGAGCAGGAAGGAGACGGTGAGATAGGCAGATGCAAACAGAAGCATCGCGGCGCGAGTCATCGTGATTGAGAGGCCGGTGAGTTGCCAGAGGGCGGCCAGGAAGATGGGCAGACCGGGGGGGTGAGAATTGGGCGAGGTGGACTGCGGGATGAGGAGGCCGCGCGAGAAGAGGTCGTACGATTGGGGGATAAACTGACCGGCCTCGTCCCAAAAGAAGGGAAGTTCGAGCAGCTTGAAGTGGGTAAGGAAAAGGGTGAAGGCGAAGAAGCCGAAGAGGAGGGAAAGGGAACGGGCCACGGGGCGCTTATTGGACGGGGCTACTGGACTGGGCCATTGTTGCCTACCGGTTCCAGACGGATCTCACCGAAGGTGCCTTCGTACTGGGCGATGTTTTGGTTGAGAAGGTTGGCGAGGGCCTTGGCTTGCTGAGGGCTGAGGTAGACGCCCTGGAAGTTACTGATATTCACAGTGTCGGGCACGGTCTGCGAGATAGTGCCAAACATCAGGAAGATATCCCAGAGATTGACGCGGACTTGCACGGAGTTGGAATAGTTTTCCCGATAGTCCGCCGCGTTCGCGATATTGAGCTTGGGTGCCTGGGGCGGAATCATAAGGATATCGGACCGTAAAGAACAATTGAATGGCGGGGACGGCGGGGCTCGAACCCGTGACCTCCGACGTGACAGGCCGGCGCTCTAACCAACTGAGCTACGTCCCCGCAAACTTGCCGGAATTCCTAGAGTAGCATGCCGAGGGGCGGAAGCAAAAGGGCATGTTGAAGGCGAATCGAATCGTTGGATGAACTAAAACGAAAGGGACGGAGGTGACCGTCCCTTTCGTCTTTCGTTTCTTGGGTTTTAACGTTCGACGGGTACGGGCATTTTGGGAGGCATCGGAGGCGCGGGGGGAACTTTGGGTAGGTCCATCCGGCTGGATACGCTGCCGCCCCGAGTGATTGTCATGGAGCCCCGGTAGGTTTCCAAGCTAACGCGCGGGCCGCCGTTGCCACCGCGGATCACGCCGCCGTGGTTCTCCTCGCGGCTGTTGAGCGGGGCGCCGTAGCGGTTGTCGAGATCTCCTCGTCGAGATCGAGCTTCGAGATCGAACTTGGCGTTATCCGGAACATGTAGGGTGATCGAACCGCTCTCGGTCTTGACGGCCATGGTGGCAAGAGTGGCCGTGTCGGGAGAGAGTTCAATATCCCCGCGATTGACATCGATATCGATTGGAGCGGAGAAGCCGCTTATGCGGACATCTTTGGATCTGGTGCAGCGAAGCTTGAGCGGACCCTGGATGTCTTCGATCTCCAGATCGCCATCCGACATGTGGACTCGACCCCGGATTTTATCGATGTTGAGCGTGGTTGCATTGCTTGTGAAGCGGAGGGCCTTGTCGATGCGACGGAAATCGATGGAGCCGGTGAACTGACCATCGACGGTGACTTGGCCGGCGATTTGATCAACCTCGATTTCGCTGGCGCGGGCACCCTTGACATCGACATTGCCCTTGACGCGGACCAGTCGAACGACGTCGCTGCGACGGAGGTCGATACGGACGTTGCCGCCAATATCCTGACCGCGGACGCCGGCGTTTTCGCTATTGACTTCAAAATTACCAGCGATCTGGCTGACATCAAAATCGCCGCGCGTGCCCCGGCACTCGACCGTCGAGCCCTTGGGGACGCGGACCTCAAGATCAGACTCGACCTTGTTGTCGCTGCCAGCGCTTTCCTGATTGGTGCGAATGATCACCTGTTCGCCTTGCACTAACACTTCCAGCTTCATTCTTTCGCTGATTCGGTCTGCTTCGTTCTTGTCCATGCCGAAGATCGTACTGTGGCCGGAGACGACGATTGCGTCGGCGTCAGCGCCCACGAGACGGACATTGCCGCGACGATTTTCGACGATGATTCGAGGTGTCTTGGGACAGACGGCGTTGGCGCTGACCGGATATTCGAAGGTCTCACCAAAAATTTGCATACCGCGAAAATTAACTCGACCGGTTCGAACGCGGTCGCGGACATCGTTGCC
This sequence comes from Bryobacterales bacterium, assembly GCA_038206015.1. Lineage (GTDB taxonomy): Bacteria > Acidobacteriota > Terriglobia > Bryobacterales > Bryobacteraceae > Bryobacter. The sequence continues at coordinate 7,081 of JBBRBI010000110.1, read as the reverse complement.
GATGTTGATGCCGCTGGCGACCAGAGTTACGACGACGATTACGGCCCACTCGCCACCACCCATTCCACGACGGGGCAGAGGCTGGTTGCGAGCAGCCAGATAGGCGATCTCAGCCAGGCGGATGACGCCCCAGCCAATGAGTAGATAGGGCCAATAATCGGCAATCAAACGCCAGGCGGATATGTCGACTCGGAGGTTGTTGGCGAGGAAAATTGCTCCGAGCGCGATGAGGACAATGGGGCCGACAAAGGAATTTCTCATTGTTGTGGACCTACCTTCATATATTCCGCTAGTTTCAGTACCCCGAAGACGATAATCAGCACGGGCCAAGTGCGGCTAAAGCGCATGCCGCCAGCGTGGTCGACTGCCATAAGCGTGCCAATCGTGATCAGCATCAGCGGGCCACGGATGGCGCAGAACAGAGACACATTATTCGGCATTGGGACCCTCCACAGCCTTAAGTCGATTTACGAGGAGAATGACACCAGCGGCGATCATCAGCACTGGCCAGAAGCGCATTAGATCATTGATGCGCAGTAGACCGAGATTATCGAGCAGGAACAGGAAACCGAGACTAATCAGAACGAAGGGACCAATGGGCAGCTTCTTGACACCGGGGGGCAAGTTTAGCAGGCCAGTCATTTCATCAACCGATTCGCCCCTCTGGCGTTTTTGAGCAGTATGATAGGCCTCAAAGGGCATGTAGAAATACCAGCCGGCGAGCATGAAAGCGAGCAAAACGCTACCATTGCCGCCGCGCTCCAGCATCGAGATGAGGCCAGCGAAAACGATAATGTGAATGAGGCCTTTGGCGTATTGCTGGTTGTAGATCGCACCGACGCCAGGGATGAGGCCGAGAACGAAGGCCCAACCGGGCGAGACATCGTTCTGGGGGGAAGGCTTGGGTAGTGGCGCCGTGTACGGCGACGCTGGGTCTGGCGCAATCTTGAGGTTGTCGGCTGCTTCTTTTGAATACAGGATGCCGTTTACATAGGTGGCCTCGTCGGCCGTGAGAGCCTTTCCAGTCGCGCGGCAAAAGCCGATGACGGGGGAGCTGGGTACCGGTGGAAGTGCGTTCTCTTCGTTGGACTCGGTGGGGTTCATTTTGACTCTCCACTCTTCTTTATGTTGGATTTTGGATCGGCTGGCTGATCGTCCGGCTGGCCTTTGATGTCATCGATCGCAGTTTGTACTTCGTAGACCAGGCGTAGATTGTCGTAATATTTGACGAACTTGTCCCAGGTGCGGTGGGCGGAATCATCGACGCTGCGCCAGACTTTGGCGGGCTCCAGATCGGCAGGTTTGAGTTGGCGCACCGGGGCAACAAATTTGCCGAGCATCGAAAAGCTGAGGATGGTCATGGCCATACCCATGGCGAAGCGGGGCTGGAGGAGCGGCGCTGTCAGTGAGCGTAGCCAACCGATGCGGTTGAGAGCGGCAATCATCGGCGCCTGCTTGGGAGTGAGGTACAGAATGCGCGTGATGAGCTCTTTGGGAACTTCAACTACGGCGGCCCGCTGCATGAAATCGACAGAAGCAGTGACGTCCAGAACGAGTTGGGCGCAGGCGGCGCAGGAAGCGGTATGAGCGTCGAAGGCGAGTTTGCGGTCTGCGCTGAGCGTGCCGTCAACATAATCGCAAAGGAGGTCGTCGATACCGAGGCAGTCCAGTTGTTCGTTCATGCTAGACCATCACCTTCTGCCGACGAAGAATTTTGGCAAGTTCGGCCCGCCCGCGGTTTAAGCGGCTCTTGACGGTACCTTCCGGGACGCTCAGAGAGTTTGCGATTTCGCGGTAATCCATTTCCTGAAGGTCGCGCAGGATGACGGCCTCACGAAGTTCGGGGGAGAGTTTTTGCAGGGCAGCCTGGAGAATTTCGCTCGCTTCGCGTCCAGCAAGGAGGCCATCAGTGCGGCCGCCAGCAAGGGAGGTCTCTTCGATGACGGGCAACTGGGTTTCGAGGGAGTCGGTCATGCGCTCTCCCTTAGTCCTGCGGTAATGGTCGATCAAGAGGTTGCGCGTCAGGCGGGTGAGCCAGACAGTAAAGCTGCCTTCGCCGACACGAAAGCTGCCAAGGCTCTTGAAAATGCGCAGGAACACATCCTGTGTCAGGTCCTGGGCCTCTTCGTTCTTACCGACGAAGCGATAACAGATAGCAAACACGCGCCTGGTGTGGAGTTTGACAAGGTCTTCCCAGGAACCTTGATCTCCTTCCAGGCAGCGTTCAATCAGAATTGAATCGGCGTCCAAAGCGGTTTCCCAGCGAGAGTTTTGAGAGATAGGAGACGGAAACAGGCGCGTCGACCAACTGGTGCCCAGCGGATTTTGCGCAATCGCGATATTTGACAAGTGAATCATGATCCGTCTTCCGATTAGAGAAACGAGGTTTTATCATGATAAGTTCACACGTGAGCACAAATTCTTCAACTTTGCCAAAGCCAGCGAAAAAAGGACCTGGGATCCCTTGGGTGGCGTTGGCGTTGTTGGGGGTCATCGGTTATGTGCTTTATCGGGCGGCGGCCGGGAGCCAGGGCTTTGACTGGGGTCGATTTCGGACCACATTACAGTCAATGGATCCCTGGTACTGCGCGCTGGCTATCCTATTCATAATACTGAGTTATTTCGGTCGCGCGGTGCGCTGGGAAGTAATGATTCGTCCACTTGGCCCCACGCCGAGCCTGTGGCGGCTATTTGTCGGCACGGCGATCGGATTTACTGCAGTGGTGTTGCTGGGGAGGCCCGGGGAGTTCGTGCGACCGTGGTGGATCGCGCGCGAATCGCGGACGAGCTTTGCGTCGCAACTTGCCGTATGGCTGTTTGAACGGATATACGACCTGCTGATTGTCATTTTATTTTTCGGGTTTGGACTGATTCATCTGGCGACGACCGGCGTGGTGGCTAAGGCCGGCCCGGAACTGCAGATGGTGGTATCCAGCGGCGGGACGCTGGCGCTGCTGGGGGCGGGGGTGTGTCTGGTGTTCATTTTTGCATTACGGTTCCTCAGCCCGCAGCAGCGCCAGGGGCTGGTTGGACTCATCGACAGGCTCCCAGTGGTTGCAGCGACGAAACTGCGTCCGCTTGCCGGGAGTTTTCTTGAAGGCGCGGCGGCTTGCTGCGAGGGGAAGCTTCAGTGGCTGGTGATTTTCTACACGTTGGTGGAATGGGCGATCATAGCCTGCTGCTATTGGGCTTTGTTTCAGGCTTTCCCCGTGACGCGGGGCCTGAGTTGGGCGGATATCGCGACCGTCGTTGGTCTGGTGAGTTTTGGCGCCGTAGTGCAACTGCCGGGCATCGGTGGCGGGATGCAAGTGGTGGCTATCGCGGTATTAACGCAGCTATTCGGATTTGGTTTGGAGGATGCGACTTCGGTCGCAATTGTCATGTGGGCGACTTCCTTCATGCTGATCGTGCCAGTAGGCGTCTTTTTTGCACTGCGCGAGGGGCTGAGTATCGGAAAGCTGAGTGATTTGAGTGGAGAGGCGGTTTAAAAATGCTTTGTCCGTATTGTGCGCACTTGGAAGACAAAGTCATCGATTCGCGGGAATCGAAAGAAGGCAATAATATCCGGAGGCGCAGGGAGTGCCTCGCATGCCAGAAGCGGTTTACTACCTACGAGCGGATTGAAGAAATTCCCTTTATGGTAGTGAAAAAGGATGGTCGGCGGGAGCGCTTTGACCGGCAAAAGATCTTGAATGGGTTGTTGAAAGCCTGCGAGAAGAGGCCGGTTCCGATCCCCAAGTTGGCGGAGATAGTCGATCAGGTGGAAGCCGAGATGATGGGTGAGAGCGATCGTGAGTTGAGTTCTACGGCAATTGGGGAAATCCTGATGGGACGGTTGAAGCAGTTGGACAAGATCGCTTATGTCCGGTTTGCAAGCGTCTACCGGGACTTTCAGGACGAAGAGGCTTTCTTCAATGAAATCAGGCGTTTGATTAAAGACAAGGGCCGGAACTAGGCAGATCTTGTAACTATTTGACAATTCAAGCATCAGATATATAGAGAGGTTTAACAATCCGGCAGTTCTGGTGTTAAACTAGACTGGATGCGCTTGTCACAAGCGTCGCGCTCAAACTTAAGCAGCCGACAGGGAACCCACCCAAACTCGCAAGCCATTCATTACAAACGATTTTTAAAAAACTGCAAAAAATATTACGAGGAGCCGTAGCCCCCCGATGGGCCGGTTTCAAGACCCGTGTGTCTTAAGGGTGAGGTGAGCTAAAAGTGGATACGTTTGACGACCAATTTCAACCAGAAGAGACCCCCGAAGCGGTTCCGGCGCCACCAGCGACCGGGATTTCCTTCGATGAGGATCCAAATTTCTTTGCTGCTGTAGAGGAAGTTGACGACGACGAAGAAGAGGGGCAACCCCAACAAGAAGAGTCGATCTACACTGACGACCCGGTTCGCGTATATCTGCGTGAAATGGGTGCGGTACCGCTGCTGACGCGTGAGGGCGAAGTTACGCTGGCGCGCAAGATGGAGCGGGGCAAGGTTCGGGCCCACAAGGCGCTGAGTCGTTCGCCACTGGTGCACCAAATCATCCTGAGCCTGATGGAAGAAGTGAAGCGGGCGCAGACGGACATTGAGGATGTTGTCGACCTGGGAGTCGATATTGAGGAAGGCGCGGCTGCTGCGGAGAAGAAAGCCAAGGTTGTGTTGGAGCAATTCAACCAAGTGTTCTTGCTGGAGCGCAAGGTTTCGCCGCTGTTTGACAAGTGGGAAGCGTCGCCTGCCTCGAATAGAAAGCTAAAGAAAAAGGCGCTGGGCAAATACAACCGGGCGCGCATTGCCTTATCGCTGGGTATCCGTGCGGTGCCATGGTCGGGGTCTCGCTGGAAGCAGTTTACGAAGAGCCTGGAGCACGCCGTCGAGGAAATCAATCACCTCGCCATGGAGTTGGAGAAGCTCGAGAGTGGCAAGCAGACTCCAGTGACGCAAACGCGGGCGCGTGAGCTGAAGCGTGAGATCAAGAAGCGCGAGCAGATTGCTGCGGCTTCACTGAACGACTTGCGGATCTCGCTGCACAACATTCGCAATGGCGAAAGCGAAGCTGAGCGTGCCAAGAAGGATCTGGTTGAGGCGAATCTGCGACTGGTTGTCAGCGTCGCCAAGAAGTATGTGAATCGTGGTTTGCATTTGCTGGATTTGATCCAGGAAGGCAATATCGGATTGATGCGCGCGGCGGACAAGTTTGAATATCGTCGCGGTTACAAGTTCTCGACTTACGCGACGTGGTGGATTCGGCAGGCAATCACGCGAGCAATCGCGGACCAGAGCCGGACGATCCGTATTCCGGTTCACATGAACGAGAGCATGAACAAGTTTCTGCGCGCCACGCGCGAGTTGGAGAAGGAACTTGGACGGGCTCCTACGAATGAAGAGATCGCTCGCCGGATGGATATCCCGGTGGAGAAGGTGCAGAAGCTGAAGACGATTTCGCGCGACCCGGTTTCGCTCGAGACGCCTGTGGGCCGCGACGGAGAATCGGCGCTTGGCGATTTGATCGAAGATCGTTGGGTAGGTTCGCCGGTGGATGCGGTGATCGACGCCAACGTGCGCGAAGAAACCGCGAATATTCTGAAGACACTTTCCCCCAAGGAGGAGAAAGTGATCCGCCTGCGCTTTGGAATTGGCTGTGAGCGCGAGCATACTCTAGAAGAGATTGGCCAGGAATTTGACGTGACGCGCGAGCGGATACGCCAGATTGAGGCTAAGGCGCTAAGGCAGTTGCGGAGTCCGGAACGGGCGCGGCATCTGCGCGCGTTGCTGGCGGCACGCTAGAATCATTCCGGCAAGTGGCTGAGCCGATCCTCCGGTGGATCGGCTCAGCCACTTTTGGGGTTGTCCTTACCTGACCGACGTCATCGTGGAGAGATACATTGCTATCATCACCGCCGCTACCGTCTGAGCGAGAACAATTTCAGCCCATGTTTTTCTTTGGATCCCGCTATCGGAACCGACTGTGGGCTGTTGCCGAATCCACTTGAGCCGAGTCGCCCCAAAGCTATAAAGCATGATGGAGGTTACGGCGAATATGAATAACAGTGTGGCCTTAGACAGTTGGATGGCGTTCGTCAATATAAAAACGCCTTGTCTCACCGTAAGGTAGAGACAACATGCGAAAACGATGTAGAAGCTAATCCGAAAAAACATTTGTATTTTTTCATTCATCGGCTCAATGTGCATTACAAACCTCCGCAACGGCCATCGCCGCCATGGCGGCCAGCACCGCGAACAGCGCGGCAGTCGCACACGCTTCGGCGTAGGTGCCTTCGCTCAAAGCGCAGGCCAACCCCGCGATTGCCGCAATAGCCGCCAGTTCGAGCACCGAGAAATTTGCATCATAACACCAGCCAGGCGTCGCGGACTGAATCGCTCGATAAGAAGAGCTTGACTTATTCTGTAGCGCTTTTTCCATATTTTGTAGGTGTCCATCAAGCTCGGCTCCAAACGCCGTCGGGGATTTAGAAATTATTCGAACCGCATCGGATTTCGAAAGGTGATCCTGAGGCGACAATGCTGTTATTTGTCCTTCCGTCACGAACACGCCTCGAGAGCGTGCGATCTTCTCAGCAGCCGCCAACGCCGCGTTCAGTTCGTTGGGTGAAAAATCCGCGTTGTTTCTGTCTTGAACCATCTTCTGCAATGGAGAAAAGAGCTTTTCGTTCTCGGCCGCACGAACAAAATAGGCGGATGCCAGTCTTAATGTCGCCACATCCACAGCTCTTAGCGAGTGGGAAAGGCACTTTAATCGTACGCTCTCCATTGCGGCACACCATCCTTCGATGATGATTGGGTCGATGCTCGCGGCTAGGGCTTCCGAGCTGCACATCGGAATCCCGGCGAACGCCAAGCATGTTCCGGCTCCGAAAAATTTCTTTATAAGTTCACGTCTATCGGGGGGGGGGCAACAGTAGTTTTCATTATGACCTGCGCAAACGCATTGCTGTCCAAATTAGCAACTGCGCGGCGTTTGGCATGCTGAAAGCAAAGAGCCAAGGGCCCAGATTGGCGTATTTGGGCGAACCAGGTTGGGGGTAGGGCGAATTCATTGCGATGGACCGGAGTTTGCCGCCCGCTG
>JBBRBI010000109.1:0-17294 GCA_038206015.1 Bryobacterales bacterium | reverse complement strand
CAATGCGCGGAGTGGCGTTGGGAAGGAAGAACTGGATCCATGTGGGAAGCGAGGGCGCGGGGCCGAAGGTGGCGGCGATCTTGAGCGTGGTGGAGAGCTGTCGGAGGCTGGGCGTGCCGGCGCGGGAGTATTTGGCGGGCTTGCTGCCGGGGCTGGGGGAGGTCAAGGTGCGGGAACTGGCGGGGCGGACGCCGGGGGCTTGGGCGGCGGCTAGGCAGAAACAAGATTAGCCGTCAAGATGGGTTGCTCGAACGCATACTTACGATGCAGCCTCGCGAAGACTGGTGGACAGCTTCCCAAACGGAGTTGCCACCACTTACGGGTACGATGCCGATGGCAGGCCCAACAGCATTAGCTATGGAACGCTCGGATCGATCCAGTTGGTCCGCGACGCGGCAGGAAAAATCATTTCGGCGGATCGAAACCTGCCAACAGCGCCCATGCTTCGCGATGAAGCCAAGCAGTTTAGCTATGATCGCAACGCGCATTTGGCATCAGCGTCATACGATTCACTGGGCAATGTGACGTCGCAGGAAAATCGATCCTATTCCTGGAATTTAGCAAGTCAACTGTTGAGCGTCGCTGATCCAGTCAATTCAACCCAGCTCAGTTATGACGGACTGGGAGAATTGAGTTCCAGCACCGTAAATGGCAGCACTCAGAGCTATCTATTCAATCATGCGATGAAATTCCCGGCGCTATCGATCATTCGGCAGGATGGCAATGACTTGCGCTACTTTGTATATTTGCCAAACGGTGAACTGCTCTACAGCATTGAGGCGGCAAGCGGCGAGCGGCACTTCTATCACTTCGACGAGATGGGTAACACTGTATTCCTGAGCGACAATGCTGGAAGCGTTACCGATACTTACGCGATTACGCCCTATGGTGAAATTGCAGATCATGTTGGCACCACCCCGAGTCTTTTCACCTGGCAAGGGCGTTATGGCGCAATTCAGGAGGGAGAGGGCCTGTACTACTTACGCACTCGCCATTACGATGCCTCGACAGCACGCTTTCTCTCCACCGACCCGATTTTCAGCGCAGAGCCCCAAGCGAGTGAACTGTATGCGTATGCGGGAGGGAATCCACTCCTTTTCACAGATCCCTTCGGTACTGATTGGTGGAACCCAATACAAGCTATCGGTGATGGACTCAACGCGGCTGGGAGAGCGACTGCAGCGGCTGCCAAGGCGGTCGCTGATGCCGCTGCGGCGGCTGCCAAAGTTGTTACTGACGCCGCTGCGTCGGTTGCCAGCGCAGTTGGTGCTGACCTTAAGTGGGCCGCAGACCAGCTCAAGCAGCAGCCAAAGCCGCAGCATGTTACGCTGCCAAGTCTCCCAAAGGCAAGTGAGCCGAAGCCAGGGCTATCGGTTTTTGAGGCCCTTCCTGCGGTGCCGCTCCCACCGTTCAAAATAAATTCAGACGGGAAAGTGATCGGCATCGACGGAACGACTTACACTCTGTTGATTACGAATGACGGTGGCACTTTGATCGCCAGCCTGATTACCAATGATGGGGGCACTCTGTGGTCCAGCGCCTACGCGGGCATCGGCAGCATTCCGGAATGGCTGGCAAGCTTGATCACCAACGACGGCGGCACATTGATCACTAACGACGGAGGTACCTTGATCACCAACGACGGCGGGACCGTGGTTTCGAACGATAGCGCGGGTTTCCTTTCCGACAATGCGAGCGGGATACGGCGGCTCCAATCTGTTGAATCATTCTGCCCGGTCATGACTTCAAAGAAAAACAAGAAATGAGAACCCCAATGTTAAAACTAAGCTGGATTCTGATACTGAGCGGCCTGTTGACGGCTGCCTCGGTGAACTACACTTACGATGCAGCCGGGTGCCTGGCAAAGATCGATTACGGCAGCGGTGGATCGATCACCTACACCTATGACAGCGCGGGAAACCTGCTGAGCCGGACGGTGGTGGCGGCACAAACAGATGCCGCTGCGAAGTCTGCTACGGCATCCCAGAAGGTGCCAGCTCCGCCCCAAGCGCAAAAGAAACGCTAGATAGTCGGCCTCTGGTACTTTATTGCCGATTGTCGCCGTACAATAGGCGAAGAGAAGTCGAATCTTGGAGTCGAACCTACAGGCGCAGCTTGCACTGCTCCGCAAACGGATTGAAAAGGTGGATGCGCGGTTTACCGGTGGCCCGGTGATGGCTGTCGAGCCGGAAGACGCCTCCTGCCTGGGCGGCGTCGAGGTGGAGACCTCGCTGGGCAAGCACTGGGAAGTCACACGCCATTACGCTTATGAACACGCGCATGGCCATGTGACGGTGGAGCGTCTTCGCGGCCTTATGGCGCGCCGTTGGGTTTATCTCGATACAGAGACGACGGGCCTCGCAGGCGGGGCCGGGACGATGGCGTTTCTGATCGGAGCGGCTAGCGTAGAGGAACACGGATTTGTTCTTCGCCAGTGGTTTGTTCGTGAGCATGGCGAAGAGGCTAGCGCGCTGGCGTCGCTTGCCGAATATCTCGGCGCTTTCGATACCCTTGTCAGTTACAACGGCAGGAGTTATGACCAGCCCTTGCTTGAGACCCGCTACACGCTGGCGCGGCAGCGGACGCCGTTTTCGCGCATGGAGCATGTCGATTTGCTCTATGGTGCGCGCCGCCTGTGGAAGCTGCGCTTTGCTTCCTGCCGACTCGTGGAATTGGAGCGGCAGATTCTGGGGCATGAGCGGGTGGGGGATGTGCCGGGGGAACTGATTCCGCAACTGTATTTTGAGTATTTGCGGACCCGGCGGGCGGGGAAGCTGAAAGCCGTGCTGGAGCACAATGCGCTGGACATTTTGTCGCTAGCATTCCTGGCGGCAATCATCCCCGCCGTGTTTGACGACCCTGCCGCCTGCGTGTTGCAGCATGGGGCGGAACTGAGCGGGCTGGCTCGCTGGCTGGTGAGTCAGGATCGATTCGACGAGGCGGCGGATTTGTACCGGCGGGCGGTGGACGCACCGATGTCGGATGAACTGCTGTTTCGGGCTTTGTTTGAGTGGGGTCTGGTGGAGAAGAAGCGCGAGAACGTGGCGGGGGCCTTGGGGATCTGGAGCGATCTGGCTCGGACTAAGAATCCGCACCGCGCCGAGGCGCTAGAGGAACTTGCCAAGTATTACGAGCACACCGAGAAGAACCTGTTTATGGCGCTGGAGTGCACGGTGGAGGCGCAGGGGTTAGAGCGCACGGAAGAGCTGGCGCATCGCCGGGATCGTCTGGAACGCAAGATTGTAGCAGGGGAGCTGAAACAGCAACGGCTATAATTGCCGTTCGAGGATTATGTCGTCAACATTGCAGGAATACAGAGATGCCAAGCAGAGCTGGCTCAAATTGCGCGGACAAGCAAAGAAGGAACTCATTGCCCGATTTCATGAGGTTTCCACCGAGTTGCTCCAGATTCAGCGTGAGCTGCTGGAGGATTTTGGCGAGAAGGTCAGCTTGTCGCTAAAGCCGAAGAAAGCTGCAGCCAAGAAGGCGGTTGCGGCAGCGCCTACTGTCCTTGCGCCCGTGGTTGTGAAGCCCACTGCGGTCAAGGCCGTCGCGGCTTCACCACTAGAGAAGAAGCTTGCGATCGCGAAGAAAAAACTGGCCGAGGCCAAGGCCGAAGGCAAGCCGACAAAGGCGATCGAAGACCGCATCTACGAGATCGAAGACGACATCCGCGTCAACAAGTCTTAGCCACACGTAACGGTTGCAGCGGGTTGGCGGTCCAACGGCCACAATATGCCGAAGCAAAAGTACAATCTCAAAATGACGATGCCGGAAGCACCGGGCGTGCTTGTTCAAGCGGCGACGACAATCGGAGCCGCTTTGGGTACCGCCACGAAAACGGTAGAGATCGCCGTAGGACGGTATGAGCCCACGGTGGCGGCGGCCAAAAAACGTCTGCCTCGTAAGGTGAAGAAGCTTGCTAAGCAGGTTGCGGCAAAGAAGGGCGCGGCCACGGCTTCGAAATGAGCATCGTCAAATCGTTACCCTCTCCGCTTGACGTCATCGCACTGCTGTCTAGGGGCGAGCAGCGCGCTGCATCGTGAAGCCGTGAACCTCTTCTTTCCCATTGTCGTGGAGGATCTCGGAGCGAACACGTAGAGAGTCGGGGGCTTCGCGAATGTAGAGGGTCCGTTTGGGCTTGGTGTGCGTGGGGTTGGTGAATTCGAGCGCTTTCGCGTCGGCGTTGGCAAGCTTGAGTTGAAGCATTTCGTCGTAGGGCTGCATCTGTGGGCCAAAGCTGCGCATGAGAAGTACGATGCCGCCGTTCTGTTCGGTGATTGTGCCGAACTGGAGTAAGACGGTTTTGTCCTTGGCTGTCATTCGGAACGAGACCGCGATGGTGCCCGCAGTGGGGGCCGAAAACCATTCTTCGCAGAGGCGACCTTCCTAGAGGCCAGACCACTTGCCTTCGAGCCATGCCAGGTCTGCAAGTGCCGGTGGCTTCTGGGCAAGCGACGGGATGGCAAGCAGTAATAGCGCAACTGATAAACGCATGACTTGAGGTTAGCGCCCTCAGGGCTTAAACAGATTGGACTACTTTTAGCTTCGTGCCATTCGAGCGATCAACGTACCTCGCGGGCAAGCCGTAGCGGCGACCGATAATTTTTAGTTGACGCCGCCCTGAAATGTAACAATAATAGTTACATTCAGCGATGTCCACGAACACAAGATTCGCCGTAGCCGTTCACAGCGCGGGGATGATTGCGTTTGGGGATCGGATGGTTGTGACCTCGGACAGAATTGCCCAGAGCGTTGGAACCAACCCGGTTGTTGTCCGCCGTGTCTGCGGGATGTTGGTCAAAGCCGGGCTGGTGACGATGCGCAAGGGGCAAAACGGCGGCGCCTTGTTGACACGTTCGCCTGACCAAATTACCCTTGGCGATATCTATCGCGCTGTGGAGCTTGGACCCGCGTTGCAGGTGCCCGGGAACCGCGAGAATTGCACCTGCCCGGTAGGGCGAATTGTCGGCGGGGTGCTGCGGAAGTTTTTTTGCCGAGCGGAAGACGGGATGTTGAAGGAGCTGGATGGCATGCAGTTGGCTGAAGTGATTCAAGCAGTGCAGGAAGAGAAAAAATGAGCGACAAACCAGCGAAGAAGAAGATCAATTACTCGAAGGCTTTTATTGAGGCGCGCGCACTGGTGTGGACGCACCGCTGGCGCCTGGCCCTGGGGCTCTCGTTGATGCTTGTGACGCGTGGCGTCAGTCTGGTGCTGCCGGCTTCGACTAAGTATGTGATCGATGAAGTGATTGGCAAGGGCCGGGGAGACATGCTCAAGACAGTGGCATTTATCGCCCTGGGCGCGACGATCGTGCAGGCGCTAACGGCGTTTGCGGTGGCTCAGATACTGGGCGTCGCGGCCCAGCGGGCCATTACGGAAATGCGCAAGCGGGTGCACGCTCACATCGAGCGGTTACCGGTGAGTTACTTCGATTCGATGAAGACGGGCCAGTTAATTTCCCGCATCATGCAGGACGCTGAAGGTGTGCGCAATCTGGTTGGTACCGGTCTGGTGCAGTTGACCGGAGGCTTGGTTAGCGCGGTGCTCTGTTTGGGCGTTCTGTTTTATCTCAACTGGAAGATGACGCTGCTGACGATTGGCGTGCTGGCGGTGTTTGGCGGCGTGATGTCCTATGCGTTCAAGAAACTTCGTCCGCTGTTTCGCGAACGCGGCGAGATCTCGGCGCAGGTTACCGGTAGGCTGACCGAGAGCCTCGGCGGCATTCGGGTTGTTAAAGCCTACACTGCAGAGCGGCGCGAAAAACTTGTATTCGCCAAAGGCGTTCACAAGCTGTTTCGTAACATCGCGCAGTCGATGACCGGCGTGTCGTTTGTCATGGCTTTCTCGTCGATGATTGTCGGTGCGATCGGCATGGTGATCTTTCTGTTCGGTGGGAGCGCTGTGATGCGCGGCGAGATGACATTGGGCGACCTCTTCATGTATGCGGCTTTCACTGGCATGGTGGCGATGCCGGTGGTGGAACTGGCGTCGATCGGGACACAAATTACTGAGGCGTTCGCTGGACTGGATCGCATTCGCGAAGTGTTGGATGTCCCTGGTGAAGATGCTGAGGATGCGGGCAAAGAAGCGGTGGGCGTGCTGCGGGGCGACATCGCTTTTGAGAACGTGAATTTTGAATATGCGGCGGGTGCGCCGGTTTTGAATGGCATCAGCTTTAATGCTCCAGCCGGGACCACGACGGCACTGGTTGGGTCGAGCGGGTCTGGCAAGAGCACGATGATCAGTCTAGTGATGAATTTCAATCAGCCCAAGAGCGGACGGGTGCTGGTGGATGGGCGCGACCTTCAGGGTCTGAAGATGCGCGACTTTCGATCAAATCTAGGGGTCGTGTTCCAGGAGAATTTTCTGTTCGATGGCACGATTGCCGAGAACATCTCCTTCGCCCAACCGGGCGCAACTCGTGCGCAGATCGAAGAAGCCTGCCTGATCGCGCATTGCGCTGAGTTTATCGAGCGTTTTGAGAAGGGCTACGACACCATTGTCGGCGAGCGTGGCGTCAAGCTGTCTGGCGGGCAGCGGCAGCGTGTCGCGATCGCCCGGGCAATTTTGGCAGACCCGAAGATCTTGATTTTGGATGAGGCGACGTCGAGTTTGGATAGTGAGAGCGAGGCGCTGATCCAGGATGGACTGCGCGCCTTGCGACACGGTCGAACGACTTTTGTGATCGCGCATAGACTGTCGACTATCCGTACGGCAAACCAGATTCTGGTAGTCGAGGCCGGTGAAATCGTGGAACGCGGGACGCATGGCGAGTTGATGGCCATGAACGGGCGCTACCGCGATTTGCATGACCGGCAGTATGAATTTGAGCAGAATCAATTCATCAACCCCGGCGAAGACTTTACGCTACAGGCCGCTGCAGCCAAATAACGAGGAGAACAACATGGCTAACGAAGTTCAGAATTACAAGAATCACGCACGGTTTCACCCCCCGTTTCATTTCGTCCTGGCACCAATCGTCCTGATCCATTTCGTTTGGACGGCAAAGGTGTTCATTTCGAGCCCTAGCTTGTATATGGGCGAGGCGCTGATGCTGGCAGTTGGATTTGTCGTTATGGCCACACTCACCCGGACCTCAGCCCTGGCGGCGCAGGACAGGACGATTCGGCTGGAAGAGCGGATGCGGTTTGAACGGATACTGGCCCCGGATTTGGCGGCAAAAGCAAGTGGCCTGGCGGTAGGCCAGATCGTCGCGCTACGCTTTGCCCCGGATGCTGAATTGCCTGGCTTGGTAGGGCAGGTGCTGCAGGGCAAGTTGACGACCCCAAAAGAAATCAAGATGGCAATTGTGAATTGGCGTCCTGATTACTGCCGGGTCTAAGGCAATTCAGATCTAGTGGCTGGATCTCACGATGACGTAGACCAGCGCGATGACCATCACAAGAATCACCACGTTGCCGATGATGAGCCAGGGACTGATGCCCTTTAAGAAGCCTCCTGGCGCGGCTGGCGGGGGCTGCGGTGCTGCGGGTGGAACCGGCGCTGCAGTTGGTACAACTGGTTGCGAAAACAATGGGGCGGGCGCTGGCGGTGGGGTATTCGACTTAGGCAGTGGCACGCCAACTGCCGGTGCCGAGGCCGCCGGTGGCACCTGCATCATGCGAGTGTAGTCGCCTGGCCCCGCCTGCGCTGGTGCCTGCGCGGCGGTTGGACGCAAGGGCTGCTGTTGGGCCTTGAAAAAGCTGGTTGCCCCGTCGCCGCTGGACAGTGCATTCGGATTCATGGGCGCGTTGCCGGCCGAAAGTGGGCCTGCTGCGGGAGCTGCAACATTGCCCGGTTGGCCAGAGGCACCGCGACCGAAGCCAGGTAGATCGTCAAGCGAAAAACTGCCGCCTGAATAAAGCGATGGTGCCGAGACATGCCCTGCACTAAACGACGGCATGCCAACGTGTGGGCCCTGGACTTCCCCTGAGCTTGAGATTGACGGTGCGCCCATCCCCGACATACTCACCGATGGCGCCGCGTAGCTGGGAGTGCCAATTGGCGATGGATTGAAGGGTGAACTCGAACCGCTGGCTCCGGGCGCGGAAGCGGGAGGCATGGCCGACATGGATTGTCCGGGGCTGTGGGGTGCGGCGCCGTATTGAGACGGCGGCGGTGTGAACGATGGTGCGGTTGGCATCGCACTTGGCCTCGCCGTGCCGCCTCCAAACGGCGGTGGCGCAACAGGTGGCGTGCTCATCGCTCCCGCAGAGGGTGTCTGTAAGAGGCGGGTGAAATCACCTGGACCAGCCGCAGGGATGGAGGGCGCGGGGCTCGATACTGGCATGACGCTTGGGGCATTGATCGCTTTGAACATCCGAGTGAATTCACCAACCTGCTGCGATGGCGGTGGCGCAATCGGATTCGTAATCGGATTTATAGGCGCAGGGGTGTGGTCCATCAGCGGGGATTGGAACATTCGAGTGAACTCGCCCGGCTCTTGCTTGGATTGTTGCGGCGGTGGGGCGAAGGAAGACGCTGGTGCCGCCGCTAGTGGTGCCTGAGGTGCCTGGAACATGCGCGCGAATTCATCGCTAGCCTGCGGCTGCGCTGCGATCGCAGTTGGCGCAGGAGGAGGCGGTGGGATTGGCGCACTCGGCGGAGGCGGTTGCGGAGGCTTGCCGTAAGTCGGCATCTCCTGTGTCTCGAACGCTGGCTGAGGTGGCGTCACCTGCTGTGGCGGCGGCGGGGCAAAGCCCGTGTACTGAAACGCACCCGCTTGCGTCAATGGGTCTGGCGTCTTCGCCTGTCCCAGTGATCTCAACCAATCCACCAGCGTCGCGCCGGGCGGCAGCGGGCGCGTAACTACATAGGATTTGACGCCTTCCTGCATCACCTCCAGGATCGGTCTGTCCCCAAAGGACCCCGCCGAAAATTGCTTCCTGGCTAGTTCAAAGAGGGCTGTTGAATCCGGCCGGATGATGTGAATCCACACCTCCTCTCCGGTCATCTTGATGACTGCGCGGTAGGACAGCGCTTCCGGCGATTCGCCAATCGGCGATATTAGTTGATAAGTGGACTCGAAGGACATGAGTGAAAACCTAAGAAATCTTGCCTTTATGATAGCCTGAGATCTCATCAGCGATGAAGCAACTTTCGCGTGTTGTCTGGTCTGAGGGGATGCACCTTGCCCCGCACCACTTCCAAGCCCAGAAACGCTATTTCGAAGATCTGATCGACTTCACGTCGCAGTCGCTCTATTATTCGGCCTACGGGTTCGCCGGAATCGAGTGGAGCGAGGAAGCGTTGAAGAATGGCCGTATTGAGCTTCTGCACGCTCGCGGATTCATGGCCGACGGTCTGGCTTTCGTGATGCCTGAATCAGACGCATTGCCGGAGAGTCGACCGATTGCCGATTTAATCAGCCCCGTCGCCCGCTATGCAACTGTCTACCTGGTGCTGCCCCCGTACAATCCTGGGGGGGCCAACTGTAGCGATGAGTCCACTCGCTTTGCGCCCACCGAGCGCAAGATTGTCGATGAGAACGGCGGTACCGAAGAGCGCCCGGTGATGCTTGGCCGCAAGAATTTCCGCTTGGTGCTCGATCAGGAATTGGACCCCAGTCTCACCAGCCTCCCCATTGGCCGGGTCATGCGCGACGGTGCAGGCAACCTGGTTTTCGACCCGGACTTTATTCCCCCGCTGATAACGATTCAAGGATCGCGCCGCCTGATGATGATGCTCAATCGGCTCGTCGAGATTCTAGCCTCCAAGGGCACAGCCCTGCGCCCGGAGCGTGCCAGCGCCAAGTTGGGTGGCATGAGCCAGCGCGATGTTGCCAGCTTCTGGTATTTGCACTGTATCAACTCGGCCATTGCCGATCTGAAACATACCTTTGCAGTTAAAAAGGGGCACCCCGAAGAGTTGTACCGCCAGTTATTAAAGCTGGGTGGTGCGCTTTGTACCTTCAATCTGAAACGCGACCCTAGTGATTTGCCTCTGTACAATCACGCAGAACCGGAGCGCTGCTTCCCGGAATTGGACAAGCATATACGCGAAGCGCTTGAGACGATTCTGCCGTCGAGCGCGATGCAGATTCCGCTGACGACTTACGCGCCGTATCTACAAGAAGGCACCATTTCCGACGACCGCTGCCTAGCCAAGTCGCGCTGGATACTAGGCGTGCGCGCACAAACAGGCGAGGCCACTCTCATCACGAGAGTGCCGCAACTGATCAAGTTGTGCTCCCGTGATTTCATTGAGCGACTTGTGCAGACGGCGTTTCCGGGGCTTGAATTGCACCACATGCCGATCCCGCCACCTGAGATTCAGATCAAAACAGAGATGCAGTATTTCACGATCTCCAGAGTTGGCCCCTGCTGGCAGCAGATCGCTCGACTCAAGCAAATTGGTGTTTACGTGCCAGGCGAGTTTCCGTCGGCGGAAATTGAACTAATCGTGATCCTGGAGGCTTAGGAAATAGCTATGCAGAGCCCAAGTTTGATGGAACGCGAGACACTCGCGGTAATCTTCCAAGAGCCGCTGACAGCAGTGGTGCGTGTATGGGCCAATCCCCAGATGTCGCAGGACCCTTACGGTCTGCGCGAGCACATAAAGGCTTCCCTGAAGCAGTCAACGGAAGAAGCGCGACGTAAGAGCTTTTCCGAAGAAGAGACCAAATTGGCAACTTTTGCGATCGTTGCCTATCTCGATGAGACGATTCTCACTCAGAACCAACCGGTCTTCGCCGACTGGCGCCGCAAGCCGCTACAGGAAGAGCTCTTCGGCGTCCACATCGCCGGCGAAATCTTCTTTCAGAATCTGGAGAACATCATTCGACAGCCGGATAGCCTTCCTACCTCAGACTTACTTGAGGTCTACGCGCTGGCAATCAGCCTCGGCTTTGAAGGCCGCTATAGCGCAGGTGGCAAGGCTGAACTCAAACGAATCGTCGACTCCTGTATAGACAAATGCAGACGCATTCGTGGTGCCATGCCTCCGCTGTCTCCATCGGGAGAACTGCCGCCTCATGATGCTGTCCTTTCGACGCAGGACCCATGGTTCCAACGCCTCGTTTATGTCGGGGGAGGGCTCAGCGTGATGGCTGTGCTTGCCTTCGTCGTTTACAAGGTCTTGCTCGGATCGGGTGCCGACGAACTTCGTTCGCTGGCTCAGGAATTGACGCGCCGGTAAACAAGGAGAACCCAGGAAATGCTCTTCTACGGAATCACCGCGCTGCTTTGGATTGGATGGATGGTGCTCGGCTGGTACATGCCCAATTGGGTCAGCCTGAAGGGCGGAGACGTCTGGTTTGTGCGCATCCTGTTTTGGCTGATCGGAAGCGCTATCGCCGGATTTGCCATCTACTGGAAAGTTGCAGCAAACAGGCGCAAGAGAGCGCTCGCACTGGCTGGCGAACAGGGTGCCGAACTTGATTTTGTCCTGGCAGAGGCCGACAGGAAGCTCCAGGCAACCGGGACGAGCCTTCAGTCAATGCCGGTTGTGTTTGTGATGGGTGCGCGTGGTTCGGCTAAGACATCGCTGATTACCCGCAGTGGTTTGGAGCCAGAGCTGTTGGCGGGATTGGTCTACCAGGAAGGCAATCAACTGGTGCAAACGCGCACCGCCAATGTCTGGCTTGCCAAGCAGACTGTCTTTGTCGAGGCCGCTCCCACCTTGCTTGAGAACGACAAGCTTTGGAATGCTTTCTCTGAGCGCTTTGCTCCCAGTGGAATGACAGCACTGCGGACCGGGTCTAAGCCTGCCCCGCGCAGTGTGCTGATGTTTGTTGGCGTCGAAGAATTCTTCCAGCAGAACTCTTCTGAGACGATGAGCGCCAAGGCGCGGATTCTCAACCAGCGTCTGATCGAGATGTCGAAAATGTTGGGTGCCCGTATCCCGGTCTACGTGATGTTTACCAAGGCCGACTTGATGCCCAACTTCTCCAATTACGTTGCCTACTTGAGCAACGACGAAGTTACCCAGGTGTTTGGTGCCACCGTTCCGATTACGGACATGACGACACAAGGCGTCTATGCTGAAGTCGCCGCAAAGAAGTTTTCTGACCTGCTCGAAGAATTGTTTCGAAGTCTGGCCGAACGCCGCGTTGGATTGCAAGAGCGCGATGCGAACCAGCAGGGCCGCCCGCCCGTGTACGAGTTTCCTCGGGAGTTTCGAAAGCTCAAGCAGGCTGCAACCACTTTTCTGGTGGATCTGTGTCGCCCAAGTCAACTTGCCGTTTCTCCCTTTGTGCGAGGGTTTTATTTCAGCGGTGTCCGTCCGGTATTGATTTCCGATGCGGCTGGCACACAACGCAGAATGCCGCAGTGGATGTTCATTACCCGGTTCTTCAGCGAAGTGCTGTTGAAAGACAGGGCGGCTCTTGGTGCGGCTTCAGCGAGCACAAAGACCAATTCTTTGCGCCGCGCCTTACTGGCCGGGGCCGGCGCGCTTGGCGTCATCGCAACCATTCTTTTTACAAGCAGTTACTTTTATAATCAGTCGCTGGAGTCAGAGCTACGCGATGCGTCACGGGCTTTGCGAGGGATTCAGGTGGCGCAGGGTGAGGTGCCCAGCCTGGATAGCCTGACTAAGCTCGACCGCCTGCGGGGCGTCTTAGAACGATTACGAGGTTACGAACGCGAGGGTGCGCCAACGATGATGCGCTGGGGACTCTACACGGGCGAGACGCTTTTGCCTACCTCGCGGAAGTTGTATTTTGAGAGCTTTCGAAATGTGATGTTTGGCGAGACGCAGGCTTCTGTATTAGACTTCATGCGGCGTCTGCCACCCTCGCCTGGGCCTCAGGATGACTACATCGTCACTTACAACGCGCTCAAGGCTTACCTGATCACAACTTCGAATCCAGATAAGAGTTCCAAGACCTTCTTGACGCCGGTCTTGCTGAAGTACTGGCAGGGGGTGAAGCAGGTGGAGCCAACTCGCTACAGCCTGGTAGGAAAGCAGTTCGATTTTTATGCTGAGGAGTTACTTCAATCCAATCCTTTCTCCCGCGATAACGATGCAGGAACCGTGGAAAGAACCCGGAGATTCCTGAAGCAGTTCTCAGGTGAAGAAAGGCTCTACAATGCGATTCTGGCCGAGGCCAATCGCGCTAACCCCAACATCAACTACAACAAACTTTACCCGGACGGATTCAAGGCTGTCCGAGTTGACAAAGAAGTCCAGGGGGCGTTTTCAAAAGACGGATTTACCTGGATGCAGGACGCGTTCAAGAATCTGCCCAAGTACTTCGGTGGTGAGGCCTGGGTGTTGGGTGAGGAGGTCAAGCTGAGCGTAAACCTCACTGAACTCGAGCAGCGATTGCGCTCTCGCTATTACAGGGATTACTCAGAGCAGTGGAAGGCTTACCTGAAAGGCGTGTCAGTGCTTCGATATGCCAGCCTCAAAGACGCTTCTGAAAAGCTGAAGTTGCATTCGGGCAATCAGAGCCCCTTACTGGCAGCCGTGTTCCTGGCGTCCAAACACACGGCGGTGTCTGAGAAGAGTATCTCAGAGCAGTTTCAGCCGACCCAATTATTAGTAAATCCGTCGAGCGCAGGCCAATTGATTGGTGGTGACAACCAACCGTTCATGGGCGGATTGTTGCAGCTTCAGGGATCTATCGAACAGATCTCCGGCATGCCCGCCAGCCAGGCAGCGCAAGATCCAGCCGCCGCGCAAAGCCTTGTTTTGGCCAACACCGCACTGTTAGCTGCACGCAATGTCGCACAAAAATTTCGACCCGATCCAGTAGATAAAGTGGACGGGCAGGTTCTGGCGATCATGGAGGCCCCGATCAAGTACGTCGAATCCTTCCTGCGCAGCTTGGGTCCGGCAGAACTGAATGGTGCGGGTGCGGGCTTCTGCAAAGCATTTAGCGATCTGATTTCAAAGTATCCGTTTAATCCGAATTCAAAGGTTCAGGCGAGTATCATGGAATTCAATGCGATCTTCGCGCCACAAACCGGTGCGCTATGGTCTTTCTATGAAACGAAGCTGAAGTCCATGCTCTTGAATCAGGGCGGGGAATACCGGGCGGTCCCAGGCCCGTCGATGGCTTTGACGCCGCAGTTTGTTGCGGCCTTCAATCGCTTCGCGTCAGTGACGACAACGGCATACGGGATGAATCCCAGCCCTAACTTCAAATACTCGATCAAGTTGAATGCAGAGATGAAGCGCGAAGTGAAGCTTTCTGTCGACGGGCAGAATGGTGAATTCAAGAATGCCAGCAGCCCGGCCAAGTTATTCATCTGGAATGGACAGGGAGTTGGCGTGCGCACCACGATCGTCGGCGGCGGCACCGTCAGCTTTGACGGCCCATTGGGCGTGTTTCAATGGTTTAACGACGCTGAGCGTTGGAATCAGAATTCAGCCACGTCGCATACGGTGCTTTGGTATCAGCGCTCCGGTACGAAAATCATGACGGATGATCAGGGAAGACCGCTGTCGATGATTCTCGATATTGATATGCCCATTCCTCTATTTCGGAAAGGTTATTTGGCCGGGTTGCAGTGCACCAGCAACGTGGCCCGCTCTGGCAACTGATGCAACAGCAGCAGCTTGGCAAGTATAAATTCGAGCAGTTCCTCGGTGGCGGCATGTCGCACGTCTATAGGGCTCTCGACACGCTTATCAACCGAACGGTTGTCGTCAAGATTCTGACTGACAGCGGGATGCTGGACGAAGACACCAAAAAGCGCTTTCTTCGCGAGGCTCAAACGGCCGGCTCCATCTCGCACGAAAACATCATTCGTGTTTATGATTTTGGCGAACATGAGGGACGCCCCTATATGGTGATGGAATACTTACAGGGCAACGACCTGCGAGCATCCATCCAACAGGGCCAACTGACGACGGTGGTCGAAAAGTTGAAGGTGCTGGTCCAATTGGCTCGAGGACTGAAACACATCCACGATCTGGGCATCATTCATCGGGATCTAAAACCGGATAACGTGTTTATGAGCCAGGCCGGAAACGTCAAGCTAATGGACTTTGGGATCGCCAAGACGAAGGACCTGTCGATCACCCGCACTGGCTACACTCTAGGCACTCCTTACTACATGGCCCCCGAACAGGTGACATCCAAAAATGTTACGGACAAAGTCGATATCTACGCATTTGGCATTGTCATGTTTGAGCTCTTTACGGGCGCTAAGCCCTTCAAGGCTGAAAACGTCAACGAAGTATTTTTCAAGATCCTGAACGAACCGTTAGATCCAAAGCCATTGATTGATGCCAAGGTACCGACGGCGGTGGTGGAATTGGTCAAGCGCTGCACCGAAAAAGATAAGTTAAAGCGACCTGCAGATTTTGAGGTTATTATTCGAGACCTTGAGGTAGTCCTGCGAACCTTGGAGACCGGTGACGAGAAGACGATCACGAAGCTGAGCGATCCTCGGCCTGAGATTCCAAAGCGGATCCTGATTGGGGCCGGTGCGGTGGCGCTGCTGATCCTTATTCTGCTGGTGATCAATGTGGTGACAAAACGTCCAGGTCCGGGTACTTCGAGTAAGCGGGATTCAGTGCAATTGCCTGACGAATTGCCAGCAAAGCTAAGCACATCTACCGGCGAGATGGTGTTAGTTAGGGAAGGTGACTTCCTGGTCGGCGAGGCGAATCAGAAACGCACACTTAAAGCGTTTTACATCGATGCTCACGAAGTTACAAACGAGATTTACAAGAGCTTCACCTTGGATCGGGGCTGGCCGTTACCGGACAACTTCCCCAATGATGAAGCCGCCAGGAAGCTTCCGGTTGTAAACCTGAGTTTCCTCGATGCACGCGAATTTTCTATTTGGGCTGGAAAGCGTATTCCGCAGTCTCTCGAGTGGGAAAAGGCTGCCCGTGGGCCCATGGGGCGAACTTATCCTTGGGGCTACGAGCACTTGCCAGAGATGGCCGTTGTACAGGACAATCGATCGCTAAAAGGGTTGAAAGGGCCTAAAGAAGTAGGCAGTTGGCGCGATTCCAAAGGCCCTTACGATGCAATGGATCTCGCTGGAAATGTCTTTGAATGGGTGGATGAGCGGGCCAAGCCGAGCCCTGGTGCGTTGCGTAATTTTGCTGCGATCATGAAGCCGGAGCCCCTTGAGACGGACCTGTGGGTGCAGATCCGGGGTGGCAGCTATCTGCGGCCTCTGCTCAAGAACGCGAGTGTCGACTTCGCGAGCGTGCCGGCGGCTTACAAGGCCTCTGATATCGGCTTTAGGTGTGTTGCCGACGTTGGCTCGAAGCCGAAGTAACGTCTAGGTCAGAATCCATTCCGCTGGCATTCGCCGACTTGCAGGCAATGGATAGGAGTTTAGGTATCCAAGCCTAAACAGAAACTGTGGCACGCCGCCGGTCCCGAGCGTCTTTGCCACGTTTTCTCGCCACGGCTCTTCTTCGAGCATCTGAGTCATCGGATGGATGGCAAGTTTTCTTTCCCGCAGTCGGAGCCACATGCGCTGCGCGCAGCGTCCAGTCTCGATTAGATCCGTGATCGAGTTGTCGCCGCTGGACAGCACCAGCCACCCGCCTCCTTGGTCAACGCGCTCCTTTACTTGGTTGATCGATTTCTCCCGGAAGGCCTTAGTCATGACAGAAGCGCGATTGTAGAAATGACTTACGTACCATCCTGCCAAGCCATCGATTTCCATGCTGGCTGGCGTTAAACCATTGCGACGCGCAGCAATCTCTTTTTCAGACCAGCGAATCCAGTTGGAAAGTTCAACTTCGGCGGGTTCGCGCCATGCTTGGATCTTATTCGCTTCAACGGTTCCTTCTGCCAGATACTTGGCGGCGGCGGAGCCGGTCGAGAAGTATTCGATCCTCTCCAGCCCGTCGAGCGTGAACTTGAGGTCACCAGTTTTGATTTGACCTGGGAGCAAACCGTTTCGAACGGTTCTCCGCATTTTCAGCTGATCGAGTTGCTGCGGCGCAGCGGCGATTTTGCCAAGACGGAGTTCGAGCACTTCGCTATCGAGCGGCGATTGCGCGATGGTCTCGTATTGGATCGAATGGCCAAAGTGCATCGCAGCGATTACGAGGCTTTCCAGGAATGTCCCGAGAGATAGCAGGGTCTCTCTCGCCATCGGGTCGACCGCAGGCAGTCGGCGCTTTGCCGCAATACCGAGAATCCAGCGGTTGTTCGCAACAACCCGAAGCGTCCAAGGTTGGGTGTTGTGCCCGCTTGGCGCACGCGCGGCCAGATTCAGAATCTCAAGGGTCATCGGGTCTGGCACCGCAGCGAGCAGGCAAGCCGAAGGAAGTGAGAGCAGGTCGCGACGATTGAGGGTATGCGTTCGAGCAACCCATCTTGACGGCTAATCTTGTTTCTGCCTAGCCGCCGCCCAAGCCCCCGGCG
>JBBRBI010000108.1:0-18709 GCA_038206015.1 Bryobacterales bacterium | reverse complement strand
CAGCCTGGATTACCGGACACCGAGCGAGTTTGCGGCGCAGGTCTTGGCCTATGAAGCCAAGCAAGTTCACGATTTGACTGCTACGTAAAAATGGCAGCTTACTATTTACCGCTGGTACAGAAAATGGTCGCAGGTCACCTCCCCCTGTCGAAATTTGAAACTGTCGAAATTGGAAACTTGACACCACCTAAAATCGGAGCCATACTCGCCACCAAAGAAGGAAAATTTCTAGCAACCATTGGCGTTGCCGCGAGAAATTTTTCTATCCAAAGGAGGTACAGTGGAACTTGGCCACAAAAGGGGCGGCGGCTAAAGTATTTTCGTCTTGCCTGGAAGTTTCAGGGGCCATTGCCATCGGGCACGTTACCAGGAGATCCTCTCCACCCACCGCCGATCACGCAACCGAAAACAGCCCGGCCAGATGCGACAAAGCGCCTTCAGCTTGCCACTCCAAACTTTCCCCCTACCCAGCCACCGCCAACACCATTTCCAGCAACACATTCGCCCCGTTTGCACAATCCTTCCACGACGTTAGCACCTTCGGCGAACGTCTAATCTCCGCCACCCTCGGCACATAGATCATCCCCATCGGCATCAACTTAGCCATCATCTGCGCATCGTGTCCCGCCCCGCTCGGCAGGTGCATCGAGGAAAACCGGATCAGCATGGAACTGATACATTTTCGTATCCCGCTCCTGCCCGGTTCTGCGCCTTATCCGCCGACGTGACGCCTAATTCCCTCCTCGCGTCCCTCCTTGCCCCACTTCAACCCACCTCCTTCCTGGCCCCCACTTCATTGAAAATTCCGACAAAAACGACTAATCTGAAAAGATATGTTTCAGTTGTGTTTCATTCTGATTTCTGCACTTTCTCTTGCTGGCTCCCTGTGGGCCCAAAATGCCACCGTCTCCGGTTCCATCACGGACCCCTCCGGTGCCTCCATCCCAAAAGCAAAGATCACGGTCCGTAATCTCGCTACCAACGTCGCGACAGTAACTTCCACCAATAACCAGGGCCTCTTCTTCCTTCCACCCGTGGCTCCAGGCAGATATCAACTTACTGCCAGCGCTTCTGGCTTCAGCGATGCCGAAGTCAATGACCTGGTTCTTGAAGTAGCCCAGCAACGCACCGTCACTCTGAAGCTTGAAACCGGCCAGATCAAACAGACCATCTCTGTCGAAGCCGCTGCCCCGCTTCTCAATATCCAAAATGCAGACCGCGGCTCTGTCATTGAGAACCAATTCCTCAAATCGATACCCCTCAACGTCCGCAATCCGATGCTCTTACTCACGTTGGCCCCCGGTGTCACTGGCGGCCTCAATGCAGGCATCAATACTGCCTCTCAATCCACGACGAATAACTTCCGCATCAACGGCGGGCGCGGCGCGACCAACGAGATACTCATTGATGGCGCATCTAACACCGGTACTTACAACAATCAGGTATCGGCTATGCCTCAAGTCGACTCCATCCAGGAATTCAAGGTCAACACCTCACCCTACGCTCCAGAATTCGGTCGCACCGGCGGCGGCCTCATCAGCTTCGCCATGCGCAGTGGCACCAACTCGCTCCACGGCACTCTCCACAACTTCCTGCGCAATTCTGTCCTCGATTCCAATGGCTTCAACGCCAACCGCGCCGGCCAGCCGCGCCGCACCTTCCGTCGCAACCAGTTTGGCGGCACTGTCGGCGGCCCCGTGGTGATCCCAAAACTTTACAACGGCAAGAACAAGACCTTCTTCTTCGCTGCGTATGAAGGCCTCCGCGAGCGCAGCATCGGCAGCTTCACCGGCTCCGTCCCCACCTCTCTTGAACGAGCCGGAAACTTCTCCGATACACGTCTCGCCAATGGGGCTCTCGTGCAGATCTTTGATCCACGCACCACCCGCCTCGATCCAGCGCGCCCTACCGGCACCACACGATATATCCGCGATCCCTTTGCTGGCAACATCATCCCATCTGCCCAGCTTGGCGCAATTGCAACCAACTTGGTCAAGTACTATCCGAATCCCAACCAGCGCGGGGATGGCGGCAGCAACATCAATAACTTTTTCAGTTCGGCCCCAAACTCCCTCGACGGTGACCGCATCGATACCAAAGTCGACCACCAGTTCTCGAATGCCCACAGCTTTTTTGCGCGGTACAACAAATTCGAAAACCTCAACGCGCAACCCAGCGTCTTCGGTAACTTCGCGTCGCCTGTTCAGACCCCCAACCGTATCCCCGGTATCAACTGGGCCGCGAATCATATCTGGAGTGTCAAACCTACTTTCCTCATCGAACACCTTTTCTCGCTGAATCAGAGCGAGACCAATCGCATTCCCCTAAGCTTGGGCTTCGACGCCAAAACACTTGGCGTTGCCGCCAGCGTCGCCACAGCCCCCCGCCAAGCTTACTTTCCAGTTGTCAATATTGGCCGCTTAAGTGGCCTCGGTCCGCAAGGCACTGCATCCAATTCCGTCGTGTCGCGCACTCTTCAATATCAGCTCAAGGCCACCCAGCAGTTCGGCAAGCACTCCATCAAGTTCGGTTATGACTGGCGTCGTTTTGTGGTCTCAATCGACAACCCCCAGCCCCTCACCATCGGCGCTAGCGGTTCCTTCACCGGGGGCCCCAACCCACAAGCTCAGGCAGCTGCTTCTGGTCATGGCCTTGCAGATCTTTTCCTTGAAGTCGCCGGCGTCGGCCACAACATTCGTCCCCGCGAAGAACATCATCATTTCTATAACGCCTGGTTCGTTCAAGACGAGTGGCGCATGACGAATAAGCTCACTCTGACGGCCGGTCTGCGTTACTCGATAGAGACGCCGCGCACAGAAACCCAAAATCAATACGTGTTTCTCGACCTCAATTCCGCTTCACCTCTTCAAGTGCCCGGTTTCCAACTTAAGGGTGGTCTCGGCTTTGTCGGCACCAAAGACATCCCTGGTCGGCGCACGCAGTTAGTTCAGCGCAATATGTTCGACCCACGCCTGGGCATCGCCTACCAGCTCAATACCAAAACCGTCCTGCGCGGTGGCATCGGCATCTTCCACCACCCTCTCGTTCCCAATACAGACCAGTCCCTCGGCTTCTCGCGATCCACCTCTTCACTTGTCGCCCTGGCCGACGGCGTCACTCCTCAATTTAATCTCAGCAACCCCTGGCCCACCGGCCTGCTGCAACCAACAGGCAACTCGCTCGGCTTGAACACGCTGCTCGGTCAAGGCATCGGGGGGCCGCTGCGCAATCAGGCCCTGCCCTTCCAACTCCAATGGAGTTTCGACGTCCAACGTCAGCTCCCCTGGAGCTGGGTTGCAGAAGTCGGCTATGCCGCAAATAACGCCTACCGCCTGCCATCCAGCATCCAGTACAACCAACTCAATCCAGACACCGTAGCGCAGCTCGGCAGTGCAGTGAATGCGACCGTTCCCAACCCCTTCTTCAACATCATCACAGACCCTACTTCTTCACTCAGCCTGCCCACCGTGCAACGCGGTCAACTCCTGCGTCCCTATCCCCAGTTCACTTCTGTCGCCGGTTCCCAGGTCGGTGTAGGCCAATCGAACTACCATGCCCTTCAGGCCCGCCTGGAACGCCGCTATTCGAACGGCCTCGCCGTCCTCTTTGCCTACACCTTCTCTAAAACAATCGACAACACCGCAGAGCTGGGCGGCTTCCTTGGCCCTTCCCCTGGCTACCAGAACAACTACTGCTATCGTTGCGACCGCTCCCTGTCCTACCAGCACGTCCCTCACGTCGTTCGTCTTTCCACCCGTTATGACCTCCCGAAATTAACCAGTAACAAGTTCCTTGGCCAGATCGCCAATGGCTGGGGCATCGGTAGCTTCCTCAGCATCGAAAGTGGCACACCGGTCGTCGTCACATCTCCTAACGATTCATCAAGCTTCGGTGGTGGTAGCGGTATGCGTCCCAATTCCACCGGTCAGAAAGCTGGCCTTGGCAGCGTTGATCTCGTCGACGGCGTGCAATACTTCAACGCCGCCGCCTTCTCACGTACTCCGCAATTTCAGTTCGGCAACGTCAGCCGCACTCTCGGCGATGTCCGCAATCCCCGTCAGTGGAATTGGGACGCCCTCATCGAAAAGCGCTTCCGGCTGACAGAACGATTCAGCCTCGACTTCCGCAGCGAGTTCTTTAACCTCACCAACAGCGTGGTCTTCGGAGGCCCCAGCACCTCCATCACCGCCGGTGACTTCGGCCGCATTACGGCCCTGCGTCAAAACAACACACCGAGGCAGTTGCAGTTTGCCCTGCGGCTAAGTTTTTAGCATTACCTAAAAAACTGGACCAGCATAAATTCGTACATTTTCGCGTGCCCCACCAGCCCGGTTCATACTTGGCAACGCATGGTGTAGATCTCGATGTCACCGGTAAACAAACACACGACGCAGATTAGATAACCCCTACACTGAGGAATGTCCCCTGCGCCGATTCCGCCCCACATCGTGGCTATCGAGCGGCCTCGCGAAAGCCTGCTGACTTACTACCTGGTGCAGGCAATCGCGGCCAATGTGGCCTTCCCCTTCATCTTCCCCTATCTATACTTCCGATTCCACACGATGCGCTACCGCTTCGACACGGACGGCATCCACATGCAGTGGGGCATACTCTTCCGGCGCGAAGTTCTGTTGAACTACTCGCGCATTCAGGATATTCATCTGAGATCGAATCTGATCGAGCGGTGGCTGGGGCTCGCCCGCATCGAGATTCAGACTGCCTCCGGATCCTCCAGCGGGAACATGACCCTGGAGGGCATGGAAGATCCCGAGGGGATGCGCGACTTCCTGTACTCGCGCATGCGCGGCATCCACGATGAGCCAGCGGAGAACGCGGTCGATGATCCGCTCGCTGCGGTGCTGCATGAAATCGCCGGAGGCTTGCGCGAGATCCGCACTCTGGTAGAGGGGAGGCGCCCATGATGATTGTCGATTGGGCCAAAGACTTAGTTCTACGATTGGTCCGCGTGCCCGCCCAGCCTCACGCTCCCGAAGGTGCCGAGGAATCGGTACGTGTGTTCAACGCGGGGCGAAACTACTTCGTTTGGCGGCTGATTCTCTGGGGACTCGCGAACGTGGCCATCGCGTTGGTTCTTTTGGTGGCGTTCGCACCCCGCCCGAATCCCAAAACACTGCCGCCCCTGGTGCACACCATCTTGATGACTTTGAAAGTTGGTGTGGTCGGCGTCTTTCTGGCTTCGATCCCAGTTAGCTACTTCCTGCAGCGGCTGAACTACGAGATGCGTTGGTACATCGTCACAGACCGCAGCCTGCGGATTCGCAGCGGCGTGGTACGGCTTCAGGAGATGACAATGACCTTCGCCAACATTCAGGAAATTCGGGTCAATGCGAATCCCTTCGAGCGATTGCTGGGGCTGGCAAATGTTGAAGTCCGGTCGGCAGGCGGCGGCGGATCGGATGGCCACGGGATGCCATCCTCGGGGCACGTCGGGAACTTCGCAGCGGTCGATAACGCGGAGGCAATTCGCGACTTGCTGGTCGAGCGGCTGCGCGTATACCGCGATTCGGGGCTGGGCGAAAAGACGGTGGAGACAGGGGAGCCGCCCGCTTTGTCGGCAGCTCGTGAAGTGCTTCAGGAGACCACGGCGCTGCGAAACTCGCTTGCTGGTGGGCTGCATTCCACTTAACCAGGAAGGGGCTTGATTTGTTCAGTGCCTCCCCGGCGAAATACTCCTCGACACCTCGATTACCCGAAAACTGCTAGCTTTGTGCTGTTGCCAAGCCAAGCCTGTCCGCCATTGACCACGCCGTCCCAGTCTCGGCTCGATTTCGTTGACTGGCTGCGAGTAGCCACTGCCATCGTCGTCTTCCTGTTTCATGTTGCGCACATCTTCGATATCGATCCCGCAGGTAGCGTGAAGAACGATGAAAGCTCGATGGCGTGGAGCGTGATCGCATTCTTTATCTACCAGTGGATGATGCAAGCGTTCTTTCTGCTGGCTGGCATTGGGGCGGGGTTCTCCTTACGCGTCAGAGCGGACGGGCAATACCTAAAAGATCGGTTCCACCGGCTGCTCATCCCCTGTATCGGCGGCACTCTGATTCTGATTCCCTGGAACGGGTACATGAGCGCCTTGAACCATGGAATCTTTCAGGGCTCCTTTTGGAGCTACCTTCCCACTCACTTTCAGGGGATATCGGCGGCGCTGAAGCTGCCGCAAAACCAGTACACTCCAAGCGCCCTTTTTGTAATTAGTTGGCACTTGTGGTTTCTCTCCTATCTCTTCCTCTTCTCGGCGTTGACGCTGCCTCTATTCCGTTATCTCGAACGAGCGAAGGACCGCCGAATCCTACAACGCGTGGGAGCTTTTACCGAAAAGCCTTGGGGCCTTCTCGCGATGGGTCTGCCGTTGGGGCTGATCAAGCTCACTCTCGATGCCCGGTTTCCAAGTCACACGGATTGGTCCGAGACGCTAGTCTGGCTCGTCCTTTTTATTTATGGATGGATCTGCGCCGCAGACGCCCGATTCTTGCAGGCCATCGAGAAGCAACGCTCAGGTTGGCTTGCCGTCGGATGCGTTTGTTCTGCGGCGATGGGGCTGGCCAATGAGTTCGGCTACTTGAGCCGCTGGTTGGACAACCCCAGCTACACCTGGGACTACGAACTCTACCAAATCCTGGCCACCATCAACACCTGGGCCTGGGTGCTGAGCGTGATCGGGTTCGGTCGACGTTGGCTGAATTTTCGTAATGGGATCTTGGAATACGCCAGTGAGGCGGCGCTACCGTTTTACATTCTGCACCAACCCGCCGTCCTGACTATCGGATTCCTGGTGGTGCAACTCAAGCTCGGCATTCCGGCTAAGAGTTTGATCATTACATTTTCGGCGTTTCTCGCTACCATCCTTTTGTATGAGGCGCTGGTGCGGCGGACCAATTTCATGCGGGCTCTATTCGGACTAAGGCCGGGACTCGCGCGTCCCTGAGGTCAGGGCGAAATTGTCTGATCGGCTATACTTGGAGCCATTGTCACATGGCACGCTTTTCACGCAATGAGGCTCCGATAGTCCTTTTATTGGCTTGCGGGCTGCTGGTAAACTGCGGGCAGAAAGCCAGTGTAGACGCACAAGCCGCAGCCAAACCTGCGGCGGAGGCTCCGCGAGCTATCTCCTGCCTTGGCAAGATCGTTCCCGGCGAGGGCACGCGTCGCATCGCCGCTCTGCCTCAGGCAATCATCGCGGAATTAAAGGCCGAACGCGGCTCGCGTACTAAACGGGGAGACGTGCTCGCGGTCTTGCAGGATTACGCCTCAGCCATGGCGGCACAACGCGAGGCGGAACAACAAGTCGCCGTGGCTGAGAGTGCGCTTGCACAGGTGAAGGCGCCGGATAAACAGGCTTCCATCGCAGCCCAGGAAGCGATCCTGGCTCGACAAAAATTCGTAGCTTCCAATTTGGCGACCGAATTCGAACGACGGAAGCGGCTGTTCGCCGAGAAAATTATCGCAGCGATGGAAGTGGAAAACGCGGAGGCCCGCTACAAGGGCGCTCTCGAAGATGTGCACCGGGAAGAGGGTGTCCTTGCCGGGCTGCAGCAAGTCCGCGAGGTGGATATCAACGTGGCACGGAAGAAGCTCTCCGCAGCGGAAGCTACTCGCGACCGCACCGCAGCCGAGGCTGAGCGCAACCTGGTGCGCGCTCCGATGAACGGCACGGTTCTCGAGATCTTCGCTCGACCCGGTGAGGTCGTCACCGCCGATCGCGGCGTTCTCGACCTTGGCGACACGAGTAATATGTTTGTCGAAGCGGAGGTCTACGCCGCCGACTTTCCCCGCGTAAAGCGCGGTGCCAAGGCCACGATTACGGGCGAGGCCTTCAGTGGCGAACTGCAAGGCGCGGTGGACGAGATCTTACGGGAGGCTGGTGAAAGCCGCTTGTTTCCGCCAGACCCCGCAACCGCAGCGGATAAGCGAGTGGTGCGAGTCCGCATCCGCCTCACGCAAGGCCAACCTGTCGAACGGCTGAGCGGCCTTCAGGTTGCCGTGCGGATCGAACCATGACCAAACAGTTGCGGAGGGCGCTGAATGTGATCGCACCGTTGGGAATTCCATTAGCCTGGAGGCAACTGGCATCGGATCGCAAACGCCTCGTAACAGCCATCATCGGCGTCACCTTCGGCATCGTGTTGATGCTCTTCCAACTCGGTCTTTACAACGCAATCAACTTAATGGTGATCCTCCCGCACCAGCAATTGAAGGGCGACCTATACTTGATCAGTCCCGACTGGGATTTTTTTGGATCGAGTCGAACCTTTACCAGACGTCGCGTCCAGCAGATTGCCGCACTCCCCGAGGTCCAATCGGCGACACCCATGTATTTCGGTTACGTGTTGTGGACCAACCCGGTGAGCCACAAGTCCAAAGGGGCCCTCTGTATCGCCTTCAACCCCGAAGAAAATCCCTTCTTTCCTGATGTTTTACGGCACCAGACGGAGTCGCTGCGTCATCCGGAAGCAGTCCTGTTCGACCGGCTCTCTCAATCCGACTACGGGCCCATTGAGAAACTAATGGCTTCCAACCCGGACTTGGAGGTGGACGTCGAACACAAACGGGCCGTGGTGCGAGGCCTCTACTCAATGGGTCCGACCCTCTCCGCTTCGGCGAATATCATCATGAGTGACGAAGCCTGGTTCCGCTACCGCCCCGACATGCCTCGCAACATGGCGAACCTCGGCGTCATTATCCTTCGTCCCGGTGCCGACGCGGAGGCCGTCGCCGCTCGCCTGCGGGACACGCTGCCCAATGACGTCCAGGTTGTTACCCGACATGACTTCGCCGCTGCTGAGCAGGCTTACTGGAACAAACGCACGCCCGTTGGCTTCGTCGTGGGAGCGGGCATGCTGGTCGGCATGCTGGTCGGCGCGATCGTCGTCTACCAGATTCTTTACAGCGATGTGAACGACCACTTACGGGAATACGCCACGTTAAAAGCGTTAGGCATTGCCGATTCGTTCTTTGTCTTACTCGTGCTGCAGGAAGCGCTCATCCTTGTTGCCCTTGGAACTCTGCCGGCGCTCGTCCTGACGGAACTTGTAAATTCCTTCGCACGTGAATCCGTGAACCTTCCCGCGTACATCGAGCCGAAGCAGGTAATAACCGTGCTTGGCGGCGTCGCTCTCACTAGCCTGATGGCCGGCTATCTGGCCACCCGCCGGCTCCGTGCCGCTGACCCGGCGAGCGTTTTCTAAGCCATGACCGATGCACTGATCACCGTGACCGGTTTAGTCCATGCCTTTGGCGACGGAACGGCGCGTAAGACGGTTTTAGACGGCGTCAACGTCAGCTTTTACCCTGGCGAGATCGTGATCGTGATGGGACCTTCCGGCGCGGGAAAGACCACCCTGCTGTCGCTAGTGGGCGCATTGCGGTTCGTGCAGGAGGGTAGCGTTCAGGTGGGAGGCAAGGAACTCAATCAGGCACCTGCTGCCCTCCTGCGAGGAGTGCGCCGCCGAATCGGATTCATCTTCCAGGAGCACAACCTGCTGAACTCCTTGACAGCCTGCGAGAACATTCAACTGGCCTTGGCAACCGACCCCGGCGTCAGCCGCCGCGAGTCGAAAATCCGTGCCCTTCAGTTACTCGATCAAGTTGGCCTTGCGGACCACGCGGAGAAGTTGCCGCGCCAACTATCGGGGGGACAAAAACAGCGGATCGCCATCGCGCGGGCCCTGGTCCGGGAGCCCGAAATCATTCTCGCCGACGAACCCACCGCCGCCCTCGATGGGCAATCCGGGCGGGCGGTCGTCGAACTGCTCCAGCATCTGGCCCGCAAGATAGGCTGTGCCGTCTTACTGGTTACCCACGACAACCGGATTCTCGATATTGCCGACCGCATTCTAACGCTCGAAGACGGGCGGATGGAAGAGACCAACCTGCGTATGGACCGTCTGGTTCGTGAAGGCGCGCAGTTGATCGAGCTGCTCGCGCGCTACGCTGCCGCATGGGCGAGCCCTTCAACGACGGTCGCTCTTCGCGACAGTTTCGATACTCGAGCCGCCGCCCTGCTGGAAGAACTGGCCGCACTCGCCCATCAGCGGGGCGGTCCAATGTCGAATCGCGCCCGCCGCTGGATGTCGATGACCGAAAATCTACGTGGCCTCGCCGACTGTCTCGAACAGATGACCTCCTCCGTGCGTGCCACTCCGGCTGGCGCACAGCATTACGCGGAGCTGCTGCAAGACGGGCTGGAATTCCTGATGGGCACAACGGCTCAGGTCTGCGCGACACCGCCCGCAGCAAGCCTTGATCTTCTGCTGACGCTCGTCGATACGAACGGCCCGTCGGTGAACGCCGTGCGCGACGAGTATCTCAACTCGCGCGAGCAATACACCCCGGAGGCCGGGCGCTTTATCTTCGACATTACAGGACGTTACGTTCGCGCGATCTACTTCCTGCACAAAGTAGCCGGCGGACTAAAAGAAGAAGCAGTTTAGAGCGGAACGAGCCCCACCAGCGCCAACAAAACCGTCGCCGTCGCCACGCCCAAAACTGCGCCGCAGGCGACCTCCGACAATTGGTGACGCCCTAGGTACAAGCGGGACCAAGCCACCAGCGTCGCAAGCACCAGCGCGAGCGAAACCCACGCAGGCGACAGTTTCACGGACATGAGCGCAAAGAAAAACCCAAAGCTCGCGTGCAACGAGATCTTGATCCAGCGGTTCGCCAAAAAGGCGATCAGTGTCATGGCACAAGCGGCACCCACGCCGATGGAAAATTGCCTCGGCTGCTTGGTGAGCACCATAGCCAGTGTTGCCATCGTCAGCAGGCCGACGATCACCGCATACATGCTGAAGCGATCTTCCTGTCGCGAAACGTCGAGGTCGGTATAACGGCCTCGGCGTACCTGCCACAGGTTCCACAGGGCGATCGGCGCCAGCAACGCCAGAAGCCACGCCGCCTCCATCACCGCCGCGTGAGTCCGATCATACAGCCGCGCGCTCACCACGCCGAGAAAAAGAGCGCCGACCACCAGCGGACTACCAAGGGTCGAGAGCAGCCGCGCTGCGTTTCTCATTCGGCCGAAGGCGTCTCCCGGTTCCAGTCCGCGAAGGAGAAATCGCGCGAGAGCTTGCCGGGATTCATGACACCGCCAGGATCAAGCCCGCGTTTCAACGCTTCGACGGCAGTCATCCCGGCGGGCGAGATATCGGCCTCCAGCCACGGCAGGTGTTCGTAACCAACGGCGTGATGATGCGAAAGCGTCGCTCCCCCGGCGAGGAATGCGTCCTCCGCAGCCTTCTTCACCCGCAGATACTGCGCCATCTCCTGGCCGGGCGTCGCACTGAAGCCAAAGGTGAAGTACAGCGACGCGCCGGTGTGATACGTATGGCTAATGTGGCACCCCACCATTCCCTGTAACCCCTCGGCATCGATAGCCGCCTGAATCGCGCGGCTAGCCGATTCGTACAGCGGCAGCAGATTCCGCCACTGGGTCGCGGTCTCGCTGACATCAGCCATGACTCCACGATCCAGAAGAAAGTCGCGCAAATAGGGGAAATCGTATTTGCCGTGCTGGAAGGCGCGGCCTGGGCCGGAGCCCAATGGGACCGCTCCGTGTCGGCGGAAAATAGCGTCCGCCTTGGAGCGGCTGCGTTCAAACCTTTCCTCATCCCCTTCGAAAGTCGCCAGCAACAGGCATGCGCGGCTAAGATCGACGCGGCGAATGCGGGCGATATAGAACTTCATCAGCCTCGCGGCTTGGCGCCGCAAAAACGCCTGTGTCTTACCGTAGGCAAAAGAAAGTTCTGTCTTGCCAGGGTCGTTGAGGCGCGACATGACGGGTACACACTGTTGTCGATGGCAGTCGCGGATCGCTTCCACGCCACTCGCAAATTTTGGGAATAGGTATCCGTACGAATCTCGCCGCGCTGCAATCGGATGGATTTGAACGACGATCTCGGTAAGGATTCCCAGCGTCCCCTCACTGCCGATGCACAACTGGTTGATGTCAATCCCGTTCGACGCTGCGGGCACCGGCCGCGTCTCGATCGTTCCGGCTGGGGTCACCATTCGCAGTGCGACAACCATATCTTCGATCTTGCCGTAACGGTCGCTCTGCATGCCTGCCGAACGCGTCGCAACCCAACCTCCCAACGTCGAGAAACGGAACGAGTCCGGAAAGTGACCCAGCGTAAATCCCGCGCGGTTCAACTCGTCCTCCAAGTGCGGGCCCAGCGCGCCGGCCTCGATTCGTGCGGTTTGCGATTCCCGATCCAGCTCTAGCAACCGGTTCATGCGACGCATATCTACCGAAACTACCGTACGAAGCGCCGGACGCGACGGCTCCACGCAGCCCGCAATGTTCGATCCGCCGCCGAATGGAATCAAATGCACCCGATGCGCCGCCGCCAGTGACACCAGCGCCTCCACGTCTTCATGTTTACTCGGGAAAACAACGTAGTCGGGCGCGTAAAGAACCATGCCCCTACGCAAGCGAAACAGGTCTCGCAGGCTCTTGCCAAAAGCATGTGTCAGACGATCAAGTTTGGAGTCGCACAGCGCGTCGCCGCCAAGTTGCGCAGCGACGGCTTCGGCGAACGGTAGATTGCTTCTTTGCCCAGGCAGTGCGATGTCGTCCAGCGCAACGCGCGGCGTCGTAACACCCGGATTCGAGAGACCGAGCACGCGGGAAAGGTAGCTCCACAATTTGGGCCGATCGGAGATGTCGAACTCGACATCCCCATCGCCCCAGCCCCACCATTTCATCGAGCGAATGGGAGATTTCATTTGGGCACTCCCTGCAATGCGAGGATGCGACGGCGGGCCTCTTGCGCTGGGCAAGCGAAATCTCCAGGCCGGATCGCTACACCAAATTCGACAAACACCGGACCGCGGCGCGGCAATCGTCCGCCTTTCGGAAGCACGCAGTCCGTACCGCTAATCCTCGCGGGAAGCACCGGAATATCAAGACGGCGGGAAAGTACCGAGGCCCCTCGCTTAAAAGGACCCATCGAACCCGCGACGGATCGAGTGCCTTCGGGAAACAGGATGAGAGCGCGCCCCGAGCGCAGGAAATCTTCGCAACGCTCGAGCGTGTTTTGGAATGACGCCGGTCGGGCCGCCCGATCAATCGGGATCAGTGTCAGGACGAGGCTGAGCATGCGATAACGCAAATTGTGCCCAAAGAAATAATCGCTCGCGGCGAGTAGCGCAAACCGGTGGAATCGTTGACCCGTGGCCAGCATCAGAACCAGACTATCTAAATGGCTGGCGTGGTTGGCGCAGACTAAGAACGGCGACGCAGGTAGGTTAGCCAGTCCCGTCACCTGTAACGGGCACCAGGTCCGGAAGAAAAAACGCGCAGCAGCCTCAAACGCACGCGACAGAACGGGGCCGTCTGGATTAGCCGTTGGCATGAGAAACGGTTCCCTTGCCGCCCCAGTTGGTGTCGAGGCAATAGCGGAGCGTGCGCGCTAAGCAGTCCACCATATTGGGAAGGGAATGGCCGCAGCCTTCCAGATCGACTCTCGTCTTGTGGACCAGATAGGATTGGCGAACGCCCATCAATCGAATGTGGCGCCCAACCACCGCCGCTGCGAATCGGACGCGTCGATCCGAGCAGTTCCCGAGAAAGTCTTCAAATTCAGCGAGCGGAACGACTCGTGGCGGGCAGACCCGTTGGCCGACAGGGTGAGTCGGATGGCTCTCAATCACCGCGCAGGCCCGCTCGATCAACACCTGGATCGGGATCGCTTCATCGGGCCCGGCGCACAGGTGGCGAACCGAACCGGGCGTAAAGCGGAAGTCAAAAAGATAGGCCAGCGATGCGGCGATCCAATCGGCGGGGACGACATCGATTCTCGTCTCGGGGTCGCCGGGCATCAGGGGAAGGTCGGTTCGCGGTAGCACGCGAAACAAGTGATGAAGATAGCCAAATTGGCTCACGACGCCCTGCGCGGAATCGGCCAGAATGGCCGGAAGCCGGTAAATTGCCGCCGGTAATTCCGGCATGGCATCCACAATAAGACACTCGGCTTCGAACTTGGACTGTTGATAGGAGTTCAGAAAGGTCTGACCAGCAGCCATCGGCTCCTCGGCGTAAATGCCGGGGCGCACGCCATTTACGTAGGTGGTGCTAATGTGTGCCAAGCGACGAAGTCGGCCACAAGCTCGGGCGAGTTCGAGTATCTTTCGAGTACCCTCCAGATTTACCAGCCGCGACTCTTCGAGGGGTAGATCGAACTGAACCGAAGCGGCCGAATGGATAATGCCGCTTACGTTTTCGGAGAGCATCTGGTAGTCGGCGTCGGAGAGACCCAAGCGAGGCACCGCGAGATCGCCAATCACGGTGCTAATTCCTTGATCATGAAACTGCGCGGCTTGCCGGGGTGACCGAACCAGCGTAACGATCCGGCGTTCCGGATGGTTCCTTTTGAGCAACGGCGCGGTCATTCGGCCAATTAGGCCCGTCCCGCCGGTGAGGAAAAGAAACTCAGGCGGACAGCTCATGGTTTGGAGGGGGGCAAGTCGACTTCAGATTCTTGCTCGCTGGTCATGACGGAACGCGCCTCAACCCCGTAGATCCGTGCAGCAGCGTCGTCATTGTTTACAATGATACAAAATGCGCCATTGCAACAGAGCAGACTCTGAGAAATAACGCAGTAGCACCATGGCTCCGCGCCGCGTGCCAATGGAGCGTGGGGCTGGTAGCGCTTTTCTTTACCACCTACATTTTCGCTGCATGGGTGACCTCACTACGGCAGTCGGTGCCGTCGATCGTATTCGAATGGGAACGTCAGATCCCATTCATCGACTGGACAATTGTGCCGTACTGGTCGACGGATCTCCTCTTCGTCGGCGCGCCATTTTTATTCCGTTCGCGAGCGGAAATGACGACTCACGGAAAGAGAATTATCGCCGTGCAGTTGGTCTCAATTCTCAGCTTTCTCTTGTACCCACTTCAATTCAGCTTCGACCGTCCGCTGGTGACTGGCGTATTTCATTGGATGTACGCACTTCGCACCGGGTTTGACGTGCAGTACAACA
This sequence comes from Bryobacterales bacterium, assembly GCA_038206015.1. Taxonomy (GTDB): domain Bacteria; phylum Acidobacteriota; class Terriglobia; order Bryobacterales; family Bryobacteraceae; genus Bryobacter. The sequence continues at coordinate 3,706 of JBBRBI010000108.1, read as the reverse complement.
CGGCACCCTCGCTGCATGTGGGATTCACGATCGTGCTGTGGTCGGCTTATCGCCGCTATCTGCGAGGCGGAGCGCGATGGTTTGCGGGAGGGTGGTTTGTGTTGACGATCCTCTCGACGATGACGACATACCGGCACCATTTCATCGACGTTTTAACCGGCGCGGCAGTAGGCCTCTTATGCGTCGCATTGATCCCCATGGAGACTACAGCCAGGGCCTCAGAGATCAGGAAAAGTCGGAGTACCGCCCCCGTCATTCACTGACAACCCAGCTACGTCCCCACAAGCCCCTCCACCAGCAAAGCAGTGGTTGACACTTCAGCCCGTGTCTTCACCCGCCGGCCCTCGCCATCGTATACGTAACTCGCGCCATTCGCCGCCGTCTGCCGCCCTTCGACGTCATACTGCAACCCTCCGCTCAACTGCGGATGCCCAATCATGTTACCCGCCACGTCATAAGTCACCGCCGCCGTCCCGGCTCCCACCTTCGCCACCGTCACCCGGTTCGTCCCCGCATCGATCCAGCTCTGCTGCCCCGGTGCCCAGTCGCTCTGCGTAACTCCCGACGCTACGCTCCATCGATTTCCGAATCCATCGTACGAGTTCGTCTGCCCCCAACTCCCGCCCCCCGCTTTGGTCTCCGTAAATGTCTTCAAACGGTTCCGCGAATCGTATCCATAAATGCTGTTTACATTCAACTGCCCGCCAGCCGTCATCCGCATCCACTGCTTCGCATCCATCACATTCCCGTTGTTCGCCGTGTCCGCTCCATAGCCCCACTCCAGGCACAACTCATCTCCAGCGTTCACCCCGCAAGCAATGTCCCCAGCCGTAACCCCAGCCCGCAGCCTCGTAACCTGCAGCCGACCGTTGTACGCCGTCCTCTCCACCAGCCCATTCCCGTAAACCTGCTCCAACACTCCTCCATGTGGCGCAAAGCCGTTCACTTTCATGTACGCCTCCCCGGCCCCTGGCACCACCCCGTTCTGGCAGTCCATTGCGGTCTTTACAACACTACCCCAAATCGTCCTCAGCCGCGCATCTCGGCGACGCAATACTGATGCGGTGTGCCGCTGGTCGATACCCTCGTAGGGAGGGTGCTTCCCGCCTTCACGGGTGATTACTCCACACAACTTACGCGACCGCAACCTATTTAACCTCTTCGATCCTCACACCCTCCGGTTTGGCGAAGAGTTTTGGGTCGAACGGGAGTTGCTCATACGTTCCAAACCAATACATCTCACGATTATTGCCGTGCTGACGGGTGACTGCCCAAGGCCGCTCCGGATTGCCAGTCGTGAAAAGCAGCAGTTGCGAATCGCCGACTTCAACGCTGTAGACATTAGTTGGCTTGTCGCGAAGAACGGGTCCCTGCTTCGGTGCCGCCCCTTTCCCTCTGAAATAATTGAGCTCTCGTCCAAACTCAAGATCAAGCAAGGAATCCGTACTGTCGGAGACTGACTTCGCCTGCCCGCCGTGGAACATGGGTAGGTGGCAGTTGAATGTCGGGCCAGGATCGACGAAATGTCGGGCTGACTTTGTGAGTAAGTTTGACATCCAGATGTCCGGCTCATTGACAATCATCAGCCCGTGTAGACCCCGCTCAATATCCGGTGATTCCTCGGTCCGGCAGTGGCCGTTCCCGGCTCGGTACATGGTTTTAGGCTTCGCCGCAAAACTCATTTCGGGGATTTCCGGACTTTGCAGCCGCACGGTTAACTTTGTCATCATCTCCCGTGAACCTTGAGCCCGGACAATTGAAACCAGCGCGCACACTAGCAATAGAGTTCTCATGTTTGAATACCACGAGCCTAGAACAATCCCCTGAAAAATACGACTCGGGCAACGATAAGTGCAAACACCAGAACAGATCCTCCCGTTGTTACCACGATGCTCAGCAGAAATCGCCTCAGAAAATTGCCATCATACGCGAGTATCGATGCAGCCCCCACAGTGGTCAAAACCGCGAGCGCCATTAATCCTACGGCATTGGACCGAGCCTGCATGTAATTTCCCACGGCTTTCGGCCCGGTTGTCAGGACGTAAATTCCCACGCCGAAGTACAGCGCAAAGGACGCAATTAAAAAACTGACAAATAAAACGGCAAGGCGTATCCGGTTGTGCAACTGGAGATAGCTCGCAAGGTGGACCATTTTCCGCTCCTTTACTACTAGCCTTCGATTTCATTCTACGTGGCGCACGACGGTTACTGGCAGACTTGCTTGCCGTTCGCGTCCTCAAAGCAGGTTTTTGACGTCACTTTGGTGTCTTGCCGTTGCTGCCCCTGCTGCTCCACTAAGTTCCATACGAAATCGAATGTGTTGATTCCGTACCGCGGATTCCCGAAATCTACTCCGTGCGTTGACTTAACTTGCGGCGCGGAGCTGCCGCGCGATGTGGCTTTTCTCGGCTGCTGGGCTTCTTTCGACCACCGAAGATAAATGTTCGACCATAACGCGGTAGGCCTGATGCTGTTCGTCTTGAGGTCCAGAATTTTTTGCAACACATCCCTACAGACGGTCGTACAATTGGCTCCCAGTAAATTGTATGCGGGCTGCGAAGCATTGGTGCTGTTGATAGCAGTGATCGCCTTCTGGGTCTCTTCTGGATTTGTTTCAATCGTGAGGCTAGCGTAATCACGCCTAATCTCATTAGCGCTCGTCATGTGGGATGCGTAGTTCGTATTGCCAGGCACATCTCTTCCACCGATCATTCGAGCCTGGCTTGCGCCGTTCGCAGGACCAAAATCCATAATCGCCGACTGACCATTCCCTTCGTTATAGGCGGCCATCCAAAAATGTCCGGCATTCCCCGTCCCGGTATAAAACACGGTGATGTCTCGGCCATCTGGATCCGTATACTTAAGCGGATTATTCCCGCCGTAAATGTACTTATTGAGCGTGTTGGCTGGATTTAGCACCCGCTCATCCCTCACGTTGATTGAGTCCGGACTAGTCCACCGCCCCATGCCCCCACTCAAATACCGAGCCCCAAAGTAATCCAGCCCCGTCTCTTGATCTCTCTCTTTCCCCGTAAACTTCTGCCTCGCCCCGCCCCCGCCATATCCGCTCACCAAATCGCGCCCGTTATAGCTGGCGCTTCCGATAACCTCCTCGCCAAACGGCCAATAGTCGCTCCGCCCCACCACCACCCGCGCCCCGTCCGTCACCAGCCGTGTCGATCCCAGCACGTCTACCGTCCGGTATCGCAGCCCCGCGCTCCCATCGCCAGCTCCATACTCCGCCACCATCGACCCATCCCCGCCGTATACAAAATAAGTGTCCGCCGACGCGTAACTCGTCTTCACCCGCCGCCCCTCGCCATCGTATACGTAACTCGCGCCATTCGCCGCCGTCTGCCGTCCTTCGACGTCATACTGCAACCCTCCGCTCAACTGCGGATGCCCAATCATGTTACCCGCCACGTCATAAGTCACCGCCGCCGTACCGGCTCCCACTTTCGCCACCGTCACCCGGTTCGTCGCCACATCAATCCAGCTCTGCTGCGCCGGTGCCCAATCGCTCTGCGTAACTCCCGACGCTACGCTCCAACGATTTCCGAATCCATCGTACGAGTTCGTCTGCCCCCAACTCCCGCCCCCCGCTTTGGTCGTAAGCGTGCGAGCATCCCATCTTTCTTAGCCGTCTAATTTATGATTTGCTGAGGGTATGAAATTTGGGCGAGAGGCGAAGGTTGGGGTTGGGGTT
>JBBRBI010000107.1:0-18893 GCA_038206015.1 Bryobacterales bacterium | reverse complement strand
ATTCGGGCGTTGGCAATGTAATCGATGGGATAAGCGGCGCGCGTGTTCTCGGTGTTGACGTCGCTGTTGTAGTCGAGCTCGTGGGTGTCCGGGTCCATGACGACATTCTCAAGTACAGTGCCGAACTTGATGGCATCCCAGATCTCAGGCTCGTTCTTGCGCGTGAGCCGGATGCACTTGGCGTAGCAGCCGCCTTCAAAATTGAAGACGCCGTTCTCGCTCCAACCATGCTCGTCGTCGCCGATCAGATCGCGTACCGGGTCTGCTGAAAGGGTTGTCTTACCAGTGCCGCTGAGACCAAAAAACAACGCGACAGGGCCGCCCTTGGCCGCGTTGGCCGAACAATGCATCGGCATGATGTTCTTGTCGGTGAGCAGGAAGTTGAGAATCGTGAAGACGCTTTTCTTGAGTTCACCGGCATAAAAAGTACCGCAGATCAGGACTACTCGTTTGGTGAAGTCAATCGCAATGCAGGTGCTGGAGTTGGTGCCATCGACGGCTGGGTCTGTCTCGAAGCTTGGCGCAAAGTAGATCGTGAATTCAGGCTTGTGATGCTCAAGCTCTTCGGGGGTTGGCCGCAAGAAAAGCTGCGTGCCGAAGAGGCAGTGCCAGGCCTTCTCGGTGAAGAAGCGGATCGGCAGGCGCGCGGCGGGGTCTGCGCCACCGAAGCCGTCTTTTACAAACAACTCGCGGCCAGAGAGATGGGCCTTGAGCTTGGAGAAAATCTGCTCGAATTGCTCAGGGGTTAGTGCCTGGTTGACGCTGCCCCAGTTGACGGTCTTCTCTGTAATCGCATCTTTGACAATGAATTTATCTTTCGGTGAGCGACCGGTAAACTGTCCAGTGCGCACGACCAGTGCGCCATTGGCAGTGAAATTCCCCTCGCCGCGGGCAATGGCGGCTTCAATCAGGGCAGGGGTGGAGATGTTCCAGTGGGTGGTTCCGGGGTTCGAGATTCCGGCCTGTTTCAATGCTTCAATTTGGCCGGGGCTCAACTTAGATAAGTCCATAAGAGATGTTTATATGAGACTTCAGAATATCATGAGGATGTGAAAGTATTGATTCGATCCCTCGCGCTGTTCCTGGTTGCGTCGACCTGCGCTTTGGGCCAAGTGATCGAGTTCGAATTGAATGGGCTGAAGTACCAAACGTTGACCAAGAGCGGTGTCACCGTGATGTTTGCCAGTATTCCGTCGCACATCAAAGGTTATGCGGTATTGCAGATTGCCGTATCAAACGGTTCGAGGTATCTCTGCACGATTGAGCCAGAAGAATTCACCTTTCGCCGCGACGACGGGACGCAGGAGAGGGCTTTGCCGCCATCGCAAGTTGTGAAGCGGATGCTGGATAAGGCGAGCCGCGACGACGTGATTCGGCTAGTGGGCGCGTATGAGTTGGGCCTATATGGATTGCAACGGATGCAGTCGACGAATGGCTATGAGCAACGTCGGCAGACGGCGATCGGCGAAGTGGGCGGAACCAAGATCAAGGCAGCCGCAGCGGCGAGCGCGATCGCACTTGTAAAAACGAAATTGATAGCGGGACAAGCAACGGACGGTGCCGTGTTTTACAACACAGAGAAGCGACCGCTAGGTGCGGGAAGGTTGACGGTGAAGATCGCTGGAGAGTTATTTGAATTCGATCCAGTACTTGCGCATCCTCAAGCTAACTAGACATGATTGACCTCCACACACACACCTATGAGAGCGATGGAACGGATTCGCCTGAGGGGCTGATCGAGAAGGCAGCTGCGGCCGGGCTTCAGACAATCGCGATTACCGATCACGATACCTTCCGTGCCCACGAGGCTGCGGGGCCGAAAGCGGCGGCGCTCGGTATACGGCTGGTCAGAGGCGTTGAAGTCAGCACCAAGGCCAGGGGCCGCAGCGTTCATTTACTGTCGTACTGGTTTCACGGCGCGGCACCAGCGGAGTTTGAAAAGTGGTTGGAGGCGATGTTGGAATATCGGCGCGAGCGCAATCGGCGGCTGGCCGAAAGGCTGCGCGGATTGGGCATCCCGATTGAGCTGGCGGAGGCCGAGGCGATTGGTCGTACGATCACCGGCAGAGTGCATTTTGCGAAGGTATTGATCGCAAAGGGCTATGCAGAAACGGTGCCGGAAGCCTTTGACAAATACATTGGCGAGGATGCGCCGGGCTTCGTATTGATGGAAGATCCGAAAACGGCAGACGCAGTGCGCAAAGTGCGTGAGTGTGGCGGCATTCCGGTGCTGGCGCATCCAATTCGACTGGGGATGCGCGATGAGGCGGTTGAAGAAGAGTTCATCCGGGAACAGGCCGACGCGGGGCTGTTGGGGTTGGAGGTAATGCACTCAGATCACGACGCGATTGCCCGGGCGCGCTATGCGGCATTGGCAGAACGCTATGGGCTGGCGTCATCTGGAGGCTCCGACTATCACGGCGACATCAAACCGAAAATCTTTCTGGGACGGGGCTTCGATGGCAATGTGAATGTGCCTCAAGAGTGGGTAGAGAGGCTAGCGAGTTTATGACACGACAAGAAGCTTGGGCGATCGTTTGTGAACATGTGCAGAGCGATGGATTGCGGCGGCACATGCTGGGAGTGGCAACGTGTATGGAGGCCTATGCGCGGCACTATGGAGAGGACCCGGAGAAGTGGGCCGTGGTCGGGATGCTGCACGATTTTGATTGGGAGATTCATCCCAATCTGCCGGATCATCCAACCCTGGGTGAAGCGATTCTGGAGGCGCGTGGGGTGAGTGGTGAGATCCGGAGGGCAATCCTGTCCCACGCCAATTTCACTGGTGTAAAGCGGGAAAGCATGATGGAAAAAGCGTTGTTTGCCTGCGACGAGTTGTCAGGATTTTTGACAGCGGCGGCCTATGTGAAGCCAACCAAGAGCATTTTCGAAGTTGAGCCCAAGGGCGTGCTGAAGAAGATGAAGGACAAGGGCTTTGCGCGCGCTGTGAACCGCCAGGACATCACGCAGGTGCGAGCGAGATGGGCGTGGAGCTTGAGACCCACATTCAGTTCTGCATCGATGCGATGAAGGCGAAGGCGGAGGAGCTGGGGATCAAAGGATCCTACGAAGCTTCGTAACGCGACCGACCTCTACCCACTCGACGACGTAGATATTGCCATCGGCATCAAAGCTGGCGGCATGTGGGGCTACGAATTTTCCGGGTGTGAATGCTTCGCGGCCCAGTGTGCGCAGGCCTTCGTAGGTTTTGCCATCAGGCATGCGCCCATCGCCCAGTTGCACGATCGGCTTGTTGTTGGCATCAAAGAGGGTGACGACAGCCTTGAGGTCTGGCATCAGCATCAGGCCGTTGTGAAAGTCGAAGGTGCTGGGCCAGCGCACGCCGTCCTTGAGGCTATGAAGTGGTTTGGCGTCCAAGGTGAAGTATTGGACGCGGCTATTGGCACCGCGCTCGCCGACCATCAACAGCGGCTTCTTGCCGCGAGTGTCGATGGCGATGGCGTGCGGCCAGATGGTGGTACCCTTGGCGGTTTCGACGTCTTTGTTCTTGTCCATCAGCGCGCGAGTGCCGCCAAAGGTGCGGACCCAGCGGAGCTTTTCATCGTAGTGATGGATGAAGAATTTGCCGTAGCCATCGGCGACATAAAGGTGGCCGTTGGGGGCGATGGCGAGGTTGGAGGGCTTGTATTCGCTGGCTTTGGAATAAACGCCGCTTGCAATGGGGGCGTGCATAACCCAGACGACTTCGCCATCGAGAGTGGATTTGCGGACGAAGCCTTTTACGTTGTCGCAATGATAGAGAAACTCAGTGCCGCCTTCTTTGCGCAAGGTCAAGCCGTGCGCGCCACCGCGCATATCGGCACCCCAACTCTTGATGAACTTGCCCTGGTCATCAAAGATGCAGACTGCATCGGGGCTGTCGCTGCTTTTGTGAACGGTGTGGCAGATGATGACGCGGCGGTCCGCTGTGACGACGACGCCGTGAGTGTTGCCGAACTTGATTTGCGGTGGGAGTTGGGCCCAATCGTGGTGGACTTCGTAGGTGTGAGCACCCACCCCGACGATGGGGAGTTTGTCCTGGCCACGGGCTGCGGTGATCAAATATGGAAATCCGGCAAGCAGGGAGCGCCTATGCATAGGATGATTATGACGGAAGCCAATTTCAGCCGGTGTTGGGCCCGGTCTTCAAAACCGGTGAGAGGCGCGCAGCGTCTCTGGTGGGTTCGACTCCCATTGGCTTCCGCCAAGAGCAATGTGAGCCGAGCCAAGAAATGGTCAGGGCTGGCTGACGTCGACTCCGTGGTCTACTCATTGCACAGGCAAGAGCCAGCCATCGACTTTGCCTCAGAGCAGGAGGCCGACTTGGATAGCCTCAGCAATCCCGAAGTCTTCGACCGCACGGCACTCGAAGATAGCGTCCTGGTTTCGCATCGCACCCGTCCGGCGAAGATGAAGACCAGCACGCGGGTTCTCTAAACCTGATCCGGGATCGTTATCAGGTTTGCTTCCGCCCCGGCGACAGCCTGCCATGCGACTCCGACATCGAAGGTCACCAGACGCCCTTTGTTACGCAACGCCAACGCTGCCAAATACACATCGGTAATCTGCTTGGGTCCCGCGATCCGGTTGGCGCGAACCAGACTTCCATCGCAAATGGAAAACGTGTCCGACCAGAAGACATGCTTACGGTCTGGAACTGCTTTCATGCGAGCCAGCGCGTCAATCGCTTCGACCACTGTGAACGGTCCGCCGCGGTATGCGGGCTGAGCAAAAATTTTTACGAAACCGTTCTCGGTTCATGGGCAGGTCGCCTAGGTCTCTCCCACGTGAATCTGCAGCCAGCGATGGATCGATTCGTGAAAAACGTGCGCGGGATCGACGATGGCGATGAGCACATTGATGTCGAAAAGCCAGGCTTTGGGAGGCGTCACGCGATTTCCTCTCGGTCAAGTGCGTCCAGTACCTCGACCACGTGCTGCATCGTCACCGGCAGCGCGCCGGGCCGTATCGGCAACATTGGGAAGCCACCGCGCTCCGTGAAGTTCTTCGGCCCCGGCGACAAGCCCTTCCATGCAAGATCCGAAATTACCTTGGAAAGCGTTTCATGACGAGTTTCGGCGATTGCCTTGGCCGTCCGAAGAAGTTCTTCATCCAAGTTGATCGTGGTCCGCATCATTTCATCTTTGCATTTGATGCAGGTACCTTGCGAACAGCGACTGCGGAGCCATTGATCGCAAATACTTTCACACGCAGTCCTGCTGGCTAGTCCAAGCTGGTTCCGGATTGATTACAAGAGAAAGTTTGAGGGGGGGCAGGACTGGCCAGCCTTTGGGGTTGGCGTAGTGCCGTTGAGGGAGGTGGTGCGCCCGGACCGACTCGAACGGCCGACCTTCTGGTTCGTAGCCAGACGCTCTATCCATCTGAGCTACGGGCGCACACGATGGAGCGGCAAAAAACCACTCCAGATGTAGTCTACCAAAGGTTTGCCGGTTGAGGCAATCAGAGAAGCAGTCAGAGGGGTTGCGACTTTAGCCGATCTCAAACACCGGAGTTCCCAGAACCTCGAAGCGGGGCGAGATACCCAGGCCCGGCGCTGTGGATGCCGCCAACCTTCCGTTTTGTCGCTGCGGCGCGCCATCGGCGATGCTGACCGTGACATAGCTATTGAAGTCAGTTGCCGAGAAGAGCATTTCGGGCGGCGTGCTGTGCGCCAGATGGGCAATCGCTGCCGTAATGATGTCGCCGCCCCAGGTGTCTTCGATCGTCATCGCAATCCCGAGTGAGACGCAGAGATCGCGGATCTGACGAGCCTTGGTGATGCCGCCCACCTTGGAGATCTTCAGGTTGATCACGTCCATCGCACGGTCCTGATAGCCGCGCAGCACTTGCAGCACATCGTCGATTACTTCATCGAGAACCATTGGTCGATCGGTGTGTTGGCGAATGGCTAGGCATTCCTCATAGTGGAAGCAAGGTTGCTCAAGGTAAACATCTTCGTGACGGACGGCATCGGATACGCGCATGGCCTGATGCTGCGTCCAGCCGGTGTTGGCATCGGCGACCAGGACGTCGCCGGGTTTGAGGCCAGCGGCTGCGGCACGAATCCGCAAAATATCCGTATCCGGATTGCCGCCGACCTTAAGCTGGAACTTGGTGTAGCCTTGTTTCCGATAGCTTTGGACATTGGCCGCCATGGCCTCCGGCGTGTCCTGGGAGATCGCGCGGTAGAGCGGGAAGTCCTTGCCGAAGCGTCCGCCGAGCAGCACCGCTACAGATTGACCACTGACCTTGCCAAGGATGTCCCAACAGGCCATATCGAGAGCGGACTTGACGTAGGGATGGCCTCGCATGGCGCGATCCATCGCTTGGTTGATGACACTGAGCTGGGTGGGGTCGAGGCCGATCAGGTGAGGCGCAAGTTCGGCAATGCCGGTTCTGGCACCTGCGGCGTAGGCGGGGAGATAGGCCGGGCCGAGCGGGCAAACCTCGCCAAAGCCGCTGATTCCCGCGTCGGTCTGGATCTCCACTACGGTCGAGTCGAAGACTTCGACTGAGTTTCCTCCCGACCATTTGTAGCTGCCCTCATGCAGGGGAAGCGCCACTTGATAAACCTTGATTCTGGTAACAACCATTTGGCTATTCTCCTCCATTCCGGCTGGACAAAGAAGCTTCTAGGGCTCGATGTGATAGGTCAGCTCGCCCGCCTCGACAGGAATGCTGAGCGAATTTTGGCGCGGCGGCAGCGGGCAGGTAGCAAAGGGCGTGAACGCGCAGGGCGGATTGTAGGCTTTGTTGAAATCGAAAACTACAATGTTGTCTTTGGTGTTCCAATCGCCATAGAGAAAGCGGCCGGCGGGGTAAGTTGTCTTGTTACTGGTGCGGTCGCGAAAGATCAGCCACAACTGGTTTTCGTCGGCCTTGAGGACTTGAGCCTTGAGCGTTTTCCCCTTGAGCACAAACTCAATTTCACCGGGGCTCTCGTGCTCTTCAATCACGCCATCAATCACGGTTGGTACGCGCAGGTGCTTTGGCTGGGCATAGGGAATGAACTTGCCGCTGACCTTGTACTCAGTCTTGATCGGATACCAGGTGCGATGGGTGAATTCTTTGCGGTACTTGCTGGACTTGTCGCGCAGGCGGATTCCATACTTGCCGCCGCGCTCGATCACGATCATGCTGAGATCGCCGATCGTCAAAAGATCGGCCGTCCTGTCATTGCCGTCGTCCACCAGGACACCGCCAGAGAAGGGCTTGGCGTTGACCTGCACGACGACGCCCGGTTCGACCTTGAACCTGACGATCTTGCCATCGAAGTTGAAGGTGCCAAGCTTCGTGGGAGCTTTGCCGGCGGGGAGGACAAAATCGCTCTTTGGGTCGCTACCAACTTTGGTGTCGCCGGGCTTTAACCAGTGGAGGCCAGCGACGGTGAGCCAGCCAGTATCGGACTTAAGCACCGTCTCGACACGCTTGCGATAGTCTGCCGGGGCCTCTTTGGCAAGCGGATCGGCCGCGAAACTGGCAGTGGTGAGCATGATGGCGGTAATCACCTGAGACTTGATCGACATGGTAATGATCTACTTTCTCATCTGTACGATGTAGAATCAAGCCGATGAGATTCGCAGCAATTGGAATCGCCTGCATTTTGTGCGGGCAAGACTTTTCCGAGATTCAGGTGGAGAAGGCAACCGGGGGGTTGCGCTTCGCTGAAGGGCCGCTGTGGTCGAAGATCGCCGCTGCGCTTTTGTTTTGCGACGTACCAACAAATACGATCTATGCCTTCCTGCCGGGCAAAGGTACGGGCAAATATCGCGAGAACATGGGCGGGCCGACAGCCATTGCTTATGATCCCGATGGGCGCTTGCTTGTAGCCGAATCGAAAGCACGGCGAATTGTGCGCCTGCGCCCCGGGGACGATAACAAAATTGACACGGTTGTCGAGCGATTTGAGGGCAAGCGGCTGAATGGCCCCAACGATCTGGCTGTCCGCAGAGATGGCCAAATCTACTTCACCGACCCGGCCTTTGGATCGCAGAGTGACACGCGAGAGTTGGACTTTCATGGCGTGTATCATCTGAGCCCCAAGGGGGAGCTGACGGTAGTCGCAAAGCCTAAGGGTAGACCCAACGGCATCGCGATCGCGCACAACGGCAAGACCCTCTACGTGACCAACTCTGACGAACGCCGGGTGTATGCGTATGACCTTGATAGCCGGGGGCGGGCCACAAATGAGCGAGTGATCCTGGACAAGCTGGATGGCGTGCCTGGCGGGATTCGCCTAGATGAAAAGGGCAACCTTTATGTGGCAGCGAACAACGTGTTGATCTACTCGCCGACGGGGACATTACTGCACACGATCCATATGGGCGACAAGCCCTCGAACCTGGCATTTGGGGAGGAGGATCGGATGACACTTTTTATCACCGCAAAGACGGGCGTCTATCGTGCGAGGATGAAAGTCAGGGGAGCGTTGGGCGAATAGATCAACAACCAGATGTCCGGCGTTATCCACCTAAGCCCGTATTGGGCGTCGGTGCACTGATATTTGACTGCGGTCGTGTGCTGCTGGTGCAGCGAGGAAACGAGCCTTTGAAGGGCTGGTGGAGTTTGCCCGGCGGCGCTGTGGAGACCGGTGAGCGCCTTGAGGCGGCCGTGCTACGGGAAGTTTTAGAAGAAACCAACCTGGTCGTAAAGATTGTCCGCTTTGGCGAAATCTTTGAGCGCCTCATGCTCGATGCAGATGGCAAGACTGAGTATCACTATGTACTGCTCGACTATGTTTGCGAGGTTGTGAGCGGAACGCTTGCGGCAGGAAGCGATTCTGCCGATGCCCGTTGGTTTGGCCTGGACGAATTGAAAGAATTGCCCATCACGTCGGGCACATTGGAAGTAGTGGAACGATGCCGAACTGGAGTCAAGATCTCTTAGAATACGAAGGCCTGCGGGCCTTGCTGGGGCGCTACGTCTCCTCGGCCGCTGGAAAGCGACAGGTTGGGGCGATGGAGCCCAGCAGCGATGTCGATGAGCTTCGCGCACGCCTTGCGGAATTGAGCGAAGCCTTGGAATTTCTGACGGCAGGGGCCAATGAAGAAGGCTTGCCGCGGCTGCGCTTCAACGATCTTGAAGATGTCGCTGAGCCGGTGGCGAGGGTGCGCATTGAGGGCGCGGTGTTGGAGGGCTTAGAGATCCTGGCCGTTCGGACCTGGTTGCAACGGGCAACCGAATTTCGCCTGGGGCTGAGCGAGAATCCCTATCGTTTTCCGCTGCTTTGGGAGAAGGCCGAGAAGATCGCAGACTTTCGCCCGCTGCTGAGGCAGTTGGATGGCAAGATTCGGCCCGATGGAACGCTTGAGGACGATGCCAGTGTTGCGCTGAAGCGAGTGCGACAGGAACTGGGGCGGCAGCGCGATGCGATCCAGGGGTCGCTCGAACGCTTTATGAAATCGCACCGCGATGACGGTGTGATGCAGGACGACTATGTCACTGTGCGCGGAGATCGCTTTGTGGTGCCCGTGGCGGCCAACTTTAAGGGGCGCGTAAATGGCGTCGTCCACGGGGCGAGTGGCTCTGGGCATACCTTGTTTGTTGAGCCGCTTGAGACCATTCAACTAAACAACGATCTGGTGCGCTTGATCGAAGAAGAGATGCGGGAATGTCATCGCATCTTTCGGGAATTGACAGGCTATATGCGGGAGCGCCATCTGGAAATCGCAGCGGCGGTGGATGTTCTGGGCGCACTCGAGTTTGTGTTTGCCAAGGCGCGCTTTGGTGCCGATTTCCACTGCACAATTCCTGTTTTTTCTGAGGGTGTGCAGCGCGCTTTGCATTTGAAGCAGGCTCGGCATCCGTTGCTCACAGATGTCCTGCGGCGCAAGCGATTGACGGCCGTGCCACTCGATCTGGACCTGGACGAGAACCAGCGCACACTGCTGATCAGCGGGCCCAATACCGGCGGCAAGACGGTGGCGATGAAGACCGTTGGGCTGTTGTGTTTGATGGCACAGAGTGCGCTGCCTGTGCCGGCGGCTGAAGCTGTTCTGCCCGTGTTTGAACAGGTGCTGGCGGATATCGGCGATAGCCAGTCGATCGAGACCAGCTTGTCCAGCTTTAGCTCGCACATGCGCCATGTGGCAGAGTTGCTGGATCAGGCGACGCCCGATAGCCTGGTGATTCTCGACGAGATTGGCCGCTCAACTGACCCTGAAGAGGGCGGCGCGCTGGGCGTGGCGATCGTTGATCGTTTTCATCGCGATGGATGCTTCACCCTGGCTTCCACGCACCTGTTGGCGTTGAAGATTTATGGCGTAAATCATGAGGGCGTGTTGAGCGCGTCGATGGGCTTTGACGATGCGACGCTGCTGCCAACCTTTGAGCTGCGCGTGGGCGCACCGGGCAAGTCTGCGGGCCTCGATACTGCCGCTCGATTTGGGATTCTGCCGGAAGTGATTGAACGGGCGCGCGGCGCGATGACGACTCGTGAACAGGACATTGCCCGCTTCCTGAATGAGCTGCAAGCGAAGCTTGAAACGGCCAGCGCCCTGGAGGCCGACTGGCGCAGGCGCGACACGGAGGTCAATGCACGCGAGCGAGATCTTGAAGATCGATTTACCAAACGCGATGCGCAGCGGATTCGCGAGTTTGAAGCCAAGACGGCGAAGCTGTTGCAGGACTTTGAGCGAAACTCGCGGGCGACTCTTGACGACATGAAGCAGGGCGCCGATACCCGCAAGGCCACGGAGCAGGCGCAATTGAAGGCGGCCAAGCTGAAGCGCGAGTTCCAGGCCGAGGTGCAGGGGGCCGTGCGGCCTGAAGGACAGGCACCGGTAGCGGCGAAGGAATCGAAATTGGCGGTGGGCGTGAAGGTGCGCATCGAAGGCGTGCGGGAACCGGCGCAGGTGCTGCGCTTGCTCGACAATGGGCGCGTTGAGGTGCAGGCGGGCTTCCTCAAGATGCAGGTCTCCCGCGATGAGATCGAAGAAGTGATGACGAATGCGGCGGCCGCCATTGCGACCAAAAAGTTGCCGAGTAATGTGCGCTTTGAGCCGGGGCCAAGCTGGAACGCGCCGACGCGCGAGATCAATGTGATTGGGCAGAACGCAGAGGAAGCGCTGGAGAACGTGGATCGTTTTCTCGATAAGGCTTCATTGGGTTCGATTGCGCGGGTGCGGATCATTCATGGACATGGATATGGCATTTTGAAGAAGGCGATCCAGAAGATGCTGGCGACGCACCCGCATGTGTCCAATTACTTTGTCGCGACCTCGGGGGAGGGCGGGACAGGGGCGACGATCGCGGAGCTGCGGTAACGAGATCGCCGAGCGCCATTTGACAAGCGGCATGGCTTTTGCTAACTTCAAACGAACGTATGAATGAAGCAAACGTTCGAGAGACTAAGGATCGTCTTCTCGACGTGGCGGAGCGCCTTTTCGCCACTCAAGGCATTGAAGCCACCTCTCTACGCCAGATCACGGCGGAGGCGGCGGTGAATCTTGCCGCCGTAAACTACCACTTCCAATCGAAAGACGAACTGGTTCGCAATGTTTACATGCGCCGCATCCGGCCAATGAACGCGATCCGTTTGGAGCGCCTGGAAGCGATGGAGCAGGAGGCACCCGCAGGCGGAATTCCCCTGGAGCGCCTACTGACTGCCTTTTACGAGCCGGTTATCGACTTGGCGCAGGAGATGAAACGCCAGGGAGTCTCGATCGGGCAGATGCTGGGTCGCATTTATACAGAACCAAATGCCGTCATTGAACACCTTTGGCTCCACGAGATGGCCGAGCTTGCACGGCGCTACGGGGTTGCCTTTGGGCGCAGCTTACCGCAGTTGACTCCAGACGAAGTGATCTGGCGGCTCCACTTCACCATCGGCGTGCTAGCGCATACGATGGCGGCGGAAGAGAAAATCAGCCGCATGACTCAAGGCAGAATCAACCTACTCGACAAACACGAGGTGCTACGCCAGATGATTAGATACGCGAAGGCCGGTCTGTCGGCCCCCAGCCTGGAGTGCGCTCCATGATCCGCCTGTTGCCCTTTATCGCTTTGAGTTTGGCGGCAGAGACCCTGCCTCTGAGTCTACCGAAGGCCGTAGAACTGGCCACCGCAGCCAACGGCAACCTGCGTCTTCAAATCACACGCGAAACGATAGCCCAGGCTGAGGCACGACGGCGTTTCGCACTTGGCGCGTTTTTGCCAAATATCGATGGGTCGGCATATGCAGCCAACCAGACGCGCAATCTGGCGGCGGCTGGAATCGGCTTCCGCACTACTGGCCTGCCGATTACGATTCCCACTTTCGTCGGGCCATATACAGTCGTCGACGTCCGCGCCAATGCCACGCAAAGCATTCTCGACCTATCAGCAATTCAGCGCTACCGCGCCGCGAAGATGCAGATCGAGGCCACCAACGCTGAAGTGCGAAACGCGCTTGAGCTTACGATCCAGCAGGTAGCGCGAGCGTACGTGCAAGTGCTCAGAGCCGAGGCAGCGCTGGAGACCGCCCGCGCGAATGTGACGCTGGCGGACCGGCTAGTGCAGTTTGCAGATTCGCAGAAACGTGCCGGCACCGGCACGGGAATCGAGACCACCCGCAGTCGCGTGCAGCTACAAAACGAGAAGCAGCGCCAGACACAGGCAGAGAATGATCGCACGCGCACCACACTGGAGCTGAAACGAGTGATCGGCATCGACCTCGCCCAGGACGTCGAAGTGACTGACAAAATGAACGACGGCACAGAGGCAATTGTCAGCACAGAGGTGGCGATTGAGGCGGCCCTGAATCAACGGCCGGATTTGCAGGCACAACAGAAGCGGCAAACAGTTGCGCAATTGAACATCAAAAGCATCTCGTCCGAGCGCTTTCCAACGCTGGGCGCCAGCGGCGATTATGGCGTGATCGGCGATGGCTCGATGATGCTGCCCACGCGAACGGTGGGGGTTGGAATGCGTGTTCCGGTTTTCGATGGCGGCAGGAGGGAGGCGCGTATCGCCGAGAGTGGCGTCGGGTTGCGACAGGAGCGGCTGCGGGCTGAAGACTTGAAGAAGCAAATCGAGCTGGAGGTTCGCGTCTCCCTCAACAATCTGAAGAGCGCCCGGACGCAGATCGACACCGCCAAACTAGGGCTGGAACTGGCGGAAAATGAACTGGCTCAGGCGCAACGGCGCATCGAGGCGGGCGTGGCCAATAGTGTCGAAGTGACAGATGCGCAGACACGCCTGACGCGCGCCCGCGACAACAGCCTGTCAGCCCTCTACCTTTTCAACCTCGCTCGAATCGACGTCGCCGCAGCCAGTGGTGCCATGCAACAAGCAGTCTCAGGGATGGTCAAATAATGAAACGACTTTTGCCAATCGTGTTGGTGCTGGCCGCAATCGGCGGCTACTTTGTTTGGAGCCGAATGCATGTTGAAGACGACAGCATTCTCAAGCTCAGTGGCAACATCGAATTCCGCAAGATCGACATCTCGTTCAAGACGGCGGGCAAGCTGCTGGAGCTGGCCGTAGACGAAGGTGCCAACGTGAAGCAGGGGATGCTGCTTGCACGGTTGGATCACGAACAGATGAGTCGCATGCGCACTCGCGAGAGCTCCAGCGTCGATGTCGCGCAGTCGAATTTGCTGCAACTCCGCACGGGTATCGAGTTTCAACAAGCCAGTGTCGCCAGCGAAACTGCCCTTCGGCAGGCGGAGCTGCGGCAGGCCAAAGCGAAGTTGCAGGAGTTGTTAGACGGGGCCCGACCGCAGGAAGTGGCGCAGGCCCGCGCCGCTCTCAACGATGCGAAGGTCGCTCGCGATCAGGCCAGCCGTGAACTCGAAAGGGCCAAGTTATTGATTGCCCGCGAGGACATCAGTCAGGCGCAGTTTGACCAGTACAAAGCGCGTTTTGATTCCACTGCGGCGCAGGTCCAAAATGTCGAACAGCGGCTGGCACTGGTCGTCGAAGGCCCGCGCAAAACGGACATCGAAGCAGCCCGCGCCAACGTCGCCCGCGCCGAGGCTGCCATCAAAATGGTGGAGGCGCAACGGCTGGACATCCAGCGGAAGCAGGAAGATCTGGCGGCGCGCCGCGCCGATGTGGAGCGCACCCGGGCCGGGGTGAGTATCATCGATTCTCAGTTGGACGATACGACGATTCTTGCGCCAACAGATGGCGTTGTCCTCGTGAAGAGTGCCGACCCAGGCGAAGTGCTGGCCGCAGGAACTCCCGTGTTGACGATTGGCGAAATCGACAAGCCGTGGTTGCGCGGATACGTCCCGCAATCCAAACTGGGCCGCATTCAATTGGGCATGGCAGTGACTGTCCGCTCTGATTCCTATCCAGGTAAGAGCTATCAGGGCAAGATCAGCTTCATCGCCAGCGAAGCGGAGTTTACGCCCAAGCAGATCCAGACCAATGAGGAGCGCGTGAAGCTGGTGTACCGCATCAAGGTGGACATCCTGAACTCCAATCGCGAACTCAAGCTCAACATGCCGGTAGACGCCGAGATCCGTCTTAACTAGATGGCTGTCGCAGTCCAAGCCTTGTCGCTGTCGCGCCGTTTTGGCGCGGTGGAGGCGGTGCGTGATCTCAGTTTCGATATCGCGCCCGGCGAAGTCTTCGGCTTGGTGGGCCCCGACGGCGCAGGCAAGACCACAACGCTGCGGATGCTCTGCGGCTTGCTCGATCCCGATGAGGGCCGCGCGGTTGTCGCCGGAATGGATGTCGCCCGACGCCTGGACGCGGTCAAAGATGTGATCGGCTACATGGCGCAAAAGTTCGGCCTCTACGGCGACCTCACCGTGGAGGAGAACCTCGATTTTTACGGCGACCTTTTCAATATCATAGGCAAGCAGCGTGAAGAATTGAAGCTGCGCCTGTTGAAGATGACGCGGATGGAACCCTTTCGCTCGCGACCCGCCGCCAAGCTCAGCGGCGGCATGAAGCAGAAACTCTCGTTGATGTGTACGCTGCTGCACAAGCCGCAGATTCTGTTTCTCGACGAGCCGACGAATGGAGTCGATCCGGTTTCGCGCCGCGACTTCTGGTTGATTCTGGAAGAGCTGGTTCGCGACGGCATGACGGTGCTTGTGAGCACCGCCTATCTCGATGAGGCAGAGCGCTGCCACCGGATCGGAATGATGGATCACGGTCGCATGGTTCTGCTCGGCACGCCAGCGGAGCTGAAGGCGAAGATGCCGGAGAAATGCTATGCCGTGCGCACCCCGACGCTGCGCGCTACGAAGCAAGCCCTGGCCCATCGCCCCGGTGTCGTCGATGTCGAACTCAGTGGTGCGGAGCTGCATCTGTTTCTTGCCCCCGATGCGTCCGTTTTGGACATCATCGGAGACTTGGATGTGCAGGTGGAGCGCATCACGCCAACCCTTGAAGACGTGCTGATCGCTGAAGTGCGGCGACTTACGCCTAAGGCGGCTGCATGAGCGACTACAGCGTCACAATCAAGGATCTCAGTAAGAACTTTGGCGACTTCATCGCCGTCGATAAGGTGACGCTCAATGTCAGCAAGGGCGAGATTTTTGGCTTTCTCGGGCCCAATGGAGCGGGCAAGTCCACCACAATCCGGATCCTGTGCGGGCTGCTGGCACCAAGCTCAGGCTCGGCCACAGTTGCGGGCTTCGATGTCGCCTCCGAGTCGGAAAGTGTCCGTAAACATATCGGTTACATGTCGCAGCGCTTCTCGCTCTACGACGATTTGACGGTAGGGGAAAATATCGATTTCTTCAGCGGCATCTATGGCGTAGCTCAGGAGAAACGCGCTGCACGCAAAAGCTACGCCATCGAAATGGCTGATCTGGGCGGCAGCGAAGACCTGATGACGCGCACCCTGCCCGGCGGGATCAAACAACGGCTCGCGCTTGGCTGCGCCATCCTGCATGAGCCGCCAATCGTCTTTCTGGATGAGCCCACCAGCGGCGTCGATCCGATCGCGCGCCGCAGTTTCTGGGATCTCATCTACCAGCTCAGCGAGGCTGGCCAGACCGTCTTTGTTACGACACACTACATGGATGAGGCGGAATACTGCCACCGCCTTGCTCTCATGTACAAGGGCAAGATGATCGCCCTCGGTTCCCCTGCGGACTTGAAGCGTGGGATGGCGAAGCAGTCGATGGAACAGGTATTTATCGAGAGCATCGAGCGCGAGGAGGCCGCCTCCGCATGAGCTTCCGACGCTGGTGGGCTGTGACCCGCAAAGAATTTCTACACATCCTTCGCGACTCGCGAAGCCTTTATATGGCCCTCGCAATACCTCTACTCTTGCTGCTGCTTTTTGGCTATGCGCTCAGCCTGGATGTCGATCATGTGCCCACGGCCGTCTACGATCTGGACCGCAGCTCAGAGAGCCGCGAATTGATGGAGCAATTTCGAGGCAGCCGCTATTTCGACGTTGTCCTCGACGCCACCACGCCCGAGCAGCTCAATGACAGCATCGACCGTGGCAAAGCACTGGTGGGTGTGCTGCTCTCACCGGGCTTTGGCGCTGAGATTAAGGCAGGGCGTAAGGCCACGGTGCAGTTGGTATTGGACGGCAGCGATTCCAACACGGCAAGCATCGCGCTGGGCTATGCAACCAGCCTGGTTGGACTGTATGGCGCGCAGCTTCGGACGGTGGCGCGGGAGCGATTGGGTGCGCCCAAAGTCGAAGGTCTCGACTCCCGCATCCGCGTCATCTTTAACAGCGAGTTGAAGAGCCGCAACTACATCGTGCCTGGGCTGATCGCGGTGATCCTGATGATCATCGCGGCGGTACTCACCAGCTTGTGCGTGGCGCGGGAGTGGGAGAACGGCACGATGGAGCAATTACTCTCGACGCCCTTGCGGCCTGTCGAATTGCTGCTTGGCAAGCTGGCTGCGTACTTCGCGATCGGCATGCTGGACATGGTGATTTGCATCTTGACGGGTGTTTATCTTTTCGATGTCCCGCTGCGGGGGAGTGCTGTGCTGCTGGTTTGTACTTCCGGCCTGTTCTGTTTCGGCGCGCTGTGCTGGGGAATCATGCTCTCCACTGTCACGCGCAGCCAGGTGATCGCATACCAGGTGAGTATGGTCACCAGCTTTCTGCCAGCATTCTTGTTGAGCGGCTTCATTTACTCGATTGACAATATGCCGAAGGTGATTCAGGTTGTGTCATTTGCATTTCCGTCGCGCTACTTTGTGACCATTCTCAAGGGCATCTTCCTGAAGGGTGTGGGAGTGCAGATTCTCTGGGTTGAGATTTTGTCTTTGTTTGTTTATGGACTGATCGTATTTTTGTTTGCCGTCCGCAAAATGCGGGCCAAGGTGGCTTGACCATCATGTGGGAACGCATTCGAGAAATCATCGTCAAGGAGCTGAAGCAGACGCTTCGCGAGCCAAAGATGCGCGCAACGTTGTTTGTGCCGCCGCTGGTGCAGCTATTGGTGTTTGGCTATGCGGTCAACCTCGATGTGGAACACGCGAGGCTCGCCTGGATGGACCAGGACAATTCGGTCGAGTCACGGGAACTGCTGGAAGAATTCACCGGCAACGGCCGCTTCACGCTTGTGCGTCGGCTGAGCGGTGAGGAGGACACCCAACGCGCGCTGGATTCAGGCGATGTGGAAAGCGTGGTGCGTATCCTGCCCGGCTTTGCCGCAGATCTGGCGCGTGGCCGCGCGGCCGCCGTGCAGGTGTTAGTCGATGGAACCAACTCGAACACAGCGAGCCTGGTTGCGGCGCAATGCACGCAAGTGATCCAGCGCTTCTCGATGCGCAAGCTGGAGGAGCTGCAGAAACGCAAGCTTGTAGAGCGGGCGGTGGATCGCCCGCTCTATGCTGCCCTGCCAACAGTTGTTGCGGAGCCACGCGTCTGGTTCAACCCGGACTTGCGAAGCCGCAACTACTTTGTCCCCGGCGTGCTGGTGAACATCATCATGCTGGTGACACTGACGCTGACCTCGATGGCGATCGTGCGAGAGAAGGAAATCGGCACGATGGAGCAGTTGATGGTGACGCCGATTCGACCCACAGAACTCATCATCGGAAAGACGCTGCCGTTTGCCGCGATCGGACTGATGCAACTGCTGCTGGTTACGACTGTCGCGATGCTTGTTTTTCACGTGCCACTGCACGGCAGCCCGTTGCTGCTGCTGTTTGCAAGCGTCTTCTTCATTGAGTGCACGCTGGGGATGGGGCTGTTCATCTCCACGATTTCTGATACCCAACAACAGGCGATGATGACGACGCTGTTTGTATTTCAGCCAGCGTTTATGTTGAGTGGTTTCAGCTTTCCGATCCGTAACATGCCGCAGATCGTGCAATGGGTTACTTACTTGAACCCGATGCGCTACTTCATGGAAGTGGTGCGCGGAATTTTTCTGAAGGGTGTGGGAATCGAGATCCTGTGGCCGCAGATTCTGGCGCTGGCGGTGCTGGGGACGAGTATCCTCGGCTTGAGTGCGATGCGCTTTAAGAAGAGGCTGGACTAGGCTAGCTCGGGGCCCGTTGAAGACTTTAACGCGAAATGAGGGCGATCAAGACGGCGCAGGGTTACGCTTAAACCGCTTCAACCAGTTCGAAATGCGAAGGCTCGGGAATCTGGTCTCCGTCTTCGCGCATCGCGGCAAGATGCAATTCCAGAGCCTTCACCATCCGTTGACGAGTCTCCTCAATTGTCCGACCGGTGGCCACGCAACTTGGGAGGTCCGGGGCATAAGCGCGGTAACCAGTCGTTGATCTTTCGAAAAGAACCAGGAACTTATTCATGGAATGTCCGCTTGCCTCATTATTCTAAAAACGGCGGTTCGCCCGCTCAGGCGAGGCCGGGCATGAGGACCTTTGGCCCCATTTTGTCGTAGAACTTCTTAAAGATGAGGCGCAGTAACAGCCGCCAGCGCTCATCCTGCGCAAACTGCTCCGCACCTTTACGGAATTCCCTGAGTAAGTCGCTAATCCCGGACAAGGTTCGCATCACGGTGCTT
>JBBRBI010000106.1:0-19051 GCA_038206015.1 Bryobacterales bacterium | reverse complement strand
GGCCAGCCGAGTTTGGGCAACTTTAGCAGGCGCAGGGCGGGATGATCGCGTGGCCCGTCGCCGCTGGGGATGTCCCAGGATTTGGTGCCGGTTTTTAGATCGAAGGCCGTGATTTTTCCGTATGGTGGTTTGAATAAGGGCAGACCTTCGGGACCTACGAGGGCCGCCCGCCGACCGGTGAAGCCGTCCGTTGTCGCATTCGCCAGGGTACCGGACTTTTCTAAGACCGAATCGACTGTAGGTCGCGTGATGGAGGGCACGTAGAGCAACTGGGTTTCAGGGTCGAAGGCTGCGCCTGCCCAGCTTGCTCCTCCTTGAGAGCAGGGGAGGGCGATGACTCCGCGGAAGGAGGGTGGCGTAAATAGCGGACCGGCATCGTACTGCCTGAAGATCTTGAGGCCAGCTTCCCGCAAGGCGGGGGTGAAGTCGATCACGTCTTCCTCGCGCGATCCCTGGAGAGCGTAGGGCGGGGGCTTGGTGGGCACAGGTTGAGTTGGCGAGGTGCGTTCCTTGCCCGTATTCGATTGCGGCACCGCACGCTCGACGACTGGCCAGACGGGCTTGCCGGTGAGGCGATCCAGCACGAAGACGAAGCCTTGTTTGGTGACCTGGGTGAGGGCGCGAATGGTCTTGCCGTCGACGCGAATGTCGGTGAGGGTGGGGGCGGCCGGCGGATCGTAATCCCAAATATCATGATGTGTCGTCTGGAAGTGCCAGACGCGCTTTCCGGTGCGGGCGTCGAGGCAGACGATGCTGGTGCCGAAGAGGTTGTCGCCGGGGCGGTTGCCGCCGTAATAGTCATTGGCGGGGGTACTGAAAGGGAGATAGACGTAGCCGAGATCCTCGTCGCCACTCAAGGGAGTCCAGGCGCTTACGCCGCGGCTTGTTTTCCAGGAATCTTCAAGCCATGTGTCGTTGCCGAATTCGTTGCGGCCCGGCACTGAATTGAAGTCCCAGACCTTTTTGCCGGTGCGGACATCGTAGCCGCGAACGGTGCCAGGTGGCGCAGTGTCCTGCGGCCCTCTCGAATCGAAAATTCCAGACCCGACGACCACTACATCGCGGATAATGGCAGGCGGCGACGAGACGACGAACTTGGCACGATCGACGCTGGCGCTCCAATCGGCTCCGAGGTCGACTGTGCCCTTGTTGCCGAAGCCCTCGATGGGCTTTCCGGATTTGGCATCGAGGGCGATGAGATAGCCGTCGACGCCGCCCATCAGGATGCGGGGGGCGAGGTCGGCAGTGCCGGGCCAATACGCCACGCCGCGATGCGTGTAGCCGTAGACCGTAGCCTTGCCGCCGATGTAACTCTTTGGATCGTGACTCCAGATGGTTTTCCCGGTCGTCGCGTTTACGGCTGCGATCTGACCCATGCCGGTGCTGAGGTAGAGCACGCCGGCAATCATGAGCGGTGTGGCTTCAAAGAGCCAGGGGCGAATTCCGGCTTCGAGCTTTTTGTCCTCGTCGATTGAGCGCCAGCGCCAGGAGATCTTCAGGGCTTTTATGTTTTGCCCATTGATCTGATCGACGGCGGAATACTTGAGGTTGGCGGTGGTGCCACCGTAGGAGGGCCAGTCCTCTTGCTGAGCCTGAAGAGTGCTGGCGAGCAGCAGGAGAGCGGACGCAATTCGCATTGCAACGGATTGTATCGCAAATAGAAAAAGCGGCGAGGGACCGAAGTCTCTCGCCGCTTTTGTTTTGCTTTTGAAGTGCGATTAAGCGAAGGCTGGACGGCCTACGTTTGGCTTGCCCTTGCCAGCGATCTTCTTTGTTTTGAGGAAAGAATGCTTGGGCTTGGGGGAGTGAGCGGCAACCTTCTTGACGGCCTTCTTCACCTCGTAAGGTGTGGGAGGACGCTTGTCGTTGCTGCCGAAACCACTGCTACGGCTTTCGCCGCCATAACCACCGCCGCCATAACCGCCACCACCGTAGCCACTTGCGCGGCCATCGCTGCTAAAACGACGTTCGGACGAATAGCCCCGATCAAAAGACTGTTCAGAGGCAACATCAGCAGGGTCCGCAGGAAGTTCATGCGGTACCGACTGACGCGGCATGGTGGTCTTGATCGCGCGCTCAATCTGGCGAACTGCGCCTCTCTCGCCAGCAGTGGCGAAAGTGGACGCGGTGCCCTTCGCGCCTGCCCGGCCGGTACGGCCAGCGCGGTGGATGAAATCCTCCGGCGCCTGGGGAAGGTCGAAGTTCACGACGTGCTCGATGTTGTCCACGTGGATGCCGCGAGCGGCAACGTCGGTGGCAACCAGAACACGATAGTAACCGTCCTTGAAGCCTTCAAGCGCCTGACGACGCTGGCTCTGAGTACGATCACCGTGGATCGCCGCCGTCTTGATGCCGGTGCGCGCAAGGCGCTTGGCGAGACGGTCGGTTGAGTGCTTGGTGCGGGCGAAGACAAGGAATGAGCCTGTCTTCTCGGTAAGTAAGTGACGCAGAAGACCCAGCTTGCGGTGTGCCTCAACCTCATAGAGGTGGAGGTCGATATCTTCACCAGGCTTGGTCGTCGTGCCGATCTCAATACGCACCGGGTTTGGTACGTGCTTGGCGATCAGCGGCACAATCGTACGTTCGATTGTGGCTGAGAAGAACAAGGTCTGGCGTTGGATCGGAACCTGCTGGAGGATCTGCTCGATGACAGGCAAAAAGCCCATGTCGAGCATCCGATCTGCTTCGTCAAGAACGACGATCTTCGTACCGCCCAACTTCACCAGCCTGCGGCCGATGAAATCGAACAGACGTCCCGGCGTGGCAACCAGAACCTGGCTACCCCGCTGTATATCAAAAAGTTGCTTACCCTCATTGAGACCGCCGACAACCACTGTGGCTTTCAATCCGGTGTCCTTGGCCATTTTGGTAAAGGCCTCGTGGATCTGGATCGCGAGTTCACGGGTGGGTGTCATGATGACAGCCTGAACACCTTTAACGACAGAGCCGTTGAGGGTGTTCTGAGAGAGGGACTGCAGTATGGGCAACAAGAAGGCAAGAGTCTTGCCGGTGCCGGTCTGCGCGGTAGCAACTATGTTTGACCCCGCGAGCGCAGGCGGGATGGCCTGCGCTTGCACGGGTGTCGGCTGCTTTAAGTTGTTAGCCGCGAGATTACGCTGCAACAACTCGGATAAAGGGAGATCAGAAAATAATTTCATTCTGTCTAGTAACGCTTGCGGAATCCACCGCCACCGCCACCAGGACGACCGCCGCCGCCACCAGGACGACCACCGCCGCCGCCGGGACGACCGCCGCCACCGCCACCGCCACGAGGACCATCGGTCTTAGGACGGGCTTCATTGACAGTCAAGTTACGACCGTCCAATTCGCGGCCGTCGAGACCAGAAATCGCATTTTCAGCTTCATTGCGGTTCGTCATTTCGACGAAGGCGAAGCCTCGGGGCTGGCCGGTCATACGGTCAGTTACAACGTTCACGCGCTCTACTGCGCCAAATTCTTGGAAGATCGAGAGAAGCTGATCTTCAGTGGTATGGAAACTAAGGTTTCCGACATATAGGTTAGTCATTAGGAGACTCCTGTTGCTTTCAAAAAACGGTTCTAATAGCAGCCAGGAACAAAGAAGTGAAACAACTCAGACAAAGCCGCGTTTAGCCAGTTTTTATTATACCACGCCAATGCTGCTCTTTGCATGCGCTAGCGTGTAGGTATGGTGGATGGTGCGCTGCGGCGCGAACTCGAACAACTAATTGGCAAGAATGCGGTGGCTGCGGAATTCGTCGAAGTGGCTGCCCGCGCTGAGATGCGCGCTGGCCTGTCAGGCCCGGAGTGGTCTGATTCGATTGGCACTCTGGCTCGAATGGCTTACGAAGAATTCTCATGGCTCGGTGCCGGCGACAGCGCGTTACTGCGCTTCGGTGCGTCGCGTCAGATCGTAATCGCACTTACAGATTGTTGGCCCTTTCAACGTGAGTCACCCAGTGAAGATGAGCTTAAAGAGTTGCTTGGTGGATATGTCGAGTGGCTTGCGACACAGCCGGACGCGCGTGTTTGTGCGTTTTGCTGGGCGATACTGCGGGCGCAGCCTCGGCGGCAGGGCAGTAACGCGCAAATGCCGATTTATTGGCTGGTGCGCCAGGGGCGCTTGAGTGGGGACATCGAAATGAGTGCGATGGAAGTGGCTGTCGCGCTGACGGATGAAGAGAACGCGATGTTCTGGTGGCCGGACGAGCGTTGGAGCATCGTGCATTGGGAGACGGCTTCGCAGCCGTACCTGCACTTTCTGAATGACAAGAGTTCGCTGGTGCGAGCGGCGGCCAGCAAGGCGCTGGGGCGGCTGCATGCGGCACTGCGCGACAGTGAAGAGGGTGAGGCCGGGCTGCCGCCGCTGCCGGAATTGCTGGACATGGTGGGGATGCTGGAGCGGCACTCGCCAGGGGTGGCGGGGCCTTTTCTGGAGGGGTCGGACTGGGGAATCGACGATTGGGAGGACCTGTTGGGGGATTTTGACATCCGCCGGTGGTTTCTCGATACTCTGCGCCATAGCGATGTTGAGCCCGATTGGCCTGAAGCGCAGGCGTTGGAGTTCTATGCGCAGGAATATTTTATTGCCGACGGGGCGGCGATTGAAGAGATGACCGACATGGGGCGGGAGGAACTGGCGTTTATGACGGCTACCGCAAATCCTGAAAATCTTGAGGTTTTGCGGCCTGTATTGGAGAAAATGGCGCGGTCTGGCAATGAGAAGCTGGCCAAGTCGATGCAGGGGTACTTGGCGGAACATGGACAGCGGAGCGGGCGGCAGTGGTTAAACTAAGAATCCCTATTGACATTGGGGTGTTAATGGCCCTATAGTTGATCTAGATGAAGAATTTCTGGCAGCAAGTCCTCACCGCGCTTCTTAAATGGAGCGAAGGGCTTACTGCGTAGTCTTTTCTTTCCCTTTCGATCACACTCTTAGCTATCCGCGAGCCCGCTATTGATTTAGCGGACTTTCTTCTTTTGGGGTGCGAAGGGACTGGATGCCGACGATGACGAACATGATGATGTAGACAAGGATCAGCGCGGCCATGGATCCCATCAGGATTCGATTGAGCTGGGTTTTCGAATCCCCAAATGACACCAGGCAGAGGATCAGCGCACAACCCAGGAAGAAAAGGCGGAGTAGCCAGAAGGCCGCGATGAAGAGCTTTGCGAAGATTGAGGAACCTGTGGGGATTGGCCGACCTTCAAGCGCGGCGCGCCACATTCGGCCTGTTGCGAGACTTCCATACCAGGTGCCCAGTCCGGGGCTGCGTGGCATGAACGAGATGAAGTAGTTCTTGCCGTCGATGGTCGTCTCAAATGCTGCGCTGAAGCTGTACCAATGCCAGATAAGTTTTGGGAGGGAACTGAGCGGAAGGTCGAAGGCGACGCCTTCTTCGGTTTCAAAACGGAACTGATCGTTGGATAGCGTTAAAGTCCCGCTGCTTGCTTTGCGGCCTTTGCCGCATTCGACTTGAGCCGACAACTCCGGTGAGGGCATGAGATGTGGTGCGCCCGGAGGGACTCGAACCCCCGACCCTTTGCTTCGAAGGCAAATGCTCTATCCATCTGAGCTACAGGCGCGTGTTCCACTACTATACCGAAACGGGGCGGGGCGATGGTTGTTTTAGGCTTCGCCAGCTTTGCCGTGTTTTGTCAGGAGGACGTTGAGCACGGCTTGCGGCCGCCGGAAGTTCGTGCGCTCCAGCCTGCGGATCGAGTCGGCAAAATCGATCAGGCCTTGATCCGCCGCCATATCGAGTACGCCGAGGGTGCCGGTGACAAGCAGACCCCTCGCTTGGCCTACGCGGTAGCTAATACGTTCATCGATCAACAACAAGTCCGCATGGAGCGACTCTGCAAGTGCGATAGCGGCGGTTTCACCTTGATCCAGCCCGGACACTTGAGGCAGGCCAACTGTCTCGTGGATTTCAAGCCATGATGGAGGCGAAGCAATCCAAATTCTCACTGCTGCGGGCGCATCCAGGTCGGCGAGCTCGCGCTCCACAGCGTGGGGTAACAACACGCTCTCAAACAAACGGGGAAGCAGATCAACGTGGCCAATGAGGATCAGATAGTTTATGGGCCCGGTATCGGCGACGACCAGACGCACGGACTAGAATCCCAGTTCTTTGAGCGCTCGTCGTTCATCTTCGAAATCCTCGAGCGTGTATTCCTGAAAGATGCCGTGCCCCTTGAGGAAGCCATCGAGTTCGATGCGGCCTAGCCCGAGCATTTTGCGCAACTGGAATTCGCTGATGCGATTGGCGCGGAGTTCTTCAAGCGCGAAGGCTTCGAGGGCCCGGCGCTCGAGCTTTTCATGGGCGGCTTCGCCGCCGAGGTGGGCGACCAGTTCGTCGGGGATGTGAACCGTCAGATCCATAACTCCACGCTACCGGGAAGGGAAGCGTTAGTCAAGGTTGCGGCGCTGCGGACGGGATGGGGCTAGCCGAGGAAGGCTCTCACGTCGAGGCGGAATCGTTCGGCGAGTTTTAGTGCAACGGCCTTGGATATGCCGCGTTTTCCGCCGCAGATCTGCGATGCCGTGGTCCTCGTCACTCCCAGCAACCTGGACAGATCCGCCTGGGACATGGCGTTCTCCTCCATGAGGTGCGTAAGCGTCGCCAGCGGTGACGACGCAAATTCTTCGGGGTAGCGCCGACGATCGTAGTCTTCGAGGGCAATCCCCACCAAATCGGCAAGCGCCCGCTCCTCGTTGGAGGCGTTTCCGCGCATGTCGATCTCCTCGACTTGCGCAGCCCAGCGGTCGTAATCTTCGTCAGATTCGATTTTTTGCGGAAGCTCCCGGCGTAACAACTCACCATATTGAACTTCGTCGATAGTTAGGACCATTTTCTCCACTCCTGCTTATCGTATTCGGCATGCGATAGAAGCGCTTTGACTTACAAACACAAAAAAGCCCGCGACTCAGCGTCGCGGGCTTCCCGTACTAAGACTCAGACTTGCGTCTAAGCGTTCATCTTGTCGCGCTGTTCCTTGAGGAGTGCCTTGCGGCTCAGCTTGATCTTGTTGCCCTCAACACCGAGGACCTTGACCATGATCTGGTCGCCCTCGTTCAGCTCGTCGCGAACCTGACGGACGCGATTTTCGCTGATCTCGCTGATGTGCAGCAAGCCATCGGTGCCAGGGAAGATTTCGACGAATGCGCCGAAGTCGGCGATGCGCGTAACCGTTCCGAGATAGGTCTTGCCCGTCTCGGCTACCGCACAGATGTTGTTGATCATCATCAACGCCTTCTGCGCCGCTGCGTTGTCCGCTGCAAACACCTTCACCGTACCGTCGTCTTCGACGTCGATCTTGGCTCCGGTTTGCTCGACGATGCCACGGATGATCTTGCCGCCGGGGCCGATCAGCTCGCGGATCTTGTCGGTCGGGATTTTGACCTGATACATGCGAGGAGCATGTTGCGACATTTCCTTGCGGGGTTCGCTGAGGCACTTGTCCATCGCGTCCAGCAGGAAAATACGCGCCTTGCGGGCTTGCTCAAGCGCTTCCGTCAGCAGCGTGCTGGTGACGTTGGCAACCTTGAGGTCCATCTGCAGGGCGGTGACGGCGGTACGGCTGCCGGTCACCTTGAAATCCATGTCGCCGTAGTGATCCTCAGCGCCAGCAATGTCGGTGAGGATGGCGTACTTGTCGCCTTCCTTAACCAGGCCCATCGCGATGCCGGCCACCGGCTCTTTGATCGGTACGCCCGCGTCCATGAGCGACAGGATGCCGCCGCAAACGCTGGCCATTGAGGAGGAACCGTTGGACTCAAGAATGTCCGAGACGCAACGGATGGTGTAGCCGAACTCTTCGGGGCTGGGCAGGACGGCCGCGATGGCGCGCTCTGCAAGATTGCCGTGTCCGATTTCTCGGCGACCAGCGCCACGCATGAAGCCGACTTCGCCGACTGAGAAGGGCGGGAAGTTGTAGTGCAGCATCCAGCGCTTGGAGGTCTCGCTGAAGTCGAGCATCTCGATCTTCTGCTCATCGTCGCTGGTGCCCAGGGTGGTGGTGACCAGTGCCTGAGTTTCGCCACGGGTGAAGAGGCAAGAGCCGTGGGTGCGGGGCAGGAGGCCCACTTCCATCTCGAGGTTGCGGATTTCGTCGAAGGCGCGGCCATCGGGACGGCGGCGCTTGGTGAGCATCTGCTCACGGAAGACGCTTTCCTTGAAGCCGTCGAAATACTTGCCAGCCAAAACCTGCTTGGACTTGAGCTCGTCGGTGTCGCCTGCAAACAAGGCTTTTGCCTTGACCTTGCACTCGTCCACCTTGGCGTAAGACTCAAGCTTGCTGTGCTTCTTGGTATCCATCGCGTCGGTGAGGTCAGCGCGGAGAGCCTTGTCGATGGTGTCGTAAACGCTCTTATCGATTTCGGCAGGCGTGTAGACGCGCTTGGTTTTGCCAGCCTTGGCGACCAGTTCCTTGATGCCACCGATGATCGTCTTGCAGCACTCTAGGCCGAAGTCGATGCAGCGGAGCACGTCAGCTTCATTTGCGCCCCGGCCACCGGCTTCGACCATGACGACACCGGTTTCAGTGCCAGCGACAATGATCGAGATTTCGGCCTTCTTGGCCTCATCGTAGGTGGGGAAGCAGATGAGCTTGCCGTCCAGCACAGCGACGCGAACAGCCGCGAGGTAGGCGTGGAATGGGATATCGGAAATTGCGAGCGCGGCACCGGCGCCAGAGAGCGCAAGGATGCCGGGGTCACGGGCGGGGTCGGCTGAAATTACATAGCCGACAACCTGGGTGTCATTCAGATAACCATCTGGGAACAAGGGGCGGATCGGGCGATCCATGAGGCGTGCATTGAGCGTTTCTTTTTCGCTCATGCGGCCTTCCCGCTTGATGTAGCCGCCGGGGTATTTACCGGCTGCGTAGGTGTACTCGCGATAGTCGCAAGTGAGAGGGAAGAAGGCTTGATTTTCCTTCGCCTTCAGGTTTGAGCATGCTGTACAAAGCACGACGTTGTCACCGCTACGGATGACAACAGAACCAGCTGCTTGCTTAGCCATCCGACCGGTTTCGATCGTGATTTTGTGGCCGTGCAGGTCGATTTCGACCGTATGAATCATTTGAGGGGTCCTCCGGGCGTGTCAGTCAATTAGACACGTTGATCTGTTGAATGCAGATCAAGGAGACGATTTGAATACTGTACTCGTTGACTCTATCCTCCGGGACAGAGATCAGGCAATACCCCAAAAACAGCAACAGCCGGAGAAGCGACTTCCGGCTGCTATGTCAGTTGTAAATTTACTTGCGAATCCCGAGCTTAGCGATGAGCAACTGATATTTCTGAGGGGTACGGCCCTTCAGATAATCGAGGAGCTTACGTCGCTGCGCGACTAGAAGCAACAGACCACGGCGTGAGCTGTGATCCTTCTTGTGTGTTTGAAAGTGCGCCGTGAGCTGCGTAATGCGTGCAGTCAACAACGCCACCTGTACTTCGGACGAACCGACATCTTTTTTATGGAGCGCGTTAGCGGCCATAATTTCTTTTTTCGCTTCTACTGCCAGAGCCATTTTAAGGGGGGTACTCCTCTTCGTTCCTTAATCAACTTTATGTTCGATCACTAGGTTAGCATACAGACTGTTAGCATAAGCGCATCCATTATGGAAAAGCGTATCCCCACACTATTAGCTGCCTTTATGGGCGGATGGCTGCTGAATGCGGCTCTGCCGGTAAAAATTCTTTTTGAGAAGCCTCATGCCCGCGTCGTCGAAACGACCTATTTGCCTGGAGTTGCACGGGAAGCGGGGGTACGCGAGAGCGATCAGGTGATTGTTTTTGTGGACGAGTGCGCCTATGAGAGGAAAGATCCAGTCACGGGAGAATTGACTATCCGCAAGCGCGTGGCCGGGGAGACAATTTGGCATGACAAGGGCGAGGCGGCGCCGCAGTTGAAGAATGTCGGCGCCAAGCCCTATCGAACGATCACGGTTGAGCTGAAGTAGCGTGGGCGAGAGGTGGTTTGCGTGGCTGATGACGGCGGCCAGTCGCTGGCATGAACCTCTGGTGGCCGAGCGCAAGAAGGCGCTAATGGCGGGGCTGCGGGGGGATGTTCTGGAGATTGGGGCGGGGGCCGGTGGGAACCTGCGGTACCTTCATCGGGAGGTGAAGTGGACGGGTTATGAGCCCAATCGGATACTTGCGGGGCGGATTGCTTCGGGGACCGTGATCGCCTCTCGATTTGAACGGGATGGCCGTTTGTACGATGCCGCGATCGCGACCCTCGTCCTTTGCAGCGTTGAGGATTTGGATGGGACGCTGCGGGGGATTTATGAGAGCTTACGGCCCGGGGGACATCTTGTGTTCATCGAGCATGTGGGCGCGGAGCGGGGGAGCGATCTGAGACGCGCGCAGGAGCGGTGGGCGAGGCTGTGGCGGCGCTGCGCGGGAGGATGCCATATTTGCCGCGACACCGAGCAAAGAATTCGCGCAGCGGGCTTTGCGATCGAATTAATCGAACGCTTTGAGCTGCCGATGTGGCTGGCAAGGCCACACATCGCCGGTGTCGCGGTCAAGCCTGGCTAGCGGCGGCGGCGGCGGGCTGCGTAGCCGAGGCCGAGCATGGCCGAGCCGGTGAGAGCATAGGTGGACGGCTCGGGGACGGCGGACCCAGGAAACTCGGCGATGGCCCAAGAGCCAGTGCATTGTGCGCACGTGTCCACTGAAAATGTAATCGTCATAGCACTATTCGGTGCCAGGTTGAAGTTGCTGAACGTGAACGAAATTGGTCCCATGCTGGACAGGCTTGCCCCGCCAATAGAGTTTGTGGGCGCAATGTCGTAGTCCATCAAGAGTGGGTCGAAACCGCTGCACTGGGTTAAGCCGGTCACTGAGCCGCCCCCGCATCCTACCCCCACAGTGAAGCTGGTCCAAGCTACAAGACTTGCGTTGGTGATGGTTTTGGTTACGAAGTACTCAGTCGACGCACTGCTGGGGTTGATGGCGAATCCGATACTGAACGGGCCGGGGATGCTGGCGATACTCTCGACAATCGTGAAAAGATTCGGGGATTGGCCCGTTGAGTTGGGGTTGTTGTTGTTCGGAGACGGGTTGGTGATTGTGGCGCTTGTCAGAGTGCCACCACCGCTGTTCTGATAGGGTGTCTGCAGAATCGAAGCGGGAAGGCTGGCCGCGAGCGCGGCTAGCAAGAATAGTGTTTTCATTTGATGCTCCTTGGATGAGAATTGCTTTCTCTATCCCGTGAAGCGGGAATGGACCCCAAGCGGGGTCAGGCTTAGCTGCTTTTTTCTGTGCGCGCTATGCCTTCAGAACAATCTCTGCTGATCGTCCAGCTTCTTTTTCGTGGCAACTTTCTTCCGAGCCGGTGCCCGCTTGCGGCTTCCATGTTGTTTGACCAATTGCCGCGCCTCGGCGCGAGTCCCGCTCAGTTTTCGCACGGCACCAATCCGCGCGCGCGCCAACGCAATCGCTTCCTTATGCTCTACGATCTGGCTTGGGTAGTCGGTCAGATCCCCAAGCCACTCCCTCACAAATTCGCCGGTCGGATCCTGGTCCTGCTGCTGCTTTAACGGCGAGTACATCCGCACCGTATTGATACCGGTTGTGCCACTTTGCATCTGAATCTGGCTGTAATGGATGCCGGGTTCGTAATCCACAAACAGTCGCGCGAGATGCAACGCCGGCTCCCGCCAGTGCAGCCATAAGTGATAAGACGCAAAACTAACCAGCATCGCCCGCATCCTGAAATTGATCCACCCCGTCTGCTCAAGCATCTTCATGCAAGCATCCACCATCGGGTATCCCGTCCGCCCCTCCTTCCAGGCAGCGAACCACTCCTCGTTCCAGTGAGGCTCTCGCATCCCGTCGTAGGCTCGGGCAAAATTCTCAAACTCTACCCGCGGCTCATCCTCCAGCTTCTGCATGAAATGACAACGCCAATGCAGCCTCGCGTCAAACGCACTCAACGCCCGCTTCCAAGTCGCAGGCTCAGAGGCGTCAATGGTCGCGCGTCGCCGTCGTGTCACCTGAGCCACCTGCCGAGTAGACAGATTGCCGTACGCCAAGTATGTTGACAGTCGGCTACCGCCCGTTTCCGCAGTCAACGGGCTCGACATTTCCAGGTTATACCGGGATCCCCTCGCCGACAGAAAGCTGTTCAACGTATCATGCGCCTCCCGTTCTCCACCACGTTGCGCCAGCGTGCGACGGTCTACCCCAACATCAAAATCTGGAATGCCAGAAGCCGCAATCGAGGCCTTAAGCCGCACCGGTGCTTCCACAATCGTTTCCGCCATCCGGGCTTCCCAGTTCCTAGCCCAGCCATCCCGGCTCTTTAGCCGTCGTACCACCCCATTCGCTGGAAACTCCGTAAACGGCGTCTTCGTCTCCGTGGCCCACTTCCTAACCCGCCGGTCCCGCTGATAGGTCGTCCAGTTCCCGGTTTCCTCGTGCGCCCAGAGATGCCCGATTGGCATTTCCCTCAGCACCTCCACCGCTTCTCCGTAACGCACAATCAGGCCCTGACCCATCTCTCGCAACCGCCGATCCAAGTCAACCAAGCTCGCTCTCACGAAGGTCCAATGCGAAGGATCGAAATCAGGCGAACTGAACCATTCCGGCTCCACAATGTACAAGGGCAGGACCGGCCCGCGTGCAGCCGCCTCCAACAATGGACGGTG
Organism: Bryobacterales bacterium; assembly: GCA_038206015.1. Lineage (GTDB taxonomy): Bacteria > Acidobacteriota > Terriglobia > Bryobacterales > Bryobacteraceae > Bryobacter. The sequence goes on along the minus strand of JBBRBI010000106.1, from coordinate 6,412 downwards.
ATCCTCCACTCGTAAATCCCGCTTGAACCAGACCACTTGATAACTCATTGCCCAAACAGCACCGGCTCTACACGCTTCCAATACCGGGAGAAGCGCTTCAGGTCCAGCGACCCGCAGTAATCCACAAACTCAACCGCTGGTAGAATCTCGAGCGTCAACCTAGTCTGCAATTTGGCAGCCAACTCGCGGAATCGTGGGCTCACACCAGCGACCGTCACGATCTTCGAAGCGCCCGCCTCGATCAATTTCTCCACAACATCGCCGCGCTCAATCGAGCATTCCATTTCGAGCAGGGTCTCGTAAATAAAAACGATGCGTTTCAATGTCCATTGCTCTGCGTCGATCTCTGCCTCATCGAAGACAAACATTGCCTTCGCCTTGGGATAACGCACAAACGCGGGATTGTCCACCCCCAGACAATCCGGGTGTAGCCAGATCAACTCTTGCATCGGAACAGCTTCTCCTCGAGCATTTCGTAGCTCCCCTCAAAGTCGCACTTCCCCTTCAACGGACATACCCTGCAATATCTGCCATCGGTATATTTTTCAAGATTCTCGCGATTGTGGAAATACGGCTTGTGCGAGAAGGTACTCGCCACCCATTGCCACGATAAATGGTTCGACGCCGGATCCCCATCCAGTAAGTGCGACAGAAAAAACCGCGCACCCGCCTGCCAACGCACGCGCCGGAAGTGCACAACATAAGCCGCAAACCACATCCGTGCATGATTATGCAAATAGCCCGTCGATCGCAACTCCCCGACAAACGCGTCAATGCAAACCAAACCTGTCCGGCCCTCTGCGATGTCGACCGGTAACTCCTTTGCGTACGCCGCAGTGGGCAACCCCGTCTTTAGCTCTTCCCGATCCTCCCAGACGCCTTTTCCCATAGACGCGTACAGCCTTTGCCAGTAGTCCCGCCAAGCAAGTTCAGTAACAAACTTAGCCGCCTGCATCCGATCTCCCACTTTGGAAAACGCCTTATCGGTGGCTTCTCGAAGCGTCACCACTCCATGCCGCAAATACGGAGACAAGCGCGAAACTTTCCCATCGAGATAGTTGCGACTAGCGGCATAGCTCGGTGGATCAATCCTTTCAAGCAATCGCTCCGCTTGTCGACGTCCACCGACGATAGGGCTGATCTGAGAGTCTCGCCCTGCCGCCTCACGAAACTCCCCTTCAAGGTATGCCGCCATGTCCTCCCGGCTGCCAAACTCGCGTCTCATGATGACCGCTGCTTCTTCAGGCCGCGGCACCGGTCGCTGCAATACAGCACTTGTTCCCAGACGCGCTCCCACTTCTTGCGCCAGACGAACGGTCGCCCGCAGACCAGGCAAAGTTTCTCCGGCAGATGTTGCTTCTTGACTCCCTGCATTTCTACCCACTAGATGCCAATAGCGCAAAAAAGATGGCTAACATCTGCCAAGCTGGCGATCATTTGGTTAGATCTAGGGGCCGCCCGGCCAACCGCTTGCCAATTTTCATCGACAAAAAAGCTTTCGCCGCTGCGTGGGGTAGCAGTTCGCGGGCACTTCCGGCGACCGGATTGCTAGCTCGCTTTTTCGGTGAGCTCGGCCCAGCGGGCGTAGTAGCCATCGACTTCGGCTTCGATGCGGTGCAACTCGGCGTAGACCTGTTGGAGCTTGACATGGTCTGATACGACGGCCGGGGATTCCGCTTCGGTGCGCGTTGCGGTGAGGCGATCCTCGGCGTCGGCGATCCTGGCTTCGATCTGATCGAATTCGCGCTGCTCGGTGTAGCTGAGCTTCTTCTTCATCGCGTTCGACTGCGTTATGGCCGTAGCTTTGGCCTTCTGCACTGGAGCGCGCTTTGCCAACAGATCCTGCTCATACTGCTCGTAGTCTGCGAAAAGAGTTGCGCCACCCTGGCCATCGAGACCAAGAACATGCGTGGAGGCGCGGTCCATCAGATAGCGATCGTGCGTAACCAGAACGAGGGCGCCAGCGAATTCATCGAGCGACTCCTCCAGCACGCCCAAGGTGGGGATGTCGAGGTCGTTGGTGGGCTCGTCAAGCAGGAGGACGTCGGCTGCCTGCAGCATCAGTTGAGCCAACAGAACGCGGGCTTTCTCGCCACCCGAGAGGCGGTGGACGGGCTGTTGCAGTTGATCCACTTCAAAGAGAAACTTGCGGGCCCAGGCGTTGACGTGGATGACGCGGTCCTGGAAGATGACCGAGTCGCCGTGAGGGGCGAGCGCGACTTTGAGCGTCGAATTCGGGTCGAGCTGTTCGCGCTGCTGATCGAAGTAGACGACCTTGAGATTTTCGGCACGTTTTACCGTGCCTGCGTCTGGCTTCAGTGTTTCCAGAAGCAGTTTGAGCAGTGTCGACTTGCCACTGCCGTTGGCGCCAGCAATGCCGAGCTTGATGCCGGGGACAAGGACAATGTCGAGATCCTTGAACAGGAGCTTGCCACCGAGGGATTTGGTGAGACCGGTGGCCTCGATGAGGCGCTTGGTCTGACGGTAGGACGACGTGAAATCCATCGTCGTGATGGACACCTTTTCGCGATTCTCCATTACTTTGAGCTCGCCGATGAGGGCGTGTGCCGAGTCAATGCGGGCCTGGGACTTACGGGTTCGGGCCTTGGCTTTGCGGCTGAGCCAAACCAGTTCGCGGCGCACGACTGCCTCGAGGCCCGACTTGCGATGGCGTTCTGCCTCGAAGTATTGCTCGCGTCGCTCAAGAAATTTCGAATAGTTTCCTTCGACGCGGAAGAGGCCGTCGGGGTAGCAGGAATTGAGCTCTGCTACGTGCGTGGCAGTGTTCTCGAGGAACTGGCGGTCGTGTGAGATCAGAACGCAGGAAAAGGGTGCCTGTCGGAGGGATCGTTCGAGCCACAGGATACCTTCGAGATCGAGGTGATTAGTAGGTTCGTCGAGGAAGAGAAGGTCTGGCGATTGGGAAGCGGCGTGGGCGATGGCGAGGCGCTTCTTCCACCCGCCGGACATCGACTTGGTCAGCAGTTGTGAATCTGTGAACCCGGCGAGGCCGAACCAGATGTTGTCGGAAGTGAGGAAGTCGCCAACGATGGAGTCTTCCGGGAAGACAGGGTCCTGCGGGACGGTCGCGATCTTGAGGCCCTTGCGCGGAGCGACGATGCCGGAGTCGCTATCATCCTGACCAGAGAGAATTTTAAGGAGAGTGGATTTGCCTGCGCCGTTGGGCCCGATGAGGCCGAGGCGTTGGTTGTCTTCTATCGTAAGAGAGACGTTTTGGAAGAGGACGGTAGCGCCGAATTGCTTACCGAGCGATTGGACGCTTAGAAGGAGACCCATTGTATACAAAAATAGCGCGGTACGGGGGTGCTCCGCCACCGGCTCAGTTGGGAGTGGCTGAAATCTGGGAGGCTAAAGCATGCGAATAAGCTGGCGGCGGTGGCTATTATTTGCGGGGATTGGGATGCTGATTCTGCTGACGGTGGGCCCAGCCGTGCCGCTTGCGGAACTGGCGTTGCAGCGACCGAAGCCAAGGCCAGAAATTATTCCTTACGACGCGGCGCGGGTGCGAATCGTAGCCAAGGATGGCATCGCACTCGTGGGTGCCTATGAAGAAGCGGCACAGGTTTCGCGGCGATGCGTCGTGATTCTGCACGGGGTGGGGTCGCGGCGGCAGGACATGCCGGGACTGCGGGCGGATTTTCGTGCAATGGGCTACAACGTGCTGCTGCCTGATGGTCGGGGGCATGGGGAATCTGGCGGAGCCCATGTGACCTATGGCGTGCTTGAGCGGGGCGATGTGCATCGCTGGGTCGAGTTTCTTGAGAAGCGCGACTGCTCTGAAGGTATCTATGCGCTGGGGTTGTCGATGGGTGCGGCGGTTGTGATTGAGTCTCTGGAGGACGAAACACGCATCCGGGCAGCCGCTGCGGAGTCGTCTTTTAGCAGCTTTGAGGCAATTGCTGAGGACCGGGTACATCAGATGATTCCGGCGTTGGGGATGCTGGCGCAGCCCATTGTTGCGCTCGGCTTTGGGTATGCGCGATTGCGCTATGGCGTCAAGTTATGGGAGGCGTCCCCAGCCGCAGCAGCGCCGAAGATACAGGTGCCGGTATTGCTGATTCATGGGACAGAGGATACGAACATCGACCCCAAGCACTCGCGAGCTTTGTTACCGCTATTTGCGCGGGCTGAGCTATGGATGGTGCCGGGGGCGCGTCACGTGGGGTGCTACGGGCGGGATAGCGTGGCTTACATGAGGCGGGTTACCCGGTGGTTCGACGCGGCGGCCTTGGGTCGTTGAGACTGGCGACGAGAGCGGGGAAGTCGAGGGCCTCGACGCCGGGGGAGAGGGCGGTGGAGAGGCTGGCACTGGGGGAAGGCTGGTGGACGAGCGTGAGGCGGAGATCCTGAGAGGACCCGATCGCGTTCTTGAGGGCGAGCATGGGCTTGGCCATGGAGGGGACGGGAGTGCGCGTTGCTTTGCACTCGACCATGCGGAGGCTGCCGGCGTGAGCGGGGAAGAGAAAGTCGACCTCAAGACCTTGCTGGTCGCGGAAGTAGTAGAGCTCGGGGGCTTTGCCCGCGTTGACCTGGCTTTTGAGAATCTCGGCGGCGACCGCACCCTCGAATATCGGGCCGTAGAAGGGAGAGCGCTGCAACTCGGCCAATGTCTGAAGGCCCAGCAAATGGCAGGCGAGGCCTGAATCAGCACTGTAGATCTTGGGCTTCTTGATCAGGCGTTTGCCCAGGTTTCTAAAATAGGGCTTGACGAGAATGATCTGGCCGGTCAGCTCGAGGATGTCCAACCAGCGCTGGATCGTTGGAACGGATACACCAAGTGGGGTGGCGATGGCGTTGCTGTTGAGGGTCTGGCCGTGGTGGCTGGCGACCAGCGCCAGAAAGCGCCGGAATGTCCCGAGGTCGCGCACGTCGGCGACAGAGCGTACGTCGCGCTCGAGATAGGTCTGTAGGTATGAGCCGAACCAGGTGCTGCGCAGCTTGCCAAGGTTGAGCGCCTCCGGATAGCCGCCAGACAGGAGTGACATTCGGGGTGCCTCGGTTAGGCTGAGTGGCATGAGACGGAGGATCGCCGAGCGTCCAGCCATCGACTCGGTGATGTTATGCATCAGGGAGAACTCCTGACTGCCGGTAAGCACCCATTGGCCCATTTTGCGTGGCTGGCCGTCGATCCGGCTGCGAATGTACGGGAAGAGCTCGGGTGCATTTTGAATCTCATCAATGATGGCGGGCGTGGGCAGATCGTCGAGGAATGAGCGGGCGTCTGCGCGCACCCGCGCCAGGATGTCCGGGTCCTCGAGAAGGGCGTAGCTTGCATTGGGTAGGAGGCGACGAAGAATGGTGGTTTTGCCGGCACGGCGGGGCCCGGTGAGCACCACAGAGGGGAATGCTGCGAGGACTCGCCCGAAGTGATGCTCGATCTTTCGAGGAAGGAAGCGCATTTGATAAGTTTAAAATACAATGTTAAAAAACTCAAGAGTAGAGCGGGCAAAGGTGAGGGATGTAGTTTTGAGTAATTTAATATTGAATGTTATAAAACTCACATATAAAAGTTATTGGAACTTGCGACTTTGCTCAATGTAGGAGGGCGTGTAGCCTTCCCATTCCCAAGGCGTGACGGTGTCTCCAAAGAGCTTTTCGAGGAGGGGGCGAAAAGCCAGTTCACCATTGTCACTATTGGTCAAGAGAATCATGCAAGCCTGGCGGCGGGTGAAGCAGATCATGTAGTTTTGTGCGCCGTCGCCGTGGCCCTCTTTGAAGAAGGCAGGGCCAAAAGGAGTCCGAGTGAGCAGGCCCCAGCCGACGCCGTAGGCGAGGCCGACCGCAGTGGCTTCGGTGCCTTCAGGCTCGTTGGCGGCTATGGGAAATTGATGGAGAGATCGAAGCTTTATGTATGGTGCCAGCATCGCTTTGCGAGTGGCGGGTTTCAGTAGTTTGTCTTGGAGCAGGGCAGAGGCAAAGCGGGCAAGGTCTTCTGCGCTGCTGGTCATCGAGCCGGCGCTGCGGGCAGGAAATCGCTGTGTTTTGGCGCGGAAGCGACCGTTCAGGTCGATGCGGTCAGCAACGTTATCTGCGAAATGGTTGTTGTAGATGAGGGCGGTGCGGGTCATGCCGAGGGGCTCAAAGAGTGCCTCATGCATGAGTTGGTCGAGGGGGCGGCGCAATCGCTGCTCGATGACAAACTGGACAAGATTGATGCCCTCGCCGGAGTAGCGAAATTGCGATCCCGGCGTAAATCGCAGGTGCATTTTCTTGTCCGGCTCGAGCGCGGCAAAGTTGTGCAATCCGGAACTGTGGGCAAGCAACATGCGAGGAGTGACGGTGGGCCAGGCAGGGTCGGTGACCAGGAGGGATGCGGATTCGCGGTAGGGCTCGTAAGTGTTGAGAGGTTGGGGCAGTTGAGTGGCGATGGGGTTATCGAGTGAGAACTCAC
>JBBRBI010000105.1:0-19260 GCA_038206015.1 Bryobacterales bacterium | reverse complement strand
TCAAATCCGAGGGTGCGGGTGCGGGCGGCGACCGCACTTCCACAAGCCAGCGGCCACGCCAATTCCGGACGCGAGTTGGCCGGAGCCTTGCGCACCGCGAAGGCCACAAGTTTATTTAAACCTGCGGAAGCGTGCTCCATGGGATGTCTCCGATGCCTTTCTTGGAAGCATGATTCTAACATCGCAGGGATTCTGTCGCGGGCGGAATCTGGCATCGCAGTCGGGAACGTCGGCCGGGGAGAGAGTCGGCAACTGGAACGAGTTGCCTCAGGGGCGTGAAGAACTCCCCTCATAACAAACGCTGAGCGGAGGAACGCCGCTCATAAAGGACGCCGGGAAGAAGGAGGCCGCTCAGAAAGACGCTGAGCAGAAGAAGGCCTCCCACGCTGAGAAAAACGCCGCTCATACCATGCTGAGCGAAGAACGCTTATCTCGAGCGCTCTGCGGTTCCAGGCACAGCGCGACACGAGAACGGGTTTGCACCGCGGCCCGCGCGAGGCTGGTATAATCAACGCATCGAGGACGTTGCCCGAGGTTTAACGCGTTCTCGTCCACCATGTCGGGGAGTGGCTCAGCCTGGTAGAGCACCTGGTTCGGGACCAGGGGGTCGGAGGTTCAAATCCTCTCTCCCCGACCAATGTTTTCAATAGCTTGCGCTGCCGTTCTGATTTTTCCGTCACACGCGTGTAGTCGAATTTGTAGCGGTCAAAGCCTCCGAGTTCAACAAGCTGAAAAAACTTCGCGATTCCCAAGAGACCTAGCCATGCGCCGCCTTTCCGCGAGTGCGATTCTCTTTCTTTGGTGAGGAACGCCACATATCCCCACATCTGGTTCGAGGGCAGGATGTCGCGGGGGGTTCGAATCCCTCGGCCCCGACCAATGTTTCAATAGTTTACGGGCATTCCGTGGCCTGTGCAGAATCCCGCTGGGGGCGATTCTGAGACGGTAAGAGCCTCACAGATGCGGGGGTGTCGAAACGTCAATCTAAAGCCCAGTCATCGATCAGCGCAACGTCGCCTCTTCATCTGCCCTCGAGTTTTCAACAGCTAAGAGCTACTTTAGCGATACTCCCCTAAAAAATTTTCTCGCAGGTTGAGCCGAAGAGTGATACATTCTGGGGAATTTACAACGTGACTGACTTCTGTGCTTCTTCGGAGCTTTTCTAGTAATGGATGACGAGAGAGCAACTGATGCATTATCAGGAAGTCGAGACGATCCACTAGAAGGTATTGAAAATTTGTTGTTCGGCGCGTTGGATCTGCAAAAGTCGGAATCAGCCGTTTTCGTCCACGATGCAGCGTTCTCGAGCCTCGTCGAGCCACTAGCCAATGTGGCAAGACGACACCAAGTAGACCTTTCGTTTGAGGCTATCGAGCATGACGGAATTCAGCCGCTGAACCCGGCAGCGAAGGAGATTCTGTTGGGTAAAGTGCATGGCGTTATTCTATTCGGGCTAGTGCACAACATCTGGCACACGCCAGAGCGAAAGCGGGCTAAATATGACCTTGGCAAGCGATTAGCATCCCTAGTGTGTTCGCCCGCAGACATCGGCGGCGGTGCAGCAAGAGTGGATTTAGGGGAACTGATGGAAGTCGCGCGGGCAGTTTCGAGTTTCCTGACGCCAGGAGCAACTCTGAGGGTGACAACTCCGGCGGGATCGGACTTTACTTCAACAATCGAAAAGCCATTCTGCGAAGATGGCAACTACAGGACAGCGGGCAGCGGAGGAGATTTCCCTTCGGGGGAATCAGGATTCGGTCCAATGTTGAAGTCAGTGAACGGAGTCGTCGTCTATGACGTCAAAGTGCAGCACATCGGTGTCTTGGCTGAACCGCTCGTCCTGAGGGTCGACGGGGATGAAATCGTGGAAACGACCGGTCCAAACGCCGGAGGGTTTTCACAGATTTGCCGGGACCGCGGAAATATTATAAAATTCATAAGTGAGATATCGATTGGCCTAAACCCCGCAGGGGCTCTCACTAGTTCGCCCGAGTTTATCCCCGAAGAGAAAATGTACGGTACGCTGCATTGCGGGCATGGCGGCAATGCATCATACGGGAGCAGAACTGGCCCGCATTTAGACGGAGTCATGAGAGACCCCACCGTAATCGTTGATGGTGTCCTCATCATGGAAGACGGAAAATTAGTACCAGGTCTGTTGGCCGATCATTCTAATAAGTGGCTTAATCAACATTAAATGAATAACCAATTTGGTAGAGATCAGCGGATTTCCATTCCAAGTGCAGGATTTAGCCTTGCTGCGGATTTGACGATCGCGAACCCCGGATCTCCCCTGATCATCTTGGTCCATGGGTTCGCCGGTAATAGAGATGAAAACGGACTCTTTACCGCCGCGCGAGACTATTTGCTTGGGCATGGATTTTCTGTGCTCCGCTTCGATCATCGGGGATGCGGCGAGAGCGGCGGCAGCTACTCAGAAGTGCGCATATCAGACCTAAGACAAGATCTTCTGCACGTAATCAAGTACGTCGGAATGATGCGCGACGATTTGGCGCCAGAGAGTATCGGTTTGGTAGGCTTCAGTTTAGGCGCAGCCACGGGAATTCTCGCCAATTCCCGTCGTGTGAACAGCTACGTGTTTTGGAGTCCCGCAATAAACACCGCCGACGACATGTTGCCGCGGTATCAGACTACAGAGGTCTCTCAGGAACTCGAAAAATACGGCGTCTTTAGTAAGGCTGGTCTCAAAGTGGGCAGCGGCCTCATTGAGGACCTGCGGCAAAATGGTGCTCTTAAGGATCTCGAGCAAGGTAAGTTTAGGCACAACGTTCTGATTGTTCATGGCATGGCAGATCAGCGGATCTCCTACAAGAGTAGCGAGGCTGCCAAGGATTTCCTGGGAGCCAGATCACGCATCTGCCTGTTGAAAGAGGCGGATCATTCTTTTCGAAATGATCCAAATGCTAGAGAGGCGCTGTTTGCGGCCACTGCGAAATGGTTCGCGCACTCGCTCGTCAGGTCTAAGCAAAGAGAATCCCAGTTCACGTTGTTTGCCGATGATATAGCCGATTTCGATCGAGACCAAGCGAGCGCTGTCGGAAGTTAAGGTGCGGCGCAGATCCAACTGAGCTTCCCTCGTATCAATGCGGCGTTCGGTTCTGAGTTTCAGACTCCAGTGGATTCACACTGCGAGAATCAGGTGCCTCATTGCGCTGGAACATGCTGTGACGGTCCCGATACAGGCTGAGTGGAATGCCGTGAATAACGATCAGAGCGTTGCAATAGTCGCCGGCGACGCGGACTGTTCGGTGTTAGAGGAAGTCTCCACTGAAATCACGAATCACGCAGACGACATTACTCGGGTGGTGTTCTGGTGTAGCTCACAGACGTTCGATCCTGGTGAGTGGAGGTGCGAGAGCGTAGCGTTTCCGGGGAGCGCGTTGCTGCACTGCGCGCAGCTGACTCCATCGTGATTACATGCGAGATGAGGAACCGGAATGGAATAAGTCGATCTGGCAGTTTCCGATTATGCTCTTACCGCTTTTCCACAAACCGACTGATCGCGAGAGTATTGTGCTGAGTCCCGTTGATTCGGTTGACGGTATGACAGCTTCCTTCACGAGAATCCCGAGGAGAACACTTCTCCAGATCGCGACTCACGTTGAGAAACATTTGAATATGCACGTGTTTTGTGATGTCACGAATAAGCCACCGGTAACGATCGAGTGGGAATAAATCGCAGTCGGCGAAATTGATTCAAAGCTTCCACGCGCGCGAACAGATCCACTAAGGACGCCTCTTTTGAGGTAAGAACTGTCCGCGCTGGGGGCCTTGAAGGAAGCTAAATTGGAAGTGAGACTTTAGGGTCGATCGCAGTGCTATCAATAAGCGAATCGCCTCAAGCCACGATCACGCAGGCGCTAAAACACGCGACAAACGGAACTGAAGACTAAAAAGTTTCGCTTTGGGCCTCAGATGAAATGAGCCTCGCCATCGCATGTTATGGGGCGACATTATTTCGGAGCGTCTACAATAGCGAAATAACTCTTGACATTGCCCCGAGCCCCTATTAATGTTGCAGGGAACCGAGTTAAGAGGATCCACGGATGAGCGGTGTCAGCATCCGTCTCCCACTCCCTTCCTTCCCCCGGATCATCGCGTGCGCACTTCGCGCGCCAATCGGCAGGGTTCGCCAGACCGCTGCATTTGCGCGAAGTTTGCCAATCAAGAAGGGGAGCATCCATGGCAACGCCCCGCAGTTGTCCCGCAGCGGTAGCCGAATTCGGCAAGACGGTTTGCGTTGTTGATCTACTGATGTTGCAGTCTTGAAAAAGGGGTGACACAACCAGCGCGCAGTTGGCGGCGCGTATTCCGCTTGAAGGAGAATGCCTGTGAATTTCGTCCCTGCCCCCCCAGCAGTCAGTGGCTATTTTGGTCGTCGCGCTTCAATCCAAGTCACACTCTCGTTTCTCTGCCTACTATCTGCTCATGCGTTTGCTCAGGTGACCATCAACGCCGGATCCGGCGCCGGAGCATTTCAGTGCAATGAAGGCGCGGCGCCATCGTTCACCTCGGCGACGGATGTGCTCTGGTGCGACTCCTCGCACTGGCTGATGATGAACAACAATAACTCCGCAGCTTCGACATCGATCATGGGAGTCGTCGGATCCGATGCTGACAACACCATTTCGATCGGTGCGGTCGATGGCAGCTTCAATCCATCGTTCTTGACCGTGAGCGGGGGTTTGGTCACGATCAATGGTGCAACCACGAATTTTGTGGCGTTCATAGATGGGCAGCGGATGATCGTCAGTACGAACCAGGTTTCCTCAACCTCCCTTGCTGTAAGCAGTTTCAATTTTGTTTATCTGAAAAAAGACGCAACAATCATCTCGGCCGACCTGGCCGCTACAACCTTTTTACCGGTTTACGGAAGAACTCAGCCTACCTGTTCCAGCACAGCAACACCGCAGTTCTGGTTTGACACTGCGACTCGGAAGATGAAGTCTTGCGCCAGCAGCGGTTCCTACGCGGCCAACCCAGTTATATTTCTTGGAGTGATCGCCACCGACGCCAGTAACGTCTCACTTGGGATTGCACACGAGCCTTGGCGTCTAGATCCCTATACTCGAGTCAGGGAATTCGGGACAGGTGCGGATGGCTTGACTTCAGTGGCTACAACTGTGACGAACGATGGTTGGAAGCAATATTCTGCACTCGAGATCACCACGGGCGGGATCCTTCAGCACACAGCCATATCCTCGCCTAGCTCGCCTGGGCTAATTGCCTATTCCCAGAATCCCGTTCTAGTCGTGGGCACGGGTAAGATTGATCTGGCACAGCTAGGGCGAGCTGGTGCCACCGGAGCTGTTGGGGTGGGCCCTGCGGGCAATGGCTGTGGGTGGGGGGGCGCCGCGGGTGGCGGCGGTTCCAGTGGCACTTTGGGAGGCACTGGAGGGTCGCGGACCTCGTTCTTCGGTGCTGTGCTTGCGGGCGGTGGAGCTGCAGTGAGCGGCACCTCTGGAGGCACTGGCCAGGCCCCCACCAACATACCGCCGCTCAGTGGCCAGATGCTCCTGATCTCTGGTTGCGGCGGCGGTGCTGGGGCAGGAGATGGAGCTAACCTCGGCGGATCAGGTGGTAAAGGCGGCGGCGGCATTTATCTAAAAGCCCCCTCCGTGATAATAGGCGCCAGCGCGACCGTGGACGCCGATGCAGGTTCCGGTGGTGGGGGAGCAGCCGGCAATGCCAGCGGCGGGGGAGGGGGTGGCGGTGGTGTCATCATCATCGACACGTGGTTCGAGGAGTCATCCATCACCCCGACGGCAGCCGCTGGGTCTGGCGGGGGTCACTTTGGCTCCGGCAGCAACGGCGGGGCTGGCGGCGCCGGCATTGTCCAGGTCATTCAGCACCAATGAAGCCTCTTCTCGCTATCGCGCTGCTGTCCTCGCTCGCGTTCTCCCAAGCGACCCAGTTTCGGGGAATTGGAAAGCTCAAGGGGACGATAACTACCTCGTCTGCGGCGGCGACGCAGTCCGTGCACACCTATGTGTTGTTCCCGCCCGCTTCGGACCCACCTGGCGGAAAGAACAATACAAATTTCCGGAAGTACGTGATGTCGCAAACAGGAATCGACGGCGTCACCGTACAAGTGGTTTGGAATAGCGTCGAGACCGCTCACAGCTCGGGTTCTTGCGGGTCGAATTCCGATACGTGTCAGAAGGATTCGGCCAGTCAATACCACACCTATAACTGGAGTACTGTCGACGGAACCGCTTGCGCCATGGGGACGCCCGGCACAGGGCTGGGCCAGTGGTTTTGCACCCTGACGGCTGCCCAAGGCGGATGGGGCGCGAAGAGCGTCAATCCGCTGATCTTCGGAATCTCGGGCAACCCCAACTCGGCTACGCCTGCTTACGTGACCTCTCAGGGCTGGGCAGACACGGTGAACAGCGGCGGACTGCAAAAGGTAATTAACAAGAACAAAGATATCTGTGGCTCGTACAGCGGCTATGTGCCAGCCTCGATGAGCATGGATATGAGCGGAAAGGTAACCGTGACAATGACTGGGTCAGTTCCATTTTCGAACTTGGACACGATTTGGATTGCCGGTGCGGAGCCCACGCTGCCCCACGATTACAACGTCACGACCCTAGCTGGGACAACGGTTTCGTATAGCGGAGGGCTAACGTTCACTTATCAATCGAGTTGTGTTTCTCCGCCAAGTTGTTTTGATGCCAGTGCCTCCCCGGTCGGGTCCATCGTGAGTTCCGCGAGTTCGTGGCCGATTCCCTTAGAACTCCCCTATGAAATCGCCTTTCGCGCTTTTGTAGCGGCAGCCATTTACCACTTCTCCCACAGCGGTACCGTTGTCCATTCAAACCAGGTCGCATACATGCGAGTCGGTTATGCTCGGGGTGGGGAGGCACTACCCGAGTGCTTGTCCAACTGGCCGGGGTTTGTCGACCAAGCCACCTCGAAGCAGAACTGGATCAATTTCTACGCTGACACGAGTAGCTTTATAATGGGAGCGAGTTCCTCTGCTGCTTTTCACACGCAGACTTCGATCAATGAAGCCGGGTCGCCAACCGCTACTGACTACGGTACCCAGGAAGCGGCCGTCTCTGTCCAATACTCAGGCGGGGACGGCCGAGTATTCGGCTTCGGTTCACAAGGACTGCAGACCACGGACAAGACCAACGCCCCAACCTGCGGGTCAGACTGGTGCCACCAGTTCGAGCGGTTTTGGGCGGGCGGCTCGAATTACAAATACACGGAGTTCGAATTGCAGCAGATTGATTGTTCGGACCCCACGGCTGCCGCCACGGGTTTAGCGTGCGCTCAGAACGGCAGCACGAGCAAGACCGGCGATTTGAGAGTTCTATTGCCGTTTGCGCTCGCAGAACATATGACGATCCTGGAGCTTTACAACCAAGATGCGTTGCTGGCCTATGACCCCAAATTCTGTGACACTCTGAGCGGCGGCTCATGCGTCAGCGGCGGTGGCTCGTGCACCGGTACGAACGGCGACATATTTTCAACTCTTGACACCGCCCACCAAAACCAGTTCTACCAATGTGTAGGGCAGGGAGCAACTTGCAGCGGTGCTGTAGGCTCCGGTACGGGCGATTGTAGCTACCAAGCGACAATCGATGGCGTACACGGAGTTCATTAAACGTAACTCAACTGCAGTTATCACCAAAGAAATAACCTAGGAGGATTCATGAAGTGCACTAACTTAGTCTCTCTTTCAGGGCATAAGCATTTGTGCCGGGGGCTCAATGTCAGAATCGCGGCGTCCGCGTTGCTGCTGGTTCTGACGTGTGTCGGTGTTTCGTCGGCACAGACGGTCAAGACCATTCACAGTTTTGCCGTAACCGACGGCGAGTACCCTCAGTATACGGTCTTGACCCAAGGCCGCGATGGCCAGGTCTACGGAACCGCCTTCGTTGGGGGCACCGGCAACTTTGGCACGATATTCAAACAGCGAAGTAGCGGAAACGGCTTTTTTGTCCTCCACAACTTTACCGGTTCGGACGGGTATGCTCCTCAGGCTGGACTGCTGCTTGCCAGAGATGGGAATTTCTACGGTACGACAAATTCCGGTGGGGCATCAAACACGGGCGTGTTGTTCATGGCGACCCCCGGAGGTGTCGTCACGGTACTCCACAGTTTCGTCGGCGGAACCGACGGGGCGTACCCTGCCGCAGCTCCAATTGAAGCCTCCGACGGTAGCTTATATGGCACGACGTGTGGTGCCGGGATTTATAATCCGACGATTTACAAGTCCACCTCGTCGGGTTCGTTTTCCACCATCTACACGCTGACTTCGAGCGAAGGTGCGTCCGTGAACTCTGCCTTGCTCCAGGCGAATGACGGGAGTCTGTACGCTCTGTCGGGTAATGGAGGGGTAAATCATTGCGGAGCAATCTTACAGATCAGCACCTCAGGGATCCGAAAAAACTTTCAGAGCTTTGATTGTGGTGCGGGGGGCGGCTTTCCCAACGCAGCCCTTATCCAAGCCACTGACGGCACTCTTTATGGCACGACTAGCACGGGTGGATCTTTTAGCAGCGGTACCATCTTCAAGCTAGGCACGAACGGAGCGATCACAACTCTTTATAGCTTCGGCGCGACTTCTACCGATGGGCTATATCCGGGTGACAGCTTGGCACAAGGATCCGACGGCAATTTTTACGGCAGTACCCCGTACGGTGGCACTGCTGGCGGAGGTACGCTGTTCAAGTACACATCCTCCGGCGTCTATACCCAGCTCTACAGCTTTCCGATTGTAAACAGCGTCATGCAGTTGCCTCTGGCGGCTCTGCTGCAACACACTAACGGCCAGTTCTTCGGACTGACCAACCAAGGCGGTGTTAACGGGCTGGGCAGCATCTATTCCCTCAACGTCGGCCTTGGGCCGTTCGTCACCTTCGTACATGCCCAAGGCAAGGCTGGAAGCAAGGCCCAAATCCTCGGGCAAGGCCTGACGGGCACAACCAGCATCACCTTTAATGGGGTCAATGCCACCAACTTCAAGGTCGTTTCTGACACCTACATAACAGCCGAGGTTCCGAGCGGCGCGACGACCGGCCCGCTTGCCGTCACCACGCCGACCGGCACGCTCACTAGCAACGTCAACTTCCGCGTGCAATAGAGCGCCACCAGACTGGGGCGGCTTCCCTGCGCCGCTCCTTTCCCAACCCCCTTTCAGGACCAGCGCGGCAAGAAGACACAGAAATGGGTTTGCAGTTGAAAGCGAGTGTCGGCACCGTGAAGAAGTCCATCGCGGCAATGGCCCTCCCGGTGATTGCGCAGAAAAGTCAGCAGATGCTTCGCTGCTCAGGGTTTCTGGGAGCTCGTCTCATCCAGCGGCTGATAGTGGTCTCCGATACGTCGAATCCGAACATCAGGAGTTCACCGTGGATGTGAGCTTCATCTCAAGTCGATTTCTCCGCGACCATTTCGGCCTACTCTGGGCCGCGGATGCTTGCGTTTCAAAACGACGAGTTGTTGGCGCAGGGCGGGGTTCTCCAGCATGAGACCCGATGTTGCCGCAAATGACAAACTTTGGTGCGCCTCGAAGGATTGGAACAAAGGCGAGCGACTCTTTTCAGTCGAGCGGATGCTGCCAGCGCACAGACGCCTTCAAACGGAAACGAACCTCATTCCCGCATGTTTGAATGGAAGTGAGAACGCGATTCGTTGTGGCGCTGGGATCCGCGTCACGACAGGCAGCGTCGATACCAGCCCTTATTCGCTGCAAGTGAACTTTGATGGATGACCTCGCAATGCGACGTCGAAGTGAAGTACTGTCAGGCGCGTTGACCGCGTGCTTCTGGTAAAAAGTCATCGCTCGAATGCCTGCATGGATTTGGCTAGCACTTTGCGGCAATCGCGTCCGAGCGAGGTAGTCAAACACGAGGCGCTGACTCAGTGAAAGCTTTAAGTCGAACAGTTGTCCGCCGTGGTCGAGGAAGATGCCCGCTACTTCCTCTCCTGGCGCGCAGATTCCTCCCGTACCGGGCCTCTGGAAGCGATGGACAATAATGAAAACGAATGGTGGGTGACGGAACGAAGACATTCTCAGCGCCAGCAGAAACCGAACCCGATCAAGAATTAGCGGTACGTTACCACTCATAGGCTAGTGACACTCCCAGATGGTGCAAAGCGATCTCGAACTCTGTTTTTCGCGGAATGATCGTCGTGCAGAGCAGCGCCGGAGGGACATGGGACCTGCTGCGAATGAGGTCAAGAAGGATTCGAACAAAAGCAATCCATGAGTCCTCACCTTGCGTGATGTTGATTATGACAAGATCGAAGTCGTCCGTGTCCACGCGGAGAGCCTCCAACCCCGCTTCGCGGGAATGTGCGCGCCGAACTGACATTCCCAGATCGTGAAGACCTGCGCAGAGCGCCTCGGCATGTGTTCGGTCGGAGTCGATCAGCAGAACTCGGATGATGTCCCTCCAATCGCGATAGACGAACGAAATAGTACGGAGGCCCGCTTTACTGGGATCAAGTAGGTCAGCTCGGGCAGTTGTCGAATACGTTGGCATATTCAGAGAGACCACGACCAGACATCCTTCTTGGATATTGAGATTTCCCAGAAGGAACTTCTTTAGTCGGGACGTTGACTGAGTGTAGTTCTCCCCTCAGTTCTAACGGTGCCAGAGCGCCGCGGTGCGCTCAGGCCGCTCGGCGGTTACGCCGAGAGGCTGGTTGTTCAAGCGCCTGACGAAAGAAGGTGCTCGTCTCCTCGAACCGGAAGATCCTCGGAGTGCCCCCGAGGGCCACCCGGCGCGCATGGGTCGCGTCGCAAAGTGCAGCGTAGCATCTGAAGCAAAGCGTGTGGTCCTTGTCCCGTTTGATCCTGCCTCGAAACTCGAAGAGAGCTCGACTTTTCCGGCACTGCAAGCACAACCTCTTTTCATCATTAGCGAATTTCATGATCGTCTCCTGCCAAGAGTGACGACATAAGTAGTGCGCTCCTGACACCCCGTACCAAGGGCCGTTGACCCGTCGGATCAAGGGGCAGCGTGAAAATTCCGCAAGTGTTTGATTTAAAGGGAGATCTGTGCAAGAATATCGTCGTTGAAAAGTGTCGGGGAGCGCAACATGTGCGCAATTCCACCAAAGCAAGAAGAACCGAGAGCACCGGTATCGGTGGCTGAGATCTCGACTCCCGATCTCGTCGACATGCTGCCGACTCACAAGATCACAAAATCGAGAGGACAGAAAGTAGACGTTCAGCGGAGTCCTTTCGAGACCTTGGTCATCGAGGAGTTGTGGGCGCGACACGCCAAGAATCTCTATAGGAACTTAAAGGCTGCGGTTCTTGCGCCCGGGAGCACGCTATGTCCCCTCCAGGAACCTGACAAGTTATTCTTTATCGACGAGTCTCTGACTAGATCCCGCGACGCTCTCACACGTCTTACCGTGCGAGGCGATTTCACAGAGCGGGGGGGGTACGATAATTTCGAAGGTTATCTCTGGCGGGTGACACTAAACAAAGCCTTAGACTTGAGGCGGCAATACACTGGGGAGCGAAGCGGAGGACAACGCCAGGTAGGGGCTCCAATTCACGGAGGAACTCAACAAAAGGGTTCGTCAGAGGCAATGGAGACAGTACACAAGCCAGTGCTGATGTCCTTGACTGATGCAAAGGACGTGACAGGGGCACCGGATCCTGAATCGAAGGCTTGCGTACTAGACGCCCGGCGAATCATCGAAGCGTACTGTCGCGAGGCCCCCGAGAATGCGGTTAGCTTCAGAACTGTATTTCAAAAAGAAGTCGAGGGCTGGACCTGGGAAGAGATGGCTGAAAGAGTTCCGAGTGCCCTGTCGTTAGAAGCAAGGATACAGCAAATCAGAAGATTCACGGAAAAGGACAAGAGAGAATTATTGAACCGCCTGAAGCCGTGCGTGCAGCTACAATAGCGGACTGGAAGGAGCTTGATGTCCGGAGACTCAAATATCACCGCCGCCCAAAATGAGCGTCTGTTGGTCATTCTTCGCCAGGCGGCCGTATCATTGGAATCGGAGTTTCGGGTCTCCGGATCAGAATGCCCTGAATCAGCGGCGATGGTGGACTATGCAGCAGGGCGGCTGGACCAAGAGACGAGCCGAGAATTGAATCGCCATATCGCATTCTGCACAAGTTGTTCTGATGATTTCCTTGCCCTTCTCGGTCCAGACAGGGTGACTAGGATGCTCGAAAGCGAGCGATCACTAGTGTCGTCAAAGGAAGAAGGTACACAAGTTAAGCGATGGAAACGGTGGAGGGAAAGAGCAGCGCAAGCGGTTCTTGATCTTGGGAAGGTGTACGACCCCGGGACACTGATTGGCCAGCTTCGAATACTTGGAGCCGGGCCTGCATTAGCGATGCGGGGAAGTTCCCCGACCGCCGCACGCACTACAAGTGTGGAAGTGACCGTTGGCGAGAATGTTTACGGCATTGTGTTCAGTGTCGGAGATGCCAGAACCGTCGTTGAAGTCGCCGGTTACAAAACCCCCCTTCAAGCCCCAGTCGAAATCGTCCTATACTCGTGCGAGGGCAACGCACTATTGTCGCGCCAGAGCGACGAGTTCGGGAACGCCCAGTTAGCTCTCGCTGAGGTTCCAGCCGACCCAGTCGTGGTTGTCTTGATCCTCGGCGAGGACGCATGGGAGGCATTTTCTTACCAACACGGAGTCGCCGGGGAGTCCTCAGCCTAGGCCGCTGACAATGAAACCCGACCACCAATATGGGCTGACAAATGGGAATGGCTCTTGCGAACTCATCTCCGCAACGGAGAGCCGACGAAAAGCCATCTTTTCTCGCTGAGTCTGATCCCTCTCCTGCCGCATCATGCTGTCGATGTCTTTCAAGACTGCTTTAGCCGGAAGATTGCGGAGCCATTTCTGCGCGTATCGCAGTGCCTCTGAAACAGTCGCCCCAGATGCCAGTTCGTGCGCGAATCGACGCATTAGAAGGCACGACGCCAGGTCATCTACTGGCCAGAGACTGCTCACGACAGTCCTAGCACCAGCATAAAGGAAGCCCGCAGGCAGTCCGATATATTCGTCATGCGATCCCTCGATTTTCGTTATTCCAGTCTCGCAGGCGCTCAGTATGACGATAGGGAACGCGGAAAAGTGTACTTGCTCGAAAATCTCAGCCAACGTGAACTTATGTGTCAGCGGGAGGTACTTCTCTTCTGCTGAAGTTGAGTCAGATGGATCGTCGCTGATCAAAAGACCGGAGTCCCAGGGGTGCTGTGTGTCGTGAATTCCATGACAGGCGAAATGTATATAGTCTGTGTTCTTGATTGCCTCGACTACCCGAGTGCGAAATGCGCCACTTCCCTCAAGAATCCGACCGCCAAGGGCTCGAATTGCTGATCGAACCTCATGCCGGGAAAACGGTGGGGGGTCATCGGTCGATGTTACGGTTATTCCAACAGGCCGACTACAGATTGTACCCGAGTCGCGAACCGAGGCGCACGTACTCTCTTGCCGGTCAACCAGGCGGCACAACACGGAGCCCGATGGCACGTAATGAATCGTGCGCCTCTCACACCACGTTTCAGCGGGCGTTAGGGGGATGGCGTGAATCGGGATCAGGTGCAAGAAGCGATGCGGAGCAATAATCACGCGTTCGACTGTGCAACCAGTATCACTCTCCCATGCAGCGATAGTCTTTTCTGGCCGGACAGCGAGAAACTTCAAGCGCGCAAGAAGTTGCTGTAAGTAGCCTTTTTCCCAATGAGGAAGTGAGATCCAAGCGCCATCGCCGCGCAATCGTCCGTATCCATCGGTCCACCGTGAACTAAGAGCTAGCATCTGATCGGGTGACAATACGCTCTTTGAACAAATTACGAAAGTGTTGGGGCAACCATCTCTCTTGGGTAAAATCGCAAAAATATAGATACGATCGTTCGCAACATGGTATTGAATGAGGACGGTAACCGCATCCCGCGACAGAATTTCTACGGCCTTCTGAATCTGCGCGAAGGTCGCAGGAAGCACAGGACAATCAGGATCATAGTCGAGATCCGAGAATCTCTTTCTTGCTGTTTCCAAACTTTCTAAGTATTTCCCTTCAAGAGTGTTGTGCATACTTTTCAACGCTGAAATGTCGACGTTCGGACTGGCTTCCAGTTCACGAAGTCTGAGTTCCGATTGGTGCCATGCCCGCCGCAAGGCAAAAAAATCCTTCAGGTCGTCGGCGTTGGCACCTTCGAGGCACCCGGATCCATACTCTTGGCGCGTTCGATTCGCTTCTGCCTCAGTCGGTAACACATCGCTCGCTCTGTCAGAGTTGGGTCGCCTGATAGCGTAGTCGCCCTGTTCACGTCTCTCAATAAATAGCTTGTCTGCCATTTTCCCTTTGCTCCGTAAGACAATGATCAAATTCCTGGTTCATGTCGTCTGCCAATCGTTTACTCTCAGTTGCGCGGGATCGGCGTGAGGATCGCGACGACTCCGTCCCAAACCTTTTGTGCTTGCACGAGAACCACCGTGCTGGGCAAATGACCGCCGTCGCTAGACTCCCACCAATTAAGATTCTCTTCTGCTGAACAATCCCGTGTCGCACCCGCAAAGACTCGATTAATCACGGAGCGCTCAGGGATTCGCATGTTCGGGAAGATCATGAAATTGGACGCTCGGCCGGCATCGTTTGCGGAAACCTGAACCGCTCGTAGGGCCTCTTTGGGTGCTTCGTTGAGACCGAGGTCAAACTGAGCCAGAGCTCTTTTTTCTCCACGTTTAAGAGCCATCGTCACATGGAGCAAGATGCATGGAGTCGGCCAAGCCTTCGCGATCCCGATCATGGACGCCTGCTGACTGGCGTCCGGGCAAAGCCTCTGGCGTAAGTCCTCAATTCGCTCAAACGACAGGGTTCCCTTCGCTAGGGGACGAATCAATTCTGGCATGAAGGCAAACTCACCAGCGATTACGTCCACCAAAGCTTCTTCGGGATCCTTGTCTTCAATACCGAAATGCGTTCGCCGAAATGTGAGGCGCATCTGATCTGTCAGGATTAGGAGGTGGCCCAATTCGTGCCACTTCGTGTAGTAGGAGCGGAACCGCTTCTCGCCTCGAGAATCGATCAAAGACACATAGGGCAGTTCCCAGGACTTGCGGTTGACACGGCGAAAAGTGATTCCATAAACTTGGGCCGAGAGTTCATCATGGAGCCCTGCGAACGCCTTCTCCCCCTGCCGCACGTATCGAGATCGAATCTCTTCGAGATCGTCATCGGAGTGGATTTCTTCAAACTTGGTACCTAGCTTCCCGGCGCAAATGTCGAGAAGCTGCGGTAGCGTCACGCAGTCCGGAAAATCACGCCGAAACCGCTGCACCTTCTTCGCACAAAACCGAACGATTTCGCGCACGGGGTCGCCGGAAGGCTTGATCCCGAGATCGCCAGCCAGAGATTGGATCTTGTAGCTGCGTTTTAAGGCCACACTCGCCATCAGCCGAACACCCGCTTAATCGCTTCGTGGAGTTTCTTCCAGTCTTCCACCGCAAATTTTCGCAGACCCCTATTGCTCCGACGTGCTATCACCGACCGATGAGCCTCTAGAAGTTCGATAGTGGCTGCATAGGAAAGTTCCAGTTCTTCCGCTGCCATTGACAGCTCCGGAGGAATGAGAATTGGCTCAATGCTCGCCGTTTCGTTGATTTCTCCGCGAAGCAAATAGTCGACTGATGCTCCAAGAACGTTGGCAATTTTCAGCAGGTTCTGTGAGCCAATGTTTCGCTTATTGTTCTCCACGTCACTGAGGAATCCGGCGCTTAGGCCCGCTCTCTCAGCTAGCTGGTCTTGGTTCATCCGCATCTCTTCCCGGATTGATCGGATTCGGTCACCCGCAGTCGGCATGGGCTCTCGCGATTATAATCTCGATATTCACCCTGCCATCGTAACCCGTGAGTACGCAAATTAGCAAGAATTATTTTCTTGATACGGCGAGATGAAATTCGCTAGGCAGTTATGCTATAATGTATTGCGAACCTCCGAAATGGCCGCGTGCAGGAATTGCGTTCGGCCCGAAGCCGGCATACCGCCGACCCAAATCCATCAACGCTGTCGCTCAAACAGCAGAAAGGCTTTCAAATATGCAAGAACAGAATCAAAACGAAACCACCGAACACTCGGCGTCGAGTCCCAAAGTCGAGGTGACACTCAACAATCATCCACACCACATTTTCCCCGGTCCCAACTACGTCGAAACGCTAAAGGAGATTCTGGGAGTGCCATCCTCGGACATCTTTGAGCGTATCGTGGATGGAGAAACCAAGTCGCTCGAAGACAACACGACAGTCATCATCATAGGGGGTGAATTATTTCTCAGTCGCCTGCGCGAACATAAGGTCGAAGTCACTGTGGACCACGAGCACGACCACGTATTTCCGGGTCCATATATTGTTTCAACATTCAAGGAGATCGTTCACGTTCCGCCCAGCAAGGTGCTTGAACAGGTTGTCGCTGGCGAACTGAAGCTCCTTGAGGACACCGAAACCATCGTCATCCGCGGTGGTGAAGTCTTCCTCAGCCATGTGCGTACTGGAGGGTCATCAAAGTGAGGTCAGCGGCAGAACTTGAAGAACTCAAACTGATCTGTCCGGGAGCTGCCGAGATTCCGGAGGGGAACATCACCTATGTTCTCCTCCCTGATCTGCAAGTTCCAAATTATGGGCGCGTCGATGGACTGTTGTGCCCTCAGGATCGGGATGGATACCCAACCCGATTGTTCTTGGCAGTGCAAATCCCAGGAAAGGGCGCGAACTGGTCGCAGCACCGGATTCTTGATCGAAGCTGGTGGTCCTGCTCGTTTAAGGACGTCTGGTCATCCATGAGACTTGCCGAAATATTGGCGGCGCATCTTGGAGGACTTCGATGAAGACTCACTTCAAGATATCGGCCTCTCTGCTGAAAGAAGCCATGGACGATTTCAAACGCGCTCACCCGTTCGCTGGCGAGCGAGTCGGATTCTTTGTGTGCCGATTCGGGATGTCGGGATCTCGCGAGCTTCTGATTCTCGCCCATAGATATCTATCGGCCGCAGACGAGCACTACCTGGAGTCTACGGAGTGTGGCGCACTACTCGGACCCGAAGGCTTTCACGTTCCCTTCAACTTCGCCTTCGTCAATGCCGTCGGTGTCTTTCACGTCCACCTGCATGACCACATTGGAACGCCAAGATTCAGTTTGGTAGACAAGCGCGAAATGTCGCGATACGTGCCAGACTTTTTCAACGCGAGGCCGCGCGTTCCTCATGGTGCTGTCGTCTTGAGCCGGAATTCGATTTCCGGCAAAGTCTGGACTGACCGCCGGTCCAAGGGGCAGAGTATTGATCGCTTTACCCTCGTCGGTACCCCAGTAAAGCGTTTGAAAGGAGGAACTGAATGAACTTGAATCGCCAGAGCTTTCTCGGGACAAACAGCGAAGAAGTATTCAGAACACTTCGAGTTGGAGTCGTGGGTCTTGGAGGCGGTGGGTCACACATCGCACAACAACTTTCGCACCTTGGCATCGGACATTTTGTCATTGTTGATCCAGACCGGATTGAAGACACCAACCTCAATCGTCTGGTCAGTGGAACAGAGCAGGATGTGAGGCAGGGTCGGCTTAAGACCGAGATCATCAAACGACGCATTAAGGCTGTCAATCCGAAAGCCATTGTTGACGCATATCCAGCAAGATGGGAGCAGGATGAGGCAGCTGTTAGTCTGCGGAACTGTGATGTCGTCTTTGGTTGCATCGACAGCTTCGCGGGAAGACGCGACCTTGAAGCGGCCGCGCGGCGCTACCTGATCCCGTATATCGATATAGGAATGGACGTACACGATCTGACTGCAGGCAATTTCGCAATCAGCGGTCAAGTGGCGGTTTCCATGCCGGGCCGAGCTTGCCTTCGCTGCCTGGGGCTGTTGACAGATGAACTGCTCGCCGAAGAGGCGCGCAGGTATGGTGCAGCCGGAAGCAGACCCCAAGTCGTGTGGTCCAACGGCGTCTTGGCTTCGATGGCAGTCGGGCTTATGGTTCAAATCTTCACCCCGTGGCATCACCAAATGCACCCAAGCCTCTATCTTGAGTTCGATGGAAATCTCAGCGAAGTGAAAACTAGTTCGCGACTTCCGTACGTCGATTTAGACGAGTGTAGGCATTTTGAAGAAAGCAACACGTTTGGTGATCCGTTCTTCACCTTGCCATATCTATAACGGAGGACTGAGAGGCGTACCTGATTGTCGACTTCCATTCGGTTTTCTTGAATTCCTGTCGATTCTTTGCCTATCCTCAACCAGAAAAGAGGTTTCGAAGATGGCTATCAAGTTGTCAGCAACCGGCGTAGCGGAGTATATTCATGCGTCTCCCGCAACCCGCACGGGAAACTTGAAAGCGTTCAAGTTTCCCCATCGCGGCGAGGGTGCTGGTCGGAGCAGTTACTACAAGCGCACGATCGACACGGTTCGGGAGTTTCACCGCAGCGGAGACAACAATGTGCTCCGGAAGGCTGTTGAAGAGCTACGCGTTATCGAAAACAATACCTCGATTCCGAAACAACTTCGAACGAAGGCCGTAAAGAACATCAATGCCCTGTTGGCATATGAGACTCACTACGGTAACCGTAAATTCAGGATCATACCCAACCACCGCCTTGCTCTAGTTGTAGGCGCTGTCACCATCACTGCCCAGCCCGACCTCTGGGCCGAGGAGAACGGCACCCAGGTGTTGATCAAACTTGGAGTGGCGAAGAACAAGTCTGAGGACTACATAGACCTCATACTGCACCTGATTCGCAAAGCGGCCATTGCCACCGGCTACAAAGTCCGGGCTCGCAACATCGCATACCTGAACGTGACCACCGGCGAAGAAGTGATCTCAAATCTTCACCTGTCCCATTTCAATCGGACAATAGCGAGTTCCTGTCGGGATATTGAGAAGAGCTGGTCCTCTGTTCGGGCGCCTTCTGGATCGGAAACTTCAGCGTGACAGAGCTGCCGTAGACTTGGCATCTACGGGAACTTCCAAGAGCGAAGACTGAAACGAAACCGCCCGAGCCAAACAGCGAGTACGCGCCGATTCTTACAAACGCCTTGATTCAAAATGGGAGCAGCCACAAATGGCTGTTCCCATTTTGTTTTGTTTCGGCGTTTACGAGAGAACCTCTGACCTGCTCCCCGCAAACCGCACACAGCTGAGTATGATTTCAGATTGCGGAAAGGGGAAGAGGCATGTCGAGGAGTCAGCACACGGAAGCGCAGATGATCGGGGCGTTGAAGCAAATGGAGGCGGGGCGGAAAGCGGAG
>JBBRBI010000104.1:0-19266 GCA_038206015.1 Bryobacterales bacterium | reverse complement strand
CCTCGCTGGATTGGTTGCTCGTTCTTGCCGGAACTCAGCTTCCAACCTAGCGCAGTGTCACCGCTTTCGCCCTACCTCCACTCGCCCTCTCGCTCCCCCGCGCCGTCACCACCCTTCAATCGCTAATTTGGACAAGAGTGCTCCGGCTGGCAGAAGTGATCTGGCTTCATATCGCTTCCGACGCACTCATTGCAGCTGCATATTTTCTGATTCCCTTCGCGATCGTTCTATTGATCCGCCGTCGCAAGGATCTTGAATTCTCAGGGCTCTTTATCCTTTTCGGCAGCTTCATCTTTGCCTGCGCGGCCACGCACATACTCAACATCGTGACCCTTTGGTACCCGGTCTATCGCCTCGAGGGCGTTGTTAAAGCGATTACCGCATTGGTCTCCTTGTTTACTGCGATTGCGCTCTTCCGCCTATTGCCCCAGGCCGTTGCGCTTCCGAGTCCGAGCTGCCTGCGTCAGGAGATTCGGGAACGTCTGATCGCCGAGGATAGCCTTCGAGAACTGAATGCAACACTCGAGAAACGCGTTGACGAGCGTGCTCACGATCTAGCCATCTCAAACGCCCGCTTTCAAGCGGCCGCAAGGGCCGTAGGCGATGTTCTCTGGACCAATGACGCCAATGGAGAGATGAACCGCGATCAACCTGAGCCCGGGTGGACCTCGCTCACCGGCCAAAACGCCGAAGAATATCGCGGCTTCGGTTGGTCCAAAGCCGTTCATCCGGATGACGCTGGCCCCACGATTGACGCCTGGCATCGAGCGGTTGCTGCTCGTTCGCATTTTGAGTTTGAGCATCGGGTGCTGCGCCACGACGGCGTCTGGCGCACCTTTTCTATCCATGCAATTCCCGTCCTCGATGAATTGGAAGAGATCGTCGAATGGGTCGGAGTCCACCACGACATCACCGACGATCGGATTCGCGAAGCGGACCTTCGCACCGCAAAGTTGGCAGCCGAAGAGGCCAGCCGGGCCAAAAGCACCTTTCTCGCAAGCATGAGCCACGAACTTCGCACGCCGCTAAACGCAATTATTGGCTATAGCGAATTGCTTGCCGAAGAGGCTTCCGAACGAGGAGACGTAAAACCAGTCTCCGATCTCAACCGAATTCAATCCGCTGGACGCCATCTGCTTTCCCTGATCGACTCCATCTTGGATCTGTCCAAGATTGAAGCTGGGAAAATGGAACTATTCGCCGAATCCATCGATGTCGGTCGCTTTGTCAACGACGTGATCTCCATTGCCGACCCTCTTGCCAAATTGAATGGGAACCAACTTAGGTTCCACGTCGATCCGCGCCTGGCGAAGATTTTCACCGATCAAACCAAGCTTCGGCAAGTCCTGCTCAACTTGCTCAGTAACGCTTGCAAATTTACGAGTGCGGGGTCGGTGGAATTGAGGGCGACTCTTGGCGATCAGGATCGCGCGGTATTCCAGGTTAGCGATACCGGTATCGGTCTGACAAGCGATCAGCTTCAACGTATCTTTGAGCCCTTTACTCAGGCCGATAGTTCGACAACGCGGAATTTCGGGGGCTCCGGTCTCGGGTTGACGCTGAGCCGCCATTTTGCTGAGATGATGGGCGGCACATTGATCGGCGAATCTTCTCTTGGGAAGGGTTCTACCTTCACGTTGAGTCTACCGGTGATTACCGGGATCGACACGCCGACGGGTCAAGCGTCCAATCCCACCGAAGCGGACTGAAGACGCATCTGAATCGCCACTTACGGATTCCGCCCAGTTGCAGCATCCAAATGGATCCCGGCAAATAACGGGTCACAGAAAAAGTAAAGATTTTTTCCAACCTTAACCCGCTGATATAAAGCGACTTATGGCGCTAGCCCACCAGGTCCCATCCAAAGTCCGCCACCCCAGGCTTGAAAATGGTCAGCAGTGGACCCTCCACTCGTCAATACAAATACGAATCGAGATAATCGTCACGCCATGACCGCAACACATAACTTGAATTCCATTTCTGTCGACCTCGAGGTGCTGACCTCAGATCGCTTGCGAAAAGTGATCTTCAGCCTCGACAAAGCGACTACCGATGCCAACGCCGAATGGACGATCAAATTTCAGCTACTGGAGCGTGAGAAGAAATCTGATGAATTTGGCGACCCCCTGGTCAAACTAAGTATTCAGATCAACGCAAAGAATCACGACAATGCCGAGATCACCGCCAGAAACGGACTCAACTCGGCTCAGACAGATTACCTTCTTGGCCCTGCATCGGCGGATGCAAAGCGCCTATGGGCCGGGAAAATTACTCAGGGAAAAGCGAATGCCACGGTTGAGCGCACGCTCCCGAAACGCGATTCCTAAGCTCTTCGCATTTCTTTTCCTGCCCTTTACGCTCGCCGGACAAGGCACTTGTCCGGACCTGCCTTTTGACGCGTTAGGGCAGCAAGGCTATGTCGTGCGTCGGGTGGATATCGTCGGGCCGCTCTCTGGCGCCCTTGACCCGCTTCGGCCCCGCCTGCCGCAGCCTTCGACGCCAGTGACAAACAATGAGATTGAGGCGGGCAAGGCAGCCATCCGCGAGGACATCGCCAAGTGGCGCATCCTATTTGATAGCCCCATCTCAGTGACGGTGGTTGTGCCCACAGTTACTCATTGCACCAACGTCGCGCCATTTTTGTTGACCGTTGAGTACCGCTTCTTCACTACAAAGATTCCCATCGCCGT
Organism: Bryobacterales bacterium; assembly: GCA_038206015.1. GTDB lineage: Bacteria > Acidobacteriota > Terriglobia > Bryobacterales > Bryobacteraceae > Bryobacter. The sequence continues at coordinate 16,576 of JBBRBI010000104.1, read as the reverse complement.
TTCGCGTAGTTTCGAAGCACGCTCTGCCGCCGTAACGGACCCTGGCCGCAGTCTCGCCTCTCGCTCCGAGCGTCGCCTTGAGTTCACTCCCAACCTCGGCTACAACCGCTCAGAGCAAGCCTTTCCCGGTGGACGTCTGGCGATCTTCGTTCCCCGGTTCTTCAATCGCGTTATCACCGAAGGCTACGCCTCCGCTCGTGCCTCTCGTGCTTCGGTTTTCGCAGAAGGCGGAGCGGATCGCCTCGATGCAGCCATCGCTCGTATCGATTGGCGCATCGGCTATCGATACGTCGATCAACCAACCAATCGTGGGCCGTTGCGAGACGCCCGCATTGCCGCACAACTGGCACTCACCAGCAAGCCCGCCAGCGAATCCGGCTTGCTCTGGCGCTACGCTGCTGCTCTTGAGGGTGGCACTCAGCGCAGCGATATCCAATCGGCGCCGCTCCTGCCATCCGCCCATTTCGGCACCTTGAAACAGGCTGTCGGCCTGACCTTCAACACTTGGACTCAGGCACTCAACCTCTCTTACGGTTTCCAGCTTGGACGCGTTCCGGACTCGGGAATCGTTTCTTACTCCAAACACATCCTCGACCTGTCCCATGCCGGTCGCTTCAAGTTCTTACAGGTTGAGTCGCGTGTCAATGCCGGCGTCTTAATCCAGCACGGTCCAACTCCGTTGAATGAACGTTTTATCGGCGGCGGCGGACAAGTACCCTTTCTCAGTGGAGGTGCTTGGGTCGTCAATGCCAATCCGGTTGTCCGCTCCATTCCTAACTTCTGGCTTAACTCTGGCGTGGGTGGGCAATTCGGCTCAGACCGATTTGCTGCCTTCAACTTGACTGCCTCGCTGCCCACCTGGCGTTACCCTCTAGTGCCACGCGAGCTTCGCAACGACCGACGGATCCGCGATGCCATTGATGGCCTTCTCACTTCCGCAGAGTCGATTATCGCCGCCCTCGAGAAGACAAACGATGCCGCCCACCAGGCACTTTTCGCCACGCGCGACTCATTCCAAAGCACCCTCGAAGCGGTAGAGACTCGAGCCCTCGCCCTCAATCTGGACAGGTGTGCGGACCAGGCCGCTACGATGGCAGCCAGAATCGCCGATCTGCGCAAAAGCAACTTCTGGGGCCCCTTTCTCGACCAGCCCACGGACCCCGACGACGTAACGCTCCCGAGTCTTCAGACTGCCTGCTTCACCAACGCCGCCGACCCCAAGCTGCTCGCCTTAGCTACGAAAGTTGAAGCGCATCGTCAGAACATTGCAACCCAGATCTCGCGGATCGACATTGCCAGGACCAGGGCCATTGCCCGACAACAGCTGGCCTTCCCGCGAAGAACCGTCAATACGATGATCGAGGAGATGGATGTCTTCTCGATCAGTCCTGTAGCCCTCTTCGATGTCGCTGCCGTGTCGCCGCGAAGTTACTTCGCCGTTGGAGGCGGCCTTCGCCTTACGCTCGCCAGCTCGTTTCACTTCACCCTCACCTATGCTTACAATCCCGGCCGACGCAAAGGCGAAGCTCCCGGCACCCTTCTGTTAACGCTCGGCTTTACCAACCTTTTTGGCAGCCGTTAAGCCCGGCTACCAGAATTTCTTTAACAACTCTAACCGCTCCAACATCCAGTGCCAGCCCGTGTGTGCCACCAACGCCGACAGGATGATCGTGCCCATTCGCTCTGCCACGACATAGCGAAAGAACCCGCCGAGGATAGGAACCAGAATCAGCAACACCAGCAGTTGCCCCAGTTCCACGCCGACATTGAAGGACAGCAGCGAAACGGCCAAATGTGCACCGGCAAACTGAAGCGTCTCCCGCAGTGCAAACGAGAACCCAAATCCATGAACCAATCCAAAGCCGAAGGCCATCGCCCATCGCCACTTGGTGCTGGAGGCCCCTGCGATATTTTCCAGCGCCATCCACACGATCGACCCAGCGATCAGGGCCTCAATCAAGGGCGCAAACCACAGTGCGTCCGGTGCAAACCCGTAGGCTGAACCCAGTAACGTAATTGAATGCGCTAACGTGAACGCCGTCACCACTCCCACCAGCGCTCGCAAGCGGCGAAAGGGAATTACCAGGCACAAGAGGAACAACAGATGATCGGTCCCGTCGAGGATGTGAAAGAAGCCCAGCTTCACAAAACGCATTGCTGCCTGATGCCACCGAGGGTCGAGTGGGACCAGTCCGGGGTCGCCGAGAAATTCATAGGCGCGCACCGCTCCACCAGGCACTTCGAATCGAACCACTGTCGCCACACGAGCCGCCAGTTTCTCCATGCCGGGTCGAATCGAGAAGAGTGACTGTTCTGAGTGAATCGCGTATTCCAGCAATACATCGACCCAGACCTGTCCCGCAACCAACTTTGCACCGTTCGTAAGCTTCGCTGTTTTGAGATGCGCCATCGCCGTTTCGTAGCTCTGAAAGGAACGGTCTGACTCTACCGAGACTTGCGTGGCACGCACTGTCGGCTGGGGCAATCTGACATCGCCTTCGCGAATGTCCAGTGCTTGCCCGAGCCAAAGCTCTGCTGCCGGTGGCAAGAGAGGCGCAAGTCTTTCGACGTCGAGATACCCCAAGTCCAACTCGGGGAAGTCGATGTCGCGGAGCGCCTTCAACGGTACGCGCACCAGCACCGTCATCGTCTTCCCGGCGGGCTTCAGAAAGATCTGCACCGTGACATCTGCCGGGATCTCATGCGCCATCAGGCCAGACGCCATTAAAATCACCCATAGTGCCAGCCGGGAAAATCCGATATCATTCCTCAAACCTGTGAAACGCATACTCTTTGTCACTACGATCATTGTCGCCGCCTGGATTTCATCGCAATGGAGGAAGTCATCCGTTGAAGCCGCCGCCGTCCAGGCCCCGCGCTTTGAAGTAGATCCCCTCTGGCCCAAGCCACTCCCCAATCATTGGGTCATCGGCGCTGTTATTGGACTCGGTATCGATGCCAACGATCATATCTGGATCATCCACCGCGAAGGCTCGCTCGAAGCAAAAGAACAATATGCAACTGCCAAGCCTCCGCAATCTCAATGTTGCGCAGCCGCGCCCCCTGTCCTTGAGTTCAATGCCGCTGGCGACCTGGTCGGCCATTGGGGTGGCCCCGGCAACGGCTATGACTGGCCCTCTTCCAACCACGGCATCGATGTCGACTACAAAGGCAATGTATGGATCGGTGGCAATGGCCGCGGCGCGCAGCCTGCCGCCCTCGCCCATGATGAAAGCCGCATGGCCAGTGCCGGCGCGGTCCACGACAGCATGCTCCTCAAGTTCACACAGGCTGGCAAGCTGCTGATGCAAATCGGTCGCCCCAATCAGAGTAAGGGCAGCAACGATACAGCCAATCTCCGCCTTCCAGCGAAGTCTCTCGTCGATCCAAAGACCAACGAACTCTATGTTGCCGACGGCTACGGCAACCGCCGCGTGATTGTCTATGACGCCGATAGCGGCAAGTACAAGCGCCACTGGGGGGCCTACGGGAACAAGCCCGACGATACCCAACTCCCCGCCTACAATCCGGCCGACCCTCCTGCGCAGCAGTTCCGAACCCCCGTCCACTGCGTCGCCCTTGCCAACGATGGATTGCTCTACGTCTGCGACCGCACCAACGATCGAATCCAGGTCTTCCGTACAGATGGCACGTTCGTCAAAGAAATTTTCATCGAAAAATCAACTCTCGGCGACGGCTCTGTTTTTGATATCGCCCTCTCAAAGGACCCAGGGCAGAAGTATCTCTACGTCGCCGACGGGTCCAACATGAAAGTTCATGTTGTCCAGCGCGACACACTGGAGATCCTCACGGCATTTGGCGATGGCGGTCGCCAGCCTGGGCAGTTCTACGCTGTCCACAGCATCGCTACCGATTCCAAGGGAAATGTGTACACTACGGAAACCTATCGCGGCCAACGCGTGCAGAAGTTCCTCTACAAGGGCTTGGCTCCGGTGCTTCGTAAAGACCAAGGTGTAGTTTGGCCCAAAAACTGAGCAAATCAGCTTTTGCGGCATTATAAATTCTTATAAAACCTTACACTTCATTACAATCCTGTTGCTTTGACCCTGCTCCAGATATAAAATCGGTCTAGTCTACGTCCGACTGACGTTTCTAGATTTTTTCTTCAAACGTTTGTCCAGCCTTAAGGGGGCCCCGTGAAAGTAATCTCAAGTTTTCTACTCTTAGCTCTTCTCGCCGTCGCTGATCTTGCAGCGCAAACCGCGTCGGGTTCAATTTCTGGTTCTGTCCTTGACGGTCAAGGTGCCGCGCTGGTCAGCGCGAAAATCGTCATCACTGACCAGGACAAACGGTCGGTAGTGGAAGTGCAGGCCGATAGTCAGGGCCGCTTCACCTTCCCTCAACTGCAGGCCGGCAATTACACCATCGTGATCACCGCTCCTGGTTTCCGCAAGATTGAGCAAAAGAACATCGTTCTCAACGTCAACGACAAACTGGCTCTCACCACCTTCGTTGCTGAAGTCGGATCGGTCGATCAAACGATTGAGATCTCGGCCCAGGCGCTGGAACTTCAGACGGAAAGCGCAGAGCGCGGCAGTGCCATTGTCGGCAAGCAGCTCCAGAATGTCGCCGTGAACGGTCGTGGTTACCTCGCCCTGGTTGGCCTTGCCCCCGGCATCGTCAGCACCGTGAACTTACAAACGGCTGGCAGTGGCGGTCTTGGTGCAATCTCCGCCAACGGAGCGCGCACGAGTCAGAACAACCTCACGCTTGATGGCATTGGAAACGTCGATACAGGCAGCAACGGTGGCCAACTTGCGACGATCAGCTTGGACTCAGTCCAGGAATTCAAAATTCTCACCAGTGCTTATCAGGCAGAATACGGACGCTCCTCCGGCGCGCAAATCAGTGTAATCACAAAGAGCGGCAGCTCTGAGTTCCATGGCAGCGGTTACCTCTTCCATCGCCACGAAGGCCTCAATGCCAACAACTGGAAGAACAATCGTGACGGCCTCCAACGGAATAAATATCGTTACAACGACCCCGGATACACGATTGGTGGACCAGTCTACATCCCCAAGCTCTTCAATACGAACAAAGACAAACTCTTCTTTTTCTGGAGTCAGGAATATCAGTTGCAGCTTGTGCCGCAGGGTACCCGCAACGTCACCATGCCAACTGCGCTTGAGCGCAAAGGGGACTTCTCGCAGACCGTCGACAACAACGGCAACCCCTTCCCGTATATCCGTGACCCGCTACAAAGTCTGGCGTGCAACGCCACTACTCTTGGAGGCTGCTTTGCTGACGGCGGCGTCCTCGGTCGCATCCCGGCCAGCCGCCTCTATGCGCCAGGCCTTGCCATTCTGAATTTCTATCCGCTGCCCAACGCGGTGTCGACCGCCAACAAGGGCTTTAACTTCCAGTCGCAAGTCTCCGACACACAGCCGCGCCGTGAAGATGCTCTTCGTGTTGACTACAACATCAGCTCCAAGTGGAAGATGTTCGGTCGCTACGTCAACAACACCGATGTCATCACCACCAACTACGCATCCTTCGTACTCCAAGGAAACTTCGCCAGTCCCAATCTACACACTGACGCTCGTCCCGCCCGCAGCACCGCCTTCAACATCACGGGAATTCTCAGCCCCACGGCGACAAACGAAGCCACCTTCGGTGTTGCCGGCAACAAGATCAACATCGACGGTGTTGGCAAAGGCCTTACCCGTGCGGCGAACAACCTCTCAAATCTGCCGCAGTTGTATCCCAGCGCCGTGCAGGGCGACTATCTGCCCAACTTCAATTTCGGCGGTTCCCGTCTAGCCAATAGCCCAAACCGAAATACCCAAGCCGGCCCTTTCGTCAACTACAATACGACGATCGACTTCATCGATAATTTCAGCAAGATCTGGAGGAGTCACAGCTTCAAGACCGGCATCTACTTCTCCCGCAGTCGCAAGGACCAGTCGTCGTTCGCCCCCTTCAACGGTAACTATAACTTTGGAGATAGCGCCAGTAATCCGAATGATACCGGCTATGGCTATTCCAATGCCGCACTTGGCGTCTATCAGACCTTCCAACAGGCCTCGCAATATGCCAATGGCATGTATCGCTACACCAATGTCGAAGGCTATATTCAGGATAACTGGAAGGTTACCCGTCGCCTGACACTGGACTTTGGTCTCCGCCTCTATTGGATTCAACCGCAGTATGACGCGGCACTTCAAACTTCGACCTTCCTGCCGAATCGTTTTGACCCTGCAAAGGCCTCTCGTCTTTGGCGTCCCGCTCTCAACGCAGCCGGGCAGCAAGTCGCTGTCGATCCTCCAACCGGCGCAACGAATCCGTTCACCTCCGTCGGCCGCATCGTCACCGGGTCTGGCAACATCCTTAACGGCGTTGCTCAGGCTGGCAAGGATGTCTCGAAATACCTGATGGAAAACCGCGGCATCCATTATGCACCTCGCCTCGGTTTCGCCTATGACGTCACCGGAAAGCAGAGTTTGGTGGTTCGCGGCGGCGGCGGCGTTTACTATGACCGCTTCCAGGGCAATGAAGTATTTGCGATGTTGAATAACCCGCCCACGATCCTGTCGCCAACGCTGTTCAATGGGTTTGTAAAGGACATCGATCCGAAGAGCGCGCTTCTGGCTCCGCCCAACCTTGACGCGTTTAGCTTCGAGGGAAAGGTGGCCACCGTCTATAACTTCAATTTCGGCGTCCAGGCCCGTTTGCCCTTTGGAATGGTACTCGACACTTCTTACGTTGGCTCGCTGTCTCGCCACTTGTTACAGCGTCTCAATTTGAATGCAATTCCCTACGGCGCAACCTTTCTGTCTCAGAATCAAGACCCCACCAAAGTTGCCGCCACGCCTAACGCTCTCCTGGGCAACAACGCCTATAACCAGGATTTCCTTCGCCCCTACCAGGGCTTCGGCAACATCACGCTTCACCAAATGGGCGGAACGTCAAACTACAACTCCTGGCAGACCAGCGTCAACAAGCGCTTCTCCAAGGGCTTCCTGTTTGGCCTCGCTTACACCTGGAGCAAGGCACTTACAACGGCTAGCGGCGATGGCGGCTTCTTCCGCATCGACTCGAACACTCGCAAGGCAAACTATGGTCTTGCCGATTTCCACCGCAAGCATACGCTTGCGGTCAATTACATCTATGAAATCCCTGGCGTTAGCCGCTTCATCTCTGACAGGGCTTGGGTTCATTCGGTCATCGACGGCTGGCAGCTCTCTGGCGTCACCGTTGCGCAGACCGGCTCGCCCTATGGAGTGGGTTTGAACATCTCCGGTGTAGGCAACCAGAATCTGACTGGTTCTTATACGGAAGGCGCGCGCATCAACCTGATCGGCAATCCCCTCACGGGTTCCTCTCAGGACCCTTACAACCGTCTCAATCCGGCTGCCTTTACCACTCCCCCGGTGGGCACCATCGGCCTTACGGCTCCGGTCAACTACATGATCCGTCCGGGATTCGTGAATTATGACCTCTCTCTGCAGAAGACCTTCACGATGACGGAACGTGCAAAAATTCAGCTCCGGGCCGATGCCTTCAACGTCTTCAATCACACCCAGTACAACGGTATAAACAGCACGTTGAACTTCGCCAGCCTCAGCAATCCGAACCCGACCAATCTTCCGTTCAACGCGGACGGTTCCCTTCGTGACAAGAATGGATTCGGCACCGTCAGCGGTGCACGCGACCCACGCATCCTTCAACTCGTGGTACGTTTGCAGTTCTGATCGCACCACTCTCACTTGCCGGTCTTGTACTCGTAGTCCTGTTGAGCTGCACCACGCAGCTCAACGTGGGCTTAGTGGCTATCGCCTTTGCCTGGCTCATCGGTCTCCTTGCGGGAATCGATGCAAGCCAGGTGATGGCGGGCTTTCCCTCCAATCTTTTCCTCACCCTCCTCGGCGTCACCTTTCTCTTTTCTCACGCAGAAGTCAACGGCACTCTCGCTCGTTTGGCCGCCACCGTGCTTCGGCTCGCCAGAGGCAATTCTGCTGCGGTTGTCATCCTCTTCTTCCTCTTTACGGCTGCAATCTCCACCTTAGGTGCCGGTGCGATCCCGACGGTGGCTCTGGCTGCGCCGCTCGCCATGGGGGCTGCCTCACGTTCCGGCATCTCTGCCTTTCTGATGGCCGTAATCATTGGTAACGGGGCCAACGCTGGCAATTTGTCGCCCATCTCGCCTGTCGGCGTAATTGCTGGCAAGATCCTTGAGCGCAGCGGACTGGGCGGGCACGCCTGGCAGATCTATGCGAATCACCTGCTTGCGCATCTCATTCTCAGTGCCATCATCCTGGCCATTCTCGGCGGCACCAGGATCTGGCGCGAGACAACGCCTGACGCAGAGCAGACAGGCTTACTCCCTTGGCAGCGTGCGCACATCCTGACGCTTGGTCTGATCGCCTGCCTGATCGGCGGAGTGTTAGTCTTCCAGGTTCCGGTTGGCCTCGCCGCCCTGACCGCTGGTGTCATTCTTACCGTGTTGCGCACTTCAAACGAATCAGAAGTGCTGGCGCGCATGCCATGGGGAGTCATGATCATGGTCTGCGGTATGAGCGTTCTGGTTGCGATGCTCGAACGCACCGGCGGCCTTGACCTGTTCTCTGTTTGGATCGCTCGCTTTTCTACCCCGACATCGATCACTGCTGTCGTAGCCTTTGTCAGCGGCATCGTCTCGGCCTATAGCAGCACCTCTGGTGTCGTCCTGCCAGCCTTTCTTCCGATGGTGCCAAAGCTCGTGCAGCAAATGGGAGGAGGCGACGCCTTCGCAATCGTTTCTTCGATCAATCTCGGCAGCCACCTTGTTGATGTCTCGCCGCTATCTACGCTTGGTGCCATGTGCATCGCTGCCGCCGGGCCAGAGGTTGACCGCCAGATTCTCTTTCGCCAACTTATGCTGTGGGGGCTCTCCATGTCCGTCGTCGGCGCAATCGCCAGCTATCTCCTCTTTGGAACGCACCTGCTATGAACCTCATACAGCTCTTCGATCTCAGCCTCCAGGGCCGCGCAGCTGAGCCTGCGCTCGAGTGGCTCGGTACCACTTACACCTTTGCCGATATCGATGCGCGGTCCAGCCGGATGGCGCGATTGCTACAGTCGCGCGGCCTCGGGCAAGGGGATCGACTCGGCATTTATCTCGCCAATTGCATCGAATACATCGACCTCTACCTGGCTTGCCTGAAGCTTGGCGTCATTGCGGTCCCGATCAACATCCTCTACCGCGAACGCGAGTTGTTGCACATCCTCAACGACGCGCAGCCCAAACTGTTGATTACTGCGAGCGAGCTTGGCGAACTTTGCGAAGCTGCGAATCAGATGCCCGCCTCGCGCCTCAGTCTCTACGTCGATGGCGATCAGCCCGCCGCGATTATCTATACCTCTGGCACCACCGGGGCTTCCAAGGGTGCCGTCCTGACGCATAATAACTTTGCCACCAACGCCGTCAATCTTCTGGCTGCTTGGCAGATTACGGCCGATGACCGTCTGCTGCTTGCGCTGCCGCTGTTCCATGTCCACGGCCTTGCCAACGGGCTGCACTGTTGGCTGATCTCCGGCCTCCGCCTGCGCCTTCTGGAGCGCTTTGAGGCGGCCAAAGCCGAGGAGGAGTTTCTCGATTTTTGCCCCACCGTCTTCTTCGGCGTCCCTGCCATGTACGTCCGTCTGATGGATCTCCCAGAGGCGAGTGCCCGTCGCATCGGCGTAGCGGTAAGGGTCTTTGTCTGTGGCTCTGCGCCACTGCCCGCCCAGTTGATGGCCAGTTTTCGCGATCTCTATGGTTCGACGATTCTTGAGCGCTACGGGATGACAGAGACGCTAATGAATATCAGCAACCCTTACGTCGGAGAGCGCCGCCCCGGCAGCATCGGCTTCCCGCTCCCCGGCGTCTCTTGCAAGATCGTTGACGGCGAAGTGCTTGTCAAAGGCCCCAACGTGTTTCGGGAATACTGGGGCCGCCCGGAGGCCACCGCGAAGGCATTCACCGATGGCTGGTTCCACACCGGCGACATCGCCACTCAAAGTGCGGACGGCTACATCACACTCGAAGGCCGCCGCAGTGACCTCATCATTTCTGGCGGCTTCAACATCTACCCGCGAGAGATCGAAGAGTTCCTGATGGAGCAGCCAGACGTTTTGGAGGCCGCAGTTGCTGCCCTCCCGGATCGGGTTCGTGGGGAAGTGCCTGTCGCTTACATCGTTGCCCAGGGCGAATGTGACCTTGAGGATCTGGAAACCCGCTGCCGTGCCGCACTAGCTTCCTTTAAGATCCCCCGCGCGTTTTATAGGATTGAGGCGCTGCCGCGCAATGCACTCGGCAAAGTGCAGAAACATTTGCTGCCGCGAGGATGATCTAGCGGGCGTCCGGGTCCTTTCGGATCTCCGGCTTCAAGCTCATAAAAACCTGCATCATACTCACACCGACGGAAACGCCAGCGAATACGCCAATCGTACTGGCGAAAGCCCGGCAGGTCCGAACAGCGTCCATCGTGAAGTTGACCGCAGAATTCGGGCCAGAGTTCGATAGCAGATCGATTGCCAGCGTATCCAGCGATCGATTGGCTCCAATATTAAAGAGGATCGTCGAAGCGTTGGTCCCGGCCGGTATGCCTGGGTTTACGCTGGCTCCGATAATCAAACAAAAGCCGGTGAGTTCCGATAGATCGAGTGTCGTGGTCGGAGTCCGCAGGCCAGCGTGAATTCTGGAGCCCATGCTTGGAAAGCTTGAGGGCGCAATTTCTACTCCGAATGGCAGCGGCCCGAAGCTAAGCCCGCCACCGAGAAAACTCATCCGGTTCCGGACCCCGCCGATTCGGATGTCGGCAATACTCAAGTTTCCGGTGACCACGCCGCCCACAAAAAGGCTTGCGCTGAGACTCCCACTTCCCGAAATCTCAAGATTAGTGGGCCGGGGTCTCATCTCTGAAAACATCGATCTGAGGAATCCGGCGTCTTTTTTGGGGGGAGCCGGCGGGGCTTGCGGCGGGCGAGGCGGATCCGTCGGAATCAACAAGCCGCCGCCGCGCGGCAAGGTCGCAAACTCGTTCAAAAGCTTGATTGTCTTTCCCGAGGGGTCAACCCTTCCATCCGCAAACCGGGCCTGAATGCGGCCTCGGGAGCTCATCTCCCGTTGAAAGTTGAAGATGGCGTTGACCAATCGAAAATCCGCCACGGGTCCTGGCGTTACGGGCGGTAGTGGGGAGCTTGGTCCGCCGTTGGAGGGCGCTATCCGGCTCAGCAGATCAATAATAATCGCTTGGTCGCTGGGCCGGTTCTTAGCTGGGCGATTTCCAACCGCTTCGCTGATGGTATCGAGAAGACTAGGCATTGCCTCCACCTGCTTTCCAGAATTAGACTTCGTGTTTTGGCGTGGGACTGAGCTGAAACTGCGCCTCGATGATAACGCGGATTCCTCAAGAGTTGCTTGAGCTAGACTGGTCGGAACAACGACTATGCTTCAATCCGTTCTTTTCTTGCTGCTCACCCTCCCCCTGCTTGCCCAGACGCCCGCCAAAGGCATTCACCCGCAAGTAAAGAAAGTCATCGACGAGGTTTCCGAGGAGCGCATCGCGACGATCCTGAAGAAGCTCGAAGCCTTTGGGTCCCGCAACACAAACTACGACATCGATTCCCCCGACAAGGGCAACATCGCCGCCCGCACCTGGATTTCCGATCAATTCAAATCGTACTCGCCCAAGCTCCAGGTCTCCTTCGACACACACAAGATCACCAAGCAAAACCGCATTGTCAAAGATCTCGATCTCGTCAACGTCGTCGCCGTCCTTCCTGGTACCACCCAAAAGGATCACGAGATCATCATCAGCGGACACTACGATTCCCTCAACATCGTCCGCAAAAAGGACGCGGCCACGGGCCCCGGCCTGGACAATGTTGACTGGTTCGCTACCGCCGAGCATCCCAATGCCCCAGGGGTTAGCGACGATGCCAGCGGGGTCTCGCTCGTCATGGAGCTTGCCCGCATCATGAGTCAATACGAATGGTCCAAGACCATCGTATTCATCGCTTTTGCTGGTGAAGAGCAAGGACTCTTCGGCAGTCGCGCCCATGCCCAGGCCGCCAAAGATGCCAAGCGCAAGATCGATGCCGTTTTCAATAACGACATCATTGGCAACGATGTTTCTGGCGACGGCCGCAGGATCAGCGACCTTGTCAACGTCTATTCTGGCGACCCGATGGATTCGCCCTCGCGCGCCCTCGCCCGTTATGTCCACGAAATGGCTGAGCGCTACTACCCCGCGATGAAAGCCAACCCCGTCTTCCGCGGCGATCGCTTCAGTCGCGGCGGAGACCATACCCCGTTTCACGATCTTGGCTTCGCTGCAATCCGCTTCACGACGCCCGTCGAGAACTACGCCAATCAACACTCAGCCACAGACACCTTTGAGAATGCCTCACCTTCTTATACTGCCCGCGTGGTTCGTATCAACGCGGCGGCAGCCGGCAGCCTTGCCCTTGCTCCCGCCATGCCCGAGGTGATGCGCACCAATAGCAGCGGCGTGGTCACGGGCCCCAACCTCACTCGCGGTAAAGGTTATGACGCCGCACTCAAGTGGACAGCGGCTTCGCCTGCCGAGGAAATTGCGGGCTACAGCGTCAGCGTCCGCTCCACAATTGCCCCCTTTTGGGAACGCGAAATTCATGTTGGCAACGTCACTGAATTCATCATCCCGAGCGTCTCGATCGACGATATCGTTATCGGCGTGCGCGCCATCGGCAAGAACGGCGTTGAGAGCCCGGTGGCTGCCTACACTCTCGTGCAGCGCAACTTTAACAGCCCCCCGCCTGCCAATTGACTACCCTAAAGGGAGCGAATGGCTAACCCGAAACGCAAGGCGGCAGCTGCCCCCGCCCAATCCCTTGAAGACCGCAGCCTTTTTATCAATCGTGAACTCAGCCTGCTCAGTTTTCAGCGGCGCGTTCTTGAGGAAGCCTACGACCCGTCCAACCCGCTGCTCGAGCGTGTGAAATTTCTCTCGATTCTGGGCTCAAATCTCGACGAATTTTTTATGGTCCGCGTCGCCGGTCTCAAGCAACAGGTCGAAGCTGGACTTGAGGATCTAGGTCCCGATGGCCTCACAGCGGCGGCGCAACTGGATGCCATCCGTCCTGTAGTGGCGCAGTTGATGGTGGACGCGCGGCGCTGCTTCCATGAGGCGCTCGTTCCTGCTCTGGCTGCAGAGGGCATCGAGATGTTCACCCTCGATCAACTCGACACCGCAACCCGTGCCCGTCTGCACGAGTACTTCCTCGAAAAGGTCTATCCCGTCCTTACGCCGCTCGCCTTTGACCCAGGGCGCCCCTTTCCACACATCTCCAATTTGAGCCTGAACCTCGCCATTCTCATCCGCGACGAGGATGGTGAAGAACACTTTGCACGACTCAAAGTGCCAGACACTTTGCCACAAATGGTTCCCATTGAGTTCAATGGGAAGAACCGCCGTCCGCGCGTGAAAGAACATCGCTTCATTTGGCTTGAGCACCTCATCATCGCTCATTTGTCAGAGCTCTTCCCTGGTATGAAGATCATCGAGGCTCATCCCTTTCACGTCACTCGCGACGCCGACCTGGCCATTCAGGAACTGGAAGCGGATGACCTTTTGGAAACGATTGAGGAATCGGTGCGCGCTCGCCGTTTTGGTGATGTCGTCCGCGTCAAGGTCAATCAGGGAATGCCGGATCAGATTCTTGAGATCCTTGTTTCTAATCTCGAAGCGGATTGGAAGGATGTCTATCGCGTTCAGGACCCAGTCTCGCTGGTCCGCGTAAAGTACCTTCTCCAGGTGGACCGCCGCGACCTGCGGGATCGCAGCTTCGTTCCCCGCATTCCGTCCGCACTGGACCCTAAGTTGACGGACGACGCGGACATCTTCAGCGTCATCCGGCGCGGTGACGTGCTGCTGCACCACCCCTTTGATTCATTCGATCCAGTCGTCGATTTTCTGCGAAAAGCGGCCCGCGACCCCGACGTTCTTGCGATCAAGATGACGCTCTACCGCGTCGGGCGCAATTCGCCCGTTGTTGACTGTCTACTTGAGGCCAATGAACACGGCAAGCAGGTTGCCGTCCTGGTGGAACTGAAAGCCCGCTTCGATGAAGAATCCAATATCGAATGGGCCCGCCGTCTGGAAGCTCAAGGCGTTCACGTCGTCTACGGGTTGGTTGGCCTGAAGATTCACTGCAAACTCGCCCTGGTCGTTCGCAAAGAGGGCGACAAGATCCGCCGCTACACCCACTTTGGCACTGGCAATTACAATACCGTCACTGCCGGGCTCTATACCGACCTCAGCCTGATGACGGTCAATGATGAGATGGGGGCCGATGCTACCGACCTCTTCAATCACTTGACCGGCTACTCGGCCAAGAAGCGCTATCGAAAACTCCTCGTCGCGCCTGTAGATCTGCTCGAACGGGTAAAGGCTCTCATCCGTCGAGAGATCGAACATCAGCGCGACGGGCGCGGCGGCCACATCATCTTCAAGATGAACGCGCTTGCGCACAAAGAGATCATCGCGCTTCTCTATGAAGCGTCTCAGGCGGGCGTCAAGATCGATCTGATTGTTCGCGGACCTTGTTCGCTGCGTCCGGGTGTGAAGGGTGTCAGCGAAACGATTACTGTGCGCTCGATTGTAGGTCGTTTCCTCGAACATTCGCGCATCTACTACTTTGGAAACGGTGGCACCCCGGAACTGTATCTCGGCAGCGCGGACATGATGCCGAGAAACCTGCACAAGCGTGTCGAGACGCTGTTCCCGATCGAGGATCGCAAGTTGGTGAAACAGATTCGCGACGTAATTCTGGAATCGTATCTGAAGGACGAAGCCAAAGTCCGCATCATGCAAAGCGATGGGACTTATGCCCGCAGCCCGAGGCGAGGGGCAGATGACGCGTTCAATTCGCAAGAGAAGTTTCTTGCTTCGCGCAAGGCCTGAGCGTTTCTAAATCATCACTGCGCCGACCATGTATCGACCCTGCGTCTGCTTCAAGGCAAGTCGCAGATCCTCAAAGCTGTCAACGCCTTGTTCGACAAGATACAGTGACGCGTCGGCGCACAAGGTTACGAGTGTGGCGTCGGCCGGGGTGTCAAAGCCTGGGCCATCGAGAATGATCCAGTCGAACTGCTGCCGAAGACCCATCAACAGCCGCTGCATACCGCGCAGATCCACTGCCTCGCCCTCATGGCGAGTGGTTTGCCCCAAGGGCAGCATATACAATTGCGTCCCGGCAATGCGCCGAAAGCAACGCGGCAAATCTTCACGTTGCGCCCGCGTCGCCTCGCAAAGGCCACTGGCATCGCTCAGCCCCAAGTGCAGATCGAGATCGGGCCGACTAACTTTGGCGTCGATCATCAATACCTTGGTCTCTTCCATCGCTGCCAGTGCGAAAGCAAGGTTGCCTGCCAGGCCCTTGCGCGGGCGCTGTCCGTTGAGACTCAGAAGCGAGATCACTTGCAACCCAGCCTGATCGCGCTCTTTCACTTCTTCATCAAAGCGAGTGAGGCGATTGCGTAGTTGTCGCACCTGCTGCTTCCATTGAACAGGGAAGCTCTTATCGAGGCAAGAGAAGGCTTTGGCTGCAGCGACAAGCGCCAACTGCGGGACAAGATGCATATCGAGGGTGCGTGGCTTGCTGGTGCGCTGTGTCGCGCGCGGGGCTTCCGGCCCATCGCCACTACAGGCATCCTGGAGTGCGGCCAAGCCCTCGGGGGCTTCGACTCGCCGATCATCTGTTACATCGGTCCTCATGAGTTGCCCTCCTTCCGACTCTTCTTTCGTACGCCTGCCAGTAATTTTTCGACACGCGGCTTCTCGGATGCTGGCAGATAGCTCAGCATCTCCTCAAAGATCGCCTCGGCACTACGATTCATAGCCAGACGGGAATAGGCTTCTGCAAGGGTGCCATCCACTTCCTGAGACTGGCGGACTGTTCGCTTTGCCCGCTGCGCAAGCTCCAGCGCCTGTTGCGTATTTTCGTTGCGACGCAGAAGGAGCCAAGCGAGGTTGTTGAGCGCGAAGGTATTGTCGTGATCCCGCCGCAGCGTCTCCTCGTAGGCACTTCGAGCTTCCTGATCTCGACCCATTTCGCCCAGTAGCGCCGCAGGCTGTAGCCACACACGCAAGTCGTCGCCGTGTTGCGCCTGGAGTTGCGTGTAACTGCGGAGCGCGCCATCCCGATCCCCAGCCAGCGCCATGGCACCTGCCAGGCCCAGTCGATATTCGAAATTTTTTGGGGTCAGGCTAATCAATCGTTCATAGGTCTTGCGGGCACCGGGCCCGTCCTTCATCTGGATCTGTAAGTCAGCGAGTCGATTGAGTACTTCGGCCTGCTCTGGGGCGGTGGCAAGTGCTTGTTCAAGCGTCTGCCGCGCTTCAACCAAGCGGCCCTTCCGTGCGCCCAGCGCGGCGAGCGCCAAGGTCCAGCGCGGGTCATTTGCCTCGTGGCTGCGGCCCAATTCGAGGAGCTTGGCTGCTTTCTCAGACTTCCCTTGTCCGGCATTGGCCAACGCCAAATAGTAGCGCGCATCCTGATTTTCAGGCTCAGCGGCAATCACTTGCGCCAGCGAGTTTTCAGCATCGGTCAG
>JBBRBI010000103.1:0-19475 GCA_038206015.1 Bryobacterales bacterium | reverse complement strand
AACGGCCCGATCTAGCGGCGCAAGTCACGTTGCAGCCGGTTGAGATCCTGGACGTAGACGCGGCAATCATCTTCGCCGATCTCCTACTGCCAGTGGAACCGCTGGGTTTGAAGTTGAAATTCGTGTCCGGCGAAGGCCCGGTGATCGACAATCCGGTCCGTACCTCTTCCGATGTAGATTCCTTGGCGACGGGCAACGTGGACGAGCTCGGTTATGTCGGCGAAGCGATTCAACTGGTGGTACGCCAGCTTGCCGGCAAGGTTCCGGTCATTGGCTTTGTCGGCGCTCCGTTTACCTTGGCAAGCTACATGATCGAGGGCGGCCCTTCAAAGACCTTCCTGAAGACCAAAAAGATGATGTACCACGACGAGACCTTGTGGCGTCGTCTGATGGGGAAAATTGTCGACGTGCTTGGCACCTTTGCGTTGATGCAAGTGTCAAGTGGCGCACGATGCATCCAGGTGTTTGACAGCTGGGTCGGAGCACTTGCTGCTGATGATTACGTGCGTTACGTGCAGCCCTATTCACGCGCGCTAATTGAGCGCATTCGCACATCCAATGTGCCCGTAATTCACTTCGGCACTGGCTGCGCTGGATTCTTCCGCGAGTTGCATGCTGCGGGTGGCGATGTTATGGGTGTCGATTGGCGCATGAACATCGACCAGGCCTGGATGGACATTTCCTATCGGTCCGCAGTTCAGGGCAACCTCGATCCGACGGCCCTTTTTGCGCCGCTGCCAGAGTTGAAGGCAAAGGTGCACGAAATTTTGAAGCGCACGGGGACGCGCCCGGGCCATATCTTCAACCTCGGGCATGGCATTCTGCCAGAGACCCCGGTGGAGAACGTCAAAGCAGTAGTGCAGATGGTCCGTGAGTTCCGACCCTAGTCTGCAACCAACGATGATTATCGGCGGGGGCATCTCTGGCCTGTCTGCCGCTTATGCCTTAGCAAAAGAGGGGCGGCCATCGATCCTGATCGATCCGTCGGCGCGCCTCGGCGGCGTGATCCAAACCAACACCGTGTCGGGTTGTGTGCTCGAAGCCGGGCCGGATAGCTTTCTTTCTGCCAAGCCGGAAGCAATGGAGCTGATCCGCGAGCTTGGACTTGCCGATGAGGTCATCGGATCCAACGATCATCAGCGAGCCACCTGGATTTGGCGGGACGGACGGATGATTCCTCTGCCCGACGGCCTGATGATGATGGTGCCGACCCGCATCCTTCCCACAGTGAAGAGTTCATTGCTGTCCTGGGGCACGAAAATCCGGATGGGGATGGAATTACTGCGCGCGCCGCAGCCTGGGCAGCCGGATCGATCAGTGGGCGAGTTCATCGAAGACCACTATGGTGCAGAGGCGGTTACTTACCTTGCCGAGCCACTGCTGTCGGGCGTCTACGGCGGCGACCCTTACAAGCTATCGGTACAAAGCGTACTGCCGCGCTTTGCCGAGATGGAAGCGAAGTTTGGCAGCCTCACCAAAGGCACTCTGGCCGGGATGGCGGCCGCGCCCAAGCGCGAAGGCGGCACGCTATTCCGCACTCTGAAGCATGGCTTGGGATCGTTAGTGGAGGCGCTGGAGCGCGCGATCGCGCCGCATTGCCAGGTGATCCGGGAGCAGGCCGTTGCGCTAACTCGCGACTCGGATAGTTACGCTGTGCGCCTGGACAATGAGACGTTGCGCAGCGCCAACGTGATTGTCGCTGCGCCCGCTTGGGCCGCCTCTTCTTTGCTTAAGTCGCTCGATGCGAAACTTGCGGAAGCCCTGGGCCGCATCGACTACTCCAGCTCGATGACGATCGGTGTGATCTACAGTCGCGCCGACGTGTCGGCCCGTTTTAAGGCCTTTGGCTTCCTGGTGCCGAAGCCGGAGCGTGAGCACTTACTTGCCTGCACCTTCATCGATCAAAAGTTCAATCATCGCGTACCGGAAGACAAGCTGCTACTGCGATGCTTTCTAGGCGGTGCGGGCGGTGAAGGAATGCTTTCGCTCAGCGACGCGGAGCTGGAACGGGCCGTGCTGGGGGATCTCAATCGATTATTGGGCATCACGGCTAAGCCAGTGGCCTTCCACGTGTCACGCTGGCCGCGGTCTATGGCGCAATATAATGTCGGGCACGCGAAAGTCCTTGAGGAGATCGAGAGCCGACGCCTGGCGTATCCCGGCCTTGAGCTTGCCGGAAACGGCTATCTCGGAATCGGCATCCCGGATTGCATAAGATCAGGCAAAGAGGCCGCGAAGTCTAGTCGGGGCCGGTAAGAGAAGTAGGCTTTGCAGCGCGACTGAAACAGGCAGGTTTGAAATGAGCAGATACACCGTCTACATCGAGCAAACTATATCGGGCTTCAGTGGGCACGTCCGCGACCTACCCGGTTGCGTCGCCGCCGCCACGCTGGATGAAACCCCCAAGCTGATGCGCGAGGCGATTGAGTTCCACGTCGAAGGTATGCGAATCAACGGTGAAACGATTCCGGCCCCTACGCCGCACATCGAAGAAATCGAAGTCGCTGTATAGGCGGTTGCCTCTCCGGCCCTACCCAAACCATTCATTCAACTCATGCCCCTGCAACTCCAGTGCCCCCTGCTGTGGCAGCGCGTCCAGCGGTAGCCCGGCCTTCCATACCGATACCTGAAACTTGATCGGGTGCGACTTTCCAATCGCCCGCTGCGAGACCCGCATTTCGAATATCTGGCCGTAGGCTGCCGCGAGTTGGAGCCCATCATGGCTGCCTGTCTCGAAACTCGCCGTCAGCGGCACCGTGACCTCTCTCTCGTGAAACTGAAAGCGCAACTCGGCGTCGCGCAGGATGTCCTCGTTGCCTTTTGCAAAATCGATTCTTAGGTAGAGCCAGACGCCGTCTGAGCCATAAAGTAACTCCTGAATCAGAAAGCGCTGGCCGTGCATTGCACCCGAGCGCTGATCAATCGAGTAAGTACCTGCACCCATCCACTCGAAGTAACTGGAGACGTTGCCGTCAATTGTAGGCCGGAGCGGCCCACGGGGGCTTTGGTGAGTGGCTTTGAGTTCCACCCGCAGAATCGGCCGAGAGAGTTCTTCAGGTGGATTCAGGCCCAGGGCACGATATACATTAGCGAGATGTTCGCGATAGAGACGGTCGAAGTCGATGCGGTTGGCCGAGGAATGCTCCGGGCCATACCACCAGTTCCAATCGCTGCCTTCAGAAATCAGCAGCTCTTCGTAAGCCAGTTCCCGCGCCTCCTTGCTGACTTGATCTTTGAGGCGCTCATAGGTCTCGCGTGCCCGCAACAGAAATTCCCAGGCTTGATTGTCTTCTTCAGCGCCGATCCAGATATCGAAGTTTGTGTTAATCCACGAGGCGGGAAAAATGTGGCCCAATTTCTCGGCCGGCACCTTTTCGATTGCCTCCGAGACGGTTACGGCGGTCATCTGCGGGTCGGCCTCGATCTGGCGGTAAAGCTCTCGCAGGAAAGGCCGTCCAGATAGCTCAAAGTACTCCCAGGCGTTCTCTCCATCGAGGATGACCGGCACGACGGCGTCGCGACCGGACCTCAAAATGGACGCACAATTGGCGCGGATCGAACCCAGAAAATGGTCGGCCGCCTCCTTGGCACCCATGCGTGAATAGACGAAGCCGATCAGATCGCTTAAAGTGTGATCGCGGAAGAGTCCGTGCATTTCTCGATTGCCCTGCTTCCACAAGTAGGGGCGATAAGTAAGCTCGGGTGTCGCGGGTTGATTCACCGTGCGCGAAAGCACGCCATTGTCCGTGGCAAACCATTTGAAGCCCGTTTCTGCTGCCAGGCTGAGCGCCTCATCGCTGACAGAACCCTCGCTGGGCCACAAGCCGGCGGGTGCCTTACCGAAATTTGTTTTCATGTAATCGCGAGATCGCTCCAACTGTACGCGCGCGTCCTCCGGGTAGCGGAAGCGCGACGGCAGAGGCACATAGGGGTGGGCTATTTCCGCAATCTGCGTGTCGCAGATCAGCGGCAAGATCGGATGATAGAACGGCGTGGCTGAGACTTCGATTTGGCCCTTAGCAGAGAAGCTACGATAGACGTCCAGTACCAGGCCGAGCTTCTCCAGTTGCTTGGCCGCAAGCAGCGACTGATCGGCCGACGTGTAATTGCGCTGCTTGGTGACGAGCGACTTTACATCGGGGTCTCCCGTAAGAAATTCCTCGTCGAACCAAGCCAATTGAGACAGCACTTGCAGATCGCGGAAGGCGGCATCGTTGAAAGTGCTCAAGCCCCGGCGCGGGTTTTCATCGACCGCGAGAAATGCCTCGTACAGTTCGGCATAGCGCGGGTAGCGATAGATGATTCGTTGCACGTTGGTCTGGAAGAAGTAGCGCAGAATGAACTCGCGCTCCCCATCGCTGAGGCTGCCAGTGTCCTTGTTGGCACAGCGCAGAAACGGGTCTACTGCAACGCCGCGCGCATATTCATCCAGTTGCACCAGCATCGAGGGGACGAGGTTGAAGGTCTGATGAACTTCGGGAAAATCCTCAAGCACCTTCACCATGCCGTAGTAGTCTTTCAAGGCATGTAGACGGGTCCACGGCAGCTTGTACTCATTGGAGACCAGATCCTTGTAGAAGGGCTGGTGCATGTGCCAGACAAACGACAGATAGATTCTCGGCATGCGGTCCTATTTACCACCGAACAGCGAGCGCGTGGGCGCGGGCGGCGGCGTCCCCTTGAGCGCCAACCAGAGGATCTGGTTCAATTCGTTGTCGTCGATCTTGTCCGCCTCGTCGAAGTCGAGGCGGGCGCTACGAGCGGCGAGGGCCGTGGCGGCAGGGTTGCGTTGATCGAGCGGTTGCGACGGGATGAGCGCCGGGTAGATGTCTGCTTTGGGAGTGGCATTGAAGGCCCGGGTCATGGGCGTAGCGCTTGCATCGTACACCGTCATTGGCCGCAAGCCAAGCAGCAACTCGATGGTGCGGAGCATCGACGTCGTGTTGTACATCGTCGAATCAATCTTTCCGCCGCGAGTAAAGGGGCTGATGATGTACGCGGGAGAACGGTGCGAATCGACGTGATCCGCACCGTTCTGCGCATCGTCTTCTACAACGAATATGGCTGTCCTCGACCAAAATTTCGAGCGTGACAGTCCCTCCACTATCATGCCCAGAGCCTGGTCGTTGTCAGCCACTTGAGACAACGGCGAAAGTTTGCTAGCCGTGAGCCCGGACGTATGATCGTTGCCGATCCGTAACGTTACAAAGTTGGGGAATTTGCCGGTTGCCTCAAATTGTTTCAGTTCGGCTAGAAAAACGTTGGCTCGATTGATGTCGCTGTATTCCAGATCGAAGGCGCGGTAGTTCATTGCGGTATGCGCGGTCAATTGTGCGTCGCGTACCGATGCGATCTGTTGAGGGCCGTCGGCCTTCGGCATATTCTCAGCCCACCAGCCGTAGTTGCGTACTGTAAGACCTGCGGCCAGTGCGTTGTTCCAAATCCGCCCGGCGGGGGCGTTGGCTGCCGCTTCGCCGCCTTCGTAATCGTACTTCTTGCGGCGGCCAGCATACGAGTTGGGCCACATTCGCTGCACATAGGCGGGCGCGATAGCAGCGGAGGACCAGTTGTGCCCGTCAGCGGATACGTCAGCGTTGACATAGAAGTTGTCGAGCAACACAAAGTCCTCGGCGAGCTTGTGATGATTGGGTGAGACTTCACGTGGGAAAAGCGCCAACGAGGGGTCGCCATTACCCTTGCCGAGATCGCCCAACACTTGATCGTAAGTCCGATTCTCTTTAACGATGTAGATGACATGCTCGATGGCAGAGCTGCGTTTTCCAACTTCAGCTGGCACCACCGAAGAAGAAACGCTGTTCTCTCGCACCTGCTCATCGCGATAGGGAGAATTCCGCCGGACAATGTCGGTGTAGGTTCTAAGTTTGGACAGCTCAAGGCCGGTGACCACTGAGATTGTGCCGCGCTGGAGTCTACCCACATAGGCGACCGGTGCGCCGCCCAGATGCACTGGTGCGGGGCGCTTCAAGGGGTTGGGGCCGCCGACGGAGTTGGGGAAACTGCGGGCACCCCGACCATTAAAAATCAATAGGCGATCCGACGGCAAGGCTCGCGCCGCGATCGGATACCAGCCGCTGGGGATGAAGCCCAGCACTTGCGACCGCTTACCTTCTACCGCGACGGCAGCCACTGCATTCAGGTCAGAACAGACGACAAACAATCGCGATTCGTCGGGGCTGAGAGCCAATGCGCTGGGAGTTGCGCCTAAGGGTTGCAGCGGCGAGAGTGAGACGTTGATCGTCTCGGTGAGCTCCACGTCCTTGGATTCGGCAACGGCCAGGACATGAACTGAGTTGGTGTTGGAACTGGCGACAAAGATCCGCGCCGCCCAGGGTTGTGGCCCCTTCTCTTCGCTTTCCTCCAGCACGGTCTTGGCTCCGCGCCAGACCATGTCCATGGGCGTTGAACCGACCCGGATGCGCTGCAGGAGCAGGCCATCGGATGAGCGATGGTGCAGGACTGCGGCGTCGGCCATGGAACTTACAAAGAAGGATTGATTATCCGGGTGCATGAGAATCCGATAGGGGCGCCGCCCCGTATTAAAGCGTTCAATCACACGGCCGGATTGTGGATTGATTACCGCGATCTTGTTGCGATGCAACATCGCGACATAGAGCAGGCGCCCATCCGGGGAGACCTGGACATCGCCAGTGAAATCTTCGTGCGTCGGATCGCCTTCGGTTAGGCGCCAATCTCCAGCACGGGTCAAC
The DNA here is from genome assembly GCA_038206015.1 of Bryobacterales bacterium. Lineage (GTDB taxonomy): Bacteria > Acidobacteriota > Terriglobia > Bryobacterales > Bryobacteraceae > Bryobacter. Next base: position 12,747 of record JBBRBI010000103.1, on the reverse strand, counting down.
TGCCCTTCTGCTGTCACTGTCAACGCAAACACCATCGCCCGCGCCCCGCCGCCTACATAAAGACTCTTGCCATCCGGAGAAAAGCTGAGGCCGAGCCAGGCATCGGGCAATTCTACGCGCGAAATCTGCTTGAGCGTTGCCGGGTCGAGGATTGCGACGGAGGGCGGGTTGTAGCCGCCATGCAGCACGGCCACAAAGCGCTTGTTGGGTGACATCGCGCTGGCCATCGGGAAAGTGTCGGTTTCCATCTGAGTGCCGGCGGGGCGCAAGTGCCAGCCAGTGGGCAAGAGTACGCTGCCGTCCGCTTGCGGGCCGACGCGCCGTGCTGCTTCCGGCTGCGAGAAGATCGCGCAAACGCCGATCAGTCCCAGTCCTACGATGGGGAAAAGAGGATTCCAGCGGTTCATTCTTTGTACCTTTGTGCGATCGGAAATCGCCGTCCAATTCCAAATGCTTTTGATGTAACTTTCAGGCCAGGGGCGGCCTGTTGTCGCTTGTACTCGTTGAGGTCAACTTTGCGTGAGATCTCGCGTACCAGGGCGAGCGGTAAGTCTTCGCGCGTTGCGATCTCGATGGGCGATTCCATTCGTTCGACATACCCACGCAGGATCCGGTCGAGCACATCATAGGGCGGCAGAGAATCCTGGTCGGTCTGATCGGGCCGTAATTCTGCTGACGGTGCCTTGATGAAAACGTTTTCAGGGATGGCGTTGTTCAATCGGCGATTCGCCACGCGGCAAAGATTGTAGACCAAGGTCTTAGGGACGTCAGAAATCACGGCGAGGCCCCCGCACATGTCGCCGTAGAGAGTGCAATAGCCAACGGCCAGTTCGCTCTTGTTGCCTGTAGTTAACACCATGGCACCATATTTATTGGATAGCGCCATCAGCGTGAGGCCCCGCAGCCGAGCCTGGATGTTTTCCTCTGTCACGTCGGGCTTGTAGCCAGCAAAGAGTGGTTGCAAGGTGTCGATCATCGTGTCGTAGGCAGGCGTGATCGATGACACTTCAAATCGAATGCCCAGACGCTCGGCCATCGCGCGTGCATCGGTGAGGGAATGATCGGACGAATAGGGCCCCGGCATGCCGACGCCGATAACATTTTCGGGGCCAAAAGCTTCGACTGCGATCGCCGCGACGATAGAGGAATCGATACCGCCTGACAGGCCAATCAACACTTTCTTGAATCCGCACTTGCCGACGTAATCCCGCGTACCCAGGACCAGCGCTTCGTAGACGGCCTCCTCTTCGTCGAGATGAGACGCGCCTTTCTCACCTTCGCCCGTGGCGAGGTCGCAGATAGTCAGGCTCTCGGAAAAACTGGGCGATTCGCAGATGACTTCGCCGTTGGCATTCATTGCAAAGCTTGAGCCATCAAAGACCAGATGATCATTGCCACCGATGGAGTTGACGTAGACGCAGGGCAGCTTGTAGTCGTTGGCGATCCCCGAAAAGAGCCGCCGCCGCTGTGCCCGCTTGCCCATCTCGTAGGGGCTCGCATTCATGCTCAGGAGCAGCTTAGCCCCTTGGGCTTGCAGTTCGGCGATGGGATCGCGGCCATAGATGGGGTGATCGAAGATCTTACGCTGGTTCCAGGCGTCTTCGCAGATTGTCAATCCGACAGGGATACCGTCAATCAGGAACACTGACTGAGACTGGGCTGACAGGAAGTATCGACCCTCGTCAAAAACATCATAAGTAGGCAGCAGCATTTTGGTCTGCCGGAAGATTTCTTTACCTTTGTAAAGCACTGCAGCGGTGTTCAGAACCTTTTTGCCGGTGCCCTGTTGGGATCGAGCAACGGTACCGATAATCAGATGCAGTGGCAACGATGCGGTATCGTCGGCCAGAATGCGCAGTTCGGCTTCGGCCCGTTCGGCGAACGACGACTTTTCAACAAGGTCACGCGGAGGGTATCCCGTGAGGCTAAGCTCTGGAAATAGAACAACTTGAGCGGATTTTTCGGCAGCCATCCGGGCAAACTCGAGCATCTTGCCGCGGTTGTACGGAAAGTCGCCGACAGTTGTATTGATTTGCGCCAAGGCAATGCGCATAGAGACTCCAATTGTAGCTAGCCGAAGATGACATCCCGGTAACAGACCCGCTGAAGTGGGGCACTTCTTCAGTGTAGGATTGACGTAGCCAGATCGGGCGGCTAATCTTTGGAGTGCCCGTCGCTGTCCAGGCTAAGCAGCCTGTGATTATGAGGAGAGTGGAGGCATTACGTGGTCCTTCTGCTGTTCGGGCCGCCAGGTTGCGGCAAGGGAACCCAATCCCCGTTCTTTCGGGATCGGTTGGGGATTCCAGCGATATCTACCGGCGACATGTTGCGCCGGGAGAGCGAAAAGCAGTCCAGTGCGGGCAAACTCATCGACGGTCTTTTGGCCGAGGGGCGACTTGTGCCTGACGATCTGGTGAACCGCCTTCTCGAGCTGCGGCTGGCTGAGGACGATTGCCGGGATGGCTTTTTGATCGACGGCTACCCTCGCACCGTGGAGCAGGGCCAGCATCTTACGGAGATTCTCGATTCACTCAGTTTCCAATCGCCAGTGTTGATTCATATGGATGTCCCGGACCGCGTACTGGTGGGGCGACTGAGTGCGCGTTGGAACTGTCCGCAATGTGGGGCGATCTATAACCTGCTCAGCAAGCCGCCGATAGAGTCTGGGTGCTGCGATTCAGATGGGGCCATGCTGACGCAGCGCAAGGATGATACTCTGCAGACAGCGTATCGGCGCTTGGAAATGTATCAGCAGCTCACGGATCCGGTGCTGGCTTACTTTGATGGCGCCACTTCTGGAAGGGTGATTCATGTGAATGGACATCAATCACCAGAGGCTGTATTTGAAGAGATCAAAAACGCCCTGGAGATGTATGTGCTGGTGCCGGTGCGTGCGCGCAAGCTAGCGAGTTGAGAACTTGAACACAGTTGTTGACTTCATCGTCTGCCCGGGCTTCAACTCTGTCGTGGGGAACTTTGGCTGATTCGGAGAATCGGGATAATGTTGAGTCTCCAGACACAGCGCCATCCGCTTCGTGTAGGCCTTGCCCGCCTTGCCCTTAAAGGTGCCATCGAGAAAGTTGCCGGTATAGAATTGCACAGCAGGCTCTGTGGTCAGCACTGTTAGCACTCGGCCTGACGTTGGCTCATACACTTCTGCCGCTGCCTGCGGCTCTTTGGTAGTCCCTTTATCGAGGACGAAATTATGGTCGTAGCCGCCGCCCAATTTGATCTGCTCTTCTGCCTGGTCGATACGCGTGCCGATCGCTGTTGGCTTTAAGAAGTCGAAGGGCCCTCCGGTGACGCTGCGCAATTCGCCAGTTGGAATCAGTCCGGCGTCTACGGGCGTAAACTTGCTGGCGTTCAGCTTCAAGACGTTGCCGAGAATGTTCTTGGCCGCGGCGCCACCCAGCTGAAAGTACGCATGGTTTGTGACGTTGAGCACCGTCGCCTTGTCGGTGGTCGCAGTGTAGTCGATGTGCAACGCATTGTCCTCGGTCAGTGTGTAAACCACACGGACCTTGAGCGTTCCAGGGTAGCCTTCTTCCATGTCGGCGCTGGTGTAATCGAGTGTCAGCGCATTGCCTTTTTGCGCTACCTTCCAGAACTGTTTACTGAAGCCCTTCAGCCCACCGTGCAAAGCATTGGCCCCATTATTTGTCGCCAGCTTGTAGGTCTTCCCGTCGAGCGTAAAGCGGCCCTTGGCGATACGGTTTCCATATCGACCGACGACTGCGCCGAAGTAGGGGTTCTCCGCCTTGTCGATGTACTCTTGCGGCGTGTCGAAGCCCAGGACGACGTCATCAAAGGCCCCCTTGCGATCAGGGACTTTGAGCGACATCACAATCGCCCCATAGTTGGTGATCTTGGCCTCCATACCAGCTTTGTTCTTGAGGGTGAAGACTTGAGGAGTTTCTGCGGCGACAGGTAGAGCCATAAGGAGAGAGAGTAGTGCGAGTTTCATCTTGGAATCAGTGCGAGTCTATCAGAGGGCGCGCAGGAGCTTGGCGGTTGTCGTAATTTGGCCCATGTGACGTTGCGTGTGTTCTGCGATGTGTGCGAGCAAGGTGCCGAGAGGCGCGGCAATGCGCGCGCGGCCGATGTAGCGGGTGTCCGCCAGCGTCGCGCCGTCAAAGGCCTCGATACGGCGGCGGCTTTCGCCCAGTGCGGTATTCAGCATCTCCAGCAAGGTGATAAGCGGTAACGTGTCGGTCAGCTCCGCACGCAACACTGCAAGCTGCTCCGAGCTGATGTCGTTGCCCTCGGCATAAGTGAGCAACCGGTCCATCGCCCCAGCAATGTGGCGGACATGAAAACCGATTGGCGACAGGTCGTATGGGTGGCTCCAGACCTGCTCATCGCTCAGGCCAAAGGTTGCTGCAGCAATATCTTCGCGCGCCTGCGCCAAAGTGCAGAGCAGCAGATGCCGCAGAGGGTCAAGGGTAACGGGCGGCTCGCGGAGCCAAACTTCTTTTAGTGGCATGTCAGTTCTTTTTGGATGGCGCTATGATTGCGGGCGAAAAGGGCGCGGCACCTGAGGCATCGGGGTTGCGCTTGTTTTGCTGATTCAAGTTTCGATCCGCGTTGAGCGGAATGTACATGCCGCCCGTCGCATCGAGAATCGAGAACAGCTTCTTGCTCATCGTTAGCGCCACGCTGCGGTGCTCCGGGGAGTTGATGAGGTTCTGCATCTCAAAGGGGTCGCCCTGTAAGTCGTAGAGTTCATCGACATCCCAGAGGCCCTGGTAGCGGATGTACTTATAGCGGTCGCCGCGAATCGCATGGATGGTTGGCGTCTGCGGGAAGGAGCGCTCCCAGTAGTATTCGTAGAGCAGGCCGTCGCGCCATTCGGTCTTCTTGCCCTGAGCCAAGCCAAGGAAACTTTTGCCCTGCATGATTGGGGTGGCAGAGAGACCGGCCGCTTCAAGGCAGGTAGGTGCGATGTCGATGTTGGCAACCACTTCATTTAGCTTCTTGCCCCGTCCGAATAACTCCGGGCATTGGAGAAGCATCGGTACGCGCATCGATTCTTCATACGCTGTCCGCTTGTCGATCAGGCCATGTTCACCGAAGGCGAAGCCGTTGTCGCCCATATAGATCACGAGCGTGGATTCGAGAAGATTCTTTGTCCGCAGCCATTCCATGACTCGACCGACGGAATCATCTACGCCGCACAGCGTTTCCGCATAGCGCTGGTAGTATTCATCGATCTTGAGCGTGGAGTGATAGGGATACTCGACGCCATGCCAGGAATTGCGTTGGTTGCGCACCCAGGCTGGCTGGTCCTGCGCAGCGGTGGGGATCGCATATGACTTCGGATAGACGAAGGTCTTGCCGGCGAACTTGCCTTTGTGGCGCGGCGCGGGCTCGAACTCCGCATGTACGGCCTTGTGCGAAAGATACATGAAGAAGGGCCGCTTGGAATCGGTCTTGTCCAGCCAGTCGATGGCGTAGTCGGTCAACTCGTCGGTAATGTAGCCCTTTTGGGGGACATGCTTGCCATCGATGTTTAGCCCATTCGGCGATGGCTTGTAGGTGCCTTGTCCACGAAAGCTGACCCACCGGTCGAAGCCTGCTTGCGGCTCGTCGCCCACGCCGCCCATGTGCCATTTGCCAAAGAAGCCCGTCTGGTAGTTGGCCTGGCTTTGCAGCAGTTGCGGGAAGAAGGTCGTGCCGGAGGGAATCGGATTGTCGTTATCGACGACGCGATGCTTGTGGGCGTATTGCCCGGTAAGAATCGACGCGCGCGACGGGGAGCAAAGAGCAGTTGTAACAAACGCGTTGGGCGCGTGCACGCCGTTGCGGGCCATCGCATCCAGATGCGGAGTTTCGAGAAAGCTTTGTCCCTTCAGGAAGCCCATCGCGTCGTAGCGATGATCATCGGTGAGGATAAAGATGATGTTGCGGGGCTTGGGGCGCTGGGCGGCCATGGCAGCTGCGCTGGTGCTTGCCAGCAGACTGCGGCGAGTGATCATAGGGGCAGGATCTCTTCGCGCTGCGCGTCAAACTTTAGCCGACGCTGCTGTACATACGCAATGTTACCGAGGTGACTGGCCTGCGCCGAGCGATGGCCGATGTAGACGTCGCCATTGGGGCGCTTGCGCGATCGCATGCAATCGAGGAAGTTCTGTACATGTTCGACTGTTTGGTCCACTGTCGATTTGACGATGATTGGTTGCGCGTTGCGCTCTTTTGACCAGAACTGCGATTCGCCTCTGGTGATGTACAAGCGTCCTTCGGTGCCACACATCTCGACGCCTTCGCCACGAATCCCAGGTGCCAATGTTGCTTCAAATGTTGCAGTCCACTTCTTCGGATATTCCAGTAATACGTGGATCGTGTCCGGTGCCGTGCGCCCGTCGTTGTAGTGATAGATACCACCTGCCGCAACCGCGCTGATCGGATCGTCCTGTTCCATGAACATGTGGACGACGTCGATCCAGTGAGTGAACAAGTCCGTCACTTGGCCGCCGCCAAAATCGAGATAGGCGCGGAAGTTTGCGTACTGCTGGGGATCATAATCGCGCCACTTTACCGGGCCTAAGAAGCGTGCCCAATCGAGATTGCTGGGCTGTGTAGCCAGGGCTGCCGGGGCCTTCTGCAGATGCGCACCGTTGCCATGCCACCAAGTGCGCGCCAGGGTGATCTTGCCCAGTTTGCCCGTGTCGATGTAGTCTCGTTTTGCCTGCAGATAGTGACTGCCCGAGCGCTGTTGCATGCCCACCTGACAGACGCGTTCGTTGACGCGCGCAGCTTTGACGATCAGCGGACCTTCCTCCATTTTGAGGGTCAGTGGCTTTTCGACATAGACGTCCTTGCCCGCGTTGAGCGCGTCGATGGCGCAGCCGGCGTGCCAATGGTCTGGCGTCGCGATGAGTACGGCGTCCAGCGACTTCATCTCAAGCAACTTGCGATGGTCGGTGAAGCCCTTGGCACCGGGGTAAGTGGTGAGCGTCTTATCGAGACGGTCGCCCCAGACTTCCGCGACGGCACCTACGTTGACTTGCTGCGTGTTGTTGAAAACCTTGCAGACATAGGTGCCGCGGCCACCGGCACCAATCAAGCCCAACTGGATCTTGTCATTCGCGCCCATGATGCGCGAATAGGAAGCGGCGGTGAAAGTGGCGGCGGCCTGGCCGCCTATTCGGACGAGCTGTCTTCTCGAAAGAGGCATGGGCAAATTCTATCACTTGGTACGATTGGATAAAGCGCGTGGAAATCAACAATATCAAGGGCAAAGGCCAGTCGGTGCATGTGATCGGGGCTGGACTGGCAGGGACAGAAGCTGCCTGGCAACTGGCACGCCATGGCATCGACGTTTTGCTCCATGAGATGCGGCCTGTCACGACTTCTTCAGCGCATAAGACCGGCGACATGGCCGAGCTGGTGTGCAGCAACTCCTTAAAGAGCGAAGGCGAAAGCTCGGCTCCCTGGCTGCTTAAGGAAGAGTTGCGCCGAGGCGGCAGCCTGCTGCTGGATGTAGCCAAACAGACACGGGTTCCGGCTGGTCATGCGTTGACTGTTGATCGTGTCGAATTTGCCCGCGAAGTGACACGTCGCATCGAGGCAAACCCCAACATCACGGTCATTCGGGACGAGGTGAAAACGATCCCTGAGGGCGCGCCCGTTATCATTGCATCCGGCCCTCTGACCAGTGACGCACTGGCTGCCGAGATCGCGCGGGTCACTGGCTCTGACCGGCTTTTCTTCTACGACAGTATCAGCCCCATTGTTGACGCCGATTCTATCGACACGAGCATTGCTTTTGCTGCCTCGCGCTGGGGCAAGAGCATCGACGGCACCGATGACTATCTAAACTGCCCGTTCAGTCGCGATGAGTATGAGCTCTTTATCGACGCGCTTTTGGCTGGCGAGAGCGTCCCCTTCCATATCGCCGAAGACAATCCGCACACTCCATTTTTCGAAGCCTGCCTGCCCGTTGAAGAGCTGGCTCGGCGTGGCCGCGAGACCCTGCGCTTTGGCCCCATGAAGCCCACCGGCCTGGACGACCCGCGCACTGGCCGCTGGCCACACGCCGCCGTGCAGCTTCGCAAAGAGAACTGTCGCAGCGACAGCTATAACCTGGTCGGCTTCCAGAATCATCTGCGCTTTGGCGAACAGCAGCGCATCTTCCGCATGATCCCCGGTCTTGAAAAGGCGGAGTTCCTGCGCTACGGCCAGATCCATCGCAATACCTATATCAACGGTCCGGAGTTGCTGACCAACACGCTCCAGTTGAAGACCGATCCGCGTATCTACTTTGCGGGCCAGATCTCGGGAGTGGAAGGCTATGTCGAGAGTATCGCCACCGGCTATGCCGCTGCGCAGTTTCTGATTGACCCGCGTCCTTTCCCACGCGAGACGGCCATTGGCAGCCTTTGCGCCTACATCTCCGGCGCTGACCCGCGCCATTATCAGCCAGCCAACATCACCTTCGACCTCCTGCCCAAGCTGGATGAGGCGGCGGCCCGACTCTATCGCAAAGACAAGAAGGCGAAGCACGCCGAAGTTTGCCGCCGCGCTTTGGAAAAAATTGATGAGTATTTCAGCGTCTCCGTCTGAGCGCTTCGCCAAGTTTCCCGACTCTGCCTTGCGCACAGCGATTGTGGGCTTTCTCGAGGATCGGGCTCTGCGCTCGCCCAGTTCGCACACCTTGCGCAACTACGCCATCGATCTTGAGCAGTTTTTGCAGTTCTTCTCGCCACCTGGGGCAGAGCCTCCCGCGCCCGCTGTGATTGGGGTGAACGAGCTGCGCGAATGGATGGCCGCCTTCTATGATCGCGAGCTCTCCGCGCTTTCCATCCGTCGCAAAGTCAGTTCTCTGCGCAGCTTCTTTCACCATTGCCGCACGCGCGAGCTTTGTAGCCAAAATCCCGCCAAGTACCTAAGGCTACCCAAAGCGCCCCGCAAGGTGCCTCAGGTGTTGGAGCCGGAGGCGGCCATTTTCCTGCTCGATAATATCGGCAAGCCTGATCTGAAGCGACCGTTCCCCAAGCGCGACTGCGCGATGTTTGAAGTGCTCTATGGCAGTGGGTTGCGCGTCAGCGAGCTCACGGGCCTCAACATCGAAGACATCGATTTAGCCGAGCGGTGGCTGCGTGTGTTGGGCAAGGGCGGCAAAGAGCGGATGACACCGTTGGGCCAGACAGGCTGCGCGGCGCTAGAGAGCTATCTTGCAACGCGGGTGCCCGCCGTTGGCGAAACGGCTGTCTTTCTCAATTACCAAGGGAAGCGGATTTCGACACGCGCGGTGCACCAGATCACTCGCTTCTACGCCTCGATGCTGCTGGGCGACCCGAGCGTCCATCCGCATGAACTGCGGCACAGCTTTGCGACCCATCTACTGAACGCTGGCGCGGATCTGCGCTCCATCCAGGAGCTGTTGGGCCATGCGCAGTTATCGACGACGCAGATCTACACCAAGGTCGCCATCGAGGATCTTGAACGCGTTTACCAGAACGCCCATCCCAAGGCCTAAGCTGGAAGGATGTTGCTGAGTCGCGTCGCTCTCTTTTTCGTATCGGTTGTTCTGCTGGCACAAGCGCCGGCGCAGATGGATGCCTGGGTGGCGCGGGCGATGAAAGAATTCGAAGTCCCCGGTATCGCGATTGCGATCGTCAAAGATGGCCAAGTTGTTGCGGCCAAAGGCTATGGCGTCCGCAAGCTGGGCAGCCCGGGGCTTGTTGATGCGCACACGCTGTTTGGCATCGCTTCCAACACAAAGGCGTTCACGACTGCGGCGCTCGCCATTCTCGTCGATGAGGGCAAGCTGAGCTGGGACGACCCCGTCATCAAGCACTTACCGGGCTTTGCGCTCTACGACCCCTATGTCACGCGCGAGGTGAGCGTCCGCGACCTGGTCTCTCACAGGACCGGCCTGGGACTGGGCGCAGGCGACCTGATGTACTGGCCCGACACAAACTTCACTCGCGATCAGGTGCTGGCCAGTGCCAAGGCGATTCAGCCCGCCAGCAGTTTTCGCTCGACCTACGCCTATAACAACAACATGTTTGTTGTCGCAGGCGAGGTGATCCGGGCGGTGAGCGGCAAGCCGTACGAGGACTTCATTCGCGAGCGCATCTTTATGCCACTTGGTATGTCGGAAGCACGGATGACGAACAACGGCCTCTTGGAATCGGATAACACGGCGGTGCCTCACTCGCGTGGCTGGCGACTGGAAGGCACGCTCAAGGCGATCCCTTGGACGCGGGACGATGTCTGGGCTTCGGCGGCGGGCGTCAAGGCCAACGTCACAGATCTTGCGAAATGGATGATGGTGCAAATCGCTCAGGGAGAAATCACGCCCGGCGGCAAGCGGTTGTTTAGTCAGCGCGCCAGCCGACAGATGTGGTCGATGCAGACGGTGACACCGGTTGGTCAGGCCCCGCCCGAGTTGGCCGCAGGGCAGGCGCAGTTTGGGGGCTATGGATTGGGTTGGTCGATCAAGGACTACCGCGGCCATAAGGTTGTCTCGCACGGCGGCGGGCTTACCGGCATGGTGACGCAGACGACGATTCTGCCGCAGCTAAAACTGGGGATCATTGTGTTGACCAATCAGGAAGAGGGGGGAGCGTTTCAGGCGCTGACCAACCAACTGATGGACCATTACCTGGGCGCAGATGCACCCGATTGGACTGCGGTGATTAAGGCCAATAGCTTGAAGCAACGCGTGCGCCAGAATGAGCGCGAGAAGAAGGCCATTGCTGCCCGCGCGCCGAACACACAGCCATCTTTGCCGTTGGCAGGATATGCGGCTGAGTATCGTGATGCCTGGTATGGATTGGCAACCGTAGAGTCGTCCGGGGCTGAATTGCGTCTGCGCATGCGACCGACAGCGGCGATGCAGGGTCGCCTGGAGCATTGGCACTACAATACATTCGTCGCGCGATGGGACGACGCGACGATCCCTGACGCCTATGTGACCTTTGCGTTTGATGCGCAGGGCAAGATCACCGGCATGAAGATGGAAGCGATTAGCGATCTGGCGGACTTCAGCTTCGACTTCCAGGATCTGAACTTCAAGCGTTCTTATTGATCTGCCAGCCAAGTATGAGTCCGGCCGGGAGGAAGCCTCCGATGGTGTCGAGAAACTCAATCGCAAGGAATGCCAGGGAGATGCTGTACCAGTTCCAGTACGATGCGTCGATGGCACCGTACCGCATGATGCCCATCGATCTCAGTAGCAACGGGACGATTAGCAGTTGGAAGGCCTGCGAGAGGTTTGTCGTGAGTTCAACCGGCATGGGGAGCGCGCTGTGGACCAGACCGCCCCAGAACCAAATGGCGACGCCGGCAAGCAGGGTGCCAATAACTGCAATTGTTGTGTTCCTTTGGCAGAATCGTATCTGACTCTGCCCGGGGGAGGGGAAGGGCCAGTTGGTACAGTTCCTATTGTTATAGTGCCAATTGGTATAGAAGCCGAAGCGGGCTGAAGCCCGCAACCACTACTTTGCTGCTGTGCTCACTTTTGCGTAACTGCTGATTGTCAAGGAACGGCGGGGGCGCTCTTGGCGCTCCCTCTAGTGCTGGACTGGAATTGGCTTTGTTCCTAAGTATTTATTTGTTCTTTGACCTCTTGGGGGATGTGGAGGCCGTGGCGCTCGACTGCTTCGATGATGGCTCGGTTGAATTCTTCCAGCGAGATGTCTTCGTCGGGGGCTGGGTAGTGCTGGGGACGGGCTTGTTTCGGTAAATCCTGCTCGATTTGGCTTTGTTCCTCAATTTCCGCTGGTTCGGCGGCGGGGACGCTTCTGTACCAGACCAGCATCTCGATAGTCTTGCGGATCTTGTTGGGGAGACGGTCGATTTCTCGGCTTAGAATTTCCAGGGCGCGGCTGGATTGGCTTTGTTTCTCAAAAGCCAAGGCGTAGCGGCTGTCGGTGTCGGGATCGACGACGAACTTCTCTTTGAGATCGAGGTACATGTCTTCGGCCTGGTTGTCGATGAGGGCCAGGTAGTGGGTTTGGGCTCGGAGGAAACGGGTTTGGAGGGTAGCCAGTTGCTGGACGAGGATGTGCTCGGTGGGGGTGACGGGGCAGTACTCGCCCTGGAGGTCGGTGAGCAAGGTTTTGACGAAATCGTGGTCTTCGTTAAAGAGGTTGATGCGGGTGTCGGAATAGAGACCGTGCTTGAGGGCGTTGGAGGCGATGCGGCGCTTGCCTTGCTCCGACGTGGGGCCGGTTGATTTGAGTGCGTTGGCGCGATTGGCGGCGATTTGGGCTTGGGATGCCATGGCGTTGAATACCTGCTTTCAGTTTTTGAAATGCGGAGCTTTCCGCGATAGACAAGGTAGCAGGGCGGTGGGCGCAGTTGAACGCCGTTCCATGCGGAAACAGGACTTTTATTGGGATTTTGACTTAGAAAATAGTTGAAAAAGGCCGTGAATGGGTTTTGCGCGGACAGGCCATTTTCGATTGAGAGATGCGGCCGCCTCATGTAAGGCTGTCCTCGCGGTAGGCTGTCTGCGCTGCCAAAGTCTTCGCCGAATCGCCAGGCCTACTAGCGTTGACCGGTCAGGGTCGACGGAGCCCTGAGGGTGAAGGCCAGGACAGACTCCGGTGGAAACATTGCAGGGTCGCCTTTAGTGGCCAGTACCGTTCCCACACCCGCTCCTCCACCAACGCCCGCGCCAATTGCGGCACCCTTACCGCCGCCGACAATCGCGCCGATCGCGGCACCAGCGCCGGTCATAATGCCGCCACGGATGACATCCCGTTTGACGGTGCTTCGGGCCACTGCCATTCGGCT
>JBBRBI010000102.1:0-19711 GCA_038206015.1 Bryobacterales bacterium | reverse complement strand
CGTCGGCCAGTTCAACTCGCGTATCGTGCTTATAGGCAACCAACTCATCGTAGGTGATCGACTTGTCCTCTGAGATCATTCGCAGCGACCGCTTGGTGCGAAACGTAATCGGGCGTGAATTTGTGGGTGCGACGTTGGGCGAGTACTTCGACGGGTCCAGTTGCGGGATTGTGTACAGCCAGGGCTGCTCATTGGCGTTCTGATTGAAACCACTCTTGGGGTCTTCGGATTGGGGCATTTCCTCGAGCTTCAAGTAATCCGTCCAGAGGGTCGATGAAGTGTCCCCCGGCAACACCTTTGCCCACTTCTCCCAATCCCCCGTCGCCCGCCGCGGAATGGTTCCGACTGACACCAGAAAGATATGCCCCTTGTCGTCGGCATAATTCTGATTCCACATCGGCACGGCGATCATCCGCAGCGCGTCCTTGAATTGATCGAGCGTCGTCGCCGCGCCCATTCTGTACCACTGCTCGTACATCTTCGGCCGGTCAATGCCAGCCACGCGCATTGCCACTGTCACGCCTAGGCTGTCGTAGACCACCGTCCCATGGACGCTGCGCCGGATGTTGATCGTCTCGCTTCTCATCGACCCGTCGGCTTGCTTGATCTTGATCGTCGCCTTAGCCGTCTCAAAATCCTTCAGTGCGCCGTCAAACTCATACTTGCCGTCGCGCACTGTGAGTCTGTAAAAGTCCACCGTGTCGATGGTGTTTACCGTGCGCCCCCAGCCCGCGTGGCGGTTGAAGCCGACAACCGGCGTGGGCATACCAATCTGGGGTGCGCCGTATAAGTCGTAATTCGGGCCCACTAAGTGAACTTCCATGTAAGTGTAGAAATCGTCCCACTGTAAGTGTGGGTTGATGATCAACATCGACTTGCCGCTGGCGGAGCGTGACGGCCCCACCGTCCAGGTGTTCGATCCGGCGTCGGAGTCTGCCGGCGCACCCGGAATCGCGCGCTCCAGGGCCGCCCGAGGTTGCGCGGCCAGCAGCGGCGACACTTCCGTGCGCAGCCTTGTCATCGATCCCATGTAGCCAAAGTGCACGGCCCGCAATCCGTGTCCAATCACATCGATGCCGGTTACGGGCAAAACCTGACGGAACTTTGCACTCACATGCTCGGGATGGGCTTTGGCGAAATCGTTAATGCCGCGCGCAAAGGCGTCGATGTTCTTGCGAAAAGTCGGGTCCTGCGCGTTGTACCAAACGACGGCCCGCTCCGGTACGCCGTTCAGACGCACCCAGCGGTCCAGCGCCAGATTTTCTTCGCCCCAATACTCCGCCGCCCGCCCGCGCGATTGGCCGTACAGCTTCAGCAGCAGGTCCGCGTGGTTTTGCATCTGAGCATAGCCGTGGGCGTGGAACATCGCCTCAGTGGAAGTGGCGAAAATATGGGGCACGCCGAACTTGTCCCAAAGGATTTCAGACTTGCCAAAGGCAAGCAGTGGCAACAGGACAACAATGCTTCGCAACATAATTGCCATAGTGTAGCGCTATGCGAAGCGTAGCTCGACCCACTCAATCCTTGTGCCAACATCCGTGCTCACCTCGACAACGTTCTCGCCTGGGCGCATCGCCGCCGCTGGCGGGCGAAAGCGGTAAACGGGTGTTGCCGGGCCAGGCTTTGGCACTTCTGCGCGCCCACTAGCTTCCGCCAATTGCCCATTCACTTGCACGATGATCCCCGGCTCAGTCGATCCAATTAATACGGCCGCCGCCAGCGCGCCATCAACTGGCCCCACCGGCATCCGAAACGCCCTCCATCCCTTAGCCTTGATCTCCGCTGGCAGTGCGTGGGCCACCGGCTCGCCTGGCGCCCAGGTATCTTGATAAGTGACAATATGTCGCCGTGGCTTGCCCGCGATTGTCGATAACTGGCCGCATTCACGCAGTAAGTCTGGATAGCGCGTGACATCGTCCAGTGTCGTATCGGCATCCATGTAATTAAATAAATAGACCCGGTCGACGCCCATTTGTAAGTAGGCCGCCGCCGCCCCGCGCACTGTTTCGAGCGAGTTCGATTGCCAACTTCGCCCGTCCACTGCCACCGACCCGAGAAACGCGTTGCAACCTAGCTCGATCCCCGCCGCCAACCGGCATGTCTTGGGCAACAACGCCCGCCACTCCTCCATCGGCATGTTCGTGTCCACTGTCCGCCAGTAATTGGTGACCGTGACAAAGTTCACGTGCCCGGCCTGCGCCCAGGCGGCGGCGTCCATGCCCAACCCCCAGGCCGATCTTGGGCTAGGCGGCACGCGCACAGCAAGACCAATCGGATGCTTGCGCCGCCGTTGCCAGCCGTCCAGCAAGCGCCGCACATCGGCATGAAACTGATTCAGTATCCCGCGCCCCTCCGCCTCGTATCCAGGACGGAAGTGGAAACCATGCCGCATCCAGTCCAGCTCCAACGTGTCAAAGTCATAACGCTCGCAAACTTCCTCGATGTATCGGAAGTTATGATCCCGCACCTCGGCGCGCGAGTAATCGAGCGCCTTGTCCCGCTCCTCTCCGCGATAGGGCACTCGGCGAAACTCCGGATGCCTCCGCCAGAACGAAGAGTGCATCGCATGATCCTCGACCGCGACGTTGTGTAAGTCATTCATCCGCACCGACACCCACGGCGAGATGCCGCGTTTGCGTATTTCCGGAATCCAGATCCCGTACAGGTCCAGCTTGTCCTCGTTCATCTGCCAGCCGCAGCGTATCCAGTCGAAGAAGATTTGCCGCGACTCGGGCGCGACACTCTTGAGAAAAGGCTGATCCTTGCCGCCGTTTGGGTCCAGCCCCGTCCACCAAGCCTCGCGATTCTTTGACGCAAAGCTCGACCGCATCGCGTTTACGTTGAGTACGAGTTCAGAAACCTGAGTACCAGCATATTGGTCCACCCAGGATCGGATGATTTCGTGTGTTAGTCGCTTGTTTCGGCGGGCCACAAAGAAGTGGTTGCAGTCTTCGTTCAACGCGAGTCCGCCCTTGCCGGGCGCTGAGACAGCGGCAAGGGCGGGAGTGGATAGTAGTGCTCGGCGTGTCATTCGAAGTACCGAGTTTACAACGTCGCAGATGGAATGCGGCACCGTTGTTTCTCGATGTTGGCGGTGACGAGGTCAGCCCCCTCGGTACGGACGGCGTGGGCGCAATCCAAACTGCTGATGACGAACTTATAAGTGGCGCGGCTAATGCTGTTTCCCGGCACAGTCGTGCCGTCGTCTCCGCGTTGTTGCTGTTGCGGTTCTCCCCCCCGCCGCACAGACTTGCGGGCCGGCGCAGTCAGTTTGAATCGCGCGACCCGGAATGCCATGCGAATACTTCTGATGCAACACCAGCATTAGCTCCTGAGCGACGTCCTCGGCCAACTGCCTCCCACAGCGAGATGCCGCGAAAGAGAGAATCTTTTCACGCAAAGTGGCCAGCAAGTCCATAATGTGAGAATAGAGGAAGCTCAACCGCCATGGAAATGACTCGATCGCTAAAAGAACGTGGCGTCCGCTTAACTCGCCAAAGACAGGTGCTGCTGGAATTGATCGATAAGAGCGGCCAGCACCTCGATGCAGAGACTCTCTACAACCGCGCCCGTGAGCTGGACCCCAAGCTCAATCGTGTCACTGTCTATCGCACGCTCAAGATGCTCAAAGAGTCTGGCTTAGTCGACGAACTCGACTTGATGCACAAGGATGGCGATCAGCACTACTATGAAACCAGGATGAAGCGCGAGCACGCGCACATCATCTGTTTACGCTGCGGCAAGGTGGAGGAATACTTCGGCGACCCGCTTGCCCAAGTGCGAAAAGAAGTGGAAGAGATGTTCGGTTTTGAGATCCTCCTGGCCCGCACAGAGATCGGTGGCTATTGCTCCCACTGCCAGGCCCTGCGAGCCGAAGAGATGCAAACGGCAGCGCGCGCGTAGAATAAGAGTTCAGTGCCCTTTGAACTAACGGTAGTCAACCCCAGCGGAAATTCCATCCGCGTTCCGCTCGACCACGATCCATTCTCGATGGGGCGACACAGCGAGAACCATCTGGTTCTGCGCGACAGCCGTGTCTCGCGCAAACACGCACTGATCCACCTGCGAGGCAGCCAGGTTTGGGTGGAAGACCTTGGTAGCCTGCATGGCGTCCGGGTGAATGAAGTCAAGGTGGATCACGAGCGTCGCCTCGCCGTGGGCGATGTAATCGACTTTGGCCTAGAAGATGGCTACCGCCTGATCGTCGTGGAGACGACCGAAGCCGAGATCCGCCGACTGATGGGTCGGCTGCCCGGCACTGCCGACTCCAATAGCGCCACGGACCTGTCCAAGCTGCGCGCTCTGACCGAAGTCGCCCGCAGTCTCGAGCATTCCCTGTCAACCGCCGACGTTTTGGGTACGGTTATCGAAGCTGCGCTGACCATTACGGGTTGCGAACGCGGCTTCCTGATTCTCGATCGCGACAAGAAGCTCGTTGTTGAACTGGGCCGCGACCAAAATGGCAGGATGCTCGACGCGACACATCTGCAAGTACCCCTCGATCTGATCCAGCGTGCCTTACGCGAGCGCAAGGAACTGCTCAGTTTCCAATTCGATCCTCTTACTGATTTCGCCGACCGCTTCAACGACTCGCTGCAGGGCCTCGACCTCCGCAGCGTGTTGTGTGTGCCCCTACTGAGCCTTCGCGGTTCTGCCGGAACAGATACCATGGCCGCCACGATGGACGACACTGTCGGCTTGATTTACATGGACTCCCGCGTGATTGAGGTCAGCACCCAACATGGCAATCGGGAATTATTGCAAACGCTGGCACTCGAAGCATCTACGATTCTTGAGAATTCGCGCCTCTTGGAACAAGAGCGAAAGCGGCACAAGTTGGAGCAGGACTTAGCGCTCGCTCGTAACATCCAGACCAATTTATTGCCACGCCACTTACCTCGCGAGGGCTTCCTCGAAGCAGTAGGTTCTTCGATACCGACGCATCAGGTGGGTGGGGATTTCTACGATGTGCTCAAGCGCCCGGACGGGGCCTGGATGGCAGTCGTCGCCGATGTGTCTGGCAAAGGCGTTGGTGCCGCGCTGCTTGCTTCTCTCTTGCAGGGCGTGCTTCTCGAAGCCGCCAGCGCAGGTGCCGAGTTGGAATTATGGTTGCCTCGGTTGAATCGCTTTCTGCTCGAACGAGCAGCTGGCGAAAAGTACGCGACGATGTTTGCCTGTACCTTAAATGCAGCCGGTGAGATGCGTTTTGCCAATGCCGGACACTCCAGGCCCTTCTTATTGCACGCCGGCGGGCCAGAGCTCGACGTACTCGATCAGGATGGCTTCCCGGTGGGTCTCTTGGAGATGGCAACTTACTCAGTGCATTGTGTCCAATTGGTGCCGGGGGATACGGTGGTTCTATTTAGTGATGGGGTAGAGGACTCCAAGCAATCATCGAACGAGTTCTTCGGTCGCGAGCGAATCGCCGCATCGATCGTCAAGAATTCACGGCTATCCTTGCAAGGCCTGCACGATGCTTTGCGGGCAGACCTGGCAGCTTTCGTCGGCGATGCCGAGCCACACGATGACGCAACCCTGCTGCTATTGCGCTACGCCGGGGGTTAATACAGCAACGCCGCAGAAGGCCCGAAAGTCTTTAAGCTACCTTCGCGTGCCGCCGTCAGTAACCCTCGGATCTTTGCCTTTGCACTGGGCCAGGCGTCTGCCTTGAGGCAAGCATCGAGATAAGCAACCACGCTCACTGGATCGCCGCTTTGCAGAATCCGCTCGGCCAGTGTAAACCGGGGCTCGCCCGCCCTGACCGAGATGTCCTTCATATTGACGGTCGCCGCAAGCAGTTCAGTTTTCGCCAGTTCCAGATTCCCCTGGTCAAATGCAATTAGCCCGATGACCGTGTGTGCGTCATGCAAGTACGCTCCGGCCTCCGTAGGTGGTTTAGGTCCATGTGCCGACTCTAAAATGAACTTTGCGTTGCGCAGCGCAATCTCATACTGCTTCGCCTCGTAGACTGGAAACATCAATTGCCTGGCACTAAGGAGCGTCGCCCTCCCAGTGAGAGCCTCCGATGATGCGAGATTTGCTTGGGAAAATCGTTCGTCTGGGGTCTTGTGTGAATCAAGTGCGGCCAGTGACATGCCAAGGCTGAAGGAAAGCGAGTAAGCTTTGCCAAACTCGCGACGCACTATGCTCTCACGCAATTGCGTTACAAGTTGCTTTACTCCCTGCTCGTCCTTTGCCAGCGTTGGCTTATCCGCAAATGACTTAAGCGGAGCACCATTATTCAGCCCAGGCATCAATCGGATTACTGGAAATAACGCTTGGGCCGCGGCCTTGTAGTTGCCCTTACCGATTTCAATCGATACCTTGTCCAAGTCTGAAGTGACCTTGGCGTTGTCAATCGTCTGTGCGCTCGAGATCACGGCAAGAAGTGAAAACGCCAGCACAGCGCGAATCGTGCTCGTATAAAGTAACTTGTTAGCTGCCGACGAATGCATTAGGCCTTGATTCGCCCGTAGTAAGCCTCGGTAAACTCAGTCAGGTTGCGTTCCTTCGGTCCAGCCTTTAGCCCCTTGAGCACACCAGTGCGATCCGCCGCACTCCGCTCATGCCCCAGTTTGAACTTAGCCTCCACCCGGTCAATCGTCATTTCATATGCAACAATCCCCTGGCGCATACCCTTCAAATACGAGTCTGGCAACTTGGCAAAATCCCACACATCCCCGCCACCATAGCGAGCCTCATTCTGCCCCACAAGCCGCCTCAAGGACTTGGCAAATGCGTCATCGTCATCAATGCGCTTCGGCTTGCCCGTCGCGTGTACAACGGCAAAATTCCAGGTGGGCACCGAGTTCTTGCCGCTATACCAATTCGGCGAAATGTAGCCATGTGGGCCGTGGAAGACGACTGTACAGTCAGTGTCGCCATTGAAAATCGCGCCTTGTTCATTACCTTTGGCTTCATGCCACCAAACCTTGCCCCAGCCCTCGGCGGTGCGGTCGAAAATCGTGGGCACGTTAGTAATGTGGACGCCGCCTTTGGCCGTCACAAGCATTGCAAATGAATATTCTTCGATGAAATCGAGGATCACCTTGCGATCTGTCTCAAGCTGCTTTACGGGAATGTAAATCGTCTTGTCGTCAGCCGCTTCCGCCTCGGGCACCAAGCCAAGCGCGGTCAAGGCTAGCAGAAAATCGCGTCGTTCAGGCATGTAACTAGCAAAGCATATTAGCGGCTACTGCAACTTGCCGCGCGCCGCAATCGGCCAACTCGTTTCGACAATCCCCTTGCGATACCCATGCGCCTGCTCATGCAAATTCATCACGACACAGACATGGTTCATCAGAATCTGAATCTTCTCGCCGACTTCAAATTTACGCTCGCACTTACTTACGTCGATGAAGCCATGCTCCTCGTTCATCTTGTGAAAGTGCGCCTCTGGTGAGCCAAGCACCATGCCGAAACTGACGCCAGTGTCGTTGTTCAGCCGGTCTGAGGAGAAGGTCTTGGACCCGCCATCGATCAGAATGTGGCCCGGACGTGCTGTAGAAATGACAGTCGCGATGATGGTTGCCGCACATTCTTCGAGCGTGCAGGCCCCGCTGTTGATCGTGTTGCGGTCGTTAAAGATGTAAGTGCCAGGCCGGATTTCATCCATCGCAAAAATCTCATGCGAATGATACATCGTCGGGGTCGATCCGCCGGAAACAACGCGCGGTTCATGACCCGCCTTTGAGAGCGTGTTGATTGTTGTATTCAGCAGCGTGTTCAGAGCGGCGATATTCGCCAGCCCCTCATCGCCAAGATCTTTGATGTGACCAGGGTAAAAAGCCAGTCCATCGTAGTCGATATGCGGTAACTTCTTGATCGCCGCGATCAGCGGCACAAGGTCTTCCGGCTGAACTCCCACGCGTCCCAGGCCGGCATCGAATTCGATCAGGATCTTCGCCGCGATCCCTGCATCGCTAAGCTGCTTGGCTGCCTCAAACGAATCGAGCGAAACGCTAAGTTGAGTCTTGCTCGCCACTTGCTTCAGCCGCGCCATCTTGGCCGCGCCAAAGGTTGGAAAGGCAAGCAGTATATCGGCGGGTGCGGCCGCCAATTGCACTTCCGCCTCGCCAGGCTTGGCAACCGTCAGCCCCACTGCTCCCAGCGCCAACTGCTGCCTGGAAAGGACGGGGCTCTTGTGCGTCTTGGTGTGCGGGCGCAGGCGCAGGCCATGTTCTTTCGTATAGCGCGCCATTCGCTGGAGGTTAGCCTCCATGATGTCGAGGTCTACCGCAATGGCGGGCGTATCAAGGTCGAATATGTTCACGGTGAGTTATTTGAATTCTATGTCGATCCGGCCGCCAAGTCCGCGATACATCAGAATGATGTTCTTGGTCTTGTGCTTGCCATCAATGGGGAAGTACAGCAGCCCGGTCGTCGTCTCTTTCATTTCCTTTGCCGGCAGCTCCTTGTCCTCAAGAATTTTCTTCAACGGGTTTGCCTTCTCTTTGGAGTCTTCCTTCGCCTCCACCGTCGGAGTTTCGATTTGCACTCCTGGCGAAGTGCCAATCCCTCCGCCGCTGCGGGGAAGCCCCATCGGCCCACCCATCGGTCCGCCCCATACCGGGCCGTTGTTCTGACCCATCGCCCCCGAGGTTGGCCCCTTCTGCGATCGAATTACCAGACCACCCGTACCGAGCAGCTGCGCTGGCGCAAACGGTTTTGTTTTCTGCCCGTCGTCGGTGATGAGCAGTTGAAAATCATCGCGATCAACCTTGACCCCTTCCTCAACGCGCGGCTTGATCGTGACCTCGACAACCATGACATAGCCGTTGATGTCGTCACCGAGCAGTGCCTTTACCGCAGACTTATTAGCATGCACGGTCGCGAGAATTTCCATCCGGTCGCTGGCGCCATGCGAGCTGGCAACGCGTGGGTCTTCTGTCTTTTCCGGCTTCTTGTCTTTGCTCTGGGCAGGCATTGAAAGCGCGACGATTGCGAACAGGGTGATACTTCTCATTTGTCTCTACCTAACCACATCTTGACGCTGCGCGATACCTTCGCGGTTGCATCTTGTTGCACAAAGTGTCCTGCTTCGGGAATCGTGATCAGCGTCAGATCGTCGATCCAGTTCCAGGTGCCGTCCAGCGCAGGCGACAGCAGTGCCGTGTCCTTGAGGCCATGGATCAGCAACACCGGCATCGCGAGCTTCCGGGTCTCCGCTCCGGCCTTGTAAGGCGGCCGTGGGTAGTTGCGCTGATAGTAAGACATCATGCCAGTAAGGCTCGACCGCGTAAACGCCTCGATATATAGCTTGCGCGCCTCAGGGTCCTTCACCCAGCCAGCCAGTGCTGCAGGGGTCAACTTGGCAGCCGAGTCGGGCTCCTGAAAGCGCCGTGCGTAATCGCTCGCCTTCTGCTGTTCTGGATTATTGGCAAGTTCTCGGCTCAAGCCATTCGGGTGCGGCAGGTTGAGGATGATGAGCTTGTCGACCACCTTCGACGCGTTGAGCGCCACTTGCCACGCGATGGCACCGCCCCAGTCGTGAGCCATCACGATGGCCTTCTCTCGCCCCTGTGCCCGAATGACCGCGATCACGTCCCCAACCAGCAGCCGCATGTCATAGTTCTCGACACCTTCCGGCTGGCCGGAGAGGTTGTAACCGCGCGTATCCATCGCGACGCAGCGATAGCCCGCATCGCCAAGCACCTTCATTTGATCTCGCCACGTGTACCAGAAATCGGGAAAGCCGTGCACCATTACGATGAGCGGCGCGTCCACTTTGCCATAGCTAGCGAAATGAATTTTGACCCCGCCAGAATCGACGTAGCCATGGGAGATGTCCTGAGCGGACATAGAAAGGGTAAGGAGAAGCAGGAGAAGCGGCATCTGCCGCTATTTTAACTCGTCATCGAGAAGCTGTAATAGGTCAGTGAGCTTTTGCTTTTGGAGGGGCTGCGCTTTGGTGGAAGCCAGCTGGGTTTGGAGGGTGAGAACCTGGTCGGCTAGGTGGAGGCAGGCCAGCATAGCGGCGCGATTGGAGTCAACCACGCCGCGGCTGGCAATATTTCGCATCAGGCCATCGACATCGGCGGCCAGTGCTTCGACACGCTCAGCATCCTCACCGGTAACGACGGTGAAGTGCTGTCCGTAAATGGTTACGTGAACCGGGTTGGACAAGAGCGTGCCTCAGGGTTATTCGGAAACGGGCAATTCCATCTGGTCGAGAAGTTTCGAGATCCGGGATGCCGCCTGCTTGTTCTTGGATTTCGCTGCGCCGAGTTCGGCTTTCAACTCAGCCACTTCCTTCTGGAGGCCAGCCTTTTCCTTGCGGAGGGTGCCGACAGCTTCGAGGGCTTTGACAACCCGCTCTTCCAATTGGGAGAGTAGGTCTGCTTCCTGATCCTGCAACAAATCTTCAGACATGTTGACTATGCCCCTGCGGACTTAGGCATCGGGGTCGAGGCCGGAAGCGCCGCCTTGGCTTTCTCGATCAGCGCCTTGAAAGCGGGTAGATCCAGCGTCGCGATATCGGACAGCACCTTACGGTTCAGATCGATGCTTGCCTTTTTCAGTCCATCCATGAAGCGGGAATAGCTGATGCCATTCTCCTTGCAGGCTGCATTGATACGGACGATCCACAGGCTGCGGAAGTCACGCTTTTTGCGACGACGGCCAACGAAGCCGTACTTGAGGGACTTCTCGACAGCTTCCTGGGCGGAGCGGTTGAGCTTGGATTTTGTGAGGAAGAAGCCTTTGGCTAACTTCATCGTCTTGTGGCGGTAGTCTCGTCGACCTGTTCCGCGTTTGACTCTAGGCACGTTTGTTCTCCTTAAAGGGGTTGGGTTCTATGTTTCGGGCTGGCGGGCACGTGCAATGCACCGTTTGCTCCGGTTACGAAATGCGGGTCCTGCGCCGTTAGGCGTAGGGCAGCATGTCGCGGACGGCTTGGTGGTTGGCTGTTGAGACCGATCCACGCTCACCGAGGCGTCGCTTGTTTGCGTTGGATTTACCAGCAAACAGATGGCGGGCGTTAGCCTTGCCTCGTGTGAACTTGCCTGAGGCAGTCTTCTTAAAGCGCTTGGCTGCGCCCTTATGGGTTTTGAGCTTCGGCATCGAAGTAATTCCTTGAGTTTTGAGTAGACAAAACAATGGGCCACAGCGGACTGCGGCCCACGTCTACCTCCTAGAATCTTAGCATGCAGCCCTACTCGTCGTCTGACATCTGCTGATGCTGGGTTGCAGCGATGATCTTCTCGGCTTGCGGCAGTGGCACGTAGTCGTAATGATCCACTTCCATCACGAAGGTTGCGCGGCCCTGCGTCATGGCCGTCAAGTCGTTCTGGTAGCTCAACATTTCTGACATCGGTACCATCGCACGAATCATTTGGCTGGCACCGTTGACCTCCATCCCACCGACGCGTCCCCGGCGAGCGTTGAAGTCTCCCAACAGGTCGCCGGCGTATTCTACCGGCGTCTGCACCTCAACCTTCATGATCGGCTCAAGCAGGGCCGGCTTGGCCAGTTCCATCGCTGCCTTGAAGGCTTTGCGCCCTGCCATCTTGAAGCTCATCTCGTTGGAATCGACGTCGTGATAGCTGCCGTCATAGAGCGTCACCCGGAAGTCGACCATCGGAAAACCGGCCAGCCAGCCATGCGCGGCGGCTTCCTGAATCCCGCGCTCCACGGCCGGAACAAACTGCTTCGGAATCGAGCCCCCGAAGGTCGCATTGATGAACTCGAACTTCTCGCCTCGAGGTAGCGGCTCCACCTTAATCTTGCAGTCCCCAAACTGGCCGTGCCCGCCACTCTGCTTTTTGTGGCGACCCTGAACGTCCGCCATGCCGCGCACCGTTTCGCGGTAGGGGATCTTGGGTGCGCGCAATTCAATGTCGACGTGGTAGCGCTTGCGCAGCCGGGCGACGATCACTTCTATGTGCTGCTGCCCGTTTCCGGCCAGTAGAAAGTCCTTGGTCAGCGGATCGCGATAGAAGCGCAAAGTAGGGTCTTCTTCGAGCGTCTTGTGGATGGCGGTTGAGAGGCGGTCTTCGTCATTGCGTGTCTTGGCCACGATGGCGTAGGCGATGGCGGGCTCGGGCATGTGCACTGGTGCCCAGTGTTGGGCCTTGGATTTGTCAGAAAGCGAGTCGCCCGTGAGGGTCTCTTTCAACTTCGTAACGACACCGATATCGCCCGTCGCCAACTCCGTAACTTCACTGGACTGCTTGCCGAAAGGTACGCTCAGATGCGCGAATCGCTCATCGTGGTGCGTGCGGCCGTTCATCAGGTGGCCGTCGCTGCGCAAGGTTCCCGACATGACTTTGAAGTAGCTGACTCGGCCCGAGAAGGCGTCGGCCAGCGTCTTGAATACGAAGGCGCCGGGAGTGCCTTTGGTGTCGAGATGAACCCGGTCGGTGGGGCAGGGGAAATATTCGCAGATGAAATTCATCACATCGCGGACACCCTGGTCAGTGAACGAACTGACGCCGAGGATCGGGAAGACCTTGCGATCAATCAATTCTTTCTTGAGGCCGCTGGCCAGGTGCTCTGGCGATAGAGAGCCCTGCTCAAAGAATTCCTGCATCAACTGGTCGTCGTCCTCAGCGATCATTTCGACCAGCTCGTCCTGCGACTCGATACTGCAGCAGCGGCGTCCGAAACGCTCGCGGATGTTGTCCACGACTCTGGCGAACTGGGCGCGCTCGTGGTCAAGTTTGGTGACCACGAAGGCGACGGGCAGGTTGAATTCCTGCGCGAAGTCCCAGGCCTTTTCGGTTTGCACCTGCACCCCGGAGATGCCGTCGACGACGATCAGCATCGCGTCGGCGGCTGGCAGGCAAAGACGGGCGTCGTGGATAAATGTGTTCAGCCCTGGAGTGTCGAGAAGATTGATCTTCTTTTTGGAGTACTCGAGGGCGGCGATGCCGGTCGAGATACTGTGTTTGCGGAGGACTTCTTCTTCGTCGAAATCGGTGACGGTGGAACCTTCTTCAGTACGAAGAAGGCGGCTAGTAGCGCCGCCGGCGAAGATCATGGCACTCGTGAGCATGGTTTTGCCCGAGTGCGCATGTCCCACCAGCGCGACATTTCTGATATCGGAAGTGTTGTACACACGCATGTGTGGAGTCCCCTCCTTAGAGGGACTGGTAAGGGAGATATCACATTTAGGTGTCGGAGGGAAGGCCCAGGTTGGGTAACACTACCCTGGCTTCAAGTATCATTTGCTTGAAGAACTGATTATGAAAACCTTTATGCTTTCGATTTGTCTTGGCCTGGCGGCGTTTGGCCAGTCGATTCCTTCGTCTGTTGCGCTGCAAATTCGGCTGATCGATACAATCGATTCCTCCAAAGTGGTGGTCGGACAAAACTTTGCGGCCAGCGTCGCAGAAGATATCCTACTCAACGGGAAGCCGATTGTCTCGCGCGGTGCTTTGGCTACGGTACAACTGCAAGACCTTCAGAAGAGCGGCAAGTTCAAAGGCAAGGCAGGACTGGGCGTTGTCCTGACCTCGATCAACGTGAACGGTCGCAATGTAGCCGTCGAGAGCGGTGAGGTGACGAGAACGAGTGGCAGCCAGGGGAAGAACACGGCGGTCAAAACTGGCATTGGTGCCGGCATCGGAGCAGCAATCGGCGCGATTGCGGGCGGCGGCAAGGGTGCGGCGATCGGAGCTGGTGCGGGCGCGGCGGCGGGGGCTGGTAGTCAGATCTTTACGGGTGGCAAGAAGGTTCAGATCCCGAGTGAGACCATCCTAACCTTCGTTCTGTTGAAGCCTGCTCCCATCGGCAAACGCTAAAGGCAGGTCTGAAATGTGCTTCACTAATTGCAATGAGAGTTGCGATTGTGTTGCTGTCGGCGGGGCTGATCTTGTCCGCACAGAAGAAGAGTGGGATCGATGTATCGGGGATCGATACCTCCTGCAAGCCGTGTGATGATTTCTGGCGCTACGCCAGTGGCAAGTGGATGGACGCCAACCCCATTCCGCTTTCGCAAGCTGGCTGGGGACCCATGGGTTCCATGTCCGACCAGAATCGTGAACGGCTGAAAGTGTTGCTTGATCAGGCGTCGACGGGTACGGCCAAGAACGCTGGCGAAAAGAAGATCGGCGATCTCTATGGTGCGTGCATGGACACGGAGCGCATCGAAAAGCTTGGGGTGTCACCGATCGCGGCACAGCTGGCGAAGATCGAAAAGATCACTGACGCTGCAAGTCTTGCCGCTTATCTGAAGGCCCAGCAGGCTGAGCTTGGCGGGGGACCGTTCTATATTGTGCCCCGGCCCGATCTGAAGAATACTGAGGTGACTGGTGTATTTGTAGCCCCAGCGGGGCTGTCGCTGCCGACACGCGACTATTACTTCGAGAGCGACGCGCGGACGACTAAGACTCGGGAAGAATTTTTGGGCCATTCGACGCGCCTGTTGGCGTTGCTTGGCAAGGATGGGGACGGTGTGGCGGCGGCGAAGAAGATCCTTGAATTTGAAACTGAGCTCGCCCGCCCGCAGTTGACTAACGTGGCGATGCGCAATCCGTATGCCACCTACAACCCGATCGGTTTGAAGGGGCTTACGGAACTGACGCCGTCCGTCGATTGGAAAGGGGCGATGGCGCTGATGAAGATCCCCGCCGATACCCTGGTCGTTGTCTCGCAGCCGGAATACCAGAAAACGCTTGAAAAGCAGTTGAAAGAAACGCCGAGTGAGACCTGGCGTTTGTGGTTGCGTTGGAAGGTATTGAGCGCGGCGGCACCCAACCTTTCCAGGGCGTACGCCGATGAGAGCTTCAACTTTACGGGGCGCATCCTTTCGGGCTTGAAGGAGCAGGAACCACGCTGGAAGAAATGCACCGCAGTTGTCGATGGCTCGATGGGCGATGCGCTGGGCGAGTTGTTCGTAAACAAGCACTTCCCGCCCGCGGCCAAGGCACGGATGCTGGAACTGGTGGAGAACCTTCGTGCGACCTTGCGCAACGAACTGGCCAACTCCAGTTGGATGAGCGAGGAGACGAAGAAGGCCGCAGTGGCCAAGCTGGAGGCCTTTCGCCCAAAGATCGGCTATGCCGATCGGTGGCGTGACTACTCGGCGGTTACGATTGAGCGCAATGACTTTTTCGGCAGCGTGCGTTCGGCGAGTATTGTGTCACGGCAGTATCAGCTGGCCAAGATTGGACAGCCGCGCGACCGCAATGATTGGGGCATGACGCCCCCTACGGTGAACGCCTACTACAGCCCGACGCAGAATGAGATCGCGTTTCCGGCAGGCATCCTGCAGCCACCGCTCTTTGACCTGGTTGCGGACGACGCGGCCAATTATGGCGCGGCGGGCGCGGTGATCGGCCATGAGATGGGCCACGGCTTTGACGATCAGGGATCGAAGTACGCAGCCAACGGGAACCTGCAGAACTGGTGGACGGACGCGGACCGCAAAGAGTTTGACTCGCGTGCGGCCTGTGTGATCGAGGAGTACAACAGCTTTGACCTGGGCGAGGGATTGCGGCACAAGGGCAACCTTGTCGTGGGTGAGGCGATGGGCGACCTGGGTGGCCTGAAGATCGCGTACCGGGCCTACCTCAAGACGCTGAACGGCAAGGCGTCTCCGGTGATTGATGGTTATACAGGCGAGCAGCGCTTCTTCCTGGCCTTTGCCCGCGTCTGGGCGACGCAGTTGCGCCCCGAGAACATGAGGCTGCGTCTGGCGAGTGACCCGCATCCGATTGCTCGCTGGCGCGCGATCGGAACCCTGCAGAATATGCCGGAATTCCATCAGGCATTTCAGTGCAAGCAGGGCGACTTGATGGTGCGTCCGGTCGAGAAGCAGTGCAAGGTCTGGTAGGGCACTAGCCCAGCTTGTTGGCGGACTTCCAGTGGTTGTGGAAGAGCGCATGCATGGCCTCGGCAAAGCCTGGGTGCTCAAAGACAACGGCAGTCCAACTGGGCCGGGTGAGCACGGGATCGAGTAGCGCGACGAGGCCGACGCTGTTATCAAATACGGCCAGCTTCATGGGCAGGTTAGCGGCCTCGCGGATCTCTACGCCAGCCGCCGCGTACTCTTTGAGTCGCTTGCGATGGCCGTCGTCGAGGGTGCCCTGTTCGATCAGCAGGCGGCATTTGACTCCGCGCTCGATTGCCTGGCGAACCAGGCGTTCGTCGAGGGGGTCGACTGCGTAGGGCGGACGGGAGAATTCGATGTACTCGCTTTTAACCTCGCGCAACATCTTCCGATAGTGCTTAGCTGTCTGGTTGGTTTCTGAAACGATTCGCAGGTAGTCGAGGGTGCCGCGCTCGCCCTCGGCAGGCGCATAGGTGGTGCTGAGTTCATCGGCAAGGGTATTGGCAGTGCGGGACTGTTCCTCGATCTCCTGTCGGAAGGTCTCCTCACGCCGGGCGAGGTAGGAGCGCAGGGCGATGGTTGGCTCGACGGCGCTGAAGAGCTTGGTTTTCTCCTGCACTACATAAGCAAAGCCCTTCTCGACAAGCGAGTCGAGGACTTCGTAGATCTTCTGACGCGGGACCTCGGCGCGGGCGGCGAGCTCCAATGCCTTGAAGCGGGTGTGGCCGAGGAGCACCAAATAGGAGCGTGATTCATAGGCGTTCAGCCCGATTTGCTGAAGACGTCGCCAGAAGTGTTGATATTCAGTCCCGTTGAGTTCCGTTGGCATCTAACTGAAAGAAAGGTATCACGCTAAGCTAAGGTTTCCTCACCATGATATTCAAATCCACATCCCTTCCCACGACGTACGGCGAGTTAAAACAGAGTGAATGGGGGGCTGCCGCAGGCCGGATTCGCACTGTAAAGGACGAGATCCGCGAGAACCTGCTGCTGAAATTGCGCGAGGGTGGCGAGCTGTTTCCGGGCGTGATGGGATACGAGGACAGCGTCGTGCCGCAGGTGGTGAACGCGTTGCTGAGTCGGCATAATTTCATTTTGCTTGGATTGCGCGGACAAGCCAAGACGCGTCTGATCCGGATGCTGACCAGCCTGCTGGACGAGCAGGTGCCGTTCATTGCCGGGAGCGAGATTCGCGACAACCCCTTCCAGCCGTTGACCAAGTATGGACGCCGGGTGCTTGGGGAGATGGGGGACGCAACGCCGATTGCCTGGTTGAACCGGACGCAGCGCTATGTCGAAAAGCTGGCAACGCCGGACGTGACCATCGCCGACATGATTGGCGACATTGATCCAATCAAAGCCGCCAAGCGGGGATCGGACATCGCTGATGAGGAGAACATCCACTATGGGTTGTTGCCACGGGCGAACCGGGGGATCTTTGCGGTGAACGAACTGCCGGACCTGGCGGGGAAGATCCAAGTGGGTTTGTTCAATATTCTGCAGGAAGGCGACGTCCAGATCAAGGGCTATCCGGTGCGGCTGGAATTGGACGTGATGCTGGTGTTTACCGCCAACCCCGAGGACTACACGGCGCGCGGCAAGATCATCACGCCGTTGAAGGACAGGATCGGCAGCGAGATTCGGACGCACTACCCATTGACCGTGGAGCGCGGTGTGGCGATCACGGCTCAGGAGGCCTGGGTGAGCAGGCCGGGGAGCCTGAAGACCGAGATGCCGGCATATATGCGCGACATCGTCGAGCAGGTTGCATTCATGGCTCGTGACGATAAGCGAGTGGATCAGCGTAGCGGCGTTTCGCAGCGCTTGCCGATTTCGGTGCTGGAGAATATCGTTTCTAATGCAGAGCGGCGTGCGGCCGTGGCCGGGGAGATCGAAGCAGTGCCTCGCATATTGGATCTTTATGCGGCGTTGCCTTCGATCACGGGCAAGTTAGAGCTGGAGTACGAAGGCGAGTTGAAGGGCGGCGATCAGGTCGCGCGTGACCTGATCCGACAGTCTGTCGCGCTGGCCTTTTCGCGACTGATGGACGGCGAGAACATGAAGCACATCATCCAGTGGTTCGACCGAGGTGGGAGCTTGCACTTGCCGGAACTGGCTACGGCCAGCGAACTGGTGGCGCAACTGGAGCAGGTGGAAGGGTTGATGGAGAAGACGGCGAAGCTTGGATTGGGCGTTCGGGAATCGGACTCGAAGCGGGCATCGGCGGCGGAGTTCATCCTCGAAGGCTTGTACGCGCATCGTCGAATCAATCGCGATGAGGAGCAGGCGTTCGTAGGTGGGGAGAGGCGGCGAGAGCCGCAGCGCCCGGCGGATCAGGACGAGGAAGAGCAGCAGGGGCGGCCGGCGCAGCGTCGCAAGCAGAAGTTTCAGTAGTTCGAAGAGGAGAGTGGTATGAGGCGCGTTCGTTATTCCAAATACAGCGGTGAGGATCTTGGCATCAGTGCCGAGGATCTGATGCGCGCCCTGGGGGATTTTTTTCTCGATAGCGGTTTTCAGGATTGGTGGAACCCCAACCCGGATGCCAAGCCGACGATGGAGGGATTGAAGAACGCAATTCTCAAGGCGCTGTTGGACGGGAAGATGTTCGACGACGAGGAGCGGGCACAGCAGGTTCGGGAGATGCTCGAGGGCCTGGAGCCGGAGGAGTTGGATAAGCTGCTGACGCAGTTAGCGCAGAAACTCATTGATGAAGGATATGTTCGGACGAAGGACGGGCAGGGCGGCGGTGGGCCAGGCGCAGAGATGGAGATGTCGGTTGAGGCGACCGATAAGTCGGTTGATTTTCTCGGCTTCAAGACCTTGAAGGATCTGTTGGGGAGCCTGGGGCGATCGAGCTTTGGTGCGCATGATACTCGCGACTTGTCGACGGGGATCGAGGCGAGCGGATCGATCAAGCCTTATGAGTTTGGCGACACGATGAACCTCGATATCACTGAGACACTGTCGGCGGCATTGAAGCGGCAGGGTCTTGATGGACCGTTGGAGCTTGAGTACAGTGACTTGCAGATTCACCAGAGCGAGTATCAGAGTTCGTGCGCAACGGTTTTGTTGTTGGACTGTAGCCACAGCATGATCCTGTATGGCGAGGATCGGTTTACTCCGGCCAAACGAGTGGCATTGGCTTTGGCGCAACTTATCAAAACGCAGTACCCCGGCGACAGTCTGCGCTGTGTGCTGTTTCATGATACGGCAGAAGAAATTCGGATGGGGCAATTGGCGGGTTTGCAAGTGGGTCCGTATCATACGAACACGCGGGATGGCCTGATTCTGGCGCAGAGAATTCTGGCGCAGGAAAAGAAGGACATGAAACAAATCATCATGATCACGGATGGCAAGCCGAGCGCGCTGACGTTGGACGACGGGCGAGTGTATAAGAACGCGTTTGGGTTGGATCCGCTGGTAATCAGTAAGACGATGGAAGAAGTAAGTCGGTGTAAGCGCAAGGGGATCATGATCAATACTTTCATGTTGGCCACGGACCCGGCGCTGGTGAACTTTGTGCGACAGGTGACTCAACTTTGCAAGGGTAAGGCGTACTTCACTTCGCCGATGACTCTTGGTGAGTATTTGTTGACCGACTATATGAATCGCAAGACGCGGACGGTGCACTAGATACCGGCGTCGTTGGCGATTTTGAGGAGCTGCTCGATGCTCATGTCGGCGAAGGGATTCGTGTTGGGGTCGAAATTGGGTTTGCTTTATCCTTGGCTTCCGGTAGAATTTCCTTCGCCTTGTCCTTCACTTCTTTGGTCTGATACAGCAGGAACTGGGCCAGGTGAATTGGACTTCTTACCTTTTTGCAAATTTTTTTCTTGCCTATGAAGCTGCTTGGCTGGGAATGGGTTCGTTTTGATTAATTTGTCGGAGCTCGGCATTGTAGACGGTACGGCTTTGGAGCATGGAGCAGAGCATCTTTAG
>JBBRBI010000101.1:0-20560 GCA_038206015.1 Bryobacterales bacterium | reverse complement strand
CCCCTCGCGCATCACCTCGTGATAATCGCGCGCCCCCCAGGCATAGCGAGAGATCCAGCCCTGCTCATCGTCGCGCCTCGGCCCCGCAGCGTTGTAGAGCTTGCCCACGCATAACATCGTCCTGGCGCTTGGCATCAGATGGCGTGGGTCTTCTCGCACCGCTGCTCGATGGTCAGAAAGATAAGTCATCCCGGCGGCCAATCCGCGCTCAACCCAATCCGAATAACGCACAAAATCGCGGTGGGGCAGGGCAGGGGTTAGCCCGGCCAACTCAAAGCCCTCGGCCCGTGCGGCATCGAGGATGATTTGCGCCGCCATATGCACAGTGCCATTATCAACCTATGCGGCTTGTGCTTCTACTTCTGTTCGCCGATTCAGCATCAAACAAGGTGCTTCTCGACGCTGCTCGCGCCGGGGACCGCAACTCGCAGATCGAAGCCGTCCTCCTCCACCGCAAGGGCGCGTTGCCCGAACTTGCGTCCAAACAAGCCGCCCTCTGGTTTCAGCAAAGCCTGATCGCCAAACACCCCGCTGCTTGTCTCGAACAAGCCAAGGCCCTGATCGAGACAAAGAAAAACCCGGAAGAAATGCTCCGCTGCGGAACCCTCGGGCAACTCCCCGAGGCGCAGTATCTCCTGGGCCGTCTCATCCTCAATCGCACCGCAGCCGAGGACGAGCACCAGCGTTTTGAAGGCCTGGCTTATGTCGCGATCTCCGCAAAAGCAGGCTATGCCCCAGGCCTCAGCCGTTGGCACTCGCTCCTCCCCGAACTTACGCAAGAGGACCTTGAGCGAGTCGAACAAAAGGTGAACGCCCTAACTTTTCTACGCTAGCTTCGTCTTTTCTTCGTATCGCCCTGTTGCTGTTCAGTGATAACTATTGCAGTCCAGCTCTTAAATCTGACGATTCGCTGAAGAATTACTCGTCCAAACGACTACTTGCATTACTCTCTATGCATACGAGTGGGCCAACCCACCACTATTTGCGACTCAAAGGGAAATGAATGTCTAAGACCGTTAAAATCGTCGAGAAGGCAGCGTCCATCGCTGCCAATGCCGCATGGGCCGTTTTTGAAAAGCTGAATTCTGTAAATCCCAACCCTTCGTTTACCCCGAAGTGGTCTGAGAAGCCGCTCCTCAAGAGCTATCAGAAGACCAAGCCGCCCCTCGGCTGGCCCCGCACCACAGATTCGTTGTGCCCCAAGTGCGTCCCCGACATCCGCAACAAGATCATCAACGGTGAACTCCCCGTCGAGATCCTCAAGAACCAAAAGGTTGGCGAAATCAAGGCTCAGATCATTGAGCGCGATGGCAAGATCCTGATGGTGAAGGATTGTGCGGTCCACGGTCACTTTGAAGACGTCATGGCGATCGACCCGGTCTTCTTCAAGCACCTTGAAGATGTTTTCCCCGGCCGCGACATCCGCGCCCACAACGATAAAGATCTCCACAATCATGGTTCGTCGACGATCATCCACGGCCGCGGTGCGGTCCTCACGATCGACTTGACCAACCGCTGCAACATGATGTGCGACCCCTGCTTCATGGACGCCAATCAAGTCGGCTTCGTCCACGAACTCTCGTGGGAAGACATCACGACCATGCTTGACAATGCGGTGAAGATCAAGCCCCGTCGTCAGATGTCCGTCCAGTTCTCCGGTGGCGAACCCACCATTTCGCCTTACTTCCTCGACGCCGTCCGCTACGCCCGTAAGGTTGGCTACAACTCCGTACAGGCTGCCACCAATGGCATTGAATTTGCCCAGTCCGTTGAGTTCGCCAAGCAAGCCGCAGAAGCCGGTTTGCGTTACGTATACCTCCAGTTCGACGGCATCGGCAACGCTGCCAATTCGCATCGCGCCGTCGGCAACTTGTTCGACGTCAAAATGCGTGCCATCGAAAATTGCTGGTCCAACGGCATCGACATCGTACCCGTCACCACGATCATCAACGGCATCA
The DNA here is from genome assembly GCA_038206015.1 of Bryobacterales bacterium. Taxonomy (GTDB): domain Bacteria; phylum Acidobacteriota; class Terriglobia; order Bryobacterales; family Bryobacteraceae; genus Bryobacter. Next base: position 18,602 of record JBBRBI010000101.1, on the reverse strand, counting down.
ACAACGAGCAGGTCGGTCGCATCGTTGAGTTTGCTCTCGACAACCCCAAGAAGATCCCCTTCCTTAGCTTCCAGCCCGTCTCTTTCACTGGTCGTGACGAAGAAGTAACAGAAGACCGCCGCGCCGCTCAGCGCTACACCCTGTCCCACTTGGCCCACGACGTCAAGAACCAAACCGGCATTGGGATTCCCGAGCGCGACTGGTTCCCGATTTCAGTCATGAGCACCTTCGCTGACTTTGCTGACCTTGTCCACGGACCGGGCGCAGAGTGGGGTCAGGTCTCCTGCGGCTGCCATCCCAACTGCGGCATCGGCATGGCCGTCATGGTCGACAAGGAAACCAAGGAAGCCGTACCTGTCACCGCCTTCCTCAACGCGACCCAGTTCATGAAGGACATTGCCAAGCTGAACGACGCTGCGCGTTCCAAGTTCTGGTCCCTCTTCGGCGTCTCACTCGCGCTGATCCGCAACTACAATCCCTACGCCGCTCCCACCCACTTCCGCATCACCGACCTGCTCAAGAAGTTTGACAAGTCGATGGGTGCCACTGGCAAGAGCTACGGTAAGGTCACTGGCGAGCGCACGATGGCCGACATCGAAGTCCGCCGTGGCGATCGTTGGAACTTCCTCTTCGTCGCCGGAATGTGGTTCCAGGATCTGTTCAACTACGACTTCCGCCGCACCGAACAATGCATCATTCCTTACGCCACTCAGGAAGGTGAAATCTCCTTCTGTGCTTACAACACGGGCGTGGGCTGGCGCAACATCGTTGAGAAAATGCACATGACTGCCACTCTCACCAAGTGGTACGACGATCATGGCCGCCACAAGATCTACGCTGGCAATAAGAACGTTGACATGGATTCCATCTCCCACTCGCTCCTGCTCAACCAGGGTGCGGTCGAAGCGGGCATTCAGCACGACCTCGACGATCAGGGCATCGCCAAGAACTCTCGGGAAGAAAAGCTCCGCGCTCGCGCTCAGGCAATCAAGGAGCAAGAGCATCATAAGGAAATGGAAAAGTTGTACCGCAAGGAAATCCTGAAGGAACAGACCGTCGAAGGATTCATTTCCCTCGATTCGATCAAGCCTGCCGGAATGATGGGCATCGCGCCCGCCCCCAAGCCTGTCGTGCAGCCCGCCGTTCAGCCGGAAACCACTGGTGCCCTCGGCGACTAGTTCAGAGCCGCACAGTATTTACAGTTAACGAGAGTCGCAAGCTTCGTTAGTTTCACTCGATGCCGGACCCCACAAGGGGCCCGGCATTTTTTTTATAGAATGATCGTCATTGTCTCCAACTCCTGGGCCTAGAATTACGGACCACAAGTCTGCTGGGTTTCGTCAATCGCTAAACTTGTCGGTATGTCCTTCGTGTGGAACGATGAACCCAGCATGATCGGGCCTGAGATTCTAAGTGAACTGCGACATTAAAAGCGACATTACATTAAAGAGACTTGACTCCCCCCCCGGGGGGGAGCATACTCAGGCGGGCTGCACGATTGCAGCACCAACTCTAATTAATTAGGAGAACGAATCGTGACATTCACAACGTTTTCAAAAGCATTATTGGCGCTGACTTTTCTATCTGTCGGGCCAGTCATTAGTCATCTTGAGGCACAGTCAGATTGCAACAAAGGCCAAGGCCTTGGCGCGAGAGTCAATTCTGGCACTCGATACTCAAGTTGGTGTGTAAATTCTGGGTATCAGAGTCCTTGTAAGTGGGTGGATTGCACTGGGAGTGTGTGGTGCTCTGATCCGACTCGCGGAATTTTCGTCTGCGATGCTGAGCCTTATTACAGCGACGCCTTCAATGACAACTGCTACAGCTACATTCAGTGCGGATGCAATCGCCAGCCCGCTTGCAGCCTGTACGCGAGCGCAAGGAGTCGGGGAAGTAGCGAGAGGCAATCTTTATGAAAAGGATAAGGTTTCCCCTTTTGCTTTTATTTGCATTGGCGACATCTATGGCGTGGTATTGGTTTCGCCCTGTGGCTGCACAGGGTTCAGTACGTCTTACGCAGCAACAGGCTGAGAATCTTGCGTCCGCACATCCAACGAACGCCGTCACGATCACTTACGAAGAAAGGCTCATGAAGGCTGGTTCGTCTAATGTCATCGTCTCTCAGCGCGGCACAAGAGCATGGCGGGCGGACGGTTCCAGTGTGGACCTACAGAATTTTCACAGTATGGATAACCGCTATTTATATTCGGTTCGAGATATCCGTTTGACCCCCAATGTCGAAGCGTCTGTTCGGGACGACATAAGGCTATTCAGTGCGCGGGGCGTTACCGTACTCTCTCCGGAAAAAAACGCTGGGAGGCTTAATCCAGATGTATCTTGCGTTTCAAACTTCTTCGGCGACGTGGGCTACGAGAAGTCCGGGGCTGATGAATCGTTCCTCGGTTACCCTGCGGTGCGCTTAGTGCCAAAGGGTAAGCGCGGGGACATCAGCCATGAGATTCTCATGGTTCCATCCCTTGGGTGCTTACAAGTTCGGCGGATGACCTCGTTCAAATCCAAGGAAGGGTCGGTCTCGGATACAAGCGAGTGGATAGCGATTCGAATTGATTTGGGCGAGCCAGCAAAAGAACTATTTTCTATCCCCGCTACTTACAGGCACGTGGTGCCTTCGGAGGCGATTTATGCTGAGTGGAAGAGATTGGGCGTTACCATCCCCGATTCAGAAATGCATGCGGTCCGGAGTAACGACGGAATGTACGAAGGAAAATTGCCAGACCTCTCCCGCCTAATCGAAAAATAGCATCGGGCGGAACCAGCGAGGGTAGGGTTTGGGGCGGTATTTCTGCATACCGAACTAATGAGATCGGTATGATGGGCATCGGGCCCGCTCCCAAGCCTGCCGGACCCCACAAGGGGCCCGGCATTTTTTTTATAGAATAGTCCGTATGCTTTCATCCCTTTCGCGTCGCGCCCTTCTTGCGACGGCAGTTGCTCCGCTCGGCCTTCAAGCCAAGTCGCTGAGCGTCTTCGGTGCCCAACTCTACACGCTCCGCTCGATCATCAACCAGAAGCCTCTGGAAGTGCTGAAGGCACTCGAAGCGCTGGGCTTCCGCGAAGTGGAACTCGTCCGTGGAAACATGGCGCAAGTTTGGGATGCACTCAAGCAGACCGAGATGAAACCGATCAGTCTGCATATGGATACGAGCTACTTCTTCAAGGACATCGACAAGCTCAATCCCGCCCTCGACGACGCCAAAGCTAAAGGCATCGAGTACATCGTCTGCCCCTACATCGCGCCTGCCGATCGTGGAGGCGTTGAGGTGATCAAGAAACTGGCTGACACCCTCAACAAGACCGGCCTGCGCGTCAAGGCAGCCGGCATGAAGCTCTGCTATCACAACCACGCATTCGAGTTTGAACCGATTCCGGGCAGCAAAAAGCGCTTGCTCGATGTCCTGATGGAGACTACGGATAAGACGCTTGTCGGTCTCGAACTCGATATTATGTGGAGCCAGGTAGGCGGGGTCTCGCCGGTCGATGTGCTCAAGAAATACAAGGGCAGAATCCCCCTCGTGCACCTCAAAAATGTCACCAAAATGGCACCGCAGTACAACGAGAAAGTTCCCAAGGAAGCATTCCAGACAGTGGGCGGCGGCGTCATCGACATCCCTGCCGTACTGAAGGCCGCGACGGCTTCCGGCACCAAACATTTCTTCGTCGAACAGGACCAGACCCCAGGCGATCCGCTCGATAGTCTGAGGCAGTCTGCCGATTACTTGAAGAAACTCAGCTTTTAGCCTGCTACCCTAGAGAATTAGGGGATTTTTCGTTTGAAAATTGGTTTTGTAAGTTTGGGCTGTCCCAAAAACCTCGTGGACTCAGAGGTCATGATGGGTCAGCTAGCCGCACACGGCCACGAGCTCACCGCCTCGCCTGAAGAGGCGGAAGTGATCGTGGTCAACACCTGCAGCTTCATCAACCCTGCCAAGCAGGAGAGTGTCGACACCATCATCGAGATGGGCAAGTTCAAAGAGACGGGCAAGGCCAAGCGTCTGGTTGTCGCCGGTTGCCTCGTAGAACGCTTTCGCAGTGAGATTGAGAGCAGTCTCCCCGAAGTCGATGCGATGGTCGGCACCAACGAGATCGAGAAAATCATCGAAGCTTGCGAAGGCGAAAAGTTCACGCCGAGTTCCGTGCCCTATCTCTATCACGATCTCTCGCCGCGTGTGCTCACCACCGGACGCCACTCGGCCTATATCAAGATCGCCGAGGGTTGCGATCATCCCTGCACCTTCTGCGTGATCCCGCAATTCCGCGGCAACTTCCGCAGCCGCCGCTTCGAGTCGATCATCTCAGAAGCCACGCGCCTCTTTGATTCCGGCATCCGTGAAATCAACCTCATCGGCCAGGACACCACCAGCTACGGCGAAGACCTCGGGCTCAAGGATGGGTTGTCGCACCTGCTGGCCCGCCTCGCTCAAATCGAAACTCCGCAGGAAAAATGGGTTCGCTTTCTGTATTGCTACCCCAACCGCGTCACGCAGCAGTTGCTCGACACCATCGCCGAGCACGCCTCGCTGGTGAAGTACATCGACATGCCTTTGCAGCACGCCAGCCGCAATGTGCTCAAGCTGATGAAGCGTGGCTCCAGCGGCGACTTCTTCCTGAAGCTGCTCGAAAAAGTCCGCGCCACCATTCCCGGCGTCGCCATTCGAACTTCGATGATTGTCGGCTTCCCAGGCGAAACCGATGCCGATTTTGAGGAACTGATGCAGTTCGCCGAGGCGGCCAAACTGGATCGCCTGGGTGTCTTCAAATATTCCGATGAAGAGACCTCCAAGTCCTTCGAACTCGGTGCCAAGGTCGATGGCCGCACCATCCACAATCGCCAGCGCCGCCTGATGGCCGCTCAACGCAAGATCTCCAAGCGCATGAACAAGGCCCTGGTTGGCCGGGAGTTCTCCATCCTCGTCGAAGGCCCGTCTGAGGAAACTGATCTACTGTGGCAAGGCCGTCTGCCCTCGCAAGCCCCCGAGATCGACGGCTACTGCCTCATCAATGACGTCTCGGACGGCGCTCTCGAAAAAGGCCAGATCCGCAAGTTCCGTATCACCGAGGCTCACGATTACGATCTGATCGGCGAAGTCTACGGCGCGCCCGAGGCGAATCTGCCGCGCTTCAGTAACAACCCCTTCCCAATCTTGAACGCCGCTCCCAAGCGACAACACCAGCACATCTAACCAACATGCCGACCCAGGCCAAGTGTCCAATTTGCCAACGCCTCACCACTCTTGGTGAAGAAGATTTTCCGTTCTGCAGCGCACGCTGCCAGGACATCGATTTAGGGAAGTGGGCTGCTGAGGAATATTCGATTCCCGGCCCCCCACTCGAGCTTCATGTGGAGGACGATGACGATGAAGTTCGCCGTCGCTGAAGTCTTCGCAACCAGCTTCTACGCCGGCTACACACCCAAAGCCCCCGGCACGGCTGGCGCGCTATTCGGGCTGCTACTCGTCTTCCTTCTGCATCGCTTTCTCTTCTTCGTCGATCTCCATTTCGCACTCATTGTCTTCGCCCTGACGATCATCGGCATCTGGGCCTCCAACGAGATGATCGACACCTTGCAGATGAAAGATCCGCAGTGCGTCGTGATCGATGAAGTGGTCGGGCAGATGATCGCGATGTTGGCGGTGGGTGCTTACGGGTGGCTCAACTTCAGCGTCGCCTTCGCCCTCTTCCGCCTCTTCGACATCTGGAAGCCGTTCCCGGTAAACGCGCTGGAAAGATTGCCGCGCGGCTGGGGCGTCATGGCCGACGACGTCATGGCTGGCGTATACGCGGCCTTCGTCATCTACGTCGCTCGCAACTTCTTCGACATGCCGGTGTAACCCGTCGGCCGGAACCCAGTGATCCACTAACTTCAGCGAACATTTCCGCTATGCTTCGCCGCGTCTTATCGTCATTACAAAATCCCGGAAACATACCCAATTTGGCCGGGCTCGATGATCAGGATCGAAAATCTCCGGTTGGCCAAATTTTGTTGATGCGGGATCCGTAACAGTCGACCATTCTTTAGTCCCTTCAACTCGGCCCACTCCGCAGTATGAACTGCTTGCCCCAGTTGGTGGTGAAAATCCAGCGGCAGGCATTCATCCAGCAGGATCTTCATGCGATCTGGGCTAGCAGTGACTCCTTCGCCTCCTCAAGCGCCTGGATTGCCTGCTCACGAGACACTGTGGGAAACTGCCGCAAGAATTCACCCAGCGAGTGGCCGCCCTCCAGATAATCGATCAGGTTCTTGAAAGGCACACGCGTGCCTTCAAAACACGCCGTTCCGTTCATGATCTCCGGGTCGGACACAACAACAGGGTTTCCCATCATGCCGTAATTGTATCCAGCTGGCAAAACTCAGTGGCCGGATGTCAAACTCCATCTTGAGCGCATCGTCTCAGCGGTAAATGCGGCGACACCCGGCAGCTATGCCGAAGTCGATATCCCACACCGCGACATGCCGATCTCACCCGCCTCTGCGATCATAGAAGCAGCCCCCCCCATGCCTCCCATTCGTATTGATCGCGTTCAACCCCCCGCCGCCCTCCCCGGTGGCGAATTCACCATTCGCGGCACCAACCTCGCCGGTGATCCCCGTCCCGAAGTCCTCTTCGGCGACGCCCCTGGCATGATCGTCATCGGCTCCAGCAATCTTGTCATCGCCCGCGTCCCCGAAGCCCTCAGCTACGGTGACCTCACAATTCGCCTCAATGCCGATACCTCTAACGCCTATCACTGCGCCATTGGCATCCAGGTCGCCGACAGCCTCCACCCTGTCTCCAACCCCACCTGTGACGCCGACGGCAACATCTACACCACCTTCTCCGGCAGTCGCGGTCAAAAATCAGCTGTCTCCGTTTACAAGATTGATCTCAATTACGACTGCCGCCCCTTTGCCAGCGATATCGTCAACCCGACCGGCCTCGCCTTTGGCCCGGACGGCAAGCTCTACGTCTCCTCGCGCCATGACGGCACCATCCACCAGGTCTCTCCGACCGGAGAGGTCACAACCTTCATTGAGGGCATGGGCATTGCCACCGGTATCGTCTTCGACCCCGCTGGCAACCTCTACGTCGGCGACCGTTCGGGCACCATCTTCAAGATCGGGCCCGAGCGTGAAGTCTTCGTCTTTGCCACTCTCGAACCCTCCATCGCCGCCTACCATCTGGCCTTCGGTCCAGACTCGCACCTTTACGTTACGGGTCCTACGACATCCAGTTTCGATTCCATCCAGCGCATCGCCCCCAATGGCGATATCGAGTTGTTCTTCCGTGGCCTCGGAAGGCCCCAGGGCATCGCCTTTGATCACGACGGCAATCTCTACGCCGCAGCCAGCCATGGCGGCCGCAGGGGCATCCTGCGCATCGATAAAGAGCGCCAAGCCACGCACTTCCTCTCGGGTCACAACATTGTCGGCCTCTGCTTCCTCCCGTCGCGATCGCTCGCCGTGGCCACCAACAACGCGATCTATCGCGTCGATGTAGACATCGCCGGAGCCTAGACCAATCATGCACGCCGCCATCATCGCCGTCGGAAGTGAGCTGCTCACACACACCCGTACCGACACCAATTCGCTTTTCCTCACCGAGAAGCTCAACGACATGGGCGTCGAAGTCATCCAGAAGATCATCGTTGGCGACCATCGTGGCGGCCTTGAGCAAGCCATCCGCCATGCCCTCAAATCTGCCGAGTTGCTCATCCTCACCGGCGGCCTCGGGCCCACCGAGGATGACTTGACGCGCGAAGCCGTCGCCGCCGCAATCGACCGCCAAATTATCTTCAATCAGCCCATCTGCGACTGGCTCGAGGCGCGCTTTACATCCTTCGGTCGCACCATGGCCGAGATCAACAAGCGCCAGGCTTACATTGTCGATGGCGCAGACGTTCTCCCTAATGGCCGCGGCACCGCCCCCGGTCAATGGCTTACCCTCCCCGACAACCGCATCATCGTCTTGCTCCCCGGCCCTCCAGGCGAAATGAAGCCGATGGCTGAAGCGGAATTCTTCCCCCGCCTCGCCGCCATCCTCCCGCCGCTGGCCCTCGCCACGGCCACCTACCGCGTCGCTGGAATGGGGGAGAGCGATCTCGATGCCCTCATCGCGCCCATCTACACGCTCTATGAGCGCCCGGTGACAACGATCCTCGCCAAGGCAGGCGACATCACGATCCACCTCCGCACTCAGGCCACCTCGCAAGTCGAAGCCGACTCCCTGACTCACGAACTCGGTTCCAAAATCGAAGCCGCTCTCGGCAACAAAATTTATTCCCACGACGGCTCCCCGCTCGAAGCCGCCGTCCTGCGCCTCCTTCAAGCCACAGGCCACACGCTGGCCGTCGCCGAGTCCCTGACCGGCGGCATGCTCGGTTCCCGCCTCTCCGGCGTCGCTGGAGCTTCCCAGTCCTTTGTCGGCGGCTTCATCGTCTACAACAACGGCCAGAAGCAAAGCCTCCTGGGGGTCGATCCCTGGGCCATAGCGGAGCACTCTGAAGTCAGCGAGGTCGTAGCGATGCAGATGGCTGCCGGGGCCCGCGATAAAGCCAACGCCCACTGGGCGCTCAGCCTCACTGGCTATGCCGGTCCTGATGGCGGCACTGAAGAAACTCCCATCGGCACTGTCTTCATTGGGCTCGCAGGCCCCGTCGGCCTCCTGAAATCGCAACGCTTCCGCTACCCCGGCGGAGACCGCGAGCGCATCCGCCACTTCGCCGTTCAATCGGCGCTCAACCTATTGCGCCTCTCTCTCAACTAGTGGACAAACAGCCCCGATAGCCCCACCGCAATCCCCGCCACCGCCGCAATCAACCCCACCACCGGGAACATCTGCCGCCGCGCGATAAAGAACAACGACGACAACACCAGCCCAATCTCCAACAGCCCTTCGCCTATGTCAAAGCGCAGCGCCCGCCGCTCCTCCACTTTGGCCTCGGCGTCCAGCGCGCTCGCCTCGTGTTTGATCTCCTCCCCCTCCTTCTCGTAGCGCTTACGATCGGCCTCATAGCGCTCCGAGATCTTCGCTCCGACTTCCTTCCTTACCTCAAGCGCACTCAGCAAATCCAGCCCCACGCCCAGCGTATGGCTCTTCAAGCTCTTGGCCTGATAGTAAGCCCATTGATCGTTGGCCTCGGTCTTCAGCACCACCGCGCTGGTGTGCGCCCGGTGCGAAAAAATCGTCACCAGCGCCAGCAGAATCGCGATAATGGCCGCCATTGCGCCCACTTGCTTGCCCTTCGGATCGTTCTCGGCACCCTCGTGATGAATCTCTAGTTCAGCCATTTTTTATTCTTCCTCGCTCCATTCATACTTCACCACAGCCCGCTTAATGCTCTTCGGCAACTTCACCGCCCAGCTCATCGTCCGGCCGCGCAATCCAAACATAGATCGTCGGCAACAGCAGGATACTCATGAACAGCGTCGCGATCAATCCGCCCACGATCACGATCGCAAATGGCCGCTGCGAATCCGACCCGATCCCGTGCGATGTCGCCGCCGGCAGCAATCCAAGCGTAGCCACCAGCATCGTCATCATGATCGGCCGTAGTCGCCGCACCGCCCCGTCCACCGCTGCGTCAATTACTGTTTCTCCGCGCAGTCGCAACTGGTTGATGTACTCCACCATAATCAGTCCCGTCTGCACGGACACTCCAAACAGCGCCAAAAATCCCACTCCCGACGACACGCTGAAATGCGTACCGGTCGCATACAAAGCAATCAACCCGCCGATCGGCGCCAGCGCAATGTTCGCCATGATCAACATCGCCCATTTCAATGAATGAAAAACCGTATACAGGATCAGAAAGATCATCAGAATCGTCACCGGCACAATCACCGCCATCCGCTTCTGCGATCTCTTCTGGCTTTCGTACTCCCCGGCCCACTCCAACCGGTAGCCCCGTGGCATCTTCACCTCTTTGTTCACCTTCTCGATCGCCTGCTCCACCGTCGACCCCAGATCCCGTCCTCGTACGCTGTACTTGATCGCGATGTACCTTGAGCCGGACTCCCGGTAGATCATCGACGCCCCGTCTTGGATCTGTACATCGCACACCCGCCCCAGCGTCACTCTCTCTCCGCTCGGCGCCAGAATCCGGATCTTCGCAATGTCTTCCGGGGTCCTGCGAAATTGCTCCTGATACCTCACCGTAAGATCGAATCGCCGCTCGCCGTCCAGGATCTGGCTCACCGCTTTGCCGCCCGCCGCTGTCTCAATTGCGTCCTGCACGTCTGCCACGTTGATGCCGTACCGGTTCGCCTTCTCCCGGTTCACATGAAAGTTCAGATTCGGCTGTCCCACCACCCGGAACACGCCCAAGTCCGCCACGCCCGCGATCTTGCCCATGACTCCCGCGATCTTCTCCGCCGTCGCCTCCAGCGTCTTCAAATCTGTTCCGTACAACTTCACGGCCAACTGCCCCTTCACTCCGCTCACCGCCTCCTCCATGTTGTCCGCGATCGGCTGCGAAAAATTCCACAGCACCCCGGGCAGCTTGCTCACCTCGCCGTTCATCGCCTCCACCAGTTGGTCCTTGGTTTTAAACTGCGGGCGCCATTCCTCGTGCGGCTTCAGGTCCACAAAATACTCAGTGTTGAAGAAGCCCGTTGAGTCCGTCCCGTCGTCGGGCCGCCCCAATTGCGACACCACTTGCTTAACCTCTGGAAACGCCGCAAACGCCCGCCGCGCTTCCTGCGTCACGCGTGCGGATTCCGTCGGTCCCACGCTGGAGCTCAGCGTGCCTCTCGCCCAAATCGCGCCCTCGTCCAGATGCGGCAAAAACTCCGAACCAATCGCTCCGCTCGCCGCCAGTAACACGCTCCCGCAAAACGCCATCGCCGCCACGCCAACCGTGATCCAGCGATGCCCGACGCACCACACCAACAGCTTCCGATACAGACGCTCCATCGCTGCCAGCAAAGGATTATGCCACTCCCGCGTGTCCTTGCGGAACAGAAAACTCGCCAGCACCGGTGCCAGTAGCATCGAGAAAATCAACGCCCCCAGCAACGCAAACGCCACCGTCCACGCCATCGGTCGAAACAATTTACCTTCGACATGTTCCAGCGTGAAGATCGGAAGATACGCCGTAATGATAATTCCAATCGCGTAAAACACTGGCCTCTGCACCTCGTGCGCCGCCCGCCCGATCTTTTCAAGAATCGTCAGATTCTCCTCGCCCTTCCGGCCCACGTGGCTCAGGATATTCTCCACCATCACCACCGCCCCGTCCACCACCATTCCAAAGTCCAATGCCCCCAACGACAGCAGATTCGCCGGGATGTGCCGCAGGTCCAACAGGATCGAGGCGAACAGAAGCGAAAACGGAATCGTGCAAGCCACAATCAGCGCGCTCCGTATGTTCCCCAAAAAGAAGAATAGAATCACCACCACCAGCACGATCCCCTCCACCAGATTGTGCATCACCGTCTCGGTGGTGAACTTGACCAGATCCCCGCGGTCCAAGTGCGGCACGATCTTCACCCCATTCGGCAAAAAGTTCTCGTTCAGGTCCTTTACCTTCTCGTGGATCGCGTCGATCGTGCTGTCAAATTCGGCGCCCTTGCGCAACAACACGATGCCTTCCACTGCGTCGTCCTCGTCCGTCACCTTCGTCGCCGACACTCGTGTCGCCTTCCCAATTTGCCCCAGCCGGATCTTCGGCCCCTGTGTCACCGTGGCCACGTCGCGCACCCGCACTGCGGTCCCGCCTTGCACCTTCAATACTGTCTGCCCAATGTCCGCAGTGTTCCGCATCAGGCCCAGCGCCCGCACGTTGAACGATTGCTGCCCATGTTCGATGAAGCTCCCTCCCGCGTTGACGTTGTTCGCCGCCAGCGCCTGCTCCACCTGCGCGATCCCGATCCCGTAAGCCGCCAGTTGATTCGGGTCCACTTTGACTTGATACTCGCGCGTGCTCCCCCCAAAGCTCGAAACATCTACAACGTTCGGCACCGTCTTAAACCGCTTCTCCAGTTCCCAGTCCTCCAGCGCCTTCAATTCGCTTACGTCGATCTGCGGATTCGTGCTCTTCACCGTGTAGAAATAGATCTGGCCCACCGGACTGAAATCGGGTCCCAGTGTCGGGTTCAATCCGTTTGTCCAGGTCATCTGCGACAGCTTTTCCAATACCTGTTGCCGACTCATCAAGTTGTCGGCGTCGTCGTCAAACACCAGGCTTACCACCGACAGCCCGAACAGCGACACCGAGCGCAGCCGCGATAAATGCTGCACGCCGTTCGTCTGCGCCTCGATCGGAATCGTCACCTGCTGCTCCACTTCCTCCGCCGCCCGCCCCGGCCATTGCGTGATCACCTGCACCCAGGTGTTCGCCACGTCCGGATACGCCTCCACCGGCAGCTTATAAAACGAATAGCCGCCCCAGGCCAGCAACAGCACGCCAATCCCCGCCACCATCATCCTCTCCCTTAGCGCAAAATCCACTATTCGTTTGATCATCAGTTTCCGCCCCCCGTCGATAGCTTCAGAGCCTCAGCCACCACCCGGTCCCCGGTTTTCAACCCGCTCAGCACTTCTTGCCGCCCATCCGCCAATTGGTTGCCCGTCGTTACTTCCACCCGCCGGAACCGCTTCTCTCCCAGTGGCACAAACACCCAATCCCGGTCATGCAACCGCAAGAACGCGCTCATCGGCGCAACCGGTCTTTGCTTCGTCACTTGTGATCGAAACGTGGTGACGGCAAACATTCCCGGCCGCAACAGCCCCGCCGCGTTGTCCAGCTCCAGGCGCACCTTCACCGTGCGCGTCGCCGGGTCCAACACCCGCGAAATATTGCTCACTTGGCCGCGCAACACTTTCTCTGGATACGCGTTTAGCTTCACCTCGGCAAGATCGCCCATGTGCACCTGCGCCAGATTGTTCTCATACACGTCGCATAAGATCCAAACCTTGCTTAAGTCGGCGATCGTAAATAGATTGGGTGAGTTATCCAACGATTTCACCCCCGCCGCCATGGTGACGTTTTGCTCCACAATTACGCCCGTCCCCGGTGAACGGATCTCGATCACCGGGGACGGCAGCTGCGGGTCCCCTCCCAGTACCCGAATTCGCTGCTCCGTGCTTTCCACGTCGATCCGTGCTTTCTCATCCACATCCTCGGCCGCCTGTACGTCTTTCTCCGCAATCGCCCCGCGCGAAAACAATAGCTTCGCCCGCTCCAGTTGGCGCCGCGCCAAAACTTCGTCCGTCTTGAACTTGCGGCTGTCCGCGATCGCCGCCGCCAGATCCTGGCTCATCATCTTCATCAACAGTTGCCCCTTGGTCACCGCATCGCCCAGTCGCGCGTGCACCTCGGTCACTCGTCCTCCTGTCAGCGCATTCACCGGTAGCGTCCGGCTCACGTCCGCCGCCACCGATCCGTTGGCTGTAATCTCCTCCGCCGTCCCCTGCGTCTCCACATTCGTCAGCACGAATTGCTCTGGATGCTCCACTTCCACGATCGATTCGTCCGGTGCCGTCTCGATCTTCGTCGCTTCGTTGCTGGCCGCACTCACCGCACTTCCCGGTCCACGCGAGCAGCCGACACCCCCCATGAGCGCCACTGCCAAAATCATCCACTCAATTGCGTTTCTCATTGAATCGCCTCTTTCCCGATTGCTAAGTTCAGTTGGTTGATGGCGGATAAGTAAGACGCCAATAGGTTCCGATAGTTCAGTTGAATGTCCCGATAGGATTTCTGCGCGTCCAGAAACTCAAGCAAGGACGCTCCCCCCTTGCTGTAGGAGAACGACACTGTCTCCCGCACATCCTCTGATTGCGGCAAATACTTTTCCCGGTAGGGTTTCAGCAACGCCGCGACGCTCTCGATCGTCGCGTATGCCGAATCTACGTCCCGGTAGATCGTCGCTTCAACACCCGCTCGTACCTTGTCCGTCCTCTGGATTTCAATCGCCGTCCGCGCCTTCTCGCCCTGGTTCCGGTCGAAGATTCTTAACGGGATCGAGAACCCCACTCCCAGCGTGTTCTCCGGTCCAGCTCTCGCGTAGTCCGCGATCAATGTCGGGTCCGTCGACCCATTCGCCTGCGCCAGCCGGTTATCCGCCTTTGCCCGCTCGATCGCCGTTATCGCCGACATCAGATCCGGTCGAGTTGCCGCCGCATCCGCCCGAACCTCGTCGTTCGTCATCAACACTGGCTTGTAGTCAAAGCGCCCGCTGACGTCAAAGCCGCCCACCGGCATCCGCTCGTTGATCGTCGCCAACAACGCGATCTTTGCTGTCCGCAAATTCACTGTCGCGTTCACCAGATCGCCTTCAAACTGCGCTCGCTGCAACTCCACCCGTTGCAAGTCGATTCTGGCGATGTCGCCCGCCTTCTGTCGTTCACGGTTCACTTCGATTACCCGGTCGTAATACTTCAAGTTCTCCGTGGCCAACTCCACCACCGATTTCCCTTGAAGCACGCGAACATAGGCGTCTCGCAACACGAACAGCAATTGCCTCTCCAGGTCTGCCAAATCCGTTTTGGAGATCTGAGTGGACAGCCGCGAACTTTCCACTCGCAACTGCCGTTTGTTCCGTCGCTCGATCAATTGGCTAAACGCTTCCGTCCACTGGATCGCGCCCAGCGGCCGGTAAGGATTGGTCGAGAACAATTTATTCTGATCCTCGGTCGACGTGAACACCGGGTTGGGCCGCAATCCCGACGTAATCTCATTGGCCTTGGCTTCCTCAATCGACAGCTCGCCGGCAAGTCGATTCGGGTTGTTCTTCTTAAATCGCTCTTTCAACTCTTCCCAGGTCAGAGTCGTTTGCGCGGACAAACAGCTGGCCGTAAACGTAATTCCGAGAATAAAGCTGAGCGTGCGTCTCGATAGATGGTCCATCGGGGCTCCTGTAAATCAACAGATTGTTTGCTGTGGAAGTTAGAGGAGTGTGGGCGGCGCGCGCCCGCGCATCGGTCGGATGCTCAAGTCGCTGGGGCGTGGCGTGGTACTGCGGGCAACCTTGGATCTCGCCGCTTCGGCGGGTCTGTCCAGCGTGTCCCGCCCTAGGATCGGTTCGCACAGCCCTAGCCCTGCATGGCCGCCGGCCTCGTCCGAATCCCCATCCGTATCCGCTGCGGCCGACCGCACTGATCGCGTTGCGCTTGTCGATTGCGGGTTGTCAAAGTCGTCCGCCACGCAGGCAATGCAAAGAATCGCGTAAAAAACGATCCTCATCACTCGCACTGCCGCGCTTAGCGTTGATTTGACTTTGGGCTGCAACTCTCTCACAGTACGCAGCTCTCGGCCTGGAAGCTCCCTACCCTCTGGATGGTATTTGTTCGCCATTCACGCGGTAGTTCCCGTCGTTAGCTTCCGTCAAAAGCCGCAAAGCGCCCTGGGTAGAACTCTGGCTTCAGCTTGCCCCTCGCATCCGAAATTTCGCTGTTCCATCGCCGGGCAACCTATTACGGCTCACTCTCAACTAACCTAGTGATAGATGGCAAAACCGCAAAGAAATGTTTTGGGTCAGGTGCTGACACCCTGCTCCACCAGCCCAATGACGGGCTTCTATCGCACTGGATGCTGTGAGACTGGTGACGACGACACCGGCAAGCACACCGTTTGCGTCCTGCTCACTGAGGACTTCCTCGAATTCTCCAAAGCCGCAGGAAACGATCTTTCAACGCCGCGCCCGGACTGGGGCTTCGCTGGCCTCAAGCCCGGTGATCAATGGTGCCTCTGTGCCGATCGGTGGAAAGAAGCGCTGGATGCCGGCTGCGCCCCGAGCGTGATCCTCGAGGCGACCCATCACAACGTCCTGCAATTGGTCTCGATGCAAGAGCTGCATGCGCACGCTCTCCATACGCCCGGTCCCGTAAACTAGGGCAACTTCCTAGCTCCACTCAAAAGCGACAAAGCGCACCTGATGGTCGCGCTCCAACTGAATCACCACCGCGTCGCCGGGCTTCAGTTTTTCCAGCGCCTCACTCAGGCTCTCGACTGTCGTTGTAATCATCCCGTTCACCCCATAAATTACATCGCCCACTGCAACGTCGATATCCTGTTTCATGCCCTCCGCACTGCGCGCCGCCACCACCAGGCCATAGTCATGCCGAAAGCTCCCCAGCGTCTGCAAGTTGTCCTTGGTCAGCGGGATCACCAACGCGCTCAGTCGCTTCACCAGATTGTTCTCAACGCTCACCATGCCCGACATTTTGTCGTGCTGCACCTCTTGCTCTGCCACCGTCACCGCCACCGGTCGCGTCTCCTTACCCCTTCGCACCGTCATGTTCATCACGTCGCCTTTGCGTTTCCGGTAGATCTCCATCGTTACCTGTCGCACGCTGCGCACCTTGATGCCGTCGATTGTCAAAATCAGATCGCCGCTCTCGAGGCCGCCCTTCTCTGCCGGGCTCTCGGGTTGCACGTCACTCAGGATTACGCCGCTCGTCGCCTCCAGTCCCAATCCCCTCGACAGCAGTGGAGTCAGGTTCTGAGCCGCGATGCCGATCATGCCCCGCCGCACGCCCCCATAGGCGCGAATCTGGCGATAGGTCTGTCGCACCACATTCGATGGAATCGCAAATCCAATCCCCTCGCTCCCACCGCTCTGCGTAAGAATAAATGAATTGATCCCCACCAACTGCCCCGCCGCGTTCACCAGCGCCCCGCCGCTGTTGCCAGGGTTGATGGCCGCGTCCGTCTGGATGTAACCGATCGGATTCTCCTCGCCCACCGTCCGCCCCGGCGAACTCACCACCCCCATCGAAACCGAATTCTCCAGCCCTAGCGGGCTCCCAAACGCGAGCACAATGTCGCCCTGTTCCAGTAAATCACTGCGCCCAAACGCGAGATGCGGAAAGTTCTTGCCCTCCACCTTCAACACCGCCAGGTCACTCTCGCGGTCAATTCCTACGATTTTGGCATCCATCGCCTTGGCTTCCGGTCCCATCCCGCGCGGGGCCACCTGGATACTGTAGGCGCTCGATACGACATGCGCATTTGTGATGATGTATCCCGCAGCGTCAACTAAAACACCGCTCCCGCTGCCCCGCTGTCGGCGCAACAGGCCCGTGCCCGCAGTGCCTTCCGCCTCGCCCGTCGAATACTTCGAGATCACGATTTCAACCACGCACGGCGACACTTTCCGCGCCAGAGCGCGCATGCCCTGACTAAAGCCAATCAGATCGGCGGGCGGGGCGCCAAGTGTCTGCCCAGCCAGGATCATCGAGGCGCTAAGGAACAAAGTTATGAAAAGCATCAGATATCGAGGACCAATCGACCCTTGGCCCATGATACACAGGGCGTAATCAGCGTCTTATGATCCTTCTCACTCAGACACAAGTCGCGATGCACCGGCTCGCCCTCCAGTACCGTGCTGACGCAGGTCCGGCACTCGCCCTGTTTGCAATCCCACGGCACCCATCCACCGGCTTCTTCAATCGCCTCCAGCAGCGACTTACCAACCGGCACAGTTACCTTGATTTTAGACCTGCGCAATTCCAGCTCCACCGGCTGGTCGCCTGCTTCGGTCGTCGCGCCAAAGCTCTCAAAATGAATCTGCTCCGGGGCCCACCCCTGCGCCGCCCCAATGCTCCTTACAGCATCGATCAATCGTCCAGGGCCGCACACATAAATTTGTGTATCCGCTTGCGGCGTAGCCATCACCGCCTCCACATTCAGCCTCTCGCCCGCCTTGGAATCATAAACCGTCACCCGTCCGCCAAGATCGTCCAGGAACGCCATCCGCTCCCGGCCCCGCCCCGTATAGTGAATCTCATGAGGGGCCCCGCTCCGCTGCAATTCGCGGGAATGCGATCGGATGGCAGTCACCCCGATCCCGCCGGCGATCATAATCGTATGAGTGGCGGGCTGAAGCCCAAAACTATTCTTTGGCGCATCGGCTTCGATCCACGCGCCTACTTGCAGTCGCTCATGCAGCAAAGTGGAACCCCGTCCGCCAGGGTGCAACAAAACGGCGATGGAATAATGCGACAAATCCGCCGGGTCAGAGACGAGTGAGTAAGGCCGCTTCAATCCTGCCTCAAGCGTCAAGTCCAGATGGCCGCCTGCTTCAAACGGGGCCAACATTTCGCCCGCAGCGCCACGAAACTCAAACGACTTGACGTCCTTCGCGATTTGCTCGATCTTTGTAACTTGGATTTTCAAAATACTACCTCTCCCTCATGTCGCATTTTAACAAAGTGACCCATCAAAGGCGAACCACAAGCCGTTACGGGCTTCGTTGCCCCCACAAATCATTGACAGAAATCTGTCGCCTAAATCTCCCCCGTTTTCAACAACATCCCCAAACCATAGTTCGGATTCGAAGCCTCGACTGATATCTTGATGCCAGTAGAGCCGAACTGCGATCACCTCGCAGCCACGGCTCTTTTTCAATTTCAGAAACAGAAAGTTCAAAGCCAATGACCCCATCCACCGGAACCAGATACGCCGAACAGAACGAAGCCACTCCCGGCCTCGAAGAGCAACACCGCGCCTTCACGCTAAAGCTCCGCAAAGACTGCCAGCCCGATTCCCACCTCGAAGAAGAGACCTTCCAGCGCTACGCCTGGGCCGCCTTCCAGGTCGTCCGCAGCCGCAAACTGGAAACCGCCACCGAGGACCTCTGGATCGACAACCCCGAGTCCGCC
>JBBRBI010000100.1:0-20865 GCA_038206015.1 Bryobacterales bacterium | reverse complement strand
CATCCTTCACCCCGAACGCTTCGTCAACCGTCCCCCACAGTCCCATCCAGCACCCAACCAGGTCTGGATCAACAAACCACCTCTAAAAAATACTCAGTAAACTCCCATGTAAACTGTCTCAAAGTTGTTGACACGCACCGCCTCGCGAAGTGACTCCGCGCGAGTCCGCGCGAATGCAAACCTTCCCGGACTGGTGGGCATTCCATGGTACCGGGCGGCATGTGATCAGGCAGGTCGGAAACGCGGTTCCTCCGCTATTTGCTGCGCTGCTTGCTGAGCACGTCAAAGCCCATCTGCTGGGAGCTAAGAAAAAAAAGACATATGCCCAGCTGGCAGAACTATTAGGCCTTGATTACTTAACGAACTAAAACGAGGTCACAAAATGATCCTTGACCTGTTTAGCCACAAAATACACTCGAGCGGGGAGGACTGGCCTGAAAAGCTCGCGGAGCTTGCGGCGATTTTCGGTGAATTCGACGGTCGACTTTATAATCGCGATGAGTTTGAAGCACGGCTTCGACGCATTAGCCCTCGAGCGACTTACCTGTCCCAAGTTGTTAGGGAAGTCTCCAAAGGTGGTCGGGATCGCTCGAAGTTTCGCGATGAGTTCAGTGCATACCCCGCATACTTTGGACTATATTTCCTTGAGCAATCCCCCGCAGGAT
Source organism: Bryobacterales bacterium (assembly GCA_038206015.1). GTDB lineage: Bacteria > Acidobacteriota > Terriglobia > Bryobacterales > Bryobacteraceae > Bryobacter. The sequence goes on along the minus strand of JBBRBI010000100.1, from coordinate 20,200 downwards.
GGGTCGTGAGAGTAAGCGAGACGGCAAAACGCTTTTTGCTGTGCGAGGAGCCTGATGTCGCTTCGTTCCTTCGCTTACAGCTCCCTCTCTTCCAATATCCAAACGCCATGGGAGCAGTCTATCCGAGTGGAACGAACAGCTTGTGGCTGCAAGCGAACGCTCGGGACCGGGCGTTGGAATTCATTAGCCAGGGCATCCATTTTTCCCCAACGCGGCTCATTGCGGTGGCACTGAAGGCAGACGCACAACTTCGCGCAGTCAGCGATCTAGAGGCCACTGTCACATTCAAAGAGATCTTCGGATTGGCAAACATCAATTCCCTAAACCAGCATGCATTGCCGCCGATGGAGCGTGTGGCAAATGGATTGGATGGCATTCGATCAGGTCACATCGACGTTCCTCAAGGTGAAAATCGTTTCCATACCCTACGCCACACCGAGATGTTTGTCCTCCAAAACGAGGCGGTTAGCCTTCGTGAAAGCGTCAATAAGGCAGATGGGGCTCAATTAGTACGCCAGCTCAACGCAATTTGCAGCATGACTATTCAGTTCGAAGGGTTTGATGGATGCGCTTCTGCGAAAGACATTGAAGACGTGATCGGAAGCGGGTCATGGGGACGCCATTTTGATGCGGTACGCGTGCTTTCATCAGAAATTGTGGAAGCATTAACCAACGATCAGGCTCTTGGTTCGCCAATGGCCCTTGAGCCTGCTCACGTAGGAGAACCGACCGTTGTCCCAGAGCCGGTCGCAGAAACATATCCATTTCGCGGACGCACAGGCTATCTTCCAAAGGTGCGGCCATATGATCGACGTCGGGAGATGGCCGACCCCGAACTCACTCATGTCAAGCTACAGCGTCGAAATCTCGCTCATAAAGAACTCATCGACAAAATGGATGCGTGGCTTCGACGTCTGGGCGCAATTCCAACAGAGAACGACCACATCGACCTCTTCGCCAAAATTCCCGAGGATGGCTCCTTCATTTTTGAAATGAAGAGTGGCGGCGAAAGTCTTCTTGAGCAGATACGCAAAGGCCTCAGCCAGCTTTACGAGTACAGATATCGGTATCGGGACGAAATTAACGATCCAGAAATCTCCCTCTGCTTGGTTCTACCAGAGAGGCCAACCATACCTTGGGTGACCGATTATCTCTGTAAGGATCGTGAAATCAACATTTGCTGGTTTGAGGGGGACAACGATCTGGCATGGCCAGATTTGTGTGCGGAGCATATGGCAGTTTTAACCCCGACCGACGGATAGGAGCCAATTAATGGCTTCAGTCCGGTCCAAGGACTCAGAGCCAGACTAACCAATTGGTAGACTCGACGATGCAATTGGATGGCTGGCGCTAGACCTCCAAGAGTAAGCATCAACTGTGGGCCGTATCCATTGAAGTTTTGGACTCCAAGCCCCTACGGCATCCCAATCAGCGCGGCCATAACAGCAATCCCGTCCCAAAGATTCTTCAGCCGCAGGTTCTCGTTATGAGAGTGCTGATTGTTGTCATGGTTGACGGTCGGCACCAGAAGTAAAGGCATCCCCGTCACCTCCTGAAACATGGCCAGCGGCACGCTGCCCCCGGCTGAAGGAATCAGTACCACCTTGCCCACCACGGCCTCAACGGCCCGAATCACATCCTGCGCAATCGGCAAATCCAGAGGAGTCCGCACGCTGTTATAGCCAAATCCCCGTCCCGCCCCCGAAGTCAATTTGGCGATCTTGTTATGCTTGCGCCGCTCCTCGTCGGTCGGTTCGCGGTCCAAAAAAAAATACCCTTGCGCGGCAATATGATCGCGAACCCGCGCCACTTCGGTCTGTGCGTCCAGCCCCTTCACCAGGCGAATATCCATCGACGCCACGGCCTCCGCCGGAATCACATTCCTCCCCCCGGCACCCACATCCACGCTCCGCATGCCCCTGACGTTCAATGTTGGCTTCCCATAAGTCGCCGACAAACTCTGCCCATCGCCCTCGACATCGGCAATGCCAAACTCTTCCTTCAAACTGTCTTCAACCGGCGGAATCGCGGCAATCGCCTTCAACTCAGCAGCGTTAAAAGGCACCACACCCTTATAGAAATCCTTCACCAGAATGTGCCCCTCGCCATCGCTCAGACTGGCAATAAGCCGCGCCAGTCGCTGCGCAGGATTCGGAACCCAACCGCCATAATGTCCACTGTGCAATTCCTTCTTCGGGCCATAAACGGTCAGCTCGATGGTAGTCGCCCCGCGCACGCCAAACACAATGCTCTGTTGCCGATTCTGATGCACCGGGCCATCGCAAATGATCCACAGATCGCCGCGCACGAGGTCTTTGTACTCACGAAGATACTCAGTCAAATGGGGTGAGCCTGCCTCTTCCTCGCCCTCAAAGAAAAAGCGGATATTCGCCTTGGTCGCGATGCCAGCAGCCTTCATCGCGTCCAGCGCGGTGGCCATAAACAGGATCGGCCCCTTATCGTCTGAACTCGACCGGCTAAAGATCCGCCACTCCGGGTCGTACTTCACTTGGTCAAGCGGCAACACCTTACCGGTCAAGTCGCGCAACTCCGGGCGAAACGGCGCGCCGTTGGTCCAAAGCTTAGGGTCAACGGGCTGCCCGTCATAATGCGCGTATAGGTTGAAGGTCCGCTTAGCCCCCGGAGTCTTGATCTCCCCGAGCACGATGGGAGGATAATTCTTCAGCCGCAGCAGCCGCGTGGGCACCCCCCGCTTCTCGAACATCGCGCGAACCAGCTCGGCATTGCGCTCGATGTTGGGCAAGTCGGAGGAGTGATTGGGAATCTCGATCAGCGCGGCCAGTTCGCGCACAATCTCGCGCTCATGGGCGCGGACGTAGTCACGAACGGGGTCGGCGGCGGAGCAGGACACCGCCGCAAAGATCAGCAAAAAGTTACGAATCACGATGTAGGGAATTGTAGCCTGAAAGGCCGACGGATGCTCCCAATTCCCTCTGAGTGCGGCGAAGCTTAAAAGTTAGTCGGCGTAAGTCCGATCCGCAAGGGTCGCCACAACGCGTTTTGCTTTAGTGGCTGGCAGAGGACACAGGCATCTCTCCATGAGCGATGCGGTCGGCAATCACTTCAATAGCCAAGCTTTCCGCGCTGCTAATCGCCTCTTCCGGGGTTTGGCCATAACACATCACCCCTGGAAGCTCGACCGCTTCCGCGATCCATCGGCCATCTTCTTCGCGATCAACCTCGATCATGACATCCATCTCTGTGATCATAGCTCCCGGCAACCGGCCCTCCTCGCCCCCGTCTCAACAGCAGTGTGTCAAATGGTATAACCAAAGGTATGAAGACGGCGATTTCCCTCGAAGACTCCCTTATGGAGGAGACGGACGCGGTGGCTCATGACCTTGGGCTCAGCCGCAGTGGCCTCATAGCGGAAGCCCTGCGAGCCTTCCTTCGGCAGCGGCGCCAGAGTCAACTTACCGAACAATTGAACCGCGCATACCCGGTTGAACCCAACACCGAGGAGCGGCGGCTCATCCGAACTTTCAAGACCAAGCTCAAAATTCAGGATGCGTGGTGAAGGAAATCCGGCAGGGAGATGTATTTTGGTTCGACTTCGGGCCCGCGACCGGTTCGGTCCCGGCGAAAATGCATCCTTGTGTCGTTGTGCAGTGCGACTCTTTCAATCGCAGCCGAATCGCAACTACGATGGTTTGCCCGATCACTTCGAACATGGAGCGAGCACTCTCACCGGGGAACGTCACTTTGAAAAAGGGCGATGCGCGACTGCAAAAACCAAGTGTTGTAAATGTGTCTCAAGTAGTCACGATTGACAAGATCGAGTTGGATGAACGAATCGGGCGTCTCCCCAGTTCTGCCATAGCATCTGTCCTCATGGGCATGCGCTTGGTCTTCGAGGGGAACTAACAGACCAGCTGCTCGCAGTATTGCCATTCTCGCGCGAAAGACTATAAGCCATGAACAGAGAGAATATCATCGCCAGCGACCCCGAAATCCTTGGCGGAACCCCTGTCTTCTCGGGCACGCGAGTTCCGTTTAGGGCCCTCTTAGACTACCTCGAAGGCGGCGATACGCTTGAAGAATTCCTGGACGACTTTCCTACCGTCTCGAGATCGGCGGCAATCGCCGCGCTAGATCAGGCTGAAGTTCACCTCAACCGCACGTAGTCCTACCGCACAATCAAAACCGGCGCCGCCACCTCATGCCGCACCGCATTGATCGTCGACCCGAAGATCAGATCCTTGATCCCCACATGCCCATGCGCCCCCATAACAATCAGCCCCGGCGAATACAGTCTCGCCGCCTCAATAATCGCGCGACGCGGGCTATCCCGATGCACCACCTTCGCCTCCGCCACGATCCCCTGTTCCGCAAGACTCTTGATGATATGCGTCAGATAAAGGCTCCCCTCCTCCACCTCCGCCGTATCGCTCAACTCGCCATACACCTGGCTGGTAACTCCCTCTTCCACATGCAGCAAGTACAGCTTCGCCCCATGCTGCCTGGCAATCGCGCTGGCATGGCCCAACGCAATCCGGTCAAGCTTTGAGTGATCGAGCGGCACCAGAATCGATTTGTACTGTGGCGCTTCAAACGCCGGAATCTCCGCCCCCGGCATCTCCACCGCCACTCGCTCCCGACGCGGCAACCACGGCAGTGCCACCACATAACCCAACAACAACAGCACTGGCGCAACCGGCAACCAGATCCACAATCCAAATGGCTCCAACGTCTGCCAGGCCAGCCGCATGTTCAGTGCGACGATCACCGCCGCAGTCACCCACGCCAACACTTTCACCCAAAGCGCGTTGGCAAAGTCCCCCATCTTGGCCTTGTCCGAAGTAAAGTGAATCAGCGGAATAATGGCAAACGGCAGTTGCAAGCTCAACACCACCTGACTCAGGATCAATAACTTGTAAGTCGCCTGCTCCCCGGAAATCATGATCGTCACAATCGCTGGAGTAATCGCCAACAGCCTTGTCACCATCCGTCGCAGCCACGGCTGCATCCGGATATTAACAAAGCCCTCCATCACGATTTGCCCAGCCATTGTCCCGGTCACGGTCGATGACTGCCCGCTCGCCAGCAGCGCCACCGCAAACAGAATGCTCGCCAGCGTCGTCCCCAACAGCGGCGACAACAGCGCGTGCGCCTGCTGGATCTCCTTCACTTCCACCCCATGCTGAAAGAAAGTGCTAGCCGCCAAAATCAAAATCCCGGCATTCACTAACAACGCCAGATTGAGTGCCAGCGCGCTATCGATGAAGTTATACCAGCACGCCTCTCGCTTTTCTTCCACCGACTTGCCAAACCTGCGCGTCTGCACCAGCGCAGAGTGTAAGTACAAGTTATGCGGCATCACCGTCGCGCCCAATATCCCGATCGCGACATACAGGCTCTCATTCGTCAACCTCGGCACCAGTCCCGTCGCCATCTGGGCAATGCTCGGTTTGGCTAGAAAAATCTCAAACGCAAAACAGGCCCCAATCGTCGCGATCAACACCAGCACCACGGCCTCAATCAGCCGAATGCCAAAACGCGTCAACCACAGAATCAGCAGCGTATCGAGGCTCGTAATCAATACGCCGTACAGCAGCGGCAGCTTGAACAGCAGGTTCAACGCGATCGCCGCGCCCAACACCTCCGCCAGATCGCAAGCCGCAATCGCCAACTCGCACAAGATCCAAAGCGAGTAATTGACAGCCGCCGGGTAACTTTCGCGGCAGGCCTGCGCCAGATCCCGTCCGCGCACAATCCCCAGTCGCGCACACAAGGTCTGCAACAGCACCGCCATCAGATTGGACATCAGCAGCACCCACAGCAACTGATAGCCAAAACGCGCGCCGCCCTCAAGGTCGGTGGCCCAGTTTCCAGGGTCCATATAACCGACACTAACTAAGTAAGCCGGACCTGAGAACGCAAGCAAGCGCCGCCAGAATCCGACCTTGCGGACTGAGACGCTTGAGTGAACTTCTGAGAGAGAACGTGAGGCGGGTTCGCCCTGAATCATAGGTAGCTCTTTCGAGTTAACTATAGTTTAAATCTTTTTGTAGCTGACGTGCCAGATCTTGTTGTTGCCGTCCTCGCTCACCAGCAGGCTGCCATCCGCCAGTTGCGTCACACCCACCGGGCGGCCCCAAACTTCTTTATCACCTGAGCCCATCATGAAGCCACCCAGAAACGTTTCCGGCGCGCCCGCTGGCTTGCCATCCTTGAACGGAATGAAGACGATCTGATAGCCAATGCGCTGCGCCCGATTTCCCGATCCCCGCTCGGCCAGGAACGCGCCATTCTTGTACTTCGAGGGGAACTGCTTGCCGGTGTAAAAGGTAAAGTCCATCGAGGCGACGTGCGCTGGCAGCACCACATCCGGTACGATACTCTTCTTCACCATCTCGGGCGCTTCGCCCTTATGTCGCGGCTCTTCGTTCTGCCCAATGTAGGCATAGGGCCAGCCATAAAATGCGCCCTGCTTGATTTCCGTAAAGAAGTCCGGCACAAGATCGTCGCCCAGTCCATCGCGCTCCTGGCAGGTCGACCACAACTTCTTTGTCACCGGGTTCCAACGGATTGAAACCGGATTGCGCAACCCGCTGGCAAAGATCTCATGGCCACTGCCGTCGGGGTTATAAACATTAATGGCAGCGCGATTCGCCGGGTCTCCAGTATCGATGTTCGATCCCGATCCAACGCCCAGATACATCTTGTTCGCCTTCGTGTCAAAGGCAAGCGAACGAGTCCAATGGCCCTTGCCGTAACCCTTGAGCGAAACAACTTCCTGCCCCGGTCCAACTGTTAATTTCTTCACATCGAATGGATAACGCTTGAGTGACTCGGCCTCCGTCACGTAGAGAAAGCCCTTATAAACAGCCAGCGTAAATGGACGGTCAAGATCCTTGATCAGTACCTTCTTGTCCTTGCCGCCGTTAGTGAGCGCAAACACGCTGCCCTTGGCGACGCTATCGGACACCAGTATCGTTCCGGGCTTAACCTCCAACATAATCCGGGGCTTGGATAGGCCCGAGGCATACTCGGTGACACTGAAGCCTTCCGGGACCGTAAGCTGCTTGCCCTCGGGCTTCGCGACAAGTTTTGGCGGATTCGTCGCCGAAGGAGTCGCGTAAGGGACGGGCAGGGAAGAGGTCTGGGCAGCCGCCGTAAGGCAGTAAAGAACGGTCGTGGAGAAGCAGAGCTTAAGCTTGATCATGGGGTTGAAGCGATGAGTTTATCATGCGCCTGACTGCCGCATAGTCACCGCCCGGCTCATGACAATTCTCAATGCCATGAGCCAACCAGCCGACCGCAGTCCCCTTGAATTGCGTATCTTCAATGGTGAGCGACGCCCCGTGCGCCAACAGCAGTTCCGCCAGGTCCGCATAGCCCTTCCAGGAGGCCCAATGCATCGCCGTTGCTCCCAATTCCCAGCCCTGTGCGTCCACCGGGTAACCGGCATCCAGCATGCTTCGCACATTACCCGTGTAATGCATCGATGCTTGCGACGGTAGCTCTTTGGCATCCAGAAGGTTGCCGTCGAAGGTCGGCATCGGTCCTGGTCCTCCACCCAGTGCCCGTTCAAACGGTGTGAGCGTCGTATCCGCTCCAATGTCCATGAGCACTCCGGCAACATCCCACAACAGCCCGAGAACCGCATGCGCATAGGGCGTGCGTCCCTCGTGACTCCGTTCGTTCGGGTCCGCACCGTAGTGCAGCATCCTCTCAACGATCGCCGCGCTGCGCCGGCGAAAGATCGCCCAATGCAGTTCTGGCTTCGCCCCGGCTTGGAGCAGGATCTCGGCTCCTTTCAGGTCTTCACGGTCAAGCATGTGCTTCAGCGCATTCATGCCTTCGATCTTGGCACCATGCTTCAACAGCAACTTCAGACACTTATGATCGCGATGCTCCGTCGAATGATACAGGCTCTCGTTGTCGTTTGGATCGGTGCCGGCTTCGAGCAGACTCCGCACCAGCTCGACGTTATTTGCGTTAACAGCCTCGTAAAGCGTCGCCATGTCTTACAGGTCTGTGAGCCGTCGGTCGCTGTCGCCAAACTTGTCTAACTGGACGCCCATGCGGTCCATGAGCGATAGATACAAGCTACACGCGCGCCGCTGATCACTCTCTTTGTCTAGATAGTCGAGAACGCGACCGGTCTTCAGCGATCCGCCGCCCTTGCCCGCAAGCAGTATGGGCAACTGGTCGGCACCGTGTGTGTCGCCATCGAACAGGTTCGAACAAAGCATCAACATCGAACTATCGAGCAAGGATTGCCCGCCCTCGTCGATCTTCTTCATGCGATCAATCAGGTAGGCAAACTGCTGCACGTGAAACTGGTTTGTCTTCAGATACATCGCCTCGGCAGCCGGGGCACGACCGTTGTGCGTCAGATCCAGATGCAAAGCGCCCTTAACCCCTTCAAGGAACTTGAAGTTCATCTGCGAAAGGTCATTATTCAACATGCAGGTGGCGACGCGTGTCTTGTCCATCTGGAAAGCCAGTACGGTCAAGTCCATCATCAACTTCATGTGCGCCGGCACATCCTGCGGCAACTCATCCTTGGGGCGGGGCATGTCCGGCTTGCTCAGCGTCGGACGCCAGCCTTCGATCCGCTCTTCCTTGTTGGCCTTCTCAATTCGCTTCTCGATGTCGCGAATCGATTCGAGATACTCACCCAACTTCTGGCGGTCATTGCCGCTGATCTTGGGCTCCAGGCCATGTGCTTCTTGCAACACTTCGTCGAGGATGCTGCGGTCCAATTGCCGTCCGCTGCCATCGCCGACGAGTAAGTCAAATGCCCGCGCCGGGTAGATCTCCTTGGTCGCTGGCTTGGTGCTCGTTTGCCACGACAGGCACGACCCATAGACCATCGACAAGCCATCTTCAAGCCGCAATTCATTGGGCTCAATGCCCATTACCAGGCTTGGCACGGCTGTCTGTCCGCCGATTTGTTGCGACAACACTTGATCAAAAGTTGTACCGACCCGAATGTCCGCCGGGTCCAGACTCACCTTGGCACCGGATAGCGTATTCGGCATGCGGCCCAGATGAGGGCTGGTCGAGATAAAGGCTTGTTGATGATAGAGGCCGCGCACAAAGACCATGTCCTCGCGATGCGGCATCATCGGCGTCAGGCCAGGGCCAATTTCCATGGCCGATCCTTCACCCTTGGCGAACCAATGAATCGGCTCCACACCATTGGAAAAATAGATACACGCGAAGCGAACCGGTGGCTTGGATTTGTCGCGCGCCCCAAACAGCGGCATCGATTCCATCCACGGCAATGCCAGCGCAACTCCCGCGCCGCGCAGAAAGTTACGGCGCGACTTTGGCTGAGGCGACAGATCTCGTTTGATTACGCTCATTGGTTCCTTCCATCTCCCGCCTGTAGCGGAATTGCTTACTATTTACAAGCTCAACTGCCAGGGTCGCGAAGCTCGCTCCACCACCCGCCTTGACCATGTTTTCAATCAACGGTTCGTCTGAGGCCAGCATCGTGCGGCCCAAGGCAAAGCCAATCATCTTCTGCGATAAAGTCCGCATGACTTGGCTTTCTTGCGTCTTCAAATAAGTTACTAACCCATCGACGCCGGCCACTTCTGTCTTATCGGACATCGTGGTGGAATCCTCAATCGGCTTACCATCGGCATAGGTTTCACGCCAACGCCCGACCGGGTCGTAGCGCTCCAGGGGAAAGCCGAGCGGGTCGATTCTCGAATGGCATCCGGCGCAAGTCGGGTTGCGTTGGTGCGCCGTTAAGCGTTCCTTGATGGACATCCCTCCAAAAGCCTTATCGTCGGAAGGCAGCGTGCCAGCATTGGCCGGGGGCGGAGGGGTAGGTGTTCCCAAAATGCGGCGCAACAGCCAGTCGCCGCGCTTGACGGGGCTGGTCCGCAGTGGCGCTGAAGTTACTGTCAGTACGGTGCCCAATCGCAACACGCCGCCGCGCTGGAAGTCCTTGGCACCATCTACCTGCACTGCCGCGCCAACTGAGGCGACCTCTGACTTCACGCCGTAGTGCTTGGCTAGCGTCTTGTTCATGAACGTGTAGTTCGCATCCACGATCTCGCGCACTGGGCGGTCCTTGCGCACGATGTACTCGAAGAACGACACGGATTCGTCAAACATGGCCGTCTTCAACTCATCGGTGAACTCGGGGAATCGACCCGTATCCACACCTCGATATTGGTCAAAGCGATAAAAACCGAGCCACTGTCCAAACAACTCCATTGAGATTCGGCGTGCCTTCGGGTCAGCGATCATCCGTCGTGTCTGCTGCTCCATCCCGCCCGGCTTAGTCAACTCACCCGCGCCTGCCGCCCGCCGCAATTCCTCATCAGGAACGGATGACCATAAGAAGTAACTTAGGCGGCTGGCGAGCTCCCAGTTACTAAGTGGCTGTGCAGCGGCTGCATGTGTCGGCTCTTCCATTCGATAAAGAAAAGCCGGCGATACCAGGATCCGGGCCAGTGTTGCGCGGACTGCCTTGACGTGATCTAACTTGGCTACGTCGCGCTCCCGCTTATAGAACGCCCTCAGCCTTGTCGCTTCTGCTTCGGTGAGCGGCCGCCGCCAGGCCTTGGCAGCAAAGCGTAGACAGTCATCCACATGCCCCGCCTGCGCATCCAGTTGCGCCTTCTGCGCCGCGTCGTACTCGGTGCGCAACTCTCTTACATACTTGCGAGGTTCCTCGGGCATTGCCTCAATTTCGGCCAGCGTCAAGTCGGCGATGCTGATCTTCCGCAAGTCGAGTTTGTACTTGGTTGCAACGAAGCGAAGAAACTCGTCGTGATACTCAAATGAAACCAAAAGATCGGCCCAGGCCTGATCGAGGCGCTTGCGCGTTGCATCGTCCAAGATCTTGCGATAAAGAAACTCATCGCGCCGATAGTACTTGACTTTGGCATGAAACGAGTCTCGCTCCGGCTGGTTGTACACATTGCTGTAAGGTGCCGGGATTGGATCCTTGTCTGCTGGGTAGGCTTCGCCCTGCGAGTTGTGCGGCAGCTTCTTGCCAAACTCAATTACATTCAACTTCCAGGCCTGATAGCCCACACCCTTTGGGTCACCCAGCAGCACCGAGACCGGTCGGCCCTTGGCTGCTTCCGCACTGTCTGACAGCACCACTCGAACGATCGCATCGCCAAATTCCTGCGGCGCAATCTCGGCATCGACTTGAAATTCCATCGTTGTCGCAGTTGCGGGAATTTCGAAATCGACCGGTAAGACGGTGTCCTTGTCCATCACGGCGCTGTTTACGGAAGCCACCGGAATGCCCTCGCCCAACGTAGTCTTATCGGCACGGAACCGAACGGTTGCATTGTGCCAGAGGATGACTGGCTTGTCTTTGCTTGCTGGGTTGGCCGACCCCACCGAAAGGAAAAGCCGTATCGGCTTTCCGGCGCGCACTCTCGATTGAAAGCGGAAGTGGTGCTTTGCCTTGACCGTGAGCGAGGCGTCATCAAGAGTCAGCGACCGCTCATCGCCCTGTCCGCCTTCGGCCTCTGCTCCTGCAGAAAATATCCATTTCACCCAATCGACAACTGCTTTTTGAACGGATTCACTGGCTGCTCGACCGGCGACATCGCTCGCCTTCAGGTCGCTCGGGTTTGGCACAGGAAGCCTGCGCCACGCGTCCACCACAGTGGACGTCGGGTAGCTCGGTGTCGCTTCGTGCATGACCGCCCAGAGGTGTTCGACAAAACGCGGGCTGCTTTGCGACCTTGCGGCCAGCGCGGCCAGAGTAACATTCGGTTCGCCAAAAGTCGCTCGATGCTGGTAGCGCCACGTCACGTAGAAGGCTCGTGAGAAGCGGTCAAGGCCAAATGGCTTGCCGCCTTCGCCGGAGACAGCGCGATAACCGTTGGCTGCGTAAATCTCTTCGATGCGCTTGATGCCAGAGAGCTCAAAGCCGGTTTTGCCGGGATCTGGGAAGAACCGAAGCGGTCCCGATCCGACGACGGCGTATTCGGCGACGTTCTTCGCCGTGCTCAGATAGCGCTCAAGATAGGCGTCCTGCATGAACTGGACGTCCCCAAAATTCGTAAAGCCTTCGCCCCCGACAGAGTCGCTGACAAAGTCACCGTCGACCTTGACATCGATTTCTGTGAGGTCCTTGATTGTGTAGCCGTACTCAGCACTGGTCAGGCGGCGGACTGTCACCTTGCCTGGGTCGCCAGCATTCTTAGCCGCGTATTCATTGAGCCGCGTGCGGATCCAAGTCACCGTTTGCTGACGCTCTTCGTCGCTAGGCTGCGGCATTTTGGGCGGCGGCATTCGCTTTTGTTCGATCGCCGTGGCTACTTTTTTCCATCCTTGGAAGTGTTCCCCGACGTCCGCCATCTTGTCCAGACTGATGCCCCCAAGAGCCGCTTTGCCGTGGCAGGCAGAGCAGTATTGTTTGAGGACCGGCGAAGTTTCATCGGCCGCCTGGAGGGTCAGGGCAAGCAGCATCCAGCGGGTAAGGTTAAGCATCCTAAGTATTTGGTGCCTTCACTGTATCATTTTGGCGATATTATATCGAGCACTATGTATCGTTTGGCTATTTCGATCCTGCTTCCTTTCGCACTGGCGAACGGGGCCGCGACGCTGGTTGTCCCGACGAACCCCGTAGCGTTCTTTTACCAGCAGGGAGGCACTCTCCCTGGCACGCAATTGGTCCCGATTCAGAGCATCGGCGACGTCCTGAATTTTACAGCCACGGTGGCCAGTGAAGGCAATTGGCTGCGCCTGAGAACCGGTAGCGGCACAACGCCCGGTACCGTCGCGGTTGATGTCGATCCAAGCGGACTTGCTATTGGCACCTACACCGGCTTCCTGACCATATCGGCCCAGGGTGCCAGCAACAACCCGCAACTGCTCCAAGTCCGATTACAGATTCTCGCCGGAATCAACGTAACTGTCTCGACGACGCAGCTCGACTTCGTTTACCGAAAGGGAGGCCCGGCCGCGCCGCCCCAGGAGATCCGCATCGACAGCAGCGGGTACTCGCTCGATTACACGGCGACCGTAAATAGCAGCCTCAACTGGTTGAGTGCGATTCCAACCCAGGGCGTCACTCCCGCCGCTATCACGGTTCGAGTCAATCCCGACGGGCTGGCCTCCGGCCGCTACCTCGCCACGGTCGTCATAGCAGCGGCCAGCGCAATGAACAGCCCATTGACGGTCACGGTGAGCTTGCAAGTCAATCAGGAGCAGTCCCTGATCGTCTCGACCACGCCGCTGGTCTTTACTTTTGATAGCCCCTCATCGCTAGCCCTGGCCCAAACGCTGCTGGTCGGGAGCAATGTTGCGGCCCTTGGGTTCACGATGGCGGCTGCCAGCGGTGCGAGCTGGCTCACAATTCCAACCGCCGCTGGAACCGCTCCCGCCGTCATGCAGGTACGCGCCAATCCTGCTGGCTTTGCGGCTGGAACTTACTCCTCCTCAGTATTTGTGACTTCTTTCGGCGCGGTCAACTCGCCGGTTGTCGTCCCGGTGACGATGACGATTACGGCCGTCGCGCCGGTAGTCGCGATCGGGGGTGTCGTGAACGCGGCCAGTTCCAGCGCGACAGCCATCGCGCCGGGATCGTTGATCACGATCTACGGCTCCCGCTTCGGAACGACGTTGGCGAATACAAAAGTGGAAGTTAATGGTGTGGCTGCCCCCATCTCCTTCTTGAATGATGGCCAGATCAACGCCCAGATGCCGTTCGAGACGGCGCCTGGCGACGCCCCCATCGTCGTCACTGCTAGCGGGGTCAAAAGCAAGGCCCTGATCACTCCTGTTAGTTCGGTGGCACCAGGACTCTTCCTGGTCGGCGCAACGACGCGTCTGCTGGCCCAGAACGCTGACTTCAGCCTGAACAGCGTCAGCGACCCCGCTCGTGTAGGCACTTACATTACTGCTTATCTAACCGGTCAGGGCGAGCTGGATATCCCGCTGGCGACGGGCGCAGCGGCCCCGACGACGCCGCTGTCCCGCCCGAAAGCGCCGGTGAGCGTGACCATTGGCGGGGCGGCGGCAGATCTCTATTTCGCTGGCATGACCCCGGGGCTGATCGGTGTCTGCCAGCTCAACGTACTGATCCCCGAGATCGCGGCAGGCGAGGCGCAATTCGTCGTAAAGGTTGGCGGTACTTTGAGTAATGCCGCGCTGCTCTTTGTAAGCAGGTAGGCAACTAGTCGACCGGGCGGACGCGGACATCGACTTCGAGTGTGTGCTCGCCTCCGCCGACCATGATGCCTTTGACGGGGGTGACGTCTCCGAAGTCGCGGCCCCAGGCAATGGTCAGGTGGCCGATGCGGGGAAGCATGTCGTTGGTCGGGTCAAAGTCGACCCAGCCGCAATCCGGAAAGAAGGCCGAGACCCAGGCGTGCGAGGCTTGGGCACCCTGAAAGTTGGCGTCGCCGCGCAGGTAACCACTCACATAGCGGGCGGGGATCTTGTGGGCGCGGAGCGCTCCGATCATGATGTGCGCGAAGTCCTGGCAGACCCCTTTGCGATCGCGCAGGACGTCTGCCAGAGGCGTTTCAATCGATGTTGACTCTGGGCTGTAAGTGAAGTCGCGATAGATGCGCCTCATCAGGGCCTCGACGGACGCGACTGTCTGAGTTACAGCGCAGTAACTCGTCAGGCCTTCGATCCAGGGCACGTATGGGCTCTCCCAGAGGAACTCGCTGCCTTGGAGCGTGTCGCCTGCGGTTGGGATCATGGGCTGGCGGGGAGTGACATCGACGAGGCTCTCGGCGGTGATCGTGAACTTGTCGTGGGGCTCGAGAACGGCGAAGGAGGCGACATCGTTGCCGAAGTAATCTTTGCGCAAGAGGATCTCTGCGGGTTGGGGGGAGACGCTCAGCTTCCAGTCGCGCAGGGCCTGATTGGGGAGGACGCGTGGGCTGAGTTTGGCTTCGCTCAGACAATGCGAGACAGGGCCTTCGTAGGTGTAGCGGGTGGTGTGTGTGGCGCGGTAGAGCATCGGATTCAGACGGAGCTCAATCGCGAGGGCATGACGTGGCTGAGGTAGCGACCGGTGAGGGCTTCTGACAAATCAAAGAGATCTCTTCGTAGGGCGTCGAGGACCTGGTCGAGCACGATGTCACCTGTGTTGACCATGCGGATCGAATTCTGGGCCTTTATGGCGAGGCGATGCTCCAAGCCCGCGCCGGGGTCAGGGCGGGGCAGGCGGTCGGTCAATTCGACAAGCGAGGCGAGTTGAAAGCCGATGGAGTGTGGGTTTGTTTCATCGACTAACAACAGGTCCAGAACATAGTCCGGGCGGACGGCGGTCAGATATCGAGAGCGGTAGGTGATGGAGCTGTCGGCGATCTGGAGGACGAGGTCGAGACTGGAACGGGAAGCTCCCGCCATGCCGTGATGGAGCAATTCCATCATCTGCAGGGCGCGCTCGAGGCGGCGTCCAATTTCAAGAAAGCGCCAGCCATGGCCGCGAGTGGTGGAGTCCGATAAGAGACCAGCGAAGGCGGATAGCGACGTGATGGCCTGATCCAACTGGAGCAGCAGCGAGGCAGGCTGTTTGCTTGGGTGGTCGCTGAACTCAAGCTGCTGCAGGACGCGCCAGGTGTCGCTCGAAAGACGCTCTTTGAGTGGCCAGGCGGTACGGCGAATTTGCTTGAGGTTCCAGGCAAGGCTAGAGATTCCGGCCGGGTCATGGACCATCGTGGAGAGCATAATTTCCAGCTGATAAAGCTGAGCGCCGATCGGCTCTTTCAAGATGGCCTTGGGGAGATATTTATAGCCAACGAGCATCTCAAGGGCGGATTGGAGCGAGATGTCATGGGAGAGGTCTTCCTCTCCGGCCAGGACAGGCAGTACGGCGCGGAGGGTGCGGATCATTGCTTCGACCCGTTCGGTGTAGCGACCGAGCCAAAACAGGTTATCGGCGACGCGGCTGGGGAGGTCGCCCGTCTTGAGCGGCGCTGTTTGCTCGGGGCCAATGGCGATGCGACTGTAGTTGGAAAGCTCTGGTCGACCGAGCACCCAGGTGTCCTTGCTATGACCGCCGTGCTGCATCGAAACGATGACAGACGTTGTGGTGTCAGAGACGCGGGTGAGGCCGCCAGGCATGACGGTGTAGCGTTCGCCATCCCATGCGGCGTAGGCGCGCAGCATGACATGGCGCGGGCTGAGTTTGTCATTGTCCCAAACGGGGGCAGTCGACATCGAGACTAGCTCTTGAGCGATGTATTGCTCTGGCCGGGTTTCAATTTTGAGCGCGAGATCCGATAGCTCGGCGCGCGAGAGAGTGTTGCCGAAAATGGGCGTGCGGCCGAAGCCTGGGAAGGTTGGCTTGACGATGAGTTCGGCGAGATGCTCAACCACGTATTTGCACTCCTTAGGCTGGCCGCACCACCAGGTAGCGACGGAGGGGAGCAGGAGGCTCTCTCCCAGCAGGTGCCTGCACAGGCCGGGAAGGAAGGCGCGGTGAGCTGGGGTCTCGACCAAGCCACTTCCGAGGGCATTGGCAACTACGACGTTGCCGGCGCGGACGGCGCTGAGCAGGCCGGGGATGCCGAGCAGAGAATCTCCCCGCAGTTCGAGCGGGTCGCAGTAGTTGTCGTCCTGGCGACGAAGAATAAGGTCGACCTGTTCGAGGCCTTCGAGGGTCTTGAGGTAGACGCGCTGGTTTCGAACGGTGAGGTCGGGGCCTTCGACCAGTGGTACGGCGAAGGTCTTGGCTAAGTAGGAGTGCTCGAAGTAGGTCTCGTTGAAGGGGCCCGGGGTTAGCAATACGATGCGGCCCTGGCCAGCTGCGAGGGACTGGAGGCCCTGGCGGCGGGCGGCAAAGAAGTTGGTGAGCGGACGGACGGAGTGCTGGCTGAAGAGGCTGGAAAGAGTGCGCGCTGAAACGAGTCGGTTTTCAAGGGCGTAGCCGGCACCGGACGGCACCTGGGTGCGGTCGGCAATGACCCACCAGCGACCGTTGGCAGAGCGAGCCAGATCTACCGCGTAGAAGTGAAGGCGAACGTTGCCCGGGACAGGGATGCCGTGGCAGGGTCGGGAGAAGTTGGGGTTAGCGAAGACGAGCTCGGGCGGCAGTCGTTTGTCTAACAGTAAGCGCTGGGGCCCGTAGCAATCGTTGAGGATCGCGTTGAGCAGATTGGCGCGCTGAGTGATGGCCGTTTCGAGGGAGGTCCACTCATCCTCGGGGATGATGAGCGGGATGGGATCGAGGTTCCAGAGCCGCTCTACGCCGCGCTCGTCGCCGTAGACGTTGTAGGTGATCGCGTTGTTGCGGACGATCTGCTGAGCGGTCTGCCAGCGACGATCGAACTCCGTGCGACCGAGGTCCTGCAGCGATTGGGCGAAGCGCTGCCAATGTGGACGGAGCTGTCCGGCGCTGGTTTGGAATTCATCCCAGAAGACGGAACTTGGGGAATAATTCCAGGTGAAGCGTTCCGTTTCCATTTGGGCTTCCTGTTGCAATGCTTTATGCCATTTCACCATGCTTATTGACCTACTTGGGCCCTACACTGAAACTTATGGCGATTGAGGTCGGCGATTTTGTGGTCCGTTGGCCGAAAGGCGCGGTTGCGCCGGAGGGCGTAGACGCGGTTATTTCGGAGAACGAGGCGGGATGGGTGACCGATGGCTTGTGGCCGGGAGTGCGCAGCAGCGGGAGGCGTGGCCGCGATACGGAAGTTGCCAGCGCGAGCCGCGAGCCATGGGTGGACGCGAACTCGTATTTGGTGAAGTACCATCGGGCGCTGGGGGCGGCTGGCGTGCTGGCGTATGGGGCGGGGGATCGAATGGACGTCGAAGTGCCCTACGACACGGCGGAGCTGGCGCTGATCGAGGCACGGATTGCGGGTGGCAACTATATTGTTGATTTGCCGCCACGCATGCGGGCAGGGCTTGCGGCGAACGAGGCCAAGGCGCAGGCGGCCTGGCAGAGTCTGGTGAAGACGGCGAATTGGCTGAAGCAGAATCAGGGGTTGATGGGGAAGCCGGTGTTGCCGGAGGTGACGGCGCTGGTGGAGCCGGGTGCGGCCACTCGCGAACTGGCGAATTTGTTGCATCGCCGTGGGGCGAGCCCGGCGCTGGCGAGTGCTGATCGAGTGCCTGCTCCGCAGGCGGCGATTCTGGTATTGGTAGCTGCTGGTTTGAAGGAGGTTCCGGAAGCGGCTTTTGCCCATGCCCGGGCCGGGGCGAGTGTGGTGATTGATTCGGCGGCGCCAGCGGGCGCCACGCAACAGCGGGAGGAAGTGGATCGCGTGTTCTACAAGCTGGGGCAGGGGACGGTGGTGGCCTATAAGAAGAAGATCGTGGACCCGAGCGATTTCGCGATGGATGTTATCGATGTTGTGACGCATAAAAAGCGGGCGACTCGGCTTTGGAATGCAGGCGCAGCGATCCCGCTGGCGACGGTTGGAGCGAGGCCCGGCGAGGCGATTTTGCATATCGTGAACTATGGACTGGCGGCGAGGGAAGAGCTGCAGGCGCAAATTCAGGGGCATTTTACGAAGGCGACGTTGCTGTGTCCAGAAGCCGCTGCGGTGGCTTTGCCGGTCAAGCGACGGGGGACTGCAACGGAAGTGTTTGTGCCATCGCTCCAACGGCTGGCGATTGTGCGATTCTCTAATTAAGTTATGGAAATCTCTCGCCGTCATTTGTTGAGCTTGGGCGCGGGCGCTTTGGCTCCGTTTCACCTGCAAGGGGCACCTGTCCCGAAGTCGCAATTTGCTGTGCATCCCTTTGTGGAGGCGCACCCGAAGGCTGTCTTCATCAAGCGTACGAATGTTGCGTCCAAGACTGACGATGCTGCCAAGCTGAACGAAGGTTTGAGATTTGTGCGCGACGTGCTGGTGCCGGTGGAGAGTAAGGGCGTGCCGGTTAGCCATCGGATCATTTTGAAGCCGAACTTTACGAGCGTCAAGAACAAGCGGCCGGACGTCGAGAACCTGGGCACGGGGACCGATGCGCCGTTCTATGAAGGCATCGTGATGGGGCTGAAGGAACTGGGCGTCAAGAAGATGTCGTTCCTTGAGGCAAATGGTTTTCATACGTGGAACTATCGCGGCTTGATCGATATCAACGAGCGGCAGGGCGTCGATATGAACGAGCCGGAGCGGCGCGAGCGCAACTTTCGGGATGGTTATGAGATGACCTGGGCCAAGGTGCACGATCCGGTGGTGTACTCGCGGATCCCGCACTATGCGCCGGTGAATGAGCCGGACACGTGGTTGTTGAATATTGCGAAGTGGAAGTCTCATGGGATGTGCATGACGCTTTCTACGAAGAATTTGCAGGGCTTGGTTGTAAAGCCGTTTGTCAGATTTTGCCCTGGCTGGAGTATGGTGACGGGGGCTCCGAAATTTATGCAGCCCGATATCCACAGCGAGGTGGAAGCGCGGGTGAATCGTTACTTTGAGAACCATCGCAAGTTAGGGTATGCGCGCTATGACAGTGGCGCCGATCTTAGCCCGATGAATCAGGAAATCTGGGCGCATAAGACGTGTGATAACTACCAGACCTTGAACCCTGGTTTGAATGTTATCGAGGGGATCTATGGCCGGTCGGGAGATGGCTTTGGTGTCGGCAATGATTTCATGACGAACTTAGTCATGTTCGGCAAAGATCGCCTGATGCTGGACCTGATTGGCATGTATCTGGGCGGGCATGAGCCCGGCAATGTGAACCTGTTCCGGATCGCGAAGGAACGCGGGCTGATGCAGTCGTTTAACCCTTGGGACGTTGCGATTTATGAATGGGTGAACGGTACGCCTGTGCCGCGTAAGTTGAGCCAGCTGACGCGGACGCCGCTGGATACTTATTATCTGCAGAAGGACGGCGAGCCGAAGTTTCATCTGGTGAATGAGCGGTTTGACTACGACAAGATTCGGGTTTGAGCTTGTGGGTGGCCTGTGATTGGCTTTGAATTACTTGCTTAGACCGGCGTCCTTGGCTATTTTCAGGAGTTGATCGATGCTCATGGTGGCGAAGGGGTTTTCGGAATTGGGTTTGCTTTGTTCGTTTGTCAATTTGGACTCATCGGCTTTGCATTTTGCTTTGTCCTTTGCCTCCTGGAGCATCTCCTTGGCTTTGTCCTTCAATTCTTTGGTTTGGTAGAGTAGGAACTGGGCCTGGTAATTTGGACTTCTTACCTTTTTGCAAATTTTTTTCTTGCCTATGAAGCTGCTTGGCTGGGAATGGGTTCGTTTTGATTAATTTGTCGGAGCTCGGCATTGTAGACGGTACGGCTTTGGAGCATGGAGCAGAGCATCTT
>JBBRBI010000099.1:0-21261 GCA_038206015.1 Bryobacterales bacterium | reverse complement strand
TGGACAGCCCGTTGCGATCAATCAACGGCCCATCGCTGGTCGCCATCAACTCGTCGATCAATTCTTTTCTGATTGCCATTCGGTTCTCCTATGTTTACGCTCTTTGAGAACCGCGCTTACACAAACTGTTTTACACCCTCTGTGCGGCGACGCCAATTTGTCCAATTCACGGCCAAACCATTCCACCTGTGCCTCGTAGACGCAGATTCCGCCCAGTACGAAATAGTCCTCGGCTTGGTTCCCTGGAGACCCAGCGTCATCCAGGTAGAGTAGGTACATAAGAAAAAAGCAGCCGAGTAGGCTTTCGCCTAGCGGACCGCGTGGGCAGCCCTCTCAACCGCACTTGAATTCTAGCAGCTTCCAGTATTCGCTGTAATGGCTGAGTTCGAAACATGGCTGGGTTGGAACCCCCCGCCCCCCCGCCTTCGTCGTCTGCCACTTCCTCCAATCCATCACCAGCTTCTCGTTCTTCAAGGTCGTCAACAATCCCCGCGCCGCGTTGTACTCATCGACGATCTTTTAAAACTCCTCCAGAAAATTCATCTGCGTCCAGTTCATCTCCACCCTCGCCGCCAACTTCGCGGTAATCGCCGCCCGCAGCTTCGCCGCCTCCACCGCATTCCGCCCCTTGTCAAAGCGCTCCTTCAACTGGTTAAAGTCAATCAGCGACAGCTCAACAGAGCGGCCCCTCATCTACCACCGGCGGCATCGCATACCCGCGCGCCGCGACCGCCTCGATCCTAGCGGCTCTTGCTCATCTCGCCGATTCCGTCGGTGCCGCAGGCCAACTCTTGACGATATTCGCAATCTCGCTTTCCAACTTCCGGAAAGACGACGCGCGCCTCGCTCGTTCCAGATCCAGCAGCCGGGAAAACTTCTCCTGATGGCGGGTCTCCAAGTAGCGGCTCCCCCAGAATCGGAGCCGCGCGCCCAATCTGCCGCGATAATGCCTCCAACGCACGCTCCAATCCATCCGCCCGCAACACTTGCGATTTGCGAACCCGCCGGATCTCAAGCTTTAGATTCAAGTCGTCTCGCACTTCTTTCGCCAGCCTTCTCGCAAGGACTGGCAAGCCAAACCCATCGCCGTGGCCCTCCACAATGCAGCCAACCGTCAGATCCAGCATCACCGTTCAGGGGTGCCCGCAAACGGTGCCAGTTCCGGCTTCATCCCCATTCCGCCTTGGCGAAGTAACTCGCCAGCAGTAAACAAGTGGTCTCTGACGATCAAATGCGTTGCCGCATTTAGTGCGTGAACATGATGTCCCGATTCGTCTCGATACACCGACCGGATCCACTCAGCAGAAACCGAAGTGTCGTCCAGGATTTCCGGGCTATGGCTGGTCGCGATGATCTGCCGCTCGGCGTTCGCCTCGTAAAAGCTGCCGCGAAGCACACGAATGGCTCCAGGGTGCAGTAGTGCCTCCGGTTCTTCGATCAACACCAGGGATGCAGATCGCCCCGCCGTGAGCGCATCGAAAAGAAACAACAGTAAGTCGGTCGCATGCAACGTGCCACCGGACACTTGCGACACATGAAATTCTTGCGCTTTGCCGTCACTGCGATTCTCAACGAACTGCAGCCAGCTACGCCCTCCAGCCTCTTGAATTCTAAACCGCCCGAAAGGTGGCGCGATCGCCCACAAATAGTCTTGAACTGCTTCCGCCCGGCGCGGATCCTCGGCCCGCCTCTTTTTTACCCGCGAGACAAGGCTTCTGGTTGCATTTGGATTGTTGTGCACCCTCTTGTAGGGAGACTTGAATCGTTGGACCACATGACTCATTCTTTGAGATCCATCTATCAACAGAAGCTTATCGCGCTTGAAACTCTGAAAGCATCCCTCCTCAACCAAGCTTTCAGTGGATCTCTCTAACCCACCGTCATGAACGAAGCCGAGACCAGAGCCGAACACATCGACCCCGCCCTCGCCGCCGCTGGCTGGGGCGTCCACCCCGGCAGCCGCATCTCGCGCGAATACTCCATCACCCAGGGCCGCATCGAAGGTGCCAGTCGCCGCGGCATAGCCCTCACCGCCGATTACGTCCTTGTCTACCGCAACCAAAAACTCGCCGTCGTCGAAGCCAAAGCCTGGGACCAGCCACTAACATCCGGCGTCGCCCAAGCCAAAAACTACGCTGAAAAACTCGCCATTCGCTTCACTTACTCCACCAACGGCCAAGGCATTTACGCAATCGACCGAACAGAAGGTACAGAAGCCGAGATCTCCACTTTCCCCACGCCCGACGAACTCTGGAATCTTACCTTCGCCCAACCCAACGCCTGGCGGGACCGCTTCTCCGCCATCCCCTTCGAGGACAAAGGCGGCTCCCACCCCAGCCGCTACTACCAGGACATCGCCACCGAACGCGTCCTGGAAGCCATCGCCGCTGGCCGCAATCGCATCCTCCTCACCCTCGCCACTGGCACCGGCAAAACCTTCATCGCCTTCCAGATTGCTTGGAAGCTCTTCCACAGCCGCTGGAACCTCTCGGGCGAACCCACCCGTCGCCCCCGCATCCTCTTTTTGGCAGACCGCAACATCCTCGCCACCCAGGCCTTCAACGCCTTCTCCGCCTTCCCGGAAGACGCCCTCACCCGTATCAAGCCCGATGAGATCCGCAAGACTGGCAAAGTCCCCAAAAAGGCCAGCCTCTTCTTCACCATCTTTCAAACCTTCATGAGCGGCCCGCCCCAGGACGGCCACCCCTCGCCCTACTTCGGCGAATACCCGCCCGATTTCTTCGATTTCATTGTCATCGACGAGTGTCATCGCGGCGGCGCGAATGACGAAAGTAACTGGCGCGGCATCCTCGAATATTTCGCCCCTGCCGTCCAACTCGGCCTCACCGCCACCCCCAAGCGCCAGGACAACGTCGACACCTACGCCTACTTCGGCGACCCCGTCTTCGTCTACTCCCTCCGCGAAGGAATCAACGACGGCTACCTCACCCCCTTCCGCGTTCGCGAGTTCACCACCGGCCTCGACAACTACATCCACACCTCGGACGACACCGTGGTTGAAGACGAAATCGAAGCCGGCAAGCGCTACGTCGAATCGGACTTCAACCGCATCATCGAAATCAAAGAGCGCGAGCTATTCCGCGTCCTGCGCTTCCTCGAACAAGCCGACCAAAGTCAAAAATCCATCGTCTTCTGCGCAAACCAGGAGCACGCCCTCGCCATCCGCGATCTCATCAATCAGAACAAAACCAGCAAAGATCCCAACTACTGCCAGCGCGTCAGCGCCGACGATGGTGCCCTCGGCGAGCAACACCTGCGCGACTTCCAGGACAACGAGAAGTCCGTCCCCACCGTCCTCACTACTTCGCACAAGCTCTCCACCGGCGTGGACGCCCGCAACGTCCGCAACATCGTCCTCCTCCGCCCCATCCACTCGATGATCGAATTCAAACAGATCATCGGTCGCGGCACGCGCCTTTACGAGGGCAAAGACTACTTCACCATTCACGACTTCGTCGGTGCCCACTGGCACTTCAACGATCCCGACTGGGACGGCGATCCGATCGAGCCAGATCCTCCGCCCGATCCCGGCCCCCCCGGCGGCGGCAAAAAGCGCGCCCCCAGAGATCCCCGGCCCGATCCCCCGCCGCGCCCGCCAAAGATCAAAGTCACGCTCGCCGACGGCAAGCTACGCACCATCCAGCACATGGTCATGACCAGCTTCTGGCACCCCGACGGCCGCCCCATGTCCTCGCAAGAATTCCTGGAGCTGCTGTTTGGCAAGCTCCCCGCCTTCTTCAGCAACGAGTCGGAGCTGCGAACCATCTGGAGCCGCCCCGACACAAGAGCCAAGCTCCTCGAAGGCCTCTCAGAAAAGGGCATCGGCCAAGACCAACTCGCCGAGATGCAAAAGCTCATCGACGCGGAAAACAGCGACATCTTCGATGTCCTGGCCCACGTCGCCTACGCTCTCCCGCCCCTGTCCCGTGCGGAACGCGCCCAACCAGGCCCAAACTGGAATCCACACGGACTGCAATCCCAAGCAAGAGGCCTTCCTGGACTTTGTTTTGGCGCAGTACATCAAGGTCGGAGTTGGCGAGCTGGACCAAGCCAAGCTCTCGCCGCTGATCAAGTTGAAGTACAACGCCATCGCCGACGCCATCGCTGACCTCGGCCCGGCCGCCGAGATCGGCCGCCTTTTCACCAGCTTTCAAAAATACCTCTACCAACCATCTCCTTAGTCTGGAAGTTCAGGCCTTCGCATGAGGGAAACGAAACACTAACTCGCCCCCTTGCGCCCACTTACTAGGCTCCCGCCAGAGGTCGCCAGCATCGGCCTCAGCGCATAGTACAAGGAGTCCTCCACCCGCGCCGCCTCATCGGTCACCACCAAGCTTGTCGCCTCCACACATGACCGCAGATAACCGCGCTCGCAACGTAGCCCAAATATTCGCTAAGCTAACCTAAGGAGATCGTAAAAACAACGACATGGAAGTGCGCTTTACACCTGAGCAGGAGGCTAAGCTTGCCCAAGTCGCCCTTAAAGACGGTACGCTGGCCGAGGACTTGGTAAAAGCCGCCGCTTTGCGGCTGCTGAATCGCCGTACTTACACTGCGGCGGAACTCGTGCGGCAGCACGGCGACGCTCCTCTATCTGACGACGAACGCGTTTGGCTGGAATTGCCGCCGACTGGTCGCGAGGTTTTCTAATTTGGACCGCGGCGACATCTATTACGTCGACTTGAATCCGATATCAGGTCGCGAACAGTCGGGACCTCGTTATGTGCTGATCGTCTCGCCGAGGATCTTCAATACCCTGGGCACGCCACTTGTTTGCCCGATAACCCAAGGTGGAGATTTCGCCCGTCGCACAGGCTACGCGGTCTCGCTCAACGGTGCGGGGACTTCTACGCAAGGCGTTGTCCTTTGTAATCAACTACGCACCCTCGATTTGCAGGCACGTGGAGCCCGATTTGCCGAAAAGGCCCCTGATTTCATTTTGAATGAGATCTTGGCGAAACTAGCGACGCTGATCGAGTGAGGATCGCCGTCGTAAGGCACCATGCGCCGAAAGCTACTACAGGCCAATCTATTTGAAGGCCGATGTGGTTACGGGCCCGTTCAATGAGCAATTCGGCATTTTGTTCACAGACACGGATCGGGTCGCGCAGCGCATCCGGAGACGACATCGCCCCAAAGGTCGCCGCCGACGCGGCCTACCAGAATGCCAAGGAGAACACGCCCCACACCGCGCGGATGGCCCACGACCAAGCTCTTTCCAAGGTGATGCAACTCCTACTGAGAGACGACACGCAGGTGTATAAAGAGTTCGTGGAAAGCGAGTCGTTCAAACGCTTTGTCGGTGACATGGTATGTGAGCTGACCAACTGGTGAGCGGCGGCCCCAACCTCCAAATGCCAATGTTGCCCACCTAATATCCCGTCGTTCAACCTGACGGTGCCGAGCCATCCGATCCCCCTCCCACCAATCGTTTCCATTCAAGCCGGGTCCGCTGGAAGTTCAGAATCATACCCACTGTCAGCCCCGACGCCTTCAGATAGTTGAGGCACTGGGCGACATGCTCGGGGCAAATTCGGTCGACGCACTTAAGCTCAACAACGACGGTCCCTCCGACCACCAAATCCGCAACATACTCCCCAACCAACCTACTCTTAAAATGGACAGGAAAGCGAGCCTGTTGTGCGGATGCAATCCCGCGCTCAGTCAATTCAACAACGAGGGCTCGTTCGTACACTTTTTCAAGGAACCCACCCCCAAGCCCACTAGCAACCTCCATCGCCGCCCCGATAATTGCCCCGGTCAAATCAGGCAAGACAAGCTTCTCAGTAACCATACGAAAGAAGTATCAAAACGCAAAAGATCCTCTCACAAATCTTCTGTTTTATATCCGTGCGTATCCGCGTGAATCCGTGGCTAAAACGTTTTTCAAAACACGTCCAGACGACATTACATCAGTGTAGTGAGTATTGCGTTACAAATCATTTATCCCCCTTCACCGCCCCAACCGCCCCCTCACCGCCTCCCCGCTCACCGGCCACATCCTCATCCTCACCCCAAACAGCGCCAGCCCCAGCGCAAACACCAGGTCGTCATGCTTCCCCTCAGTCTCAAACCGCGGCCCCTTCGCCGCCTGCACCATCCGCATCCCCCGCAACTCCTTCTCCAGTTCCTCCCACCCACTTACTCCCGCCGCAACGCCCAGGCCCTCCACCTCAAACGCCCGCTGCACCCCAAGCAATAACTGTGTCCGAGGCGTCGGATACGTCCCCGCTCGATAACTCGCCTCCAACCCGCCTGTGATCTTCACCGGATACAACTCCCCGCGCAGCCTCCGCCGGTTCAGAATCGCCAGCACTCCTTCGCCCACGCCCGTCGCATCCACCGCCGTCGTCACCGTCCCAGCCCGCAATTCGTCGGAATGCGTCAGCCGCTCCACCTCCTCAGCCACCTCGTAGTAACCCGTTCCCAGCCGAACCCGCTGCACGAGAGTAACATCCATCTGCCGTTCTCTCTCGATCTCGTAAGTTGCCGCGTTCCGCCGAGCCGTCGGAACCACTCGCTGCTCCACCACCACAATCGCCGTATGGTCCACCCTCTGCCCTAAGTCGAGCCCGATATGATAACTTACTAAGTTCCTTATGCTCATAACATGCTCTCCTTGAATCGAAATCCCAACGCCTGCGCCCGCAACCCCTCACGCTTGGCCGCCTCCAACCACTCCCCGCGAAACGCCTGATTCCGCATCCCCACAAAGCTGCAAAGATACTCCTGCGCGTACCACTCCGCCCCTTGCGCCGCCCGCTCTTCCTCCAAAAATTCCGCTGGAATCCGCGCGCACTCCGTCGCCTTCGCCTCGACGCGCGTCCACCGCTCGCCCCCTTGCGCCCACTCCTTCCAAAAGAAGCCCCGCTCCCCAAAGGGAGTCGACAACAATATTAGGCTCCCGCTGGAGGTCGCCAGCATCGGCCTCAGCGCATAATACAAGGAGTCCTCCACCCGCGCCGCCTCATCAATCACCACCAGGCTCGGCGCTGAATACCCGCGCACATTCGCCTCCCGCCCCGGCAAGCCCACAATCCGCGACCCGTTCGCCAGCGTCAACGATAATTTCGATCCCCGATACGCCACTCCCGCCGCCTCCAAAAATAACCGAACCTTCAACAAAAATTCTCCCGTCTGCCGCAGCGTCGGCGAAACACAAACCACCAGCGCCCCTGCCATTTCCACGGCTCGATAAACAGTTAACGCCGCCGCCGCAGTGCTCTTCCCCCATTGCCGACTGCAACACAACAATAGCCGTCGCGATCCACTCTCCAACATCCTCCTCTGCGCGGCATCGGGCACAAATCCCAAGCGACGCTCAGCAAACTCCACTGCCGAGTTGCTGGCCGGACCCTCAAGCAGCTGACGCAATGCCATCGCTGTGCTGCCTCCAGTCCCTCAAAAATCCCGCCCACCGCGCTGCAAAGCCCGGCTCACTCTCGCAAAATCGCACGAGCGCGCGCAAAAATCCTCGCAGCCACCGCACCTCCATCGTTTTCTCAAGGCACACTTCCGGTGCAACCACCCCAATCACCTCTTCCTTCGGAACCAGACGAGCTAATATCATGCTCCCAATCTAACCGGACCCCGCTCAGGCTTTGCTTAGCCCCAACGCCAACCTACTGAAAACAATACAGAAATAAAATATAAAATTACGTGAACAATAAATCGGAAAATATACGTTGATTTATTTCACAATAGACGCTAAACTCCCAACATGGATAATCAATTCTCCGACGTGAAGCTCGCCGCCAACCGCAACAACGCTAAACGCTCCACCGGCCCAAAATCCGCTCTCGGCAAGGCGAAATCCGCCTCAAACTCCCTCCAGCATGGCTTTTACTCGCTCCGCAACTTTGAGAACTTCGTTCACGATAACGACGTCGCCCTCGCCGTCACCCAAAATTATCTGGAGCAGTTCGCCCCGGTCACCCCCACCGAACACACCCTCGTCCACCAAATGATTCAACTCGAATTACGCTTTTTGCAAATGCAATTTCTGTATGATCAGGCCATGGCTTTTCGTGTTGAGGACCTCCTCAACAAGCCCGTCGCGACGCTGCCGCTCATCTTGCGAGAACTGGACCGCATCCCCTATCGGCTGGAAAAAGCGATTCGTCTCCTTCGCTCGGAACTCGCCCTCCGGGACGAGCAAACCCTGATCGAACCCATCGCCGATCACCCCAAACTCCCCGCCCTTCCAGACTCTGCTTATTACGATGTCGTCCAGACTCCGGAGGGCCGCATCGCCGTCGAACAGTTCAAAAAGCAAAAAATCGAAACGAAGCCACCGCTCACCGAACAAAGCCACCTCACCGGCGAAGAAGTCTTCCAAATCTTCACCGAATCCATCCTCAACCGTTACCCCAAACCACCCCGCTAAACTATAACTAGCGATGACCTCTTCCGACCTCGATCTTAAGAAAACAGTTAACTTGCCCAAGACAGCCTTCGCCATGAAAGCGAATCTGCCCCAGAACGAGCCCAGGATGCTCGCCCGCTGGCGTGACATGGATCTCTATGGCCGCATCCGCGCCGCCCGTGCCGGTGCCCCGGAATATATCCTGCACGATGGCCCCCCTTACGCCAACGGCAACATTCACCTGGGCCACGCCTTCAATAAACTGCTCAAAGACTTCGTCGTCAAGTCCAAGACGATGGCTGGTTTTGATTCGCCCTACATCCCTGGTTTCGATTGCCATGGCCTTCCGATCGAGATCAAGGTCGATGGTCAGCTAGGTGCCAAGAAGGCGCAGATGACCACGGTTCAAATCCGCCAGGCTTGCCGCCGCTATGCCGACAAGTACGTCAACCTACAAACAGAGGACTTCCAACGCCTCGGCATCTTTGGCCGCTGGGACAACGTCTATCGCACGATGGACGCGCCCTACCAGGCGGCCATCGCCCGCGCCTTCGTCGACTTCTACGATCAGGGCTATGTCTACAAAGGCCTCAAACCCGTCAACTGGTGCCTTTCCTGTCAGACCACACTCGCTGAAGCCGAGGTCGAATACGCCGACCACATCTCTCCCTCGATCTACGTCCGCTTCAAGCTCACCAGCGATCACGCAACCATCCATCCATCTCTGGCTGGCAAGAAAGTCTACGGCCTCATCTGGACCACCACGCCCTGGACCATCCCGGCCAACATGGGCATCAGCTTTCACCCCAAGTTTGACTACGTCGCCAATCAGGTCGGCGACGACGTCTACATCGTCGCCCAAGGCCTGCTTGAATCCGTGACCAAAGAACTCAGCTGGCCCGAGCCTCAGATCATCGGCACCTTCGATGGCGCAAGCCTCGATAAGGCCGTCTTCGTCCATCCGTTCCTCCGTCGCGATTCGCTCGGCCTCGTTGGCGACCACGTAACCCTTGAGGCAGGCACCGGCGCGGTCCACACCGCCCCCGGTCACGGCATGGAAGATTTTATGGTGTCGCAGCTCTACGGCATCCCCACCTACTGCCCCGTCGACGCCGCAGGCAAGTTCTATCACGCCGAAGGCGCTGCTGGCACGCTCCCCGAAGAGCTCATCGGCAAGACAGTCTGGGAAGCCAATCCCATCGTAATTGCCATCCTCGAACAGCACGGCGCAATCCTCCGCAAAAAAGATTACAACCACTCCTATCCCCACTGCTGGCGCTGCCACAACCCCACCATCTTTCGAGGCACCACCCAGTGGTTCATCGGAATGGACCGCAACAACCTCCGCCAGAACGCCCTCGATGCCATCAAGAACGTCAAATGGTTGCCCGCCTGGGGCGAAGAGCGGATCTCCAATATGATCGCCGCCAGACCAGATTGGGTCATCTCGCGCCAGCGCACCTGGGGCGTTCCGATCACAGCATTCTATTGCGATGGCTGCGATGCCATCCTCGCCGACAAGGCGCTCATGGAGCCCATCCTTCAGCGTTTCGCCAAAGAGTCCGCCGATGTCTGGTATGCCGAAGAGGCCGCCAACCTGCTGCCTCCCGGCTTTACCTGTCCGCATTGCGGCGGCAGCCACTTCCGCAAAGAGAAAGACATCCTGGATGTCTGGTTCGACTCTGGCTCCAGCCACCTCGCTGTGCTCACAGAGGAGAACGGGCTACCCTGGCCTGCGGACATGTATCTGGAAGGCGCAGACCAATACCGTGGCTGGTTCCACTCCTCGCTCCTGATCGGCGTTGGCCTCCGCGGCCACGCGCCCTACCGCGAGTGCGTCACCGGCGGTTGGATACTCGATTCCGTTGGCCGCGCCATGTCTAAGTCATTAGGCAATGGCATTGAGCCTGAAGAAGTCATCAAGCAGTACGGCGCAGAGGTCCTTCGTCTCTGGGTTGCCAGCGTCGCCTATAACGAAGACGTGCGCATGTCGCCAGTCATCCTGCAGCGCCTCGCTGAGGCCTACGTCAAGATCCGCAATACCTTCCGCTATACCTTGGGCAACCTCGATCAATTCGACCCCGGCCCCGACTCGGTTCCGGGCGAGGAACTCGAAGAAATCGACCAGTGGATCCTTTCTCGCACTGCTGCCTTAACAGAAACTTGCCTCGCCCACTACAAAGCCTACGCATTCTACAAGGTCTATCAGGCGATCTATAACTTCGCAACGGTGGACCTCAGTTCGATCTATTTCGACATTCTCAAAGATCGTCTCTACACCCACGCCACCAAGTCCCAGTCGCGCCGCAGCGCGCAGACGGCCCTCTACCGGGTCACCCACGCGTTGTTGCATTTGACCGCACCAATCCTCGCCTTCACTTGCGAAGAAGCCTGGGCCGCCTTCCCCAAGGCGCAAGGCGACCACGACACCATCCACGTTGGCGTCTTCCCAAATCCTTCAGATCTGACTCACGGCATTACCACCGATCAACTGGGTCGCCTCGCCAACTGGGACCGCCTACTCGCATTCCGCGATCTCACCCGCCCCGCTCTCGAGAAGGCTCAGATAGGTGCGTCCCTCACCGCCAAGCTCGTTCTCACTGTCACACAGGAAGACTTCGACTTACTCACAACTTACAGCCACAAGTTACCCGCCATCTTCATCACCTCGCAGGTGGAATTGAAGCTCGGTGAAGCCACACACGTAGAAGTGCTGCCGGCCGACGGCATCAAATGCGAACGTTGCTGGAAGTTCACGCTCGACGTTGGCTCCAACGCCGGGTTCCCAACCGCCTGCGCCGCGTGCGCAGTTGCAGTGACGGAGATGCTTGCATGAACCGCACCCGATGGCAGGCCCTCCTAATCGCCCTCGCCGTCTTTGGCGTGGATCGTGCGACCAAGCTCCTGGTCGAGGCCCGGATCTCCGTCTACGACACAGTGCCGGTCATCCCGGGAATCTTCAACCTCGTCTACACGCGCAATCGTGGCGCGGCCTTCGGCATCCTTCAGACTGCTCCCGAGTCGATCCGTATTCTGCTGCTTGTCGGGCTGGCCCTAGGCGTTCTGGCGATGATCGCCTGGATGCTTTGGCAGGCAACCCGGCCTGCAGCCACGGGCACCGCGATTAACCGGATCGCCCTCTCACTGGTCATGGGTGGAGCCATTGGCAATCTCTACGACCGCATCGTTCATGGCAGCGTAACTGACTTCCTACAGGTCTTCCTCGGCTCTTACGAATGGCCCAGCTTCAACGTGGCAGACTCCGCCATTTTCTGCGGCGCAACATTGATGGCTATCGACATCTTATTCTCCTCACCAAAGCAGACATCCACTAACCATGCACCCGAAACTAATTGAGATCGGCGGCTTCTTCATCCCCACCTATGGGGTGATGGTCGCCCTGGCCTTCCTCGCAGGCTTGTGGTCCGCCAACAAACTCGCCCGCCGCGCCGGCCTTCCCGCTCAAAAGATCCAGGACCTCGTCATCTACTGCGCCATCGCCGGCCTTGCCGGGGCCAAGCTGATGATGTTTATCTTTGATTGGCAATACTACGTCCGTAACCCAGCCGACATGATCTCGCTGTCAACGCTACGGGCGGCAGGCGTCTATCAGGGCGGCTTCATTGTCGCTGCAATCTTCGCCGTGTTTTACATGCGCAAGAACGGCTTGCCAACACTAAAGACAATGGACTGCTTCGCCCCAGGCATCGCGCTCGGCCACGGCATCGGTCGCCTCGGCTGCCTCGCCGCAGGTTGCTGCTACGGCGATCTATGTACCCGCCCCTGGGCTGTCACTTTTGACAACCCCGAGGTGAAGGAATTCTCCAATGTCCCCATGGGCATCCCGCTCCACCCAACGCAGATCTACGAGACGATCGGCGACGTGGCGATCTTCGCCCTGCTCTTCAAGTTGCACGACCCCAACAAGCGCCCAGGCGGTCTCTTCGGCCTCTATCTGGTTCTCTATTCAATCCTGCGTTTTGGCGTGGAATTCTTCCGCCACCACGACCAACCACCTCTCTTCCCCGCCCTTCCACTGGTACATACGCAGTGGATCAGTCTGGCCACGCTCGCCCTCGGTGCCTGGTTACTCATGAGAAAGGAAGCCAATGCTTCGTCACCTGTTCGGAATTAGTCTCTTACTTATGCTCACAACTGCCTTAACCGCCCAGGACCCCAAGCCTCCTGTCGCAAAGAAAGTCCCTCATGAAATGAAGGCGTTCGGGGATACGCGCCAGGACCCCTATTTCTGGCTGCGCCAACGCGAAGACCCGGCCGTCCTCGAGTACATCAAGGCAGAGAATGCCTATACGGCTGAAGTCATGCAGCCCATGCAACCGCTCATCGACAAGGTCTACAAAGAGATCCTGGGGCGCATCAAGCAGACCGACATGACGGTGCCGGTGCGAGACCACGGTTACTACTACTACTCGCGAACTGAAGAAGGCAAGCAGTACGCAACCACCGCCCGCAAGAAGGGCTCGCTCGAGGCCCCAGAAGAGGTCCTCCTCGATCAGAATGAGATGGCCAAAGGGCTGAAGTTCTTCTCGCTGGGTGCCTCCACCGTCAGCCCCGACCACAAACTCCTCGCCTATTCCACCGATGTCACTGGCTATCGCGAATTCACGCTGCGCGTGCGCGACATCGCGACAGGTAAGGACCTGCCCGACACCATACATCGCACCGCCGGCGTCACCTGGGCCGAGGACGGCAAGACGATCTTGTACACAATGCAGCAACAGCAGTCCAAGCGCGCCTATCAGGTCTGGCGACACACGCTCGGCACCACGTCTGCGAACGACAAACTCGTCTACGAGGAGAAAGACGAGCGCTTCAGTGTCGGCGTCGGCAAGACGCTTTCCAAGAAGTTCCTCATCATCAACGTCAGTTCCGGCCGCACCAGCGAGTTCCGCTACGTCGACGCGAAAACGCCTGAAGCACCGTTGCGCGTGCTGATCCCGCGCCGCGAAGGCATCACCTATGGCGTCGCCCATCACTCCGACAAGTTCTACATCCGTATCAACGATACCGGCCGCGATTTCCGAGTGGTGACAGCCTCCGTCGCCGACCCAACTGAGAAGAACTGGAAAGAAGTGATCCCGGCCCAGAAAGGCATCTATGTCGAGGCGATGATTCTGTTCGAAAGGAACGCTGCCTACCTGCTGCGAGTCAACGGACTGCATACGCTGCGGATCGTGGATCTCGAAAAGAATACGTCGCACGATATCAAATTCGACGAGCAGGCCTACGCACTTAGCTTTGGCGCCAACGCCGAGTTCGAAAGCAAGTTGCTGCGCTTCGGCTACTCCTCGATGGTGACGCCACAGTCCACCTTCGACTACGACATGGGCACCCGCCAGCGCACGCTGCTCAAACGA
This sequence comes from Bryobacterales bacterium, assembly GCA_038206015.1. Lineage (GTDB taxonomy): Bacteria > Acidobacteriota > Terriglobia > Bryobacterales > Bryobacteraceae > Bryobacter. The sequence continues at coordinate 7,497 of JBBRBI010000099.1, read as the reverse complement.
CAAGAGGTGCTGGGCGGCTACGACCCTTCAAACTACACGGTCGAGCGGCTGATGGCGACCAGCCAGGACGGCACCAAGGTTCCAGTGACGGTTGCTTACAAGAAGGGCTTCGTCAAAGACGGCAAGGCACCCTTGCTGCTCTACGGGTACGGCTCTTATGCGATTCCGATGGACCCGGGCTTCTCCGCCACGCGCCTCAGCCTGATGGATCGTGGTTTCGCCTATGCCATCGCGCACATCCGCGGCGGCACAGACCTTGGCTACAGCTGGTACGAAGACGGCAAGCTTCTGAAAAAGAAAAATACCTTTCGAGACTTCATCGCCACCGCCGATTTCCTGGTCGCCGAGAAGTTCACCAACCCGACAAAGCTGGTGATCGAAGGTGCCAGTGCCGGCGGCCTGCTTGTCGGCGCGGCTGTCAACTACAGGCCGGAGTTATTCCAGGCCGTCATCGCCGGCGTGCCTTTTGTCGACGTTGTATCGAGCCTGCAGGACAAGTCGATCCCGCTGTCAACTACGGACGCCGATGAGTTTGGCGACCCCGAAAAGCAGGAATTCTATGAGTACATGAAATCGTATTCGCCCTACGACAATGTCGTCGCGGCGAAGCACCCGAACATGTACATTTTCTCAGGAATGAACGACTCCCAGGTTGTTTATTGGGAACCCGTGAAGTGGACGGCCAAACTGCGGGCCAATCAACGGGGCGACAACAAGATCCTGATGAACATGAACATCGACGCTGGCCACGGCGGCGCTTCGGGGCGTTACGATCGTCTGAAGGAGGTCGCCAAGAGCTACGGCTTCGCCCTCTGGTCGATCGGCCTCAAGGAATAGCGGCAGCCAGATAGGCGTCGGTCCGTTCCGGCTCGTGTGGGTCCTGAAAGAGCAGGAAGTGCTGATCCTCACGACCGCCCCAATGTCCGGTCGCTCGCTCACGCCACTGCCGGGCTTCGGCAGAACGGCCAAGCTTCGCGAGCAGTGACGACTTGCGTGCCTCACAGCGGGCCAGCTCTGCTCGATGCATGAGCACCGCCTTGTCCTTCTGATAGACATCTGCCATCAGGCTCTCGGCTTTGGCAACCTCTTCAAGCGCGGCGGCGTAATGTTGCAGGCTGAACTCTGCATCGCCCGCCACCAACAAAGCCCGAGCTTCGCTCAGGGCAAAAAAAGAATTGGGTGTCTTCAAGTTGAGTCGCGCCAAAATAATAGAAGACTCGCGGGCATCCTGGGCCGCCGCGGCGGTCTGCCCCAGATCCAATTCAGCTTCTGCACGGCGTCGCTGAGCAACAGCAACAATGGACTGGACAGCGGTATTGGACGCATCCACCTCCAGGAGAGATCTTGTACGGGCAAGAGCGCTGTTGGCAAAGCGGAGCGCGGTGCGGGCATCGTTGCTGCCACTGTGCGCCAGTGCAAGGTAACACTCAATAATGCTGCGCTTTCGAAGGAAGGAGGCGTCCTTCGGATCTGTAACTAGGGCTGCCTGTGCCAAATCCCCGGCAGCATTAAACTGCGCCATCGCTTCGGCATTTTGGCCTTCGGCGAGCAACAGGCGTCCAAGGTGTTCATGACCAAGCGACAGGTTGGATGCGCTCTGCGCATTGCCGGGACTCAGGTCAGCCTCTTTCTGCATTCGTTGCAGTGCCTCGGTGGCATGAGCCCTGGCTGGCTCTCGACGACCAAGAGCCATCTCCAGGATGCTCAGGGAATCGAGCACCCAATAGACTCGGCGTCGCGCGAAGGCATCGTCCGGCTTTGCGGCAAGCGCTTGACGACTCACGCTTAGTGATCGCTCATAGAGCTGGAACCCCTCAGCGGATCGACCGAGATTTGCGCTACCAGGCTGAGTGTACAAGTCACCCAGGTTCCAATACACCTCCGAGACTCCCAGGGCGAGTTGCTGATCGGTTGGTCTAATCTTCATTACCTGTTCGAGCAGTCCAACCGACTTACGCCACTGCTCATCGGCACCAGTAAGATCACCACGAGCCTCCATCAGGTTGCCACGCGTTTTGTAGGCATCGGCTAAAACCTCAAGGTGGCCGCCGTTGGGGTCCTCTTGCACAAGCGCCTCGCCAAGCCGGATCGCCTTCTCCACGATGGGGAGGGCACCACTGGCATTGCCCTCATTGGCATGTCCGGGGTCTCCCTGCACACGGGCAATCTTGACATAGGCCGCCACAAGATCCCGTTGCAGGAGGTGATCGCTGGCTGTGTCATTAGACAGGCGGTCCAAGTAGTTCAGAGCGTCCTTCATCATCATCTTCCGAATACCCGTCGAATTCGGTGCGCCGCGCAGCGCGTCAAAGTAGTCGAAGACCAAACTGTGGGCGATTGCCCGGACATCCTCAAAGCGCCGCTCGGCCTGGGCCTGGGCGCGACGCGTCGAGACGATTCCGCCGATGAGCGATGCGATTACGAGCAGCACTGCGCTGGCAACGACCTTGTGGCGCTGGATGAATCGTTTGGCCACATAGCCGATGGAATGGCCGCGAGCAACAACAGGCAGCCCATCGAGGTATCGCCCCAGGTCGTCGGAAAATTGGGCGACGGTGGCATAGCGCGTGGCAGGGTCTTGACGCAACGCCAACTGGACGATCTTTTGAAGATCACCGCGCAACTCACTCGCGGCCAACATGTCTTGCAAGATCACGCCGAGCGAATAGACATCGGTTGCGGTTGTCACCATGTCACCGCGTTGCTGTTCTGGGCTGCCATAGCGAGGCGTCAGGACGCGTTCGCCCACTACGGTCGCGGAAATCGCATTGGAATCGAGTAACTTCGAGATGCCAAAATCAAGTAACTTGGCATGCCCATCGCCGCTAACGAGAATGTTGTTCGGTTTCAGGTCCCGATGGATCACCATACGCTGGTGGGCGTATTGAATGGCATCGCAGACTTCGCGAAAGAGCTTCACTCTGACTTCGAGGCTGGGCTTGTGCTCGTCAAGGTAGGCCGCAAGCGGCAGCCCATCGACAAACTCCATCACAAGATAAGGCAGGCCCTGAGAGTCGGTGCCGCCGTCGAGCAGGCGCGCGATATTGGGGTGCTCAAGCCGGGCCAGGATCTGGCGCTCTATCCGAAATCTGGCGATGATCTTGTCGGCGTCCATACCTCGTTTGATGCGCTTGATGGCAACGGCCTTGTCGAAGACGTCATCGCAGCGAACCGCCCGGTAAACGCGGCCCATGCCGCCGCTGCCGATTAGTGCTTCGAGCCGAAAAGGTCCGATGCGCTCACCCAGAGCTGCGTCGGGTCTGCCCGCTTCGATCTCAATCGCACTGCCCTGCCAGAACGCATCGCTGTCGGCTTCGACGTGATACCGCAACAGACTGCGGACGGTCTCGAGCAAGGCGAGGTCGCCAGCGCATTCCCGCGTCAACACGGCTTCGCGTTCAGCGGAGTTCGCATCGAGGGCCGCTTGAAAGATCTCTTCCGTGCGTTGCATACCGGGCGATTCTAACAAAATTTCACCACCGATGTCGGTTTCTGCTGCCAGTTTCCGCATTATGGCCCAGAGAGGGAATTCCTTTGAAAAACTCAGTACTTTTACTGCCATTCGTCGTCTCGACGATGCTTGCCACCAATATCGTCAGTCCAACTGCGGTTGTCAGCCAGACCGGCGGAACCTTGATCGCGGGCTATGAAATTATCCACACGATCGATCACTCCGGGCTGACTAGTGTCTTCACTAGCGGCGACCACTATGCCACGTATCTGGCGCTCAACCCCAAGCATCAGGACGGCGGTGGCGAGTGGTATTCCTCGGCGGGGAACGCGAGCGGCATCATCATCTAAACTTGGGGTCGTCGATCCTGCTCAACAACGCCGTCTTCTGGAGAGCTGGATCGTCAGCGGGAGTTACATTCACACTTGAGGCTTCGGACGACGTCACCTTTGCTTCAGGGGTCACGAACGCTGGAACCTTTACGTCAATAACTCCCGCTCCCAGCCCGTATGCCGCCGAGCAGTTCGCATTCGTCAGCGCGGTCCAAGCACAATACATCCGGATGACGATCAGCGCCGTTCCGGGCCAAAACATAGTCGGCTTCGGCGAGATCGCGTTCCGGACTGCGGACATCGCTGGCGTTCCAGAACCGGCCTCGTTTGCTCTTGGTGCCTTGGGGCTATTGGGAGTCTACTTGCGAAAGGGGCTGCGATAGACTCGATAAAGTTTGCTGCTTTCCCAAGACATCACAGAGTTACTTCACAAATGGGGCGCAGGCGATGAAGAGGCTCTAAGCCAAATCATGCCCCTGGTTTACCAGGACTTGCGCCGACTTGCTGCCAATTACATGCAGGTCGAGCGCCCTGGCCATACTCTTCAGGCCACCGCGCTTGTACACGAAGCGTTCCTCCACCTTCAGGGGATCGAGACCATCTCGTGGCAGAGTCGCGCTCACTTCATCGCAGTCTCAGCTACGATCATGCGCCAGGTGCTGGTGGACCAGGCTCGTGAGCGGGAGGCGATCAAGCGCGGGGGTGGCCAGGCGACCGTCAGCATTAGCGACATCGAAAATTTCGCGCAGCAGAGTGAGCCGAATCTTGTGCGATTGGACGATGCCCTAACCCTGTTTGCGCGCGATTATCCTCGGCAGGCGAAAGTGGTTGAACTGAAATTTTTTGGCGGACTGACTGTGGATGAAACGGTGACAGTACTCAGCACTGACGCCGGTGAGGGCTTGTCCAGCAGGACAGTGGAACGGGATTGGCGCTTTGCCCGCGCCTGGCTGCAACAGGCGCTCAGCGCATAAAAAATGCCGGACCCGAGGGCCCGGCTGAGTGCAATTGGGAGAAACAAACAACAAAGTCGTTAGGAGCGGCGATTGCGGCGTATTGCGATGGCCGCGAGGCCTGCAGCGATTAGGGCGTAGGTGCTGGGCTCTGGCACACCGGCTCCAGCGTCGTAGAGGAGGCTCTGCTTGCCCGTGTCTCTGCCATCCAGCACCATCAGGTTCGAAGTCGTGGTCCAGTTGCTGAGGGAGGCTTTCCAGGCGGCAGCTTGGGCATTGACCGCGTTGTTATTGGTGCGGATGTCGCCGGAGACCAGATTGAAGGGATTGCCCTTGTTGACGTCGCCGACGTATTCCCAGATCAGAGTCTGGAAGGCGGCAGATTTGACCGCACTGGTCAGCGAATCGGCGTAGGCATTGGCCCACAGTAGATCGACTGCGCTCACCACGTTGGCGCTGTAGCCGAAGTCGGACAGACTTTTGAGTGTGAATGCGCCACCGAGGGTGCCGGGATCGGAAACCTTCAGGGGGTTGAACGGGTCGGCGCAGTAGGTAAGCAACGAGACATAGGGGCCGTTCGGGTTGTTGAAGCTCATCTCGAGCGAGAAGGCACCGGCAGGCACTTTGGTGCCCTGAATCTTGTCGGCATCCTTCACCACGGTATTGGCGAGGAAGACGCCGCCGAGAGTGTTGTCCTGATTGACGCCGCCAAAAGCATCGCGGATGTAGACCGTAATGGGCGTGGCTTGACTTGTAGCGGATCCGATCAGGATGAGGCTTGCGGCTAGGAAGATGTTCTTGAATTGATTGCGCATGTCGTTTACAATTCTGAGCTTAGAATCTGAAACGTTGGAGATCTGTAGGCCAAAACGCTGTCTGGTACCAAGACGATCGGAGTCCTATGGATGTACCGCCGTACTAAGGCCCTCCGGTACCAACAACTAAGGGAGTATTTCCTCGATGAAAAGAAGTATTTCCTTTTGTTTGTTAAAGTTGCCGGTGGCGGCGTAGATATTACAGTACCGTAGACCTAAGCTGGCGGACAACGCAGAGGAGCTGCCGTCGTCCTGGAGTACTGCTTTCTGGAGGACCACATTCCAGTTGCCCCGCGCCCATTGACGCCCGTTTCAAAGGGAATGGCTGCCAGGGAGAGGGGCTTGCGGGTCGCGCTCAGCAGGAAGACACGGCGGCTGAGAAGGAGGGGGGTTGCTGCCATACTGTTAATGGAAAAGCTACCATGTCCGTTTCTCATGACGAACTCAACCCTTTAGAGGCGGCCGAGGCTCGCTTCGATCTGGCCGCTGCGGCCTTGAATCTGAATGAGGGCATGCGCAAGGTGTTGCGCTCCCCTGCACGCGAGGTGATCATCCATATTCCAGTGGAGCTCGATGACGGTCGACTGGAAGTGTTCACGGGCTATCGGGTGCAGCACTCGATTGCACGCGGACCGGCAAAGGGTGGCATCCGCTATGCGCCTGATGTAACGCTCGATGAAGTGCGTGCGCTGGCGAGCTGGATGACGTGGAAGTGCGCGGTGGTGAATATTCCTTTTGGTGGCGGCAAGGGCGGCGTGATCTGCGACCCCACGATTATGAGCGACCGGGAGCTGGAGAGGCTGACACGTCGATACACGGCCGAGCTGATCGATATCATTGGCCCCGAGTCTGATGTGCCGGCACCGGACATGGGTACCAGCCAGCAGACTATGGCCTGGATCATGGACACGTACTCGATGCATAAGCGTCATACAGTTACAGCAGTTGTAACTGGCAAGCCGGTTGAGCTGGGTGGATCGCGTGGCAGGACAGAGGCCACCGGGCGCGGCTGCCTGTTTGTGACGCTCGAAGCATTGAAGAAGCTCGGCATCGACCCGAATCACGCACGCGTCGTTGTACAAGGCTTTGGAAATGTGGGTGGCCAGGCGGCGCGATTGATGTCCAACGCCGGGCTGAAGGTCGTCACATTGATTGAGTGGGACGGCGCGGTGCATAATCCAGCTGGGCTGGACATTGATGGGCTCACCATTCATCGTAAGGAAACAGGGTCGATTCTGGACTTTGCCGGCGGCGAGAATGTGGATAAAACCGAGGCGCTCTATCTCGATTGCGATGTATTGGTGCCAGCGGCGAAGGAGAATGTCATCACGTCGGCCAATGCCCATAAGATTCGCGCCAGGATTATCTGCGAGGGAGCGAATGGGCCGACGACGGCGCTGGCTGATCCGGTGTTGAAGGCGAATGGCATTTTCGTGATTCCGGACATTTTGGCGAACGCAGGCGGGGTGACCGTTTCCTATTTCGAGTGGGTGCAGGATCGTCAGGGTTACTTCTGGAGCGAGGAGTTAGTGAACACGCGCCTCGAGGAAATCATGACGGCCAGTTTTCGCGACGTAGTGAACTACGCCGAGAAGCATAGTGTTGATAACAGGACCGCCGCCTATATGCTTGCTCTTGATCGGGTTGCGTTTACGATCAAGCAGCGCGGCCTTTACGCCTGATGTCGGACGCTCCAGTCACGCCGCTGATGCGGCAGTATCACTCGATCAAGCAGCAAGTGCCGAATGCCCTGTTACTGTTTCGACTTGGGGATTTCTACGAGCTGTTCTTTGACGACGCGGTCCTGGCGGCGCGGGAGCTAAGCATCACGCTGACTGCGCGCCATGGGACGCCGATGTGCGGCGTACCGTATCACTCCAGTGAAGGCTACATCGCCAAGCTGATTCAGCGTGGGCATCGCGTGGCGATCTGCGAGCAGATGGAAG
>JBBRBI010000098.1:0-21581 GCA_038206015.1 Bryobacterales bacterium | reverse complement strand
TCCTGCCGATGTCATCCGCGGACAGTTCCGGGGATATCGCGACGAGGAGGGCGTCGCTGCGGATTCAAAGGTGGAGACCTTCGCCGCGATCAGGCTGCACATCGACACATGGCGATGGGCAGGTGTTCCATTCTACATTCGAGCCGGTAAGCGAATGCCTGTCAGCGCAACCGAAGTCTTTGTTGAACTTAAGCGTCCTCCCCAGGACGTGTTCGACACAATCAGTCAGAGTCAAGCGGACTACTTTCGCTTTCGTCTCAGCCCCGATGTAACGATCTCGCTCGGCGCACGGGCCAAGATGCCCGGAGAAGCGATGGTCGGCGAGGGTGTGGAGCTCGTCGTACGGCAATCCTCGGCTGACGAGATGACGCCATACGAGCGCCTGCTCGGCGATGCCATTCGAGGTGATCCTACCTTGTTTGTACGTGAAGACGGAGTGGAAGCCGCTTGGGCCGTTGTCGATCCGATTTTGGGAAACGTGACGCCGGCCCATGAATATGAACCGAATACTTGGGGGCCAACCGAGGCTGATCAGCTCATTGTGGGCGACGGTCGCTGGCGCAACCCTCAGCCGATCGTAGGTAAAGCACAGGGAGCGAGAAAATGAAATCCAGGAGTGAAGTGATGATGGTTGAAACTTCGGAACAAGTTGCATTGGAGATGCTGCACGACAAGGCGACCCGCTTGCGTATTGACTCGGTTCGTTCCACGACCGAAGCGGGAAGCGGACACCCCACGAGCTGCGCTTCCGCGGCAGAGATTATGGCGGTGCTTTTTTATTCCGTGATGCGTTACGATCCTCGCGATCCTCACAATCGCGACAGCGATGTATTCGTCCTCTCGAAGGGCCATTGCGCGCCTATCCTCTATGCCGCGTGGGCGGAAGCCGGCGCCTTTCCCCGCGAGAAGCTGCTGACCTTGCGTAAGATTGACTCCGACTTCGAAGGCCACCCTACTCCGCGATTGCCTTTTGTGGACGTAGCCACCGGTTCTTTAGGGCAAGGCTTGTCGGTAGGCGTCGGCATGGCTCTCGATACGAAACAATTCGAGAATTCCGACCAGCGGGTTTTTGTTTTGATGGGCGATGGGGAATCGGCCGAAGGCTCGGTATGGGAAGCCGCGCAATGGGCTTCCCTCCACCGCCTCAACAATCTCTGCGCAATCATCGACGTCAATCGGCTGGGTCAGAGCCAGCCCACCATGCTGGAGTACCAACTGGAAATTTACAAAGCTCGATGGGAAGCATTCGGCTGGCAGGCGCTGGTCGTTGATGGAAACTTTATTCCCAATCTCCTCGCGGCGTTCGAAGCCGCCAATCGAGTCACTGATCGACCGACGATCCTGCTTGCGCAGACGACGAAGGGAAAGGGTCTAATCGGCATCGAAGGCCTTGAGCATTGGCACGGGAAGGCTCTGGATAAAGATACGGCAGCAAAGGTCGTAGCCGAGCTCGAAGGTCAGTTGACGGGAGCCGAAGCAGATTGGAAGCCTCATCTACCTCCCGCGCGACCGGGCAGTTCCAAGCCGACGAAGAGCAGCGGCGCAGGTCCCACAAAAAAACCGCCGTATGCAATTGGAGGCAAGGAAGTCGCCACGAGACGAGGCTTTGGCGACAGTCTGGCCGCGCTAGCGAAGGCAGATCCCCGGATCGTGGTGCTCGACGGGGACGTAAAGAACTCTACCTACACGGAAGAATTCGAGAATGTTGCGCCGAATCGGTTCTTCGAAGGTTACATCGCGGAGCAGAACATTGTCGGAATGGCCATGGGACTGGCGGCACGAGGCAAGGTGCCGGTTGCGTCCCTATTCTCATGTTTCGTTACCCGGGCGTACGATTTCATTCGCATGGCGGCCATCAGCAAGCTCAATCTGAAACTCGTCGGTACGCACTGTGGAGTATCGATCGGTGAGGATGGTCCGTCGCAGATGGGGCTCGAAGATCTCGCCATGATGTGCGCGGAGCCGGACTTCACCGTGGTCTATCCCGCCGATGCCACCAGTGCATGGAGGGCCATGGCGCTGATCGTCGAGCACCCCGGCCTTTGCTATCTCCGGCTCGGGCGTCCGAAGTCCCCGATTCTCTACGGCCGGGACGAGGAGTTTGCAATCGGAAAATGCAAAGTCCTCCGAAAAAGCGACAAGGACAGGGCTCTCATTGTCGCGGGTGGTGTCACCGTGTTTGAAGCTTTAACGGCGTATGACCAGCTCAGCAAAGAGGGAATTTCGGTTCGCGTCATCGATCTATTCAGCGTTCAACCCATTGATCGCGACGAACTGATCGCTTCGGCGCGAGCCGTCGGCGGGGTCGTCGTCACGGTCGAAGATCACTATGAACACGGAGGACTCGGCGACGCCGTTCTCTCCGCCCTAGCTCAAGAGCGCGTTCGAGCTTACAAGCTGGCCGTGCGGGAGATTGCGCACAGCGGCAAGGCCAAGGAGCTGATCGAGAAGTTCGGTATTTCTTCCGGGCATATCGTGAACACGGTCAAGTCCGCATTGCAGGAGCGTGCTGCAACCGCAACCCGGTGAGTCGCCATTGGGAAGCGTGCGCTCGAATGCGACCGTTAGATAAATGAAATATGAGGAAACCCATAATCGCCGGAAATTGGAAGATGCACAAGAACCCCGCCGACACCAGATCCTTTTTTGACAAGTTAGGTGCGTTGATCGAGAGATCGTTGCAGTGCAAAGTTGTGATCTTCCCGCCATACCTCGATATCGAGACGGCCGTCGTTGCGACGCGCGGTTCGAGAATACAGATTGGTGCACAGAATCTCTACTGGGAGAAAGAGGGTGCGTTCACCGGCGAGGTTTCCGGACCCATGATCAAGGCGACGGGATGTTCGCACGTGATTGTTGGCCACAGCGAGCGACGCCAGTATTTCGGTGAAACCAACGTGAGCGTGTTAAAGAAGACAAGGGCGGCGCTTGAAGCGGGACTCACGCCGATCGTGTGCGTGGGCGAACGCGAAAAACGGAATACGGAAATAGTCCTGATCGAGCAGTTTGACGACGGCGTTGGATCCCTTTCCAAATGCCAATTCGCCAGAATCGTAATCGCGGATGAGCCGGTCTGGGCAATTGGGACCGGCCACGCAGACACGCCGGAAAACAGCTCCGACGCGCACCGGATCATTCGCGAACAGGCGAAAGGACGGTTCGGAGAGGCGGCGAATGAGGTGCGCATCTTGTACGGTGGCAGCGCCAAGCCGGATAACGCGAGAAGTTACCTGGCCCAGCCCGAAATCGACGGGCTCCTGTTGGGTGGCGCCAGTCTCGACCCAGTTGCCTTCGCAAATATTGTGAACCTTTGTGCCTCAGGACCCGGATTCAGTGGTAGCGCGTCCCTTGAACCGCAATCTCTTGGGGTGTCAAGAAAGAGAGAAAAGTATGAAACCAACGCAACAGCTTCATGATCTTGGCCAGAGTCTCTGGCTCGACAACATTACTCGCGGGCTCCTGACGAGTGGTACCCTCCGAAGATACATTGACGAACTCTCGATCACTGGCCTCACCTCGAATCCTTCGATCTTCGACCACGCGATTAAGAATTCGAACTTCTACGATGACGCCATCCGTCAGAAGATGAAGGACGGCAAGTCGGGCGAGGGACTCTTCTTCGAACTTGCGCTTGAGGATCTGACGCGGGCAGCTGACCTCTTCCGACCAATTCACGACCGGACCAATGGCACTGATGGATGGGTGTCGATGGAAGTGTCTCCCTTGTTCGCTCATGACACGGCGCACTCGATCGCCGAAGCTAAACGGCTCTATGCTAGCGCTGGGCGACCTAATCTCTTCATCAAGATTCCCGGTATCCATGAAGGCCTTCCGGCGATCGAGGAGGCAATCTTCGCTGGGGTGCCAGTGAATGTGACGCTGCTGTTTTCGCGCGAGCAATATGTCGCGGCTGCTGATGCTTACTGCCGCGGCGTCGAGCGGCGTATCCAGGCAGGTCTCAACCCGGCTGTATGGTCCGTGGCATCGGTCTTCATCAGCCGCTGGGACAAGGCGACCATGGGAAAGGTCCCCAAAGCGTTGCAGGATAATCTTGGGATCGCCGTTGCCAAGCGGACGTACAAAGCTTACCGAGAACTGCTCGATTCCGAACGCTGGCATCGCTTGGCTAACGCCGGTGCACACCCGCAACGACTTCTGTGGGCGAGCACAGGCACCAAAGACCCGGCTGCCTCTGACGTTCTCTACATCAAGGCGCTCGCCGCGCCATTCACCATCAATACGATTCCCGATGCAACGCTACTCGCTTTCGAAGATCACGGCTCACTGGGCGAGGTCATGCCCGCGGACGGTGGCGACGCCGAGAAAACAATTGCCAAGTTTGCTAAAGCTGGCTTTGACCATGATCAGCTCGCCGCCGATCTCCAGCGTGAAGGCACCGAGTCTTTCGTCAAAGCCTGGAACGAACTGCTCAGCTCCATTGCCTCGAAAAACGTTTTGCTCAAAGCCGGGTGAGATGTACATCGATGAAATCAACAAGGAAGGACCAGGATTTGCCAGGTTCGAGGAAACACGCCCGCTATTGCTACAACGATTAACTCTTCCGCAGAGGAAGAGAAATGAGGAAGAGAATAATGAGCACAATCACGCAACCGCCAGCAACAATCATTCCGCTCCGCGAGCGGCCGGCCTGGAAAGCACTGCAGCAGCATCACGACAAGATACAGAACGCGCAGCTCCGCCAACTTTTCGCGGAGGACCCGCGGCGCGGCGAACACTTCGCGCTTGAAGCCGTGGGACTCTACTTCGACTACTCGAAGAACCGCATCACCGATGAGACGATCCGGCTGCTCCTTGAACTCGCGGAACAGTCCGGGCTGCGCGGACACATCGACGCCATGTTTAGCGGCGAGAAGATCAATGTCAGCGAAAACCGCGCGGTTTTGCATGTCGCGTTGCGAACAATGAAGGACGATTCGATCAGGGTCGACGGCGTCAACGTTGTGCCCGAGGTCCATGCCGTGCTTGACCAGATGACGGCCTTTGCGAATCACGTCCGCAGCGGCGGTTGGAAGGGGCATACCGGCAAGCGAATCCGCAACGTGATCAATATCGGTATCGGCGGCTCCGACCTCGGACCCGTCATGGCCTACGAGGCTCTGAAGTACTACAGTCAACGCAACATGAATTTCCGCTTCGTCTCAAACGTGGATGGCACGGATTTTGCCGAGGCGACCCGCGACCTTAATGCCGATGAGACCCTGTTCATCGTCTCATCGAAAACTTTCACCACGCTTGAGACGATGACCAACGCGCACACCGCTCGCAAGTGGGCGCTGAAGGCTCTGGGCGACGAGAAAGCAATCGCGCGTCATTTCGTCGCCGTCTCAACCAATAGCTCCGAAGTCGAGAAGTTCGGCATTGACACTGCCAACATGTTTGGCTTCTGGGATTGGGTCGGCGGACGCTACTCGATGGACTCAGCGATCGGTCTATCGACGATGATCGCGATTGGACCCGACCAGTTCCGTGCGATGCTCGCCGGCTTCCATGCTATGGATGAACATTTCCGCACTGCATCCTTCGACCGCAACCTCCCAATACTGATGGGGCTGCTCACAGTTTGGTACAACAACTTTTTCGGCTCCCAGACCATCGTTGTTCTACCCTACGAGCAATATCTCAAGCGCTTCCCTGCTTACCTGCAGCAGTTGACCATGGAGAGTAACGGAAAGCACGTGATGCTGGACGGCACGCCCGTGGATTACCAGACAGGACCGATCTTCTGGGGCGAGCCGGGAACCAACGGCCAGCATTCCTTTTATCAGTTGATTCACCAGGGGACGAAGCTGATCCCATGCGACTTCATCGGCTTCTGCGAGACGCTGAACCCGCTCGGCGATCACCACGACCTGTTGATGTCGAATGTGTTCGCACAAGCGGAGGCGCTCGCGTTTGGCAAGACCTCTGAAGAGGTCAGAGCGGAGGGAACGCCCGACTGGCTCGTGCCGCACCGCACCTTCGAAGGCAATCGTCCGTCGAACGTGATTCTGGCGGAGCGGCTGACTCCGGAGACTCTGGGCAAACTCGTGGCACTTTACGAGCACAGCGTTTTTACGCAAGGAACCATCTGGCAGATCGATTCGTTTGATCAGTGGGGCGTCGAGTTGGGCAAGGTCCTGGCCAAACGGATCATTCCGGAACTCGAGGCAGCCGAAGAGCCATCGTTGAGGCACGATAGCTCGACCAATGCGCTGATTCGGCGTTACCGCGCCCTCAAGCAGCGAGCGGCATGAATGAACGAAGACAATTGATTACACCCGGACCTCCGACTCTGAGCCAAGACAGTTGGCACTAGCAGTACGGAATAGTAAATAGCATGAAGATCCTAGTGATTGATGTCGGAGGCACTCACGTGAAGGTGCATCGGTCGTCCGTGAACAACCGGGCCCGGATATCCAATCGACACCGCAGAGTACTTCCAGCTAGATGCGACCTTTCCTACGTCTGCGACCATTCTCCTTGCTGTCATTGCCCGGCCGGAGGGAATCTTGAACCGGCACCTTGTGTCCCGGCCGTGATCGAAAATAACCCATGACTCACAGATCTGGCGTCCCAACGTTTATGGACATTGCTTTCGCCCAGCATTGCTCCTTTCGGTGAACGATTCCGCCTGATGAGGCTCATGTTCTGCCGAGTGCTAACTTCGTGCAATCCCACATTCTTCCTAGTTGGCATTACTGTTGTCACATGAAGACAACGGGTATCACGACTCAGCGACCTGGGACGGGGCAAAATTCATTCCTTGAGAGCATCAATCGACGAGACCCACAATCGACGGATTGTCACGACTGCGTTAGATCCCCAGGAAACTCGGTCTCGCCAAGCGGGTAACACTGGGGTCGGATCCGGATATTTCCAAGATTTCCCGGATGAGCTGAGAAGTGATCGCAGTAACCGCAGCTTTTTGGATATGCTGCGTAGTTGCGCTCGTGCCGGAGATGGCCAATGTGGCTGCTTCCCATAGAGTCAGTTTGGAGTTATGCGTCCTTCGCTACAAGCGCCACCACTACATGGCGAAAGGCATCCACTCTCAGGCCGTTGCGGAGGAGTTTCTTGAAAACGCCAATGAAGAACAAGGACACGCCGATCAAATCGCAGCGAGAGAATAACCCAACTGGATGGGGCGCCGAACTTCAGCCCGGAAGGCATGCTCACGCGCAGCCACTCCGAATACGTTGAAGGAGAAACGCTTCTCGATATGATTCGGGAAGACCTAGTCGCTAAGCGCATTGCCATCGAATCCTATTCCGAGATCATTCGTTCTCGCGCACAACGACCCGACAAGCAGGCGGATGATGGAAGCGATTCTCGCCAACGAGGAAGAGCACGCCGAAGATAGAAGACTTTACTCGAAACCATCGGGAAGGAAGAAAAACAACGAGATCACCGATGAAGAGAAGTACGGTAGCTGGAACAACTCACAAACAATCTCAATTTGGTTCAGATAACGATTTCGAGAGTCTGGGGTCTAGGAAATCTCTGGAACGGTCATCTCTGTGACCAGTACAAACGGACTATTGAGATGTTCTCTCAACAAACCGAGCATTGTTGAGTAAAGCCGCGCAGCGTCCGTGTTTAAAGGTCCCATTCGAACTGCCGCAATCGCCAGGAAGCGGTCGTGAAAGGTGAAAATGGAAAACAAAGAAGCAGCAGTGGAAGATGTACGTTTGGTAGTGGCGGATGTTGATGGTGCACTGGTCACTCCCGACAAAGTCCTGACGCCGCGTGCTCGTGCTGCCGTTCGGAAAATCATGGAAACGGGAATCGCTTTTACAATCACCAGCGGTCGGCCACCTCGGGGCATGAAGATGTTGATCGACGATCTTCAACTGCAGCACCCGATCACGGCATTTAACGGGGGTCTTTTCGTGCGTCCCGATCTTTCTGTGATTCGCGAAAACTCGCTCCCTCCGGAGGCAGTGCAACCCGTGATCGACATCCTGACCAACCACAAGCTCGGTGTCTGGATTTATAACGATAAGGACTGGTTTGTCCCGACGCGCCATGGTCCTCACGTCGACCGTGAAGAGTGGACGGTCAAGTTCCCTCCAATCGTCGTGGCGAAATTTGATGGTTTGCTGGACCGAGTGATGAAGATCGTCGGCGTCAGTGACGACCTTGAAGCGGTCGCACGCTGCGAAAAGGACGTGCAGCGGGAACGTGGCGAGCATGTCTCGGCTGCTCGTTCCCAACCATACTATCTGGATGTGACCCATCCGAAGGCCAACAAAGGAGAGGTGGTCGCTGTCCTGTCGGAAATGCTGCATGTCCCTGTCGCAAATATCGCGACCATTGGAGACATGCCAAACGACGTGCTCATGTTCAAGCGCAGCGGGGTGAGCATTGCCATGGGCAACGCGAGTCCCGAAGTGCAGCACGAGGCCAGGTTTGTGACCAGTTCCAACAAAGAGGAGGGCTTTGCGTTAGCGATGGAACGGTTTGTGCTTCGATCCCAGGCGGCTTGACGGGCCCTGGAAAGATGCAGGTCTATTGAACGGGCGGAATTCAACCATGATCGTCGTAATAATGGGAATTTCAGGATCGGGGAAAACCACTATTGGCAAAATGCTTTCCGCTGCGATCCAATGTTCATTTCTGGAAGGGGATTCACTCCACTCCAAAGTGAACATCGAGAAAATGAGTCATGGTATTCCCTTAACTGACTCCAATCGCGCTCCCTGGCTCGCAGCCATTCGTGGCCGTATTCTGGACTCCATCAAGAGCGAGAAGAGTCTTGTTGTCGTTTGCTCAGCGCTCAAGCAGAAATATAGGGACTTTCTCGACGAAGGAATTTCGATCACCTGGGTTTATCTGAAAGGTTCGGAAGAACTAATTCGATCGCGCATGGAGCATCGGTCGGGCCACTTCATGAAGACGGACATGCTTGCCAGCCAGTTTGCGGCGTTGGAAGAACCGTCTGACGCGATCGTTGTCGACATATCCTCGCCACCCAGCGCCATTGTGGAGAAGATCCAGGCGCAATTGCGGATTCCTTTGGGGGCTGTGCCGACAACCCAAGACGCCCAGAGAAAGCGTGCACGAGGGTGAAGAAGTGCGAGATTCAGTTGGGTCTTGATCATAGGAACTTTGCAATGAAGCAAGGTCGACGGAGAAGGAGATAACAAATGAAAGCGATTTCTGTAGTGCCTGGAACCAAGACTGTCCGGTTAGTCGAGCGTCCAGAACCAACGATCACCCTGCCGGACGAGATAAAACTCCGCGTACTGCGGGTTGGAATCTGTGGCACCGACCGCGAGGAAGCGGCGGGTGGTCGCGCCCATGCACCACCTTCCCACAAAGATCTAGTGCTCGGTCACGAGATGTTCGGACAAGTAGTCGAAACTGGCCGCGGGGTGAAGCAGGTAAAGCCTGGCGACTATGCTGTGTTTACCGTGCGCCGAGGCTGCGGAAAGTGCCGTCCTTGTGCCATGAACCGTTCTGACATGTGCCAGACGGGGCTCTACACCGAGCGCGGCATCTCAGGCCTGGATGGGTACCAGACCGAATATGTGGTGGACCGCGAACAATACATCGTAAAGGTGCCATCCGAACTAGAGGCGGTGGGTGTGCTCGCCGAGCCTTTTTCAGTAGCGGAGAAGGCGATTGCGGAATCCATACAGGTGCAGCTCATCCGTCTGCCGGATGCTTCCGCTTCGCGGGATTGGGTCTCCGGAAAGCGCTGTATGGTGGCGGGCCTAGGACCGATCGGCCTGTTGGCGGCATTGGCGCTGCGCCTGCGCGGTGCCGAGGTCTGGGGCCTTGACGTCGTGGATGCAAACACAGTCCGCCCGCGATGGTTAAACCTGATTGACGGCCACTACATCGACGGACGTCAGATTACGCCGGACCACCTCAGCGACCAGATCGAGTTGTTCGACATGATTTTGGAGGCTACAGGCGTGCCCAGTCTTGAATTCGACCTCATCGATGCATTGGCCATAAACGGCGTGTATGCGGTGACCGGCATACCATCCGGTGACCGGCCGTTGAAAATTGATGGTGCGGAATTCATACGACGACTCGTTCTGCGCAACCAAGTAATGGTAGGGAGCGTCAACGCATCCCATGATCACTTCCAACTGGCAGTGAACGACCTCGGCCAGGCGCAGACGCGCTGGCACGAGCACGTAGCGGAGCTTATCACGCAACGGCACAACTACACGAAATTTGAAACCGCGTTTCAGCATCACGGTTCAGACGAAATCAAAGTTGTGCTGGAGTGGAGTGGAAATCAACCAGCTCCCAAAGAAAAAGAAAAGGCTAACCAAATGTCGTATCACGATGCGCAAGTAGTGTGATTTTTTCGGGTAATGCCCGCTCTAACGTTAGAAGGATCCAAGGTGGCATCGGAGTGAGCATGAAACCTGATTTGCGTGTATTTGCCGATGTGAATGAGCTCAGTCTTCGGGCGGCCGAGGTCGCAGTCAAAACAATCAACCAGTCCGTGCAAACCAATGGCAGCTTTTCCCTGGCCCTCGCCGGTGGGAACACTCCGCGTATCCTCTACCACTTGCTAGCTGAGCAGCTTCGGGACCAGGTCCCGTGGGCGAAAGTCCACATCTTTTGGGGAGATGAGCGTTACGTGCCTCCCGGCGATCCGCAGAGTAACTACCGCATGGCAAAGGAGACTTTGCTGGATCACGTCCCCTGCCCGGCTGGCAATGTGCATCCAATGCCGACGCATTTCTCTGACCCAGACGTCGCAGCTCAGGATTATGAAAAGACACTGAGAGGCTATTTCTCCGAAGAATGGCCGCACTTCGACCTGGTTCTGCTGGGATTGGGAGAAGAGGGACATACTGCATCGCTGTTCCGCGGATCACCTGCTCTAGAAGAAAAGAGGCGCTGGGTGGTAGCAGTGAAAGCCCCGGCCGAGCCACCTGTACGCCTCACGTTGACATTGCCAGTATTGACTCAGGCTGCCAACGTCCACTTCCTCGTGGCAGGATCGAACAAGGCACAAGCCTTACACCACGTTCTCACTGGGTCGCCCGATCCGAAGCACTACCCGGCGGCCGGCGTTCGCTTAGCGCAAGGGGCTGTGATCTGGTGGGTGGATCGGAAAGCGGCAGCACTCGTAATGGAGATGGCGGCGTAATGTCACGAGCAAGCATAGTCGTTCATCTTTCGCACACATCACCGCAATGATTGATCAACCGAGAACTTGCTGATCGATTTGCAAAGAGCACCTATACCAGTTTTACAATTGCTGTACCCCGTTACGAAATGTCATCCCGACCGGAGTTTCCGGTCCCCGAAGGGACGGAAGCGGAGGGGAGGAACCTGCCGTTCCTCGTAGGCTATATCAATCCTGGAAACGCTATAGCCTTCGGCCTCACTTAAGGAAACTCTGATTAAGCCGGTTCACGGACAGCTTTGAAGGAACGTGGCTTTAGCTATGCCGTTAAAAACCGATGGTGTTCGAAGCCACAGTCCAGCGCGGCACCATCCTACACTTTTGCGATCACAAGCCCATGAACTCCGGATGGTAATCCTTCCAAATTCCGGTGGCCGGTGAGATCACGCGGACGGGCGCATCCTCAGCGTGTTTCGCTGTCCTCGCCCATTGCCAGGCGTGCTGGATTTCGGAGGATTCAAAGTAACGCGTCTCTGACTGAAGGACGGCGGCTCCCACGGTAAAGAGGTCTACAATTTCTTCCCAACGGTGCGCTCCCACAACTGACATGCGAGCGATATGGCTCGTGTGCTTTTGGAGAAACCGCAGGTCTTCCCAGCGTGCCTTCCATTCGGCTCCGTGCATTTCAGTCAGGTCCGCGAGCAGGCCGACTGGGTGCTTCTTATGCCGTGTAATAAAGAATTCAAGCTGCGGCTCAAATGCCCTGAGTTCTTCGTCCGACAGCTTTCCGGCCACCTTAAAACCGAATGCGAGTCCTCCAGTTTCCTTCAGCCGTTCAATCACAGGCGCTCCTTTGGCATTCACTTTCGTTTGTAACGCATATGTTCAACCTTAACTCGCGCGCTTTCGAGTAAGGTAATCCGCCCAATACCCGGGCCGATTGTAGTGCCGATGCAATTTCGTCTCGTAATCGCGTGTAATAAGAGCTTCCTCCGTATATTCCGGCCCCTGCTTGATGGATTCACGAGTGAGGTTGATAAAGACTTTTGATTCTTCCCAACTGATCCGTTCAATCCATTGCGTCGAAATCAAGACCTTCCTGCCCGGCCACCAGTTCCGCGTATCGACAATCAAGTAACGAATGGACCATGCCTCGTCATCAACCACAAAATCCGCGACGTGGCCGAGCTCTCCGTCCTGGGCCTGGATGGTGCGGCCAGTCACATCTTTTGTGCTGCGTAGATGGGGATCGTCATTCTCGGTGCAACGAGTGTTGTTGGACCACCCATCTCGCGCGCGCCTAGGGTAGACGGCGGACCCCCATGTGAACGGGCCGCCCCAGTATGCCGGCCAGCCGTAATAAGGGTAGTACTGCATTTCGTATTGGCGGGAAACTGGTTTGTCGGCATCCAGGGACGGACTGTTCTCAATCTCCTTCCTGGTCAGATCCACCGGAATGATCTTTTCAACTTTGCTAGCCGGATCCAGCGCGTAAGGCGAAATGAGAACCTGCTGGCCGACCAGCCAGCCGCCTGTATCCGCAACCAAATATCGAACCGCCCAACTCCGGTCATCGAAGTAGAACTCTTTGACATAGCCAATCTCCCCGTCAAGTGCGCTCAGTTGGTAACCATTTAAGTCTTTGGCCCGTTCCAGCATATAAATCCCCTTTCCGTGTAGGAGTTCGGTTTCAAGTTACTCGATCGCTTGGCGCGCTCCAGCTGGGCATCTTTCCGCGCTCCTCGCGATATTCCGCAAAACAAGCTCCGCAAATAAGCTCAACAAAACAAGTTCCGCAAACAAACGTTTAGTCATCGGCGCGGCTGGATCGTCTTTTTGTCAATTGTGTTCCGCAGGCGCTGGCGACTAAGGTCGTGTTCGATTACCGAAAGCTTGCTTTTCCAGATCGGGTACGGCACTCCCGCCAATCGGTTGATCATAATGGCCTGTGCGGTCAGCAATACGACTGCAACCTCAATGATCACCAAGTCGCGTGGCATCGAGAGAATTCCAAGAGACACGATGAGCGTGGTGGCGCCTGCCGGGGGATGGTTGATTCGCAACGAAACCATAAAAGCTCCCGTGAATGCCAAAGATAGGCCCCGCCGCCAAAATTCCAGGCCAGCGAATGCCAGCATGAAAGCTTGCAGGACCGTACGCCAGCGTAGAAAATCGGAACGCACCATAGCCACACACCAAGCCGATGGCATGGCCCAGGATGGCATTCCGGGGGCTGGCAGATTCTGCAAGCGGCGAGAAGAAAAAGAGATACGTCGTCGGCCCCAAAGAAGGAAATACAAAAGAGGTGCCGGTGAGCGCGGCGAGCAACGACACAATGCAATGGTGATGAATCCATTTACGAATACATAAAGTGTCCACACGGGCAACGGAGGAAAGTGCCTCAGCAGCCAGCCTAGACGAAAACGATCCACCAACCCGAAAACGTGCTCGGTTCCAGGGTATCGGAGGCTGGGTTTTAATTCAGAGAGCATCAGATGTTCGGCAGCAGATCAAAGTACTCATCGTCCTCGTTCGTCCCGCCCTCACCTTCGCCCACCCGCTTCTCGGATTCAATGAACTCTATTCGTTCAATCCACTTGACCATCTTGTAGCCAAGCTGGTTCTCCACGCGTAGCCGCAGCGGAGCGCCGTATTCGTCCGGAAGGGGTTCGCCGTTCATTTCATAAGCAAGGAGACATTCTGGCTTAAGAATGTTTTCCATGCTTTGCGTGTCATAGTAGAGGTCACCGTACAGGGATCCGCCGAAGGAAAAGAAAGCGACTGTCTTGGCCGCCGGCTTCGGCTTGACCAAGTCAACCAGCGTTTTCATCGGCACGCCTCTCCATTGCGCAATACCTGACCAACCTTGAATGCAGTGGTGCATCGTGATGTGTTCGTCTTTCCCTAGCGATTGGATCTCCAATAATGAGAGCTCTACCGGTCTCTCGACAAGTCCTCCCACCTTGAGCTTGAAGTCACGGAAATTGTTCGCGGCCATTTGTTTCCAATCCTCGCGTTCTGGCCTCTTGCCATTCGGCCAGAAGTAAGGAGAGATCTGCTCTTTTGTATACCGCTCGCCTGGAAAGAGTCGATTGAGAGTGGCCAGACGTATGGGTACCGAGATCGCCTTTTGAACGTGTTGCAGTAGACGTGGCGACTTCCAGGAAATGTAGTGAGCTGCAATCCACGACGCAAGTACCGCAGCCAGGCCCACGAAGCCAAGGATCATTCCCAGCGGCCTGAAATTGTCCGTTCCCAAAACGATGTGGTTCATGTTTCGTTCAAATCCAGTCAAGGCCACCAGAGTGACATGCACGACGAGGAAGCCGACCCAGGTGAGCATCATCAGGAAATGAATGGAGCGCGCCCCTTGTCGTCCGCCAAATATCCGAGGGAACCACGGGAAGTGGTTTACCATGGCGGGCGACATAGCGGCGCCCGCGATTATCGAGATCGGAGCAAATATAAACACGACGAAAAAATACGCTATCTGCTGAAGAGCGTTATAGGCATAAAATCCGTCGGGCTCCGGCGGGAAATGAAAATTCGCATAATGCACGAAGGTCGCCCAAGCCTGCGGCAGAATATCCTGGGAGGCTGGCACCAGCCTCTCCCATTGTCCCGATACAAAAAGCAGCGGAATAAGAATCAGGCCCGTGATGATGAACCCATAAACATCAATGAAGTGCCACGACCGCGCTACTCCCACCGTGTGCCGGTAGCCTGGCAATGCAACTAGCGGCGAAATGTACCGCGCATCGTCTTTCGCGGTCCACACTCGGTCTTTCGGGACCTTTAAGGGCGTGAAGCGAATCCATTCGGTGCCAGGCGTGCAGCCGTTATTGAAATAGAGACGCGGATGGTCCACCAGAATCGACAGGCCGCTGCGGACCAGCATCATCAGGAAGACGAAATTGAAGAAGTGCGCCCAGCGAAGCCACCACGGAAAGCCGTGCACTCCGGTGAAAGTAGCCGCGTTGAATTCAGTAACCGGAGCGAGGTACGGCAACCCATAGATCGCCGCCTGCTCCCATGCCAGCCCCAGCGGAATCAGCGCCACACAAATGGCGGTGAAAACAAACGAAGGCTTGAGCCAGACGCGAAAGCGCCGGTCTGGCGGATAATGAACAGCTTTATGGGCCGCGTCGAACGGGATCATAGTTACTCCTGAACTGAACATGTCTTGCCGTGTTCCTGCTATCGTGCTTCAGCTAAGGCTTGTCGCATAAATTACGTCGGAAAGACCGTCTTGACCACGTTCAACAGAGGGCCCGGGTATACACCCAACCAAATCAACAGGATCGCAAGCGCCACCAGGACATAGCTGGCACCGCTGGCGTGGATCTGTGCACGCGGCGCTTTTTCCGGTACGCGTTTGTACAGCGTGACCACGACCCTAAGGTAGTAGAACAATCCAATTACGCTGGTAATAACCAGGATGAGGATCAGCGCCCACATCCCCGCGGAGGCGCCCGCCGTTACCACATAGAACTTGGCCAGGAATCCACCGGTAACTGGAATGCCTGCGAGGGAGAGCAGCATACACGTAAAAATGCTTGCCAGCATTGGCCTGCGCCAGAATAGGCCAGCATAGTCCTCCAGAGTGTCAGCGTCCCGTTCTTGCCGCGAGAGAACTGTGACTACTCCAAACGCGCCGATTGTAGTTATGAAATACGCCACCAGATAGAACGCGATCGCCGCAGAAGCCATGGGACCGCCCGCCTCGAAGGCGACCAACAAGTAGCCCATATGCGCAATGGACGAGTAAGCCAGAATTCGCTTGAAGTTGCTCTGTTGTAGCGCCAGCAGATTGCCGATGAGCATTGAGGCAATCGCGATGATAGCGAACAACACCGACACCGCCCGGAAGTGCTGGGCGCCGGAGCTATAGAAGTACCGCAGCAATAAGGCAAAGATCGCGCCCTTGGAGACCGTAGCAATGAAAGCTGCGACTGGCGCCGGTGCTCCCTCATAGACATCCGGTGCCCAGAGATGGAATGGCACAACGCCGAGCTTGAATCCGATACCGGTGACGATGAATGCCAAGCCCGCCAGCACCAGACGGCTATTCTGCGCGCCGGACAACAACGCCGCCAAACGGAACAAGTCCATTGTACCGAGCTGCGCATAAACGAGGGCCATCCCAAAAAGCAGGAAAGCCGAAGACGAGCCGGCAAGAATCAAGTACTTGATTCCTGCCTCCAGAGGCCGGCTGCGAGTGTGCAGGTAAGCGAAAAGCGCATACAGCGCCACGCTCAGAATTTCCAGCCCAAGGAAAAAAGAAACGAAGTGGCTGCTCGCCACCAGAACCATCGAACCAAGCGTCGCAACCAGCAGCAGAACGTAAAGTTCTTCGCGAGTTTCCGCATGCCGCTGGAGATACCCATAGCACAGAATTGCGATGGCGAAAGTCGCCACAATGATCAGGCCGATATAAAAGAGTGCGTACTGGTCCATGATGAGCAGCAGCGTCACTCTGCGAGGCGCCAGCGGCGCGACCAGCCACAAAGATCCAAATGCTGCGGCCATTCCAACGAGCGTTAAGCATAGGCTGAGCCAATGCCTGCGCCACACGGCGATCTCCAGCATGACTACGACGGAAGTTCCCGCAATCAGCAAAAGTGGCAAAAGAGCGAGTAGGTCAGAGGTGTTCATCGCTATCTCCGCCGCGCCTGCATGGTCTGTGCCGCATATTGCTGCAGCGTTTCCATCGCCGGATTGAAGGTGTTGATCACTGGCTGTGGATAGAGGCCCAGCCACAGGAGAATAACGATCATGGGAGTGACAATGATGGCCTCGCGCACTCCAAGATCGGGCAGTTTCCAGGGATGGTTGTTCGGTCCATGAAACGCGTACTGGACGAACTTCAGTGCGTAAAAGGTGGACGCCAAGATGCCGACCGCAGCCACTGCGGTCAAGACTCTGCTCTTTTGATAGACGCCAAGTAGGATCATGAACTCCCCGACAAAGTCACCCAATCCAGGCAATCCCATGGAGGCTAGAGCGAAAAACAGTCCTACCCCACTCAATCTTGGGACGGTCTCCCACAGGCCGCTCATGCGATCGAGTTCCCGGGTATGGAGCCGTTCCTGTAGCGCTCCCACCAGGACGAACAATGCTCCAGTACTGACGCCGTGGCAGATGATGGTGATGAGCGCACCTTGAAGAGCCAGCTTGTTCCAGGCGAAGATGCCCAGCAGAACAAAACCGAGGTGGGTGACGCTGGTGTATGCAACCAGCCGTTTCAAGTCAGTTTGAGCAAATGCCAAGATCGCGCCGTATAGGATCCCGACCACCGCTAATACCATGGCGATAGGAGCGAAGGCGCGCGCGGCTGTTGGAAACAGCGGCACTACGAAACGAAGCAGGCCGTACGCTCCGGTTTTCAATAACAGACCGGCCAACACCACGCTGCCCGCGGTGGGCGCTTCGGTGTGAGCATCAGGAAGCCAAGTGTGAAGAGGAAACATTGGTAGCTTCACCGCGAAGGCCACGAAGAACCCTAGCATGATCCAAAGCGCCACGTGCGGGGAGAGCGGTGTGCCCAGCAAGTCGGCATATTGAAAGGTGTAAATGCCAGTCGCGGTGTGATGAGCAAAATAAAGAGCCAGGATCGCAATCAGCATCAGCAGTCCGCTGAACTGAGTGAAGAGGAAGAACTTCGCCGCCGCATACACGCGCCGCTCGTGGCCCCAGATCGCAATCAGGAAATACATGGGAACCAGCATCAGTTCCCATGCGAAGTAAAACAGGAACAAGTCCATCGCCAAGAACACGCCTGCGATTCCAGCCAGCACCCAGAGCAGGTTGAGGTGGAAGAACCCCACAGCATCTTGGATCTCGGTCCAGGATGCCAGCACCGACGTTACCCCGAGGAGGAACGTGAGCATGAGCAGCAGCAGACTCAGGCCGTCCAAGGCAAGGTGGAAATGGACACCGAACTGAGGAATCCAGTTCCAGTCCAATTCTCGCAGCCAGGCTTGCTGCTGAAGTACATCGACGTGGCCTGCGGCACGGATCCAGACAATGAGGCCGATCACGAAGTCTGTGCTCACGGCGATCAACGCAATCCAGCGGGAAGCCAATGCGCTCCAGCGCCCGGCACCCCAAGCCAGCAGCCCGCCAACTAATAGAATGACGATCATCCAAAGCAGGATCATAGGAATAACGCAATCGCTACAAATACGACGGTTCCAGCCGCAATTCCCGCGGCATACCAGCGCACCCGGCCGTTTTCCGTGAGGCTGAGACTGCGATAAAGGAGCACGTTCAGATCTGCGACCCCAGTATAGAAGGCGTCTACCAAATCGCCCTTATCGACGCGGGCAAACCACAGGATCGGTTGTACGAACAGCTTGTCGTAGAACCAGTCGAATCCCCAATCGGCAAACCAGAAGTCACGCACCGCTTTTCCCGCACGGTTTGCGACGAGAACGTCCACCCATCGGCGCCGGCGATGGTAAAGCACGTAGGCAACACCCAGGCCAATGAGGAATGCCAATGCTATGAATAATTCTGAGCGCATCTCCGTGAGCGTACCGGAACGCCCTTGCTCCACAGACGGCAGCGCTGTATGCATTAGCCGTGTGAACAAAGGCTCATTTCCCAGTCCCGGGGGCAAGTTTACGAATCCACCAACCACCGAAAGGGTGGTTAGCACTACCAGCGGGATCTTGATCTTGTATCCGGGCCGCTTAGTCACCGGCGCTTTGGCTTCACCAAAGAAAACCAGAAAAATGACGCGGAAGATATAAAGCGCGGTCAGGAATACTCCCACTACGCCCGCAAGCCACAGAACAGTGCCGCCTTGCGGAGAAGACCACGTCTCCCACAAGATCAGTCCTTTACTGTAAAAGCCAGCGGTGATGAGGGGCAAGCCGGCAAGAGAGCATCCTGCGACCAGGAAGGCAACAAATGCCAGTGGCAGTTCTTTGCGCAAGCCACCCATCTTGAAGATGCTGTGCTCGTCGTGCATGGCGTCGATTACGACGCCCGCAGACAAGAAGAGCAAAGACTTGAAGAAGGCATGGGTCATGAGGTGGAAAATGCTCGCCGCCCATGCGCCGACGCCCAACGCGAGAAACATGTATCCGATCTGGCTGATCGTGGAATAGGCCAGCACGCGCTTGATGTCCGGCTGCGTCAAGGCGCTGCACCCCGCAAGCACCAGAGTGGTCGCTCCGATCACTGCCACGGCAAACTGCACCGGCGGAGCCAGGCTAAAGAGCACGTGAGTACGCGCGATAAGATAAACGCCAGCGGTGACCATCGTCGCGGCGTGGATCAGGGCGCTGGTAGGCGTGGGGCCGGCCATGGCGTCCGGAAGCCAGGTCTGCAATGGTAGCTGGGCCGACTTGCCGACTGCGCCACCCAGCAGGAGGGCGGCAGCGGCGATCGGAAGCGCTGAACCCACCGGCCAGAGCTCGGCAGCCCGTCGCATCAGTTCCTGGATGTGCAGCGTGCCCAGGTGCTGGAACAGCAGAAACAGACCGATAATCATGGCCGTATCGCCGATGCGGGTCACGATAAATGCCTTGCGCGCCGCCAATCCATTCGCCGGATCGGTGTACCAGAAGCCGATCAGCAGGTAGCTGCATAGCCCAACGCCTTCCCATCCAAGGTAGAGCAGCAGCAGGTTGTCCGCCAGCAGCAACGTCACCATGGAGGCGACGAACAGGTTCATATAAGCAAAGAACCGGGGGTAGCCTTCGCTCTCAATCATCGATTCTGCGGAGTAGAGGTGAATGAGGAAGCTGACAAAAGTGACCACCAGCGTCATGACTAGAGAGAGCGCGTCCAGGTAGAACGCGATCTGCGGGTGAAAGCCTGCAACGTCGATCCACGTCCACAGCACTTGTGTGTATGCGTCTCCTGATGGCGGAGACGCCAGGAAGTTCCAGGTACTCAGGATGGAGATCACTGTGGAGGCGGCGATCGAAGCGACACCGATCACAGCTGTCATCTTTTTGGAAATCCGCGAGCCCGCGAGCGCCAGCACAATGAAGCTGGCAAACGGAATCGCCGGGATCAGCCACAATAATCCGAGCACGCTATCCTCTCATCAGGCTGGCCGCATCGGCATCCAGCGATTTATACCGGTGGTACAACTGCAGTAATAAGGCCAGACCTACCGAGACCTCGGCGGCTGCCGTAGCCAGAATGAAGATGATGAGGGTGAAAATCAAATCACGCCGCACGAGAAGGCCGGCCAGCCCCAGTGCGAACAAGATCCCCGCCAGAAGCAGTCCGTGTTCCATCGGAATCGATGACATCTTGAGTCTCCAGTCGTTCCCGCTTTCCCAAGTGATAGGCTCCAACGAGCGCGCCCAGTAAAAGCATGGAGGCCAGTTCCACGCCGATTAGGTATGGTCCGAACAGCGTCATGCCCACCTGTTTGGGCCCGACAGAGGCGGCTCCCTGCCTCGCAACCTCAGCGAGCGATAGCAAGGAAGCCACTTCCGCGATCAAGATCGTTGACAGGATGCACGGTCCTATCCACATCCTAGGTTTGAGCCACATCCGTTCTGTCTCTGTTGTTCTTGGACCGAGGTTTAGCATCATGACGACAAACACAAAAAGGACCATGATGGCTCCCGCATAAATGATCACTTCCAGGGCGGCGATGAAGGGCGCACCAAGCGTGTAGAAGACCACAGCCACTGAGAGTAACGAGACAATCAGGTAAAGCAGAGCGTGCACGGCGTTCAACCGAGTAATGACCATAACCGTGGCCAGAATCGCCACTACCGCCGCGACATAGAACGTTGCCGTCATAAATCCATTCAGGGCAGTAAAGTATGCAGATCGGTGACTGGTGCTTCGCGCTCCGCTTCACCTTTATCTTTGCCGCCGATAGCGACTCCACACACGCGCCAGTAGTTGTAGCCGGGATATTTACCGGGACCATCGATCAATAGCTGCTCTTTTTCATAGACCAGGTTCTGCCGGTGGTATTCGCCCATTTCGACGTCTGGAGTGAGTTGAATTGCATAGGTCGGACAGGCGTCTTCGCAGAAGCCGCAGAAGATGCAACGGGAGAAGTTGATGCGGAAAAATTCCGGGTAGCGCCGGCCGTGTTCGTCTTCCGTGGCCTGCAACGCGATGCAGTCGACCGGGCACACGGCGGCGCAGAGATAACATCCCACGCATCGCTCTCCGCCGTCCGGATCGCGTGAGAGAATGATACGTCCACGATATCGCGGGGCCAAGTAGGCTTTCTGTTCGGGATACTGCACGGTCACTCTGCGATGAAACATATGCAGGAACACAGCCCAGATGGTTCTCAGCGAACTTAGCATTTCAAACCTTCTTCCTTGATCAAACTTGCTTGATCAAATCCTTCGGCCTAACAGCCCTAACGAAGCGCGAGCACGACTGCACCCGTTATCAAGATGTTGATGAGAGCTAATGGCAACATGAGCTTCCATCCCCATGACATGAGCTGATCAAAACGGGGCCTCGGCAGCGACGCACGCAGCAGAAT
>JBBRBI010000097.1:0-21615 GCA_038206015.1 Bryobacterales bacterium | reverse complement strand
CCGGCAAAGATCGAGCGCATCCAGAAGATCGACCAACACCACGTCGAGATGCTGGCCCACTTCATCAACAAACTCAATGCCACTCCCGACGGCAATGGCACACTGCTCGACAACTCGATGGTCGTTTATGGCAGCAGCATCAGCGATGGCAACAAGCACGAGCACAACGACCTGCCAGCGATCCTGTGCGGCCACGGTGGCGGCAAGATCAAAGGCGGCCTGCATCACCAGTTCCGTAAGGGGACCCCGATGGCCAACCTCTTCATGACGATGATGGACAACATGGATGTTCGCCCCGAACGCATTGGCGACAGCACAGGCAAGATAGAACACCTCACGAGTTTGTGAAACTCCTAGCGATCCTGTTGTCGGCCTTCGCACTGGCCGCTCAACCCAACAGCTTCGACGAAGCACAGGCCTTCCTCAAGACCTACTGTCAGGCTTGCCACTCAGGCAAGGCCGCAGTCGGCGGCTTCCATCTCGAAAAGGTCGGGACGCAGGCATCTTTCCTCGCCGACACACACGCCTGGACCCGCCTTCGCACGCGCATAGAGAACGGCGACATGCCGCCCCGCGGCCTCCCTGCCCCGACCCTGCCTCAGCGCGAAGGCTTCACCAAGTGGGTCAACGAAACACTGCACACGGAGGCCTGTGCAACAGGCATCAGCATTGGCCCCAACCCGCTGCGGCGACTCAACCGCGACGAGTATACGGCCACCGTTCAGGACCTACTCGACATACACCTCGACATCGGCCACGCCCTGCCCGCCGACGGTGCCGGCGGCGAGGGCTTTGATAATGCGGCCGAGACGCTCTTCCTGTCGCCTCTGCATAGCGAGAAGTACCTGGAGACAGCAAAGCTTGCCACCGACTTTGCTGCCAAGGAGTTCAAGAGCCGCGAGCGCGTCCTGATCGCCAAACCAGGCCCCGGCCTAAGCGCCGACCAAGCCGCACGGCGCATCCTGGTGGCCTTTCTGCCACGCGCCTTCCGCCGTCCAGTCAATGATGCGGATCTCGCTCCCTACCTTGAATTATTCCGGGCGGCGACGCGCAAGGGTGAGGACTTTGAGCCCGCGATCTTCTTTGCGATCCGGGCCTCGCTGGTATCTCCCAGCTTCCTGTTTCGCGTCGAACCGGGCCAGTACGCACTCGCTTCGCGACTGTCTTACTTCCTCTGGGGCAGCCTGCCGGACGAGTTACTGATTGATCTTGCCGCGCAGAACAAGCTACAGAACCCCGAAGTACTCAAGCCACTGATCGGACGAATGATGCGCAGCGATCGTTCGATGACCTTTGCCAAGCGCTTCATCGAACAATGGCTCCACACCCGCGACCTCACCGATGATCGCCTACCGAAGGCCGGGGAGGAGCTGCGCGGGGACATGCGCATCCAGCCTGTCATGTTCTTCCGCGAGCTGATCCTGCGCAAGCTGTCACTTCTCAATCTGATCGATTCGCAATTCACCATCGGTAGCAAGCTACTGGCGACGCACTTTGGTTTGAAGCTGCCGCTGAACCCGAACGCCGCCAGCCAGCCGCAGTGGGTGGCGCTGCCGGAGGGCAGCAACCGGGGCGGCGTCCTCGGCATGCCGGCGGTCCTAACCGTCTCGTCGTATCCTTATCGCACCAGCCCGGTCTTGCGCGGGGCCTTCATTCTCGATTCGATCCTCGGCACTCCGCCGCCTCCGCCTCCGCCCAACGTACCAGCGCTTCCCGAGGCGGCGGCCGGAGCAGCGCCCAAGTCGGTTCGCGAGCGCCTGACCCTGCACCGGGCCAACCCGGTCTGTGCCAGTTGCCATGACCGCATCGACCCTTTGGGCTTTGCGCTTGAGAACTACGACGAGGTGGGCGCGTGGCGAGACAGCGACGCGGGTGCGCCCATCGACAAGGGCGGCCTTGATCGGTTGAAGCTCGACTTGACGGCCAAAAAGGACGTCGTCCTGCGTAACCTGGCCAACAAGCTGCTAGGCTATGCGCTGGGCAGGGGGCTGACGCTAAAAGATTCCTGTACAGTGGATCAAATCGTCGATAAAGTAAAGCAAAGCGACTACCGCGCCGACTCGCTGATTGAGGCGATCGTGCTGAGCGCACCCTTTAGGCAGGAGCTGAAATGAAGACTCAACTGACACGGCGAAGTCTGCTCTGCGGCGCAGGCGTGACGCTTAGCTTGCCCTGGTTGGAGGCGATGGCGGCACCGACCATCAACCCAGTGCGCATGGCGATGCTCTACATGCCCAACGGCGTCAACCCGAACGCCTGGACGCCCGAGGGCAGTAACGCCGACTTCCAACTCTCGCCAACACTGCAACCATTAGCCCCCCTTAAGGACAAGATTGTTGTTCTGAAGAATCTGTGGAACGAAGCCAGCAAGGGCGGCGATGGGCACTATGTCAAAGAGGCATCCATCCTCACTTGCCGGACAATTAAGAAGACCCCTGGCGCGGACATCGGCAACGGCGTCTCGATGGACCAGGTGGCCGCGCAGCGCGTCGCGGCGCTGACTCCGCTGCCTTCGCTTGAGTTAGGTGTGACTCCGGTGGCGATCGGTGTCGACGCCGTCGTCGGCTATACGCGCATCTACGGTTCGCACATCGCCTGGAGCACTCCGACGACGCCCCTGGCGCGCGAACTGAACCCCCGCGCCGTCTATGAGCGGCTTTACCGCGCGGCTTCCGGTCCGCAGAACGGCAGCCAGCTCGACGGGTTGTTGCTGGATCGAGTGCAGGCCGACGCCAAGCGATTGCGGGCACAGGTAGGGACGGCGGACCGGCATCGCCTCGACGAGTATCTCAGTGTGATGCGTTCGCTTGAGGAGCGCGTAGAGCGGGCG
Source organism: Bryobacterales bacterium (assembly GCA_038206015.1). Classification (GTDB taxonomy): domain Bacteria; phylum Acidobacteriota; class Terriglobia; order Bryobacterales; family Bryobacteraceae; genus Bryobacter. The sequence goes on along the minus strand of JBBRBI010000097.1, from coordinate 18,785 downwards.
GGCAGCAAGTCGCAGATGGCTTGGAAAGCGCGGGTGCCCCTAGACTTAAAGGCAGCTCCGACAGACCGTCCCGCCGACCATGCCGAGCATGTGCGGCTGATGCTGGACATGATCGCGGTGGCTTTCCAGAGCGACACGACGCGCGTTGCGACCTTCATGTTCGGCAACGCGGTGAGCAACGTCAGCTTCCGCTTCCTTGACGGAGTGTCGGCCGGGCATCACGATGTCTCGCACCACGGCAAGGACCCCGACAAGCTTCGCCAGTATCAGATCATCAATCAATGGCACGTCGCCCAGTACGCTTATTTGTTGACGAAATTGCAGGGGATGAAGGAAGGCGATTCGACCGTCCTCGATAACTCGATGATCCTGTTCGGCTCGGCTCTGCACAACGGCGACCGGCACGACCCGCATAACCTGCCGCTCGTATTGGCGGGCAGCGGTGGTGGGCGCATCATCACTGGACGGCATCTGGTGTACGGCGAAGACAGCCCGCTGGCGAATCTTTATGTATCGATGCTCGACGCACTCGGTGCGCCGGTTGAACGCTTCGCCGACAGCACGGGGCCGCTGGCCAGGCTCATGCACACATGAGCTTCATCGCGTTGGCGCTGCTGATGGCGGCGGACTTTAGCGGCACCTGGATCGGCGACACAACGGACTTCGCCTTCCAGTTTTTACAGAAGGGCAGCGTGCTCACCGGCAAGCAATACGGGGACCAGCAGAGCACCACGATTAGCAAGGCAACCGTCTCGGGCGACTTGATCAGCTTTGTGCTCGTGCGGCAAGAGCAGAGTGGAAACGAGATCAATGAGAGCCGCATCCGCTTCACGGGCAGACTGATCGACAACGAACTGGAATTGACCCGCGAGCGGGAATCCTCGACGCGCGCGGGGTCCGGCGCGTCTGCCAATACCGGCAAGAATCCGCGGCAGACCTTCCGCTTGAAGCGGCTACCTTAATCGACGATGAGTCCGGCTGCCTGCGCCTTGGGGATGTGGGTATCGCGGTGGAGGAAGAAGAAGTTCGTTTCGCTCGTGTCGTCGGTCATCGTTGCGAGGCTTGCCAGCTTTGCTCCATCGATTGAATAACAGGCGTAACCAAGCTGGGCGAAGAAGGCGATGAGGTCGTTGGGATGGTAGAGGAAGCGGGCCGACCACTTGCGTAGCATCTCGCTGAAGACGATCGGGCGGCAGCGGCTGAGCGTGGCGCGCGCACCGAGAAAGACCTTCAGCTCAGCCCCCTCCACGTACCACTTGATCAAGTCAGGGCTCAGTCCAGCACGGACCGCGAGAGCGTCGAGAGTATCGACGGGGCACCTGACTTCCGATGTCGTAAAGCCTGCTCCGAGCGGCGCACTGGATGTTGCGCCCGACACACTTGGGTCAAAGAAAAAGGTTAGTTCTCCCGGCAGGTCGGACAGACCGACATTGTAGGTGTGAACAGCGCCGAGGCCGTTTAGCGCGAGGTTGCGTTGTAGTTCAGCATAGGTGGAAGGGACGGGTTCAAATGCGTGAATCGCGGTCTCGGGATGGGCGACAGCCATGGCCATGCTGTAGAAGCCGACGTTGGCACCGATGTCGAGAAAGGTCTTGGTGCCGTCGAGGCAAGTATCGGCAAGCCTCATCATGGCCGCAAGCTCCTGGCTCTCGTAGTCGCGAAAGTCGAGGCAAGTCAGGGCGGTGTGGCGGGCCTCGCCAGGCTTACACCACATGCGGATGGCGGGCGATCGAAAGCGCACGGCAACGCCAGCTTCAAGGATCTCGATCGAAGCGATGTTGGTGCCGGTGAGGTAGGCGGGGTAGTCGAAAAGGTGGCGGTGGAATTGGAAGGCGGCGGCAACGAAGTCCTGTTTGTTGAGTGAGCCAGCTTCGAAGCTGGCTCGCAATTCAGACAGAGTCACTCGCCTAGGCCCACTTGAAGCCGCTCTTGGAGAGCGGCAAGGTGCGAACCCGGCGGCCGGATGCCGCAAAGATCGCATTGCAGACAGCCGGGAGGATTGGTGGCAAGGCTGGTTCGCCCAACCCGGTGGGCGGGTTGTTCGACTTATTCCAGTGAACCTCGATGACGGGCGGCGAGTTCTTCATGCGGACCAGCTCGTGCTGGTTGTAGTTCTTCTGCATGACTCGGCCCTTTTCAAGGGTGATCTCCTGACTCATCATTTCGCTGAGGCCATCGACAACGCTGCCCTGGACCATGCTTTCGGCGGCACGAGGATTGATGATCTGGCTACCGATGTCACCGGCGACCCAAACCTTTTTGACCTTGATCCCGCTGTTTGCATCGACACTGACTTCAGCAATGTGAGCAAAGTAACCACGATGGCTGAAATGGAAGCCCACGCCGAGGGCGGTGCCCTTGGGCATGTTGTGCCTTCCCCATCCGGCCTTCTCTGCGGCCAGGGCGAGGACGGCCTTCATGCGGCCCGGTTCCATGCCGCCAGTGGGCGCGGTCGATAATGTGGAGAGCAGGTCCATGCGGAACTGAATCGGGTCTTTGCCTGCGGCGGTTGCCAACTCGTCAAGGAAAGACTGGAACACAAAGGCGTGGACATTGCTGCCCGGAGCGCGCAGTGCACCTGTCTTGATTCGGAGCGGCATAACGGATACATGCAGAGCGAAGTTGGGGATGAAGTTAGCGGGAAACTCGGCTGGTGCCAACTGTGCAGAAGGAGAGAATTTTTCCCCTTCGCCATAGCTGACGAAGTGATCGCGCCAGGCAACGATCTTGCCAGCAGCATCAAGGCCAGCCTTCAATTTCTGGAAGCCACCTGGGCGATAGTAGTCCTGAGTCAAGTCGTCTTCACGAGACCACTGCACCTTCACCGGAACTCCAACGACTTTGGAGATCCAGCAGGCTTCCGCAATGTAGTCGTTGTAGAGCCGTCGTCCGAAGCCGCCACCGGCCCGGAGCATGTGCATAGTGATGTCGGCATCGGTGATTCCGAGAGTCTTGGCAGCCATGGCGCGACCGGCCGCGGGAGTCTGGCTGTTGGTCCACAGTTCCACCTTGCCGTCCTTATAGTGAGCAGTGGTGCCGGGAGGCTCAAGCGGAGCGTGCGAGATGAACGGATAAACGTAGGAGGACTCTACAACCTTTACTGCGCTAGCGAGAGCCTTCTCTACATTGCCGTCGTTGCGAGCCGTGCGATGGGGGGCCTGCTGGAACAACTCTTCGGCAGTTTTAGCAAAGTCGGTGCTGTTCTGTTGTGCGGCGACGCCTTCATCCCATTCCACTTTCAATTTGGCGCGGGCGGACTGTACTTGCCACCAGTTGTCGCCGACGACAGCGATGCCGGGGGTGAGGCCGGGGTCACCGACGAGAACGGGCCCTGGAGTTGGAAAGCCTTCGACGACAAAGGCGTGACGAATGCCTGGCATTGCCTTGATTTCATCGAGATTTGCGCTCTTGACCTTGCCCCCGTAGACGGGGCACTTGTGCAAGGCCGCTACTAGCATGCCGGGCGTGGTGAAGTCGATGCTGAACATCGGCTTACCGGTAACGATATTTGCGTTCTCCCAGCCGAGTGTGGAATGCCCAATGATTTTGTAATCCTTGGGGTCCTTCATCTTCAGAGTGGTTGGATCGGGGACAGGCATGGTTGCGGCCTGAGCGGCAAGCTCTGCATAGCTGGCCGACTTATTGAAGGCTGCGTGGATGACACGTCCGCTGGCAGTGGTGCAATCCGATTCGGCGACGCCCCAATTTTTTGCGGCGGCACTGATCATCATCTGCCTGCCGGCTGCGCCGACACGGCGAAGCGGCTCCCAGCCTTGCGGGGTGGACTGGCTGCCACCGGCGAATTGGGTGCCGTAGCGCTTTTCGTCGGAGTCGCCCTGTTCAATGCGGACGGACTTCCAATCGACGTCGAGCTCTTCGGCAATCATCATGGGCAGCATGTTCTTTGCGCCCTGGCCCATCTCGGGAGCCTTGGCCATGATCGTGACGATGCCGTCGGAGGCAATGCGGATGAACGAACTCGGCAGCAGTGCGGGGGTGGCAGGTCGGCCCTGGGCCTGGGCCTTGGGCTCATCATAAAGACCGAGCAGGATGCCGCCACCGGCAATCGAGCTTACTTGAAAAAAGGAACGTCGGCTGAGTTTCATGGTGGTCCCTTTCCTATCCCTGGTTCCCGCTGCTCGTGTTGGAGGCAGGAGACGATTTCATTGCGGTGGCCGCCTGATGGATTGCGGCGCGGATTCGGATGTATGTGCCGCAGCGGCAGGCGTTGCCGCTCATCGCGGTATCGATATCGGTGTCTGTCGGTTTCGGATTCTTGCTCAGCAAGGCTGCGGCTGACATGATCTGTCCGGACTGGCAGTAGCCGCACTGGGGAACGTCAATTTCATTCCAGGCAACCTGGAGGGCGTGAGTGCCGGTGGCAGAGAGGCCTTCGATGGTTGTGATGGGTTGGCGGGCAGCCGTGGCAATTGGTGTGATGCAGGAGCGGACGGCCTGTCCACCAACGAGCACGGTGCATGCGCCGCATTGGCCTGCGCCGCAGCCATACTTGGCACCTTTCAAATTCAAGACATCGCGTAAAACCCACAAGAGGGGCATGTCGGCGGGTACGTCAACCGTGTTGACTTTCCCGTTCACTGTCAGCTTCACTGGCATCGCTTAAACCTCGCAAATGAGAGAACTTCTCCCTATAGTCTATATCCGTCGGCTTCCCTGTAAAAGTCAATTTTCGCCTAAACTGTGGCGGTGTCGTGGTGGCGTGAGCCGATTCGGGGCTTCAATCGCCTGCCTTTCGCATCAGACCGATTCCGATAAAGAGGGGCAGGATAAATGGCATCGCGGGAATCATCAAGGGGAAAAACCCCTTGAAATACAGAGGGCTCGTTGCAACCAGAACGGCGGCAATGAGACTAATGACGATGTAACTGTTGGCCGTGACCTTTCCAAGCCAACTTATCGATTTGAGACCCGCAGCGAAGGCTGCCGTCGCAAGATACATGAGAGTGACTTCAGCGATGCCTGCCACATAAAATAGCTGGTAGATGGGTCGGAACCAGTCCGGTCGCGCTCCTGAAGGGGAGGCCAACTGAAGCTTGAATAGCTCGAGTGCGAAGTTACCCCAATACGCCATCTCGATAACAAAAAGAGGAACTGCGATCATCATGACCGTCAGGCCGATGGTGGAATAGAAAGACTCTCCGGCGGCATGCATCTTTTCCTTCAATACCGCCAATCCGAGCACGCTGAGAAGGCCGCTAACGATGAGCAGCGCATACCTTATCTTTTGTTCTGTGCCCGTCGCTACGAAATCCGCAGGACTCTCAGGCGGCGCCCCCAGGAATGCGAAAAGGAAAATTAAAGCCCAAGGCACGATCAGACAAGACGCGATGAAGACGAAGTGTTTCCTGTCGACATCATGACTTCTGACCTTATGCGCCCCAAGAACCCAAGCTGATATCGCCATGAGTAAGGCATTGAGTAGACAAAGCGGCACATAGGCCTGATAGTTCAGATGCCAAGGAGCCACCCCGAACAGGAGCCCCAGTGGGATTACAGAGCAAAGATAACTTTGGCTCAATTTGCGAGTGAAAGATTTTGGTTGCATAGGAGTGCTGAGTATTATTTGCTCTGAAAAGCTAGTGTAAGCAGTTCAGGGCGAGTGCCGAACCGAACACTTACGATCGCCGTCAAGCATAGCACCGACAAGCTTTTTTTGTAACGGCGAAAGCGGTCAACTGCATTAGGACTCGGACTTGTTTACGAGTTGGACGAATGTTTAAAATCGGGAACTTGCGGGCAAACACGAACCCATTCGCCTTGAGGCAATTGCGAGAACAACTTAGCCACCGTCAGTCCAAGAACCGGATGCACCAGTTCTGGGGCGATCTCGGCCAGAGGAGCGAGGACGAAGCGGCGCTGGCTGAGACGCGGGTGCGGCACGTCAAGACCCGGTTCGGCAATCACAAACGAGCCATAGAGCAACAGGTCAAGGTCGATCACGCGTGGCCCGTTTTGCACCGTGCGCGTGCGGCCAAGGCGTTGCTCGATTTCGAGTAAGTGGTTTAGCAACTGCCTGGCAGTAAGTCCGGTCGAGATCTGAGCGACTGCGTTCAAAAACAAAGGCTGATCCTCCAAGCCGACGGGCTCGGTTTCATACATGGACGAGACGCGCACGATCTCGCCGAGGGAACTGATTAACTGCAGTGACTCATCGAGCGAAGCGGCACGGTCACCGAGGTTTGCACCGAGCGCGATGAAGGCATCAGTCATTCAGCTTTCGCATCCCGTTTTCGCACTAGTTCCACCGCAGCAAAGGCCGCGCCTTGGCGGGCCAGCGCAGCCGGCTTCCGAATGAGAATGCGCACTTGTGTGATCGGGAATCGGGCGAGCAGGGCGTCGGCGATTTCTCCCGAGAGGGACTCTATGAGGCGATACGGCCGGTGGTGCGCGACCTCCTCGGCGACCGCACACACAGAGGAGTAGTTCACGGTATCTGCTATCGCGTCGCTCGCTGCGGCACGGGAAAGATCGAGAGAAAGTTCCAGGTCCAACACGACGGTTTGTGGAGACGCCTGTTCATCGTCAGTGACACCCAACCGGCAGAGCAATGGCAGTTTGGAAATCAGGATGCGGTCCATGGGACTCCTCTAATTGCATCCACAATGGCAAGAGCCCGGCGGCACTCGGCGACGTCGTGGACTCGAACGTAGTTGGCACCGGACATGGCGGCGGCGCAGACGGCTCCGATGGATTCGGGTAGGCGCGCGGCGGCTTCGCGGCAGCCGGTAATTTTGCCGAGGAAGGCCTTGCGGGAAGGTCCAACGAGGATCGGACAGCCAAGCTGCCGGAACTCACCCAAGCGCCGGAGGAGTTCCAGGTTCTGCATCGAATCCTTACCGAAGCCGATGCCGGGGTCGATGACAATGTCATCGATACCCGCTTGTCGCGCGGCGGCGAGCCGCTGCTGAAGAAACTCACTGACCTCAGCCACGACATCGAAGTACGCGGTGTCGTCTTGCATGGTGCGCGGGCTGGCGCGCATGTGCATGATGACCAGCGAAGCGCCATGCCGACTCACCACTTCGAGCATCTGCGGATCGATGCCGCCGGTGATGTCGTTGATCATGGAGGCACCCAGCCGGAGGGCGGCGTCGGCGATGTCGGGCTTCGTGGTGTCGACCGATATGGGAATGGGGATGCGTCCGGCCAAGGCCTCTAATAAAGGCTGCAGACGACCGAGTTCTTCGCTGGCGGTGATTGGGTAGGCACCGGGACGGGAACTTTCCGCGCCCAGATCCAGTAGATCCGCGCCCTCCTCCACCAGCCGGAGCGCGTGGGCCACTGCGGACTCGAGGGAAAGAAAGTGACCGCCGTCGGAGAAGGAATCCGGCGTTACGTTCACCACTCCCATAATGCGGGTGTGTTCGATCATGATGTCGGAGCGGATCCAGGAGGGTGAACTCGCCCTGTTGTCAGGTTAGCAACTCTCGCTAGCGGAGCGACGGCGACTTCGACTAGGTTCAGGGCTGGAGGGAGGTCGAGGTAGAAAATTGGATTGGCCTGGGAGAGTTGCTCTGCCGGGGCCGCGCGGCACTGGGAGTATTCTGTAACAACAACCTATGAACGTGCACCCGCTTGCCGGCAAGTCCCCCGTGACTCTCGTTGACTTGGCTAAATTGGAGGCGGCATATTACGCCTTGCACCCGGATGTCGCCAACCCGGCGCAGCGCGTTGCGTTTGGAACCTCTGGGCATCGCGGTTCGTCGTTGAACACCAGTTTCAATGAGGACCACATCTACGCGATTACGCAGGCGATCTGCGTCTACCGGAAGCAGGAGGGCATTGGCGGTCCGCTGTTTCTGGGCATCGATACTCATGCTCTGTCTACGCCCGCTTACCGTAGCGCGCTGGAGGTGCTGGCGGCCAATAGCGTCGATGTAATGATCTCGGCAGGTACGCCTTATACGCCCACGCCGGCGGTGTCTCATGCGATCCTGTGTGCCAATCGCGGAAAGCATGGCGCGGGCCTAGCCGATGGCATCGTGATTACGCCTTCGCATAATCCGCCAGAGGATGGAGGCTTCAAGTACAATCCTCCCAGCGGGGGCCCGGCTCCGTCGGGCGCTACCAGCACTATTGAAACGATTGCCAATGGCTTTTTGAGCGCCGGATTGAAAGGCGTCCTGCGGATGCCGTTTGAGCAGGCGCTTGCGGCTTCGACGACGCATGAGCATGACTATGTGTCCGCCTATGTCGGCGAGTTGGGGAGTGTTTTGGATATGGCGCTGATTCGAGACTCGCAGGTCTCGCTCGGGGTGGACCCGCTCGGCGGCGCGGGCGTGCACTACTGGCAACCGATTGCCGATCGTTACAAGCTGAATCTGACGGTGGTGAACCCGGTTGTTGACTTTCAATTTGCATTCATGACGCTCGACTGGGATGGCAAGATCCGGATGGATCCGTCCTCGCCTTACACGATGCAGAAGTTGATCGCATTGAAAGACAAGTTTGCCGTCGCTTTCGCTTGCGATACCGATCATGACCGCCATGGGATTGTCACCGCAAGCGGGGGATTGTTGCCACCAAATCACTATCTGGCCGTGTGTATCCACTATCTGTTTACGCATCGGCCGGAGTGGGCACTGGGGACGGCGGTGGGCAAGACGATCGTGAGCAGCAGCATCATTGATCGAGTGGCCGCGCAGTTGGGGCGGCGGCTCTATGAGGTGCCGGTGGGTTTCAAGTGGTTTGTCGATGGGCTGCTCGATTCGTCACTCGGATTTGTGGGCGAGGAGAGCGCGGGTGCCAGCTTTCTGAGGCGGGACGGCAGCGTCTGGACGACCGATAAGGACGGCATCATCGCGGCATTGCTTGCTGCTGAGATGACGGCGCGGCTGGGCAAAGACCCGGCGCAGCTTTACGCGACACTCACTGAGACGCTGGGGGACCCGAGTTATGAGCGTGTGGAAGCACCTGCCAATGCAGCGCAGAAGAAGTTACTGGCCGCGTTGAGCCCGAGAGATATTCAAGTAAGTGAACTGGCGGGAGAACCGATTACGGCGATTTTGACGAATGCGCCGGGCAACGACGCGAAGATTGGCGGGTTGAAGCTGGTGACCGAGGGGGGATGGATTGCGGCACGGCCCTCGGGGACCGAAGACATTTACAAGATCTACTCAGAGAGTTACCGGGGCGTCGAACATTTAAAACAGTTACAGGCCGACGCCCAGGCAATTCTAACGACAACGTTTGAGAAGGCGGGGCTTTAGGCCAGGAGACGTATCCTCCGCCGAGCGCCGAATGGGAACGAATCGAATCTGGACTCGCTGATTCAACGCGGCTCCGATCCTGCGCAACATCGCCAGCGAGTGACCTTCGTAGTCCGCATCCTCAAGACGGCAGATGACAGAGGCAGTAGTCGCGATTAGCTTGGCTAGTTGAGTTTGGGTAAGGCCAGCCGCTGTCCTCAACTGGCAGATCTTGCGGGCGATCTCCTCGTTTGCTCGCGCTTCTTCAAGGTCCTTCAGCCGCTCTGGCTTAGCTTCATAGAAGTGGCGGTGAAGGACTTCTACGGCGTCGCTGGTTGGTTTCGGCACCTTTGGCATGTTAGGCCTCCTCATAGGTATGTCTCCGTGGATCTACTTCGAAGCGCTTCTTCCTGTCTATGGCGCGCTCGATCTCTTTCGGCGGGACGGCCCGCTCTTTAATGAGCCCATGCGAGACAACTGCCGCCACTGTTCCGTGGAAAAAATACAGGATCCGGTGTTGAACACCCTGAAGGCTCACCCGGAGTTCGTATATCCCCTCGCGCAGAAAGTCAGCTTCGGGTCTCCGCAATTCGTGGCCAACTTCACGCAACCTCTCCAGTCGCAGGAAACACTTGTCCTGCACCTTTGCGGGCTGTTCGTCAAACCACTCCAGGAATGGGCAGGAGCCGTCCTCTTCCCGGTAAAGGACGACTCTCGTTCTGGGCACTTGATTTCAGTCTATTCGCAAAATTGCGAAAGCGCAAATGGTGAGACCGAGCGAGACAGTTCGACCGCGCCCAGGCAATTCTAACGACAACGTTTGAGAAGGCGGGGCTTTAGGCCAGCGCGTTCTTGCAGAATTCGAAGCATTTGGCGACTTCTTCCTTAGGAGTGCCAGCACCGCGATACTCGTATTCGATGTTGGCCGGGAAGGGGTACTTCTTGGCCTTCATGAGTTGGAGGACAGCTTTGATGGGTGTGTCGCCTTCTCCCCAAATGGTGTTGGGGCCGTGGTCCTTCTTGCGGTCTTTCAGATGCAGATTCGTGATGCGGGCGTGGTGCTTTTGGATTAGCTCGATCGGGTCGGAGTTGGCGGCGACAAAGTGGCCGATGTCGAGGTTGAGCCCGTTGTACTTGGAGTAAGACATGGCGGCCTCAAAACTTTCAATCGTGGAGAACTCGTTCCGGTCAGCTACGTTATCGTGACCGTGGTAGCCGACCAGGATCTTGTGTTTATCGGCGAAGGGGGCGACGCGCTTGGAGACCGTTACCTGGGTGCTGGTGGTGATTCCCTTGACGCCCAATGCTTTGGCGAGCTGGAAGACATATTCGATCTCGTCGTCCGTAAAGCTTTCGTTCATGTTGAAGCAGAGCAGGCGCAGGTCCATGCCAGCGGCATCGAACTTTTGCTTGACCGGGGCGAAGGCGCTCATCGAGGCCGAGGTGCGCCACTTGCGGAGATCTTCGCGGGCCTTTGGGGCTTCAGGGCCATTGTTGCGGGCGCGCATGGCGGCGAGTTGCTCGGGGGTGGGGGGCGTGGGAGGGCCTTGCGGACGGGGGCCGCCACCGCCAGGGGCGCGCGGAGGCGGCTGCGGAGCGCCGGCGACGAGCTCAGCCGAGTTGGACATCAGCTCGACTTCATTGAGCCCAATCTCGCCGATGGTCTTGATGATTTCGTCCAGGTCGTTCATGCCACGAAAGCTGTAAGTGATGACGCCGAGCTGGACGCCATGGATACTGGAGCTGGGCGCGGCGTGGGCCGCAGCTGCGGTGAGGGCTAGGGCGGCGAGTTCGCGCCGGGAAAGAGTTGGTTGCTGCACCCCTTTGTTTTATCATTATGTTCTGTTACTGTGTTGCGGCATGTTAGGAAGAGTGATAATCTCTTCAAGTCAACTGGAGACACACCATGAAACCGATCAACACAGTAATCAAAGACCTAAATGACGTATTGGACGCACTGAAGAGGACCGATCCACTTGCGACCAGGGCGGAATTGCAAGACCTTTTGTTCAAGGCACAAACGGATCTCACCAAGGCTATGAAGACCGTTCTTGGAGACGACGACTTGATCCGTCGCTAGCTAAACATCCAAACTAACGCTTGGCGGTGAGTTCGGCATTTACGCGTTGAAAGGCGGGATCGGCCCGCAAGGATTCCAGCGCGGGCTCATCGAAAATTCGGCGAAGCATCATTGGCCTGTCCTTGCAGTATTGTCGGACAGCGTCGATGGCTTCGCCTCTTTTATTGGAAAGCTCATAGGCCATGACGATGCGGGTGGCAAAGGTGGGACGGGTGGCAGGTGGGATGAGTTGGACCTCTTGCAGAGCGCCCTTGGCGTCTCCCAAACGGGCGCGCCACTCGGCCAGATCGGCGCGATTCACGTATGAGGTGGGAGTAACTACGAGGCGCTTTTCGGCCAGGGCAATGGCTTTGCGTAAGGCGGGTACGGCTTTACCCTTATCCTCTGGACTCATGCTGCACGACGCGCCGTAGTTCCCCCAATACTGCGAGACTTGACCATCCAGATCGATGGCCGATTCGAGCGCGTTCACCGATTTCTTGTATTGGCGCATGCAGTAGTAAGTGAAACCGAGGGAATTATAGACGGGTGCGCTTGGCTGGAGAGCGATGGCCTTTTGGAACTCGCGCACAGCGTCGTCGAACTTGCCTTGAGTGCGGTAGAGACGGCCCAAATTACGTACGACGGTGGCGTTTTCTGGAGCGAAGCTGCCAGCCTCGCGGAGGGCGGCGATGGATTCCTCAATGCGGCCGCGATCTTCGAGAAAGAGGGCGAGTTTATAAGGGCCAAGCCAACTGGTGGGGCGGGCCTCAATGGAGGCGCGATAGGCTCGCTCGGCCTCAGGGAAGAGATTTTGGTTGTTGTAAATGTCAGCCAATTCCAGGGTTGCGTCGGCGTTGCCGGGGGACAGCTCGAGGGCACGTTGCAGCTCTGCAATGCCCTCTTTATGCTTGCCCATGGCACCGTAGATCTCACCGAGCTTGATGTGGGCCAGGGCAAGTGACGGATCGAGAGCGACGCCGCGCTGGGCGTTTTCGAGGGCGAGGGCGAGCAAGGCGGGGTCGGCTGAGCTCTTACTGGCCTTTAGCCAATAAGCTTCGCCCAAAGCGGCGTGGGCCAGGGCGAAGTTGGGGTCTTGCGCGATGGCTCGCTTGAAGTTTTCACTCGCGCGATCAATGTTGCCAACCCTGTCGTCGCGGGCCATGAGGCCGCGGCCTTCCAGATAGGCGGAGTAGGCGCCGGGGTCCCGCTTGGTGGGTTCGGGAGCTTTGGTGGGCAAGGAGAGCAGTTGCAGGACGGCGTCGACGGCACCGTCTTTGGATTTGAGCGGTTCCTTGACGCGGTAGACGAAAACCTGCTCTGCGACCTGTTTGAGGGTGGAGGTGTCGGTAAGTTGAACGACGAAGCGGACGTCGTTGCCTTGCAGTTGGGCGGTACCGCCGATGGCGAGTTCTACGCCGTAGACGCGGCGGGCTTCCTCGGCGCTGCCCAGATTGCGGCTGCGCACTTCGCTCAAGGGGACGGCCCAGATCTTGCCTTGGGAGTTGCCGATAGCGTCGGCCCAAAGCTCCATCAGCGCGTCGCTAACGATTTGAGCCTGGTCGCCCGTGGCCTTCAGCGGTAGCAGGGCGACGCGGCGGGCGGCAGGACTCGCGGCGGACGGAATCACGGAGCGCGCGGCGGGCTTTTGGCCCAGGCGGGAGAGACCCCAGGTGCCGAGGGCCAATACGAGGACGGCGGCGGCGACCATGGGCCGGGAAACAGTCCTGGCAGCGGACGAGAGTGTGACGAGAGTTTGGGTTTGGCTCTCGGCGGCGAGCCCGGAAAGTGGCGAAAGCCTGGCGAGGGCGGCACCCATCTCTCTGGCGCTTTGCCAACGCTTATCGCGATTCTGTTCGAGGGCCTTCAAGACGATCGGCGCAAGGCCGACTGGGAGCAGCTCATCGGTGCCGTCACGGCGGGGAAGCTTAGCGGTGACCATCTCGTGAAGGACGACGCCGAGGGACCAGATGTCGGTGCGAGAGTCGATGTCTTCAGCGCGGAGTTGCTCGGGGGACATGTAGGCGGGGGTGCCGACGGCACCGCCCGCAACGGTGAGGCGCTCTTCCCCGCCCCGCAGTGCGAGACCGAAATCGAGAATCGAGACGTGGCCGTTGGGATCGATCATCAGGTTGGTGGACTTGATGTCGCGATGGACGATGCCGGAGGCGTGGGCGGCCTCGAGGCCGGCGGCGATTTGACGGCCGATGTCGACGACTTGAGAGAACTGGATCGGGCCGCGCTTGATGCGACGGGCGACGGTTTCGCCGTCGATCAGCGCCATAGCGATAAAACAGCGGCCATTGGTTTCTTCGATGTCGTAAATGGGACAGATGTTGGGATGGCGGACCTGAGCGGCGGCGCGGGCCTCGTTGAGAAAGCGTTTTTTCTGGTCCGCGCCGAGGGAGTTCTCAGGCAGAAATTTTAGCGCGACGGGACGGCCGAGGCGGAGGTCTTCTGCAATGTAAACCACGCCCATGCCGCCCTTGCCCAAGGGGCCAGTGATCCGGTAGCGGGAGATGATGTCGCCGGTGTTCACGATGGAGCGGGTCCCTTGACCTCTGCGCGGGTGGCGACAACGAGCTCGCCTTGGGCGCTAAAGCCCTGGACTTCGATTCTGCCGGGAAGCGGCAGGGAGAATCTGCCGTCGCCGAGATCGGTCAGGAGAGCAGCTTTATCGTCAACCAGCGCCGCGAGGCGGGCGATTGGGCCGGCCTGGGTGAGGCTGAAAGTGACGACCTTGCTGACGAGGGTCGCATCGCTGATCTTGAGCCGGTAGGCTGGCTTATCGCAGAGGAGACCGCAGATGGAGCGAACGAGATCTACGCCGCGATTGAGCACATCGTTACGGGTGGGGTTGATGACTCTGTGCGCGCGTACGCCGACATCCTCAATGGCCTTGCCAAGATTGCCAAGGACGCGGGTGACGCGCTGGACGGCGATGCTCATGCGAACGCCGGGAGGAAGCGGCTCCAAAGGGACGCCCGCGACTTGGGCGACGACTAGACGGAATTCATCGAATTGCCAAACGGTCGCCCCGCCGCCACCTGTGGTGGGAGTGGTACCGACGATGAGGCCGACATTGTTGTCGTCGAAGCCAGCCGTGAAGATATCGGCAGCGCTGTAAGTGAAGCCGTCAATGAGGAGGATGACGGGCCCCTGGTAGATCTGTCCGGTGTCATTGGCGTCGCGAGGCGAGGTGAGGGGTTTGGCGCTGGAGAGGAATTGCGGCAAAGATTCGGGGGGCAATTTAAGGTCGCCCAACCAATCGACGAAGTCGACCAGGCCATCGTTGACGGCGCGGTCGTCCTCGCTGAATTTGGGAGAGAAGAACTTGTCCTTCAGATGGCTGCCCTTGCGGAGCACGGTTTCGATGGCCCCCGTGCGGCGCCAGTGGAAGTTGGCCGGGTGAATGCGGTTGGGGGTGAGCATCTGCAGCATCGCTTCGGCGGCTTTGACGTTGCCGCCGCCGTTGCCGCGGATGTCCAGGACGAGGCCGTCGTGTGCGCGGTCCATCATGATACCGAGAAGCCGGCCGAATTCGCTTGCGATTTCCCCTTCCTGCGACACGGTCTTGTCGCGATCTTCTTTGCCGAAGCTCTTGATGCGGAGGTAGCCGAAGCGCTTGCTGGTGTCATCGAGGGAGAGGGCGCCTGGATGAAGGAGACCATCACGCACCGCGCCGTCCGGGGTTTGGAAATCGAAGAGTCCCCGGAAGTCCTTGCCGACCGGGTTGAAAGGGGCGTTGGCGGCATCGGCTTTCTCACTGAGGTAGTTGGAAGTGCTATAGACCATCTTGCTGGCAAAAGCAGTCATCGTTCGCTCCTCGGCCATGCTGACTGCCTTGGTGTCGAAGACCAGAGAACTACTCACCATGGCGGTACCCACGCCCCAAGGGAGTTCAATCTGGCGATCATCACCGCCGTCCAAGGGCCGATAGCCCACGACTTGGACGGGATCGTCGGGACGCAGGGCGTAGGCCAAAGGGCGGATGGACATGCGCGAAAGGGCGGTGGCCAGGAAAGCGGAAGCGTTGCCGCCGACGTCATTGAGGCCCACCTGGTTGACGGCTTCGACGATCGGCATTTCGTTATACGCGATCACCTCCACGCCGACTTTGAAAAAGGGGTGCTCCTGGCCGTCGATCCTGAAGCCGTCCATCATCTTTGAGACGAGGAAGCGCGGGCGGCCAAACTCGTCGAAGTAGTGCTTGAACTGGCAAGGCAGGAAGACGACCGCATTGGCGTAGGGATCTGGAAGACCGTAGACGGTGTGGGCGTCGGCGTGTTGGACGAAGACGTTGCGGACCTGACGATGGAAAGCGTCGTCCGGGAGGCCGGGCGCGAGCTGGTCAATCTTGTCTAGCTCGGCAAATGGATCAAAGGCGGGGCGGTTTTCCAGCGCGCGTTGGGCGTGCTTGAAAGGCTCGTGTACGTAGAAATTCTTTAGCAGCCCGCGGGCGTTGGAGACGATGGCGCGGCGCTCACCGGGAGCCATGTGGACGCGCAAGGCGGGGAGGAAGAACTCTTCGTAGGTGCTGATCTTGAGGTCGGGGAGCTGGAGGGCGAAGGCCTGCTTTTCCAGTTCGCGCCAAGCTGCGGTTGTGTAATCGGTGCCGTCGACATCAATCACCATAGAAGGTCATCATAACGCTTGAAAACGTTTGGTGGCTAAGTGATTGTGGCGAGACGGCGAGAATTGGTGGGCGAGGCAGCGGCGCTCAGGCAGGTGGGTGTGTCCGACTTTGCTTTCCAGGTTTCGGTTCGATGCCGAAGCGCTGGTCGTTACTGTCAATGCGCTTGACCAGCGATTCCATTGTCGATTCAAAGTCCTCGTGGCTCGATTCCAGGAACAGCCACTTGCTTAGTAAGGCATGTGGTGACAGAGCCGGCAGTTCGGCTTGGATCGATGCGTGATGCGCGTGGCTGGTGCATACCAGCACTCCGTGCCAGTTCCATCGCCCGGATTTTGTTGGTTCCACCAGTACGAGCATTTGGCGCTCGAACAGATATACCGCCAGCCCGCCGAACATTCCTTTGGTGAAGAATGTGGCGTGCTGCGAAATCTCGTCTAGAATCCATTCGTTCTCGAAGTGCTTCATTGCGGCTGTCTGGTTGATTTGGTGGGCGGTGGGACGGAGGGCGAAGCCCAGGGGGCGGAGTGACATCCGCGAAAGCGCAAAGGCAACAAAATCTGGGGAGATTCCACCGACGTCGCTTCGACCGATCTTGTCGACAGCCTCATTAGCCTCATTGATCGGCTCCTCGTTGTGCTCAAGAAGCTCCACTCCAGCCCTGAAGAACAGATGGGGCTCACCATAGCCTGTGTGTGCATCGGTGCCGTGGTCCTCAATGGTCATCATAGGCATTCATAGTAACTCTAGCGCCCTGGTCTTAAAGCGCCTTGTTATGATCGGAGGCTAGTCATGACACGCCGATATTTCGTCAACGTGATCAGCGCCGCGCAGACTAAGGCGAGGCCTAACGTCCTGTTTGTCGCCGTGGATGACCTGCGTCCTGAGTTGGGAGCCTACGGATCGCGCCATATTCATAGCCCGAATATCGATGCTCTCGCCCGGTCTTCGACGATGTTTACGCGCGCCTATTGTCAGTCTGCACTTTGCAATCCATCGCGCGCCAGTATGTTGACCGGGTTGCGGCCGGATTCGCTACGGGTGTGGGATCTGCAGACCGATTTCCGGTCGACAAGGCCGGACGCAGTTACGATCCCTCAGCGATTTCGGCAGGAGGGTTATCGCACCGTTGGCGTTGGTAAGGTGTTTCACAACATCTTTCCTGACCCGCTGTCCTGGAACGAAGAGATGCGAATCGCGGGCTTTCCCTTTGACCCCGATGCGGTTTATCGGAGTGAAGGCGAACAGGCCTGGATTGAAGAACGGAAAGCGCAAATTACTGCCGCTGGCAATGCCGCACGCCAGATGGATCGCTATGGGGAGTGGTACCTGAAGAGTGCTGCAACTGAGGCACCGGATGTGCCCGACAATGCCTATTTTGATGGGGCACAAACCGATGCGGCCATCGCCAAGCTGGGTGAGTTGCAAGGGGCAGGACAGCCCTTCTTTTTCGGCGTCGGATACTATCGACCACATCTGCCGTTTAACGCGCCCAAGCGCTATTGGGACCTGTATGACAGGGCGACGATCCCGCTTCCTGTGCACCCGCAGCGCGGCCTGGGCGCACCGTTGATGGCCGGCAATACGAATCGGGAATTGCGGGGGTATCGCGACTTTAACGGCGCGCCACGGCCGGATCAGGGGAGCTTGAGCGAGGATCAGGTGCGGCTGCTGCGCCATGGTTACTTTGCGTCTGTAAGTTACGTCGATGCGCAAATCGGGCGCTTACTGGGGGAGTTGGACCGGCTGAAGTTATCTGACAATACGATCGTCGTTTTGTGGGGTGACCATGGCTGGAAGCTGGGGGAACATAACAGCTGGGGGAAGATGACGAACTACGAAGTTGATAATCGCATTCCGTTGTTGATCCGCGCGCCTGGCATGCGAGCGGGGGTTTGTAAAAGCTTGGTTGAGTCGGTCGATATCTATCCAACGCTGTGCGAGTTGAGCGGTATTTCCGCACCAGCCGGAATGGAGGGATCCAGCCTGGGACCGCTGCTGCGCAAGCCCGATGCGCGGGGCAAGAGTGCGATCTTTACGCAGTTCTTGCGCAACGGCATCTGGACTGCGCCGGACGGTATCGAATACATGGGGCGGGCCATTCGCAGTGATCGCTATCGCTATGTCGAGTGGCGGAATTGGAAGACGGAGGAACTGGCTGCGCGCGAGCTTTACGATCTGGAGAAGGACCCGGACGAGACGGTGAACCTGAATCAACCGAAATTGATGGCGGAGCTTGCGGGTCGGCTGAAGCGGGGTTGGAAGGGCGAGTTGGCACAAGCTCGCTAGTGGATCGGCTATCCTTTACTACAAAGCCGCTGGATTCATCAAATTGTAACCTGATCGTAATTTGATGGGCATGTTGATCCGGCAAAATTGTCACAGAAGCAACAGTATGAAAAAGATTGTCCTGATCGAAGATGATGCCGACTTGTTTTCGCTGCTCAAGTACAACCTTGAGAAGGAAGGATTTGGTCTGGTAGGCTCGCAGACGGGCAAGGGTGCAATCGATTTGTGCCGCCGGGAGAAGCCCGACCTGATTCTGTTGGACATCATGCTGCCCGATTCAGACGGTCTCGATATTTGCAAGGGTATCCGGTCGCATCCGGAGTTGGCGCATATACCGGTGATTTTCCTGACGGCGCGGGCCTCGGAAACAGACCGGATTCTGGGGCTGGAACTGGGCGCCAACGACTACATCGTCAAGCCATTCTTTGTGCGCGAACTCATCGCGCGTGTAAAAGTGCACTTTCGTGGTGCGCAGGCGTCGGTTAAGGTACTGAAGGCTGCCGAGCTGGAGCTGGATCGGACAAGCTGCCGCGTCAAGCTGGGCAACACAGACCTGCAACTGACGGCGACCGAGTTTCGCCTGTTGGAGTTTCTG
>JBBRBI010000096.1:0-21811 GCA_038206015.1 Bryobacterales bacterium | reverse complement strand
CCTCGCTGGATTGGTTGCTCGTTCTTGCCGGAACTCAGCTTCCAACCTAGCGCAGTGTCACCGCTTTCGCCCTACCTCCACTCGCCCTCTCGCTCCCCCGCGCCGTCACCACCCTTCAATCGCTAATTTGGACAAGAGTGTCAGCGCCCCTGTTGATCTCCGCAGCGAGGTGGAGTATCTGCTGCTCGAACGCTACGGGCCGTCGGCGCTGGTGGTGGATCGGGATATGACCATCATTCACTTTCATGGCCAGACTGCGCCGTTTCTGGCGCCCCCTTCGGGAGTGCCCAGCTTTCATCTACTCAAGATGCTGCGGCCAGAACTGGCAGTTTTGCTTCGCCGAAGCGTGCAAGAGGTCCTATCGACAAGTGAACCGCGTGAGATCACTGAGGTCGAGTTGGCTGTCAACGCTGAGCGGCAGGTCTTTGAGATTCGGTTATTGCCCTTGCGTGGGCCGCACGACAAAGAAAGTAACGTTCTCATCCTGTTCCAAAAGTCCATCATTGCCCCGGACAGCGCGGACAAGCTAAAGAAATCCAGACGCAGCAACCTGGCAACCAGCGCACGCCTGGAGCGAGAATTGATTCTCACCCGGCAGGAACTCCTGAGCCTTGTCAGCCATCATGAAGCGTCGAATTTAGAAATCCGGGCCATTAGCCAGGACGCACGCTCAATCAACGAAGAACTCATGACGGCGAACGAAGAACTTGAGACAGCCAAAGAGGAGTTGCAATCTTTCAACGAAGAACTCATCACGCTCAACGAGGAATTGCGAACTCGGAATACCGATCTGGCAGGACTCAGTAACGACCTCAGCGGCCTGCTGCACGGCGTGGCGATCCCGATCATAATCCTGAATCGCGACATGCAGATTATTCGCTTCACTCCCGAAGCCAAGCGTTTGTTTCAGCTCATCCCTGCCGAGGTGGGACGGCCCATCGGGCAGTTGGCATCCTCGCTCACTTTTGTAGAGTGGGACAGAATCGCGATTGAGGTAGGTGAAACTGGTGCCACGGTTGAAAAAGAAGTGCAGGACCGTACCGGGCATTGGTACATGCTCCGCGTTTCACCTCACCCTCCCGAAGAACCAAGATCGTCGGGCCTGTTGATCGTCCTCTTCGATATCAACTCTGCCAGTCTCTTGCTTGGGGTAGCCCAAGAAGCCAGAGTCAAGGCTGAGTCGGCAGAACGCGCCAAGAGCGAATTCCTCTCGGCGATGAGTCACGAAATCCGCACCCCCATGAACGGCATTTTGGGAATGGCTGCCTTGACACTTGGTACCGCCCTTGATGTCGAGCAACGGGGCTTCGTCGAAACCATCCAGCATTCCGCAGAATCGCTGCTGGAGATCCTCAACTCCATCCTCGACTTGAGCAAAGGGGAGGCTGGACGTCTCGTGGCCGAAGCAGTTCCCTTCGATCTGAGAGCACAGACCGAGGAAGTTGTAAGTTTACTCTCGCCCCTGGGCGAAGCCAAGGGATTAGAAGTCGTGATGTGGTATCCGGCAGAAACCCCGAACTGGCTCATCGGAGATCCAGGCAAGATCCGGCAGATCACGACGAACCTGCTTGGGAATACGATCAAGTTCACGAACACCGGATATGTTTTGATTGAGGTCGCTTGTGGGCAGCGGGATGATTTGAGCGCCAGCATCCAGATCACTGTACATGACACGGGCATTGGCATCCCACCTGAAAAGCTGCCTCTCCTGTTTCAAAAATTCAGCCAGGCCGATTCCTCGAATACTCGTAAATTCGGAGGCACCGGCCTTGGCTTGGCCATCAGTCGGCAACTGGCAGAGTTTCTCGGCGGAATTATCAGTGTGCACTCGACTCCAGATGAGGGTTCAAGCTTTTCTGCCCGGATTCCACTGGCAACAATGCCGCAAGGGCTTGACCTCAGCATGGGCTACCAACTCGAAGGACTGGATGACATTTACTGTCTCGTCCTGGACAACCACACAATCAGCCGCTTCGTTGCATCCGACTATTGCGCCCACTGGGGCATGAAAATTAAGGAAGTCGATTCCCCTCGCGCCGCATTCCAACAACTGGAGCAGTCAAAGGCCAGTGGCATGAAAGTCGGCTTCATGATCCTCGACTATCCTCTTCTGGAATCCGATGCTGAGACTATGATTCAGACCATTCGCAGCATGCCCGGCTTCGAATCACTGCCACTGATTGTTCTCAAAACGGCGGGCCAGCAAGTGCTGTCACCGCAATCCAGTCATTCGAACCTGGTCAGCCTCGTCAAACCATTGCGTCCCTCACTACCGCTGGAGGCGATCGGGAATCTGCTAGTGAAGAAAGCACTGGTGCCCAAGCGGTCCCGGGCCCAAACCCCTCTCCTCGCTTCTGGATTGAGAATCCTGGTCGCCGAGGACAATAGTGTCAACCAGAAAGTGGTTCTGGCCATACTCCAAAAGTTGGGACACGCAGCAGATCTGGCGACCAACGGCCTTGAGGCCCTACATTTGGCGGCGCGGACCCGCTAAGATCTGATCTTCATGGACTGCCAGATGCCGGAGATGGACGGCTTCGAGGCAACCCGGCTCATGCCACGGCGAGACCCAAAAACGCCTGTCATCGCTCTCACCGCAGGAGTCCTTGCTGCAGACCGGGACCGTTGCTTGAGAGCAGGCATGGATGACTATCTTGCCAAGCCGGTCAGTCTGTCGGACTTCAGTAGCATTATCGAAAAGTGGTGCCCAATGAAGCCTAAGCCCACGCAATAGCAAGCAGCTACTTTTCGACTTCAGCTTCCTGGAGAGCGCCTCGATCAGCACTCAGCCCAGCGTTGCTGAGTGGTCGTGAGGATAGGCGTTGACCGGATGGTGATGCTGAAAGATTACGATGGCACCGGGCCGGGCGCGAGCAACCAACTGGCGGCAGCTTGAGCCTCTGCCCAGGGTAGATGAGGTTCATGCTCCTGATCGACGGATTCGATTTCTAACGGTTGTGAAATGCCAGAGCAGGCCGAGGGCGAGCCAGCCGCTGCCATAGAGCTTTGAGGGGAGGGGGAGGTTCCACCAGAGGAAGGCGCAGACCAGAAATCCAGCGGCTGCCGCGAGTTTTCCGGGGAGAGTTGTGCCTCGTTTGAGGGCTGCCAGATTGACGCCCATGAAGCCGATGAAGGCACCAAAGTTCAAGAGCTCGGCGCCGCTTTGGTAGGAGAGGACGAAGCTGCCGATGAGCGACATCGCGCCGATGAGCGCGACATTGCGCGCGGGGATGTTGGAGGCGGGGTGGAGGTAAGAGAAGAAGCTGCGGGGAAGGTTGCCCTCGCGGCCCATTCCGTACATGAGGCGGGCACCGGCCAGCACGCCGCCAGCGCCACTGCCAACGGTTGCGAGGATCAGAGTAAGGTTGACAATCTGGAAGAGCCAGGGGCCGCCAGCGCGGCCAGCGATGTGGACGTATGCGGTATCGATGTCGGGGAGCTTTTCGCCGTATGGCCAGACGAGTTGTGCGGCGTAGGATTCAAAGGCACTGAGGATGCCGATGATGAGGCAGACCAGGACGGTGCCGCGCAGAATATTACGTCGGGCGTCGATGACTTCTTCACCGAGGGTGGAGATGCCGTCGAAACCAATGTAAGTCAAGACGGCGAGACTGGTGCCGGTGGAGAGGGTTGTAAGTGAGAAGGTGGCTGGGTCGTAGAAGGGGCGAGTGAGGCCGGTAGGGTGGGCGAGATAGTAAGTGCCGGAAAAATAGAGCATCGCGAGAATGACGACGCCCATGGCGAAGGTGAGGGCCTGGTTGGTGCGGGCGGTGGCTTGGATGTTGCGCAGGTTGAGCCAAGTGAAAAGCCCGGCGAAGGCGATGCGCCAGACTTCTTCAGGGATGCTGGCGAAGACGTTGGTCATTGCTCGGGCGCACCAGATGGTGCAGATCACAGGGTTGAGGATGTAGTCCATGAGCATGGACCAGCCAGCGAGGAAGCCGAGGGTAGGATGGATTTCTTTACCGACGTAGGTGTAGGCGGAGCCGGCCTCTGGATAGAGGGCGGCCATGCGGCCATAGGAGAGCGCGGTGAGCATCATGCCAAACATCGCGATGAGGATCGCGGTGACGACGTGGCCTTTGGCTGTCTCGTGCACCACGCCGAAA
Organism: Bryobacterales bacterium; assembly: GCA_038206015.1. GTDB lineage: Bacteria > Acidobacteriota > Terriglobia > Bryobacterales > Bryobacteraceae > Bryobacter. Next base: position 17,702 of record JBBRBI010000096.1, on the reverse strand, counting down.
AGGGGCATGGGGGCGGTGGGCTGGATCATGACGATGCCCGTGAAGATGAGCGCGGAGAGGGAGAGACTGCGGCGGAGTGCTGGCAAAGGACTAGTTTACTTCCGCCGGGCCACACCCAGGTTAAGGTACTACGATGACATTCACATTCTTCTCAGAACGGTTCGGGTTAAAGCGGTCGAAGTCAAGCAGGGTGTTGAGCGCCTGATTTCCCTGTTCACGAATGGATGCGCGGATGCGCTTGTAGCTTTCTTCAGGCTCATCCACCGAACCGCGCCGCAAGAAAATTTTCACGCTCCAGAGCCAGACCGGCGTATGTTGCCGCATCGCTGGAGAGGCAGAGATGTAGGCAATGAAAGACGAGAGAGCGTTCGGGTAGGAAGTCGAAGACATCGGCAGGATTTCCAATAAGCTGGAATAGAGACTCCCCATATTTTGATAGGCGGTGATCGGGTCGGAATCGGATTCGGACCGTTTGGCGAAGTCTTCGATTTTCCGCAAATACTTCGTGGCTAGTTCGTCCCACTCCAGGGATTGGCGTTCTTCGAATGGGAGAAATGCCGGCACGCCGTCTGGGCGGCTCTTGCCGCGCAATTCCGCCCACCTCTCTTTCGAGCCCACGCGCAGCCGCGTGTAATCAGACCAGAGATCTTTCAGACGGGGATTCTCAAGTAACCGCTTGTCTTATGGTTTGGCATCGTCCATGCCGCCTGGTTCAATCAGCATTAGCCCAGCAAACTCGCTTGCGATATCGTCCGGTAAGGCGAAGAAAAGCGATTTCGTTTTGACAAGCTCGATGGACGCATTGAGCTTGTCCCTGGGGAAAGCCCGGCAGCGGCTGCCCTTGAGCGCATTTCGGTTATAGGTTGCAAAAGCTCGCCAAAGGGGCATCGGGGAGACGCCTGCCAGCGACGCGCTCTTGGCAAGTGAAATCAAGGCTTCGGTCGTCTTCTCCAACGAGTTGATGTACGGCAAGAAGGACGGGTTCAAGTTCGTCAAGTCCTGTGCCAATCGCGCGATCCCAAATTCAAGCTCCTCACGCTGGGCCGGCAGTTTGCGAAGTGTATCGGCGACCGGCGCGATTTGACCGTCCTGTCGAACGGAAAGATGTTCAAACAGCCAGTCGGTCGCCGACTCCCTCTGCTTTTTGTCCGCTTTCTTGACTAAGTCGCTGTAGAGTGGCAGGAGACTTTGATAGTAGGTATCGAATACGGGACTCAAGGAATCGGCGCAGGACCGGGAGGCCGGAGTAAGCGAGATTCGATCAAAGAGGCTGACGGTGTGCTTGAGATTCACTGTGCGAAAGCGGGCGAGGATTCGGGTTTGCAGGCTTAGCTGATTCAAGCCCAGACGGCTTGCCGAGGCCACAACCGACGGTACAGAACCGTCTGCGTCCTGATAGTCCGGATAAAGTCCTCTCAATGGCGACTTGAGGATGGCGCGACCGCTATCCACGAAAAGCCGGTCCAAAATCACGGGAGCTTGGTCGGGCGAAATCTGGCCTGCGTCTAGTAAGAGTAGAATTCCGTCCGCTTCGATTTCTATCGGCAAGCCAGCGAGTCTGCTCAGGAGATCCTGTACCTCTTTCTTTAGCTTCGTGGTCTCTGGAGTCTTGGATTGAAACGCGGAGGCTGACGATGCCAAGGCAGCAAGAAGTAATAAGAATTTCAAGGGTTAGTTCCTTCGATCATTGTAGATGGGCAGGCGGCGGAGGCGCGCTTGCCCTGAGTCTTTTGTAAGGTGAGAGCTAAGGTCCCAATCTCGGATGCCGTGTCATGTGTATAGGCTCCCTCCCAGAGTTTCACTATGTGTCCGTCTCGGTCTAGCAAGATCGTTTGTGGCGTGCCCTCACTAAAGAAGAGCCGAGAGATCTCCTGGCCAGAATCGATCAAGATTCTACTTTCTGGAATTTCGGCTGGAACCACGACTTGAAGATTGATTGCATCGCGGCTGACGACTTAGGTCTGGATGCAATTCGAGGTGAGCCGACCATTTACCAAGCCAAACGCATTCTTGTTTCTCTGGCACCAGATGCAGCCGGGGTCTACAAGGTAGAAGACGGCACCGGCGAGCGGGCGAAGATCCAGAGTGACACTTCGCCCGCTCACCGTTTGGGCCACCAGATGAGCCGGAACTTGCTGAGGAAACCTGAGCTTCCAGGAATCGGTCATGAGCCTGAGCAGCGGCTTTTTGAGCAACAAAAGATTGAGGCCCGACGAAGCAAGTAGTAGTATCGACAGTCCAACTTCAAATGGCCGCACCGATGTGACTTCAAGCGAGGTTAGCTACTGACACTTGTTATCCGAGCCGCAGACACCATTTGGGAATCCGACGCAATTGGCGTTTACAAGGCATTCGGCCTTCACCCCCGACTGGGCCAGCGCCAGACCGCCACCGATTACCAAGTAAGCTCCAGTGCCAATTAAAAGCGTCGCAAATACGACGAGCGTGATTCGAAATGTTTGTAACATGGAATGGATAATATCATCCAGGGGGGGCGTCAAGTACTTTCTATAAGTATTTTGAGTAATTGTGTGACATTTAGATTTAAAGGTGAAGCGCTTCCGCATTGGAACTTATTGTTGATTGTCCACCTTAGCGTATATTCTAAGGGGAAACTTGCCCGCAACGTTAGTAAGGGTTGTTGAGCGCCTCCCATCTGTGGGTGAACCCGACGCCCTTCAAAAAGTTAATAAGGAAGCTATCGAGGTCGGTCGTATCACTGCTGTTCCGCTAGGCGCTGAACTGGCCGGCGATGATCATAACTTAGGCAGCCCTGTTACTTTGTCGATTTTCGTATGTTTGCGGAAGCGGAATTCGCCCATGGGGTTGGCTTCGTGAAAACGTTTGGGGGCTTTCCAGCTCTTGGTGTAGCCGACGCAGCCTTCGTGGTGTTCGGTATTCCAGTCGCCCTTGTTGCTCCAACCGACGAGAGCCTTGTCGCCGAAGAGATTGAAAGGTGCTTGAGGATGCAGAAGGCAAAATGGGATTGCTAGTCGGCTTCGACGTACAACCAATGGTCGTTGGTTGTACAATTCGATTATGACCGTGACAATCAGTGAGTTTCGGAAGTCGCTGTTTCAGCTAGTGGAGAAGGCTCGGAACGGCGAGAGCGTGGAGTTTACCCATCAGGGCGAGGTGTTTTGTGTGGTGCCGCAGAAGCGGCCTTCGCGGCTGGCGCGGCTGGCTTTGGTGCCGTCGAATCCTAATTTTCCGGGCATGAGCGAGGAGGATTTCGAAGATTTCCGGCGGGAACGGCGGGAAGCCTACGAAAAGAAGCTTGAAGAAGAGCGGCAATGAACGGCTATATCGACACCATGGTGGCGATGTGGCTAGCCCATGAAAATATGCACTGGAAGCTGAGCAGCGCCGCCAAGCAAATAATCGACCACAGCGAAAAGCTCTTGATGTCACCGATGGTTGTGTTTGAGTTGAAAGCGATCCATCGTAAGAAGCAGATGGAAAAGACTCCCGCCGAGGTCGTATTGGCGTTGGAGTGGTTCGGCGGCATTGAAATCTGTCGGCATCCGTTCGCTGAGGTCGTGATGGCGGCGATGGCGATCGACTGGACCACGGACCCAGGCGACGCAATCATTGTCGGCCAGGCGATGGCGAACGGAAACGCTCCGCTGATCACCTCGGATCGAAACATTCGGACACACTATGCAGCCGCGATCTGGTAGCTGGCGCGAGCGATTTCGCGAGCGCTGGAATGAAGGCATCCGGCACCGGATTACGCCACTGGGGGCAATGATTGTGGCGCTGCTGCTGGCCAGCGGCATCCTGTCGTTTGCTACATCGCAGAACGTGTTCTTCTTGCTGTTTAGCCTGTTGCTGGCGTCGATTTTGATTTCGAGCTTTGTCAATCGGCTGATGCTGGCGGGGCTGGAGGTGCAACTGGAGTTGCCACTTCATCCTCTTGCCGGGGCAGCCTTGCCGTGTGTGCTGACAGTAGAGAACGAGAAGAAGTGGTTGGCGAGTTTTGCGTTGGAATTATCAGTGCCGATTGGGCGGCGTTTTTATTTGCCGTGTGTGTCGGCGGGGGGGCGGTCGAGCGTCGCGATGGCTGTGACCTGGCAGCGACGGGGAGTGCCAGCGCCAGTAGTGGTGGAGCTTTCGACTCGTTTCCCATTTGGTTTCAGTCTGCGCAAGGCGCGAGTGCTGGCCGCGATGGGGCGAGCGATTTACCCATCGATTGTGGCGCGTCCGGGATTTGCCGAAGTGCTGGCGGCGGCACGGATTCGGGCGGCGGGATTGAGCGGCGCTGCAGAGCCGGAGTTTAGCCATTTGCGTGAGTATGTCGCCGGGGATGACCGGCGGCGGATTGCCTGGGGCAAGAGCGCGGCGGGCCCGGATTGGATCGTCAAAGAGATGCGCGGCCAGCAGGAGGAGCGGCTACGGTTGTGGTTTGATCTGGGGTCGCCTGACTTTGAACGATTGGTGTGTTTGGCGGCGTTTTTGACGTGGGAGCTTTGCTATCAGGGCGTGGCGTTTGATTTCGAGGTGGGTGGGGCGGTGGTTGTCGTAGTGGAGCGAAACGACGCATATAATGTACTTAGGTTAATGGCCGAGGTTACCCCACAGGCTGTTGAGCTTCCCCAATATGAACAGAGTATTTTATTGCTTAGCCTGCGCGACGGGTGTCTTAGTTTGCCAGGAAAGCCCACAGGTGATTCCGCCGGTACGAACGAGTGTCACGGTATTTGAACGAATCGAGCAGGAGAGTCCGGCATCGATAACGACGCTGGACAAATTGGACGTGCAGAAGGCAGCGGGTGTGAATCTGGATGACCGGTTGCGGATGGTGCCGGGGTTCTCTCTGTTCCGTCGCAATTCGAGTTTGACGGCGAATCCGACGACGCAGGGCGTGTCGTTGCGGGGACTAGGTTCAACCGGAGCGAGCCGGACGCTGGTTTTGTGGGATAGCGTTCCGTTGAACGATCCGTTTGGGGGCTGGATCTATTGGACGCGAGTGCCAGCCGAGGAAGTGGAGCGGGCCGAGGTGACGCGTGGGGCGACGACCAGTCTGTTTGGGGATCGTACGATGTCGGGGAGCGTGGCCTTGTTTACGCGACCGGCTGAGCCAATGCGATTTAGCCTGGGTATGGAGGGTGGCAATCTAGGGACCTTGCAGCCAAGCGCTGGATTCTCGCACGTGGTTGGCAAGCTTGGGGTGAGTGCGTTCTTTCGGACGCTGGATACGGATGGGTTCCTGATCGTACCTCAGGAGAGGGCAGGGAAGGTGGATACGCCGGCTGGGGTCCGTTTTGTGGCGGGGGCGACGAAGATCGACTATTCAACTGATCGGCAGCGCCTGAGTTTGAAGCTGGACATTTTGGCGGAAGAGCGGGCCAATGGTACGCCTTTGCAAACGAACTCGACGAGCCTGGGGACGCTGTCGGGGAACTACTCGCGGGACTTTGGAGCCGTGAATTTGGGGCTCACCGGCTATCACACCAGGGAGCAGTATCATCAGTCGTTCTCAACGCTGGCGGCAGATCGAAACAGCGAGAGACAGACGAGCTACCAGAGTGTGCCGTCGACCGCGTTTGGCGGGGGCGGCTATTTGAAGGGGCGGCCGGGCAAAGTGAATTGGACGGTGGGGTCGGACGTGCAAAATGTGGATGGGGTGAGCACAGAGACAGTGATCGTGAATAACGTGGCGACGGGGCAACGGGTGGGCGGGGGTACGCTGAACCAGTACGGGCTGTTTGGACAGGGCGACGTGAAGATTGGCAGTTTGCAAGTGTTTTTTGGGGCTCGGGAGCAGTTTGCGGGTACGGCGGGGAACTTCTTTCAGCCGTCGGGCGGGCTGGCCTATGGCAGGGGGCCGTGGCGGTGGCGGGCGAGTGCCTATCGAAGCTTTCGAGCGCCTACTTTGAACGAGCTATATCGGGAGTTTCGCGTCGGGACGACCGTGACGCAGGCCAATGCCAAGTTGCTGCCGGAGAAGCTATGGGCCGCAGAGACGGGACTGGACTATCATGCCGAGACGTTTACGGCACGTGTGGGTGGCTTCTATAAAGAGGTGACTGACCTAATCACCAATGTGACGCTTTCCAGTGGCGCGACGGGGATCGTGCGGCAGCGACGGAATGCGGCTTCGGCGACGGTGCGCGGTATCGAGGCTGACATTGAGAAGCGAGTGAAACAGTTTCGGCTGGAGGCTTCGTATTTGCTCGCTGATTCGCGATTTGTGACGAGAGAGCGGCTGCCGCAGGTGCCCAAGAATCAGGGTAGTGCGCAGGCGACCTGGTATCGGAATACAAAATCGAAATATGGGACGCTGCTGACGATGGGGATCCGCACGACGAGCCTGCAGTTTGAGGATGACAGGAATACGATGTCGCAGTTGTTGCCTGGTTATGCGCTGATGCAATTGACCGCACGGCAAGAACTGGGGCGGGGATTGCGGGCGACGTTGGCAGTGGAGAACTTGCTGGGGAGAAGGATCTTGACCGGGTTTACGCCATTCCCGCAGACCGGCGGGCCGTTGATGTTTCGCATTGGTTTACGCTGGGACGGTCGAATCTAATAGAGTATTGTAACGAGTGCGGCTGAAAATGCGCCTACATCAATGAACACCGATCCAGAGTTGGTCGCACGCGCCCAAGCGGGTGATGATGCGGCGTTTAGCGAAGTGGTGGGGTTCTGCCGGAGGCGTGTGATGGCGATCATTGGTCGCTTGATCGGTAAGCCGGAGGATGTTGAGGATGTGGCGCAGGATGTTTTCTTGAGGCTGCATTTCTCATTGAAGCAATTGTCGAGTCCGGAGCTGTTTGATCGATGGTTGTACCGGTTGACGGTGAACGCCGCCTACGACTACATGCGTAAGTGCAAGCGCCGCAAGGAAAGCCGAATGGCGGACCTGAGCGAGGCGCAGGTTGTGATGGCGGACGCCTCAGCTGGTGAGGTAAAGGGCAGGAAGGATGAGCAGCAGTCGACGATGCGCGATTTCGTGCAATGGCTGTTGAGTGGCGTCAGTGAACAGGACCGGATCTTGCTAGTGTTGAAAGAAGTTGAAGGGCTTTCGATCAAAGAGCTTGAGCAGGTGTACGGAGCAAACGAGAGCGCGTTGAAGGTGAGGCTGTTTCGGGCCCGGCAACGGGTGATGAAGGCGTTTGAGAAGTCGCAGGAAAAAAGTTCTTGACGGTTAAGTACTTGAGGGTTAAGTAAAGTGGAAAACGAGCAGAAATTAGATCAATTGTTTGCGGCTTACCGGCAGGCATGCCCGGAGACGGACGCGAGCGTAAATTTCATGCCGAACCTGTGGGCGAAGATTGATGCTCGACGTAAGAGCGAGGCGGGGATCTGGCGCTGGATGAACGCGATGGCGAGCGCGGCTGCGGTCGTAGTGATGGTGTTGGGGTTGATGGTGTACCAACATCCCCAGCCAATGCCACAGCGGGCCTACATCGAGAAGTTGACCGATGAGATCAGTGAGGATCACTTTCTCGATGCGTCTTATGTGGCGCAGGTGAAGCCAGTGAAGTATGGCGGGGGCGGGCGTTAGTGCAGATATCCAAAACAAAAGTTGCCCTGTATCTGGGGTTGATCTTTGGAGCGGGTGCGGCAGCCGGGGTGATGGGGTCGATTCTGTATACGGCCGAGACGGTGAGCGCAAAGGCGCTGCAGGTGAACAACAACGACGACTGGCGCAAAAAGTATGTGGAGAGCATGAAGGCCAGGCTGAGCATGTCTGCCGAGCAGTTGAAGAGGCTGGACGAGACGCTGGACGAGACCCGGGTGGAGTATCGGTTGTTGCGCAATCGCTATAAGCCGGAGATGGACAAGATTCACACCGTGCAGGTTGAGAAGATCAAGAAATTCCTGAAGAACGAACAGATGGGTGAGTTCGACAAGATGGAACGGGAACGGGAAGAGAAAATGCGTGCGCGGGAGCATGGGCCGGGGCTGTAGAGTCCGCTAGCGAAGCTTGCCGGTTTGGCGGGTGTCGTAATCGGCAAGAACTTCGAGCTTGTGACGGAGCGGGGCGCGTTGCAAGTCGTTCAGGAAGGCTGCAATGGCCGGGATTTTGAGCGAGGCTCGCTTGAGGACTAGGTCGTAGCGTTCGGTGTGGATCGGGATGAAGTCGAGGTTGTAGGCGCGGGCGGCGGAGCGCGTGGCGAGGCAACAATCGGCTTGATTGGAGGCGACCATGGATGCAGCGGCGAGGTGACCTTTGGCCGTGTGGTCGTAGTTTCTTGGGGTAATGCCGGCGGCGTGGCAGAGGCGGTCTAGGAGGGCACGACTGCCGGAGCCGATTTCACGATTGATTAGGCGGATGTTTTTGCGCGCGAGGTCGGCGATCCCGGAGATGTGTTTTGGGTTGTTGTGGGCGACGACCAGACCTTCTTCCCAGTGGGCGAAAGTGATGACGGCGAAACGCTGTTTGGGGTAAGTGGCGCGTAAGTAGGGGAGGTTGAAGTCGCCGGTCTTGGGGTCCTCTAAGTGAGAGCCCGCGATGTGGACTTTGTCTTGCGCCAACCATTCGAGCGCCTGCTTGCTGGAGGCGGGCGTGGCGATGATCTCTGTACCGGAGGATCGCCTCACCATGCTCGCGAGCAGGGCGGTGGCGGGGTCGCAGCCAGCCAGGAGAAGACGGTTTTCGAAGGTGTTTGACGATGTTGCGAGCCTCGCCTTTGAGCCGGTGAGCGTGGCATCGGCTTCCGGCAGAAAGTATGGTGCGGCACTGGCGGGGGTGGCGATCCATTTGGAATTGACCTGACAGAGGCGGAGCGGCGCGCCGTCTGGGGCGGGACTGAGGAGTTCGACGGGCAGTGCGGCGTCGGGCGGCGGGGGGAGACTGAATAGGTCTTCGACTGTAACTTGTAACTCACGGGCGAGCAGCAGGGCAACCTGGGTATTGGGAAGATAGTTACCCGCTTCAATCGCGTGGATGGTTTGGCGGCTGACTCCGACGCGGGCGGCGAGGTCGGCGGCGGAGACGCCCGTTTTGGTGCGGAGTGCTGCGAGTTGGGATTGGATGGCCACTGTTAGTTAAAAGCTTAGCTTTAGGACGAGTTCAAAGACACGCGGGTCGAGGGCAGTTGTGATCGAGCCGAAGGCGGCAGTGCCGAAGCTGGTGTTGGGGTTGCCTAATGGTGGCGTGTTTAGCAGGTTGAAGACTTCTGCGCGGAGATCGGCTTTAACGCGTTCTTTGAGCGGGAAGGTTTTGGAAAGCGCGAGGTCGATCGTCTGATAGGACGCGCCGGTGACGGGGTTTCGGGAACTGGTGCCGATTTGGCCCTGGCCAGCCTGGGTGAAGGCGCTGGTGTTGAAGTAGCGGGCGGTGCTGCGCTGGCTCGCCGGGAGGGAGGGGGCGGCGATGCGGTTGGGGCGCTGGATGCCGTAGCCGGCGAAAGCGTTGAAGTTTGTCGCCTGAGTAACTGCAAGGGGGCTGCCGGATTGGGCACGCAGGATCGTCGCGAGTTGCAGGCCATGGGGGAACTGGTATAGGATGCTGCTGGAGAAGATGTGCGGGATGTGGCCGGTGGATGCGTCCTTCTCCAAGCGCTTGTTGAAGCTGTCGGCGGCCTGATAGTTGAGGACGGGGCCGGAGAGGATCGCCGAATCGAAAACAGCGCCAGCGTCGTCGATCAGCTTGGACCAGGTGTAGGCAGCTGTGAGACTAAGTGCTTTAGACAGGCGCTTGTGGATTCTTGACTGGAACGAGTGGTAAGTCGAGTTACCGGTGTTATTACGATACAGACTCACGATGTTGTAGTTTGGGTAGGCGCGCGTGAGTCTGCCCTGCGTGAGGTCTTCGAGTCGGACTTGATTCAGGTTGACATCTGGGACGCCGAGTCGCGTGAGCTTGGAGCCTAAGTAGCCAATTTCGATACTCAAGTTGGTGGCGAAGGTGCGTTGGAGGGAAAGGTTCCATTGCTGTGCGTAGCCGCTGCCGTTGTCGCGTTGTGTGGCGAAGACGCCCTGGCCTCGGCCCGCTTCGGCGTTGGGAGGCTGGGGCTGCACTGTTGGACCTTCAGAGAGTTGAAAGGCGGGGGTTTGGTTGTCCTTTGCTTGTTGCGTCAGCGTTTGGATGAACGGAAATAGGGGCGCGGTGAAGGGCGTTGTGATGCCGGCTTGCTCGATCCAGCTGAGGCCGTAGCCGGTGCGGATGGCCGTCTTGTCATTGATCTTATAGGCGATGCCGAGGCGGGGGGCGAAGTTGAGTTTCTCGAGGTTGCGGGCGTTTTTTGGGAAGTCGAGCTGTTGGGTGTTGAGATTGAAGACGGCCAGGCGGTTGTCGAGGACGGTTGAGGGGAAGTTGAGTGTGTAGCGGAGGCCGAGGTTGAGGGAGAGGCGATTGGTGGCGCGAATGTCATCCTGGACGAAGAACTCAGCGATGCGGGCGCGGGGTTGGAGAGGCCCCAATTGCTTATCGATCGCGTATCGAGTTACTTGGCCGAGCAGAAACGAGGCGAAGGAGTTGCCGTTGAAGACGCTGGTGAATTGGTAGTTGCCGTAGGGGTTGGCGGGCTGCGCGACGTCGAGATGTTGGAGGCGAATGTCGGTGCCGAGCTTGAGGCTGTGGCGGCCTTTGAGCGTCGAGAAGATGTCGATGAATTGAGTGACCGATGTGCGCTGATCGCTGTTGATGTTGGTGGCGGGGCCGAGGGCCTGGTAGCCAGCGATGTCGTAGGTGGGGAGGGGGTCGGTTGTATTGGCGCGGGTCACGCTGCGGAAGGTATAGCCGAAGCGGGCCTGATTGACGGCGTTGGGGCTGAGGGTGGAAGTGAACTCTGTGGCGAGGCCGCCCGCGCGGGTATGGGCGATGGCGGTGGTGTCGAGCTGGGGCGAGGCGGTGTTGTCCCGGAGGGCTGAGTAACGGAGGAATGCGCGATGGCGGGGAGTGAAGTAGTGGTCGATGCGAGCGTCGAAGTGGTTTTGGTGAGTGTCGTCGTTGGTGGTTCTGGAGTAGTTGTTGGGGCCACCCTGCGTGGTGTTCGGGTAACGGGAGATGAGTGAGGCGGCGAGCGGGTCGATGCGGCTGGGGGGAATCGTTTCGATTGAGCCTCCTAAGATGCCTTGCTTTTGGAGGACGGTGGGAATGGTGCTGGTGCGGACGATGCCAGTGTTGAGGAGGGTGCCTTGCCATGCGGCGAAGAAGAAAGTTTTGTTAGGGAGGATCGGGCCACCGAGGACGCCGCCGTATTGATTGCGGCGGAAGCGGGGCTTGTGGCCGGTGGTGGCGAAGAGGTTGCGGGCGTTGAGCGCTTCGTTGCGGAAGAAGTCAAAGGCAGTCCCGTGAAGGATGTTAGCTCCTGACTTCTGGTTGACTAAGATGATGCCGCCATTGGAGCGACCGTACTCGGCTGAGTAAGTGCTGGTTTCGATGCGGAACTCGCTGATCGAATCGATGATGGGATAGAACGCGACCTGGCCTGGCTCTGGCTGGAGGACGCTAATGCCGTCGTAGATGTACTCGCTGGTGCGGGGGCGGCTGCCATTGATTCGAGGCAGGAACGAACCGGGGGGGAGGCTGACGCCGGGGGAAAGGGCAAGGAGCGGGACGAAGTTGCGACCGTCGAGTGGGAGCGCTTCGATACGCTTCTGTTCGACGGCGAAGCTGACTGAGCCGCTCGTCGATTGGAGCAACGGGGGGGCTGCGGTGACTGTGAGGGATTGATCGTTGCCGCCGAGTTGGAGTGTGAGATCGAGAGAAATGGCTTCGTTGATGCGAAGCGTTAAGCCGTGACGGGTGAGCGGGGCGAAGCCGGTTTTGCTGGCCTTTAGGCTATAGGTGCCGGGAGGGAGGGCGAAGAAATGGAAGTTGCCGCTGGGGTTAGTTTGAGCGATGAGACGGAGGGCGGTGGCTGCAGATGTGACTTCGATTTGTGCGCTGCCGAGGGGCGCGCCACTTGGGTCCCGCAGGATGACAGTTAGATCGGCGAGGGCGGGGACTGCCGTCAGGAACATGACGAGTCGTATAAACAAGACATTGTCAGGGTAACACGTCGGTGTCATTAGCCGAATTGGCTTTGGTTTGTGAGTTGTCCAGTGTGGTTTGCTCGTCGTTGCTGAGATTGGCTTTGCTTTGTTTGTTTGGCGAATTGGCTTTGGTTTGTTCGTTCTTGTATTCGACGAGACGGTCGCGTTGGAGTTTGCGGAGTTCGGTCAGGGCGCGACCTGCGCGGCGTTCGAGCATCGCGCCGAGTTTCATGGTGCGCTCCATTTGGGTGAATTTCCTGGCGTCGGTGGGGTCTTTCAGCCAGCGGTCCTGGCTCAATAGTTGGAAGCGCTGAGCGCGTTTGGCCTGGAAGAGCGACCAGGCGTAGAGCTGGAATGTTTGTTCTTCGATCGCCGTTGCGGGTTGGCAATCCTTGCGGAGATTGTGTGCGAGTGTTTGGAAGGCTTGCTCTTGATCGGGGTGGGCGGCGAAGAGGGATTCTGGGTTGGAGTTGAGGCCGTGGGTGAGGCCGTTCGCGGCAGCTTTGGCTTTGCCTGCGGCGGTATTCGGGCCGGTGGATAATTGCGCGTTGGCGCGGTTGGCTTCGATTTGTTTGTATGTTGACATGTCGTTTCTCCTTGAGTCATTTGGAAAAGCAAAGAGGCGGCTGGCGCTGATCTTCGCGCTAGCCGCCCCTAGATCACTATTATCTCGTGGGGGCCAAGGATTCTGGGACTGGCGGGGGGCTGGGATATGCCGTATGTTATTGGTTGGCGGGGACTTAGTTGGCGTTTTAGAAAGTTGAAAATCGATGTCAACGCTTTTTGTTCGCCCCTGGGGGTGCCGGTGTTGCGGGAGAATCGGGAGGAGTGCCATGAAAATTCTAAGCTACAGCGATCTTCACCTTGAGTTTGGGGCTGGCCCACGTTTGGCGTCCGAAGATGACGGGGACTTACTGATCTTGGCGGGCGACATTGTTACTTTGGATGACCTTAGGCCTCTGGATCGTTTGTTGCAAGGTTGGAAGAAGCCTGTTCTCTATGTAACTGGCAATCACGAATATTACACGCGGAAGCCGATGGATGGGGAGAACCAGAAGTTTAGGGGTTGGTTGGCCGCAAAGCATCCGCAGGTGAGGTTGCTGCTTGACGAGGGGACCAGCATCGACGGCGTTCATTTCTTTGGCGGGACGATGTGGACGGATTTCGATGGTGGGGATCGCGTGGCGATAGAGTTTGCTCGCCAGGAGATGAACGACTTCCGACTGATTCAGAATGCTGACGGCAGTGTGTTTACGCCGAGTGATGCGATTCGGCTGCATGAGGAGTTTGTGGAGAAACTTGGCGCGTGGTTTGATGAGGATTTGCGGGGGCCGCGGGTGGTGATTAGCCATAATGCGCCGCTGCTGAATCCGAGTACGAATTACAACGAGAGTCCGCTTCGGCCGGCGTTCAATTCTCTGGATATGTTGAAAGTTATTGCCGAGAAGCAGCCGGAGCTGTGGGTCTACGGACATACGCATGAATGCGATGACCAGAGCGTTGGGCGGACAAGGGTGATCTCAAACCAACTTGGGTACCCGAATCGGAGTGGTGGGTTTGAGTGTCACGATTTTGACCCGTTGGGGCGGCCGGTTGATGTGTGGGTGGATGGGCGGGGCTGAGGGTGCGGTCATTCGGCGCGCTCGGGCAGCGGGCCGAAGGCCTCGGCGGGCAGGAGTTCATCGGAGCCGGGGACCCTCCAGCGGAAGTGGCGCCAGGCACCGGGTCCGCAGGAGACGATGCGGTTGGCGAGCAGTTCCACTGCAGCCCAGGTACCCGGCCCGTGCGGGACCTGCATCAGGTAACGGCGTGGCTGAATCTCCTGGTATGTCTCCGTATCGTGGATGAGAAGTAACCCGTTTCGTGCGCCGGAGGCGAGGCGGCTCCCGTCCGGGCTCCATGCCAGGCTATCGACCGCGCTCCCATGGCCAGCCAGCGTTCCAACGCACTCGCCCGTATCCGCATCCCACAGCTTCACCGCACGGTCATGCGAGCCGGAGGCGAGTCGACGCCCATCAGGACTCCACGCTAGACAAAGGACCGCGTTCCGATGGCCGACCAGCGTTCGAAAGCACTCGCCCGTTTCCGCATCCCGCAGCTTCACTCGAAACGAACCGGTTGCCAAGCGCCGCCCGTCCGGGCTCCATGCCACGGTACGGACCCCATGCCCATCGGCAGCCAGCGTTTGCAAGCACTCGCCCGTTTCCGTATCCCACAGCTTGAACTTATTCTCGAAAGAGCCTAGGGTGATGCGCTGCCCGTCTTGGCTCCACGCCATGTTAGTGACGCCCATCCGATCGGCAGCCAGCGTTCGCACGCAGCCGCCCGTTTCCGGATCCCAAAGCTTTACGGTATTGTCATGCGAGGCGGAGGCTAGGCGACGCCCGTCCTGATTCCACGCCACACTATATACCCCGTCCTCATGGCCGGACAACGTTCGCACGCAGTCGCCTGTTTCCGGATCCCAAAGCTTCACGGTTTTGTCATTCGAGGCGGAGGCTAGGCGACGCCCGTCCTGATTCCACGCCACACTGTAGACCCCGCGCTCATGGCCGGACAACGTTCGGACGCAGTAGCCCGTTTCCGGATCCCAAAGCGCCACGGTCTTGTCATTCAAAGCGGAGGCCAGATGCCGTCCGTCCGGGCTCCACGCCACGCCATTAACCGACCTTCCCTGTCCGTCCAGCGTGCGCAGGCATTCGCCCGTTTCCGCACTCCACATCTTCACCGTACGGTCATACGAGCCGGAGGCCAGTTGCCGCCCGTCCTGGCTCCACGCAACGCTAATAACGCCGTACCAATGGCCGAACAGAGTTCGTAAGCACTCTCCCGCTTCCGCACCCCAAATCTTTAAAGTGCAGTCACCCGAGCCAGAGGCCAGGAGCCGCCCGTCCTGGCTCCACGCAACGCTGATAACGGTGTACCCCTGGCCGTCTAACGTTTGCAGGCATTCGCCTATTTCCGCATCCCACAGCTTCAACGTGCTGTCAGACGAGCCGGAGGCTAGGCGCCGCCCGTCCGGGCTCCAAGTCACGCTATTGACCCCGCCCTCATGGCCGTCCAGCGTACGCAGGCAGTCACCCGTTTCTGCGGCCCACAGCTTCACTTTCTGGTCATCCGACGCGGAGGCCAGACAACGGCCGTCCTGGCTCCACGCCACGCTATTAACTTCGCCCCCGTGGCCGACCAGCGTTCGCACGCACTCCCCCGTATCCAGCTTCCACAGCTTCACCGTCTGGTCACCCGAGCCGGAAGCCAGCCGATGCCCGTCTGGACTCCATGTCACGCTACTGACCCCGTCTCCATGGCCGGCCAAAGTTTGAACGCACTCGCCCGTTCCCGCATCCCAGAGTTTCACAGTATGGTCATCTGAGCCGGAAGCCAACCGACGCCCGTCCTGGCTCCACGCCACGCTCACGACCCCGTCCCCATGGCCGAACAGCGTTTTCACACAGTCGCCCGTTTCGAGGTCCCACAGCTTCACGGTATGGTCATCTGAGCCGGAGGCCAGCCATCGCCCGTCCTGGCTCCACGCGACGCTCTCCACATGTCCATCATGTCCACCCTGGACTACCAACTCTCTGTCTAAGTTCCTCGCAGCCTCTATCTGCTTCGTTTGGCCAATACCTTCACACAACACCCACCGCAGGCCGCGCTGCGAAGCCTCGGCGAAGTCGGCCCGCCGCAGGTCACAGTGCCGCGCCAACAAACCCGCCAGATCCGCACCGGACCATTGCGAATCCCTCAGATCGCAGCGATGCCATTCCGACCGGGCCGCATCCGCGTCAGCAAAACTGCATCCCACCATCCGGCAGCCGCGCCAGAAGGAGTTCGCTAGCCGGGCCCCGTCGAAGCAGGTACCCGAAAGGTCGAAGCGGTCGCCCGTGTCGCCGAAATCCGCTTCAAATTCCCACAGATTCGCACCCTTCAATTGAAAACGCTGTGCCGACGGGCAGGGATAGTGCTTGGCAAAGGCCAGCACGAAGAAGCGCAGGGCCAACTCGCTGGCGTCTTTGTAATAGCTGTCCCGCAATTTGCGCAGACCTGCTTGGGCCGCTTCGCTTGGCGACTCCAGCAGGCTTTGTCCCAGGAAGTCGAGCGTTTCACGGCTTACGCCACTGGCGAAGGCCCAGGCCTCCGGCCGACCCTCTTCCAATGCGCGCCGCAAATGGGTCGCCAGAAAGTATTCTTGCAGCGAGCTGTGCGCGAAGCGGAAATTGTCGTCGCCGTCGCGCACAAGGAAGGTGGCGTTGCGCAGGTCTTGCTCCTCGATCATCGTTGCCTCAAAGTCGCGGCTCGCAAGGCTCGGAAATTCTTGCAGCCAGACTTCCAACTGGCGGGCGCTCCATGATCGCTGGCCTTGGCGCGCCAGTTGCGCCGCCAGATTTTCCATCAGCAGCTGTTTGTCGTCGGGGCGGATGCGATGCTTGCCCTGATCGCGAAGCAGCCATTCTTCGACGAAGAAGCGGTAGAGTGTGAGCCCCGTAACGCGGCGCCCCGCAGCCTTCTCTTGCTCCAAGCGGTGGAATTGCTGCCGGATGAGCGTCAGTGTGTACGGCCTCTCGGCCAGTTCGGGCAGATTGTGGACGCTGGAAATCAGATCGTACGCGCGTGGCCCGTCCGTTTCCCCCAAAGTCAACCGAAGATAGTCGCGGATCTGCTCCTCGCGAAAGGGCAGCAGCACAAAGGCCGTGTAAGTGCTGGCAGTGACGGCGTCGCGATCTTCTGTTGTGAAGTGCGCGGACTGTTCCGCAATGGTGCGGAAGAAATGCGAGCGGCAGGTGATTAAGAGGCGCGCCTTGGCGTCCTGGACAGGCGGCACCAGCGAGAATAGCTGCCGCGTAAAGAGCTGCCCGCGCGCCGGACTGATGCCCACCAGCACTTCATCCAGGCCGTCGAAGATGATCAGCGTATGCTGTGCGGCCAACTGGATGACATCGTCCACCGTAGGAGGGCGGATACCGGGCCCGCCTGCCCATGCTTGTTTTTCTAGCAGACTGGCCAGGATGGCGCGCAGTCCTGGGCAGTCGTCGCCATGCCTAACCATTTCACGCGCGTTGCGCAGATCGAAGTAGAGCGGAACGCGTCCACCGGGGTGGTCTTGGATCCGGCGGGCGAGTTCTTTGGCAGTGGTGGTTTTGCCCATGCCGAGCTCGCCGAGCAAGGCGCAGTAGGGCGAGGCTTTGGGGTCATTGGCCCAGGCCAGCAGTTGGTCAATGGCGCTGCCGCCTCGCACGTCGCGCAGGCTGGCGTTGGTGGGGGCTTCCGTTCGGTTGCCGATGCCGCGTTCTAGCGAAAAGGGGTCTGCCTCGCCGGGGATGAAGTCTTTGTCCGGAGGCGGGAGCGGGAAGCGGACGTGCCCGCGCCGCTGACGAATCGAACGCAGACTGTTGAAGAAGTGAAGTACCCACTCGCGCTGGTTGGCCTGTTTGGGAACAGCTTCAAAGCTCTTGCCCCGGTGCCGGAACAGCTTTGCTTCGCCATCGCCGCCGATTTCAGACAAAGATATGGGGATCACGCGGTCGCCGAGCCGTTCGCAGGCTTCGCGCAACTTTGCGTCGGCTTGGAACTCGGGCGAGATGAGCGCGATGGCCAGAATGCAATTGCTTTCCGAGCGGCGAGTCTGCTCTTGAAGATTTTCGCCGGGAAGAATGTCGTCTTGAGTCCACAGGTCGATTTCTTCGGCGCTGAGATGCGGCCGCAGGAGTTCGACAAATCGCTTCGCTTCTGTCGCCTCCTTCTCCGAGTAGAGGACATGGCAATGGACGGGT
>JBBRBI010000095.1:0-22300 GCA_038206015.1 Bryobacterales bacterium | reverse complement strand
GCCTCTGACCAAGGAAAACGTGCTCATTTCCCCGGAGCATACCGACCTCGCCCAAAGGGGCTTCTCTCGTTAGGATCACGTCGCCTTTTCTTGGAGTTGCCCGTCTGTTCCATCGAGCAAAGGTTTCTGCCTCAACGCATCGCACCCCGTCCAAATTGATCCAACCATTACGAACATTGGTGGTGCGAATCATTTTGAACGGAGTCTCGTGCTCGACGGTAGGGGCGGTCTTGTTGACGCAATCAATGATCGCCTCACACACGTCCTTAATAGGCGTCGGCTTCCAGTCCTCTGCCGCAGTGCTCACAGAGCCTCCAATAGACCAGCCACATTCTCGGCGATCAGTTCTTCCAGTTCCCTCGCCTCCGCATTCAAAGTTTCTAGTTCTTCGTTCAACTCTTCAAGGCGCACAGTAAACTCGAAGTCATCCGCTGCCCGTTCCGCAACGCCAACGTAACGCCCCGGATTCAAACTCCAGCCCTGCGCTTCGATTTCGGCAATTGAGGCGACCTTGCAAAGTCCAAGAACATCGCCATAATCGACGTTGGGGAACTTCTCCTTCATCAAGCCTTGGCTTCCTGCTTCGGTCTCGACCGCTTCGCCACGGTGCAACCGCACAATGTTGGAAATGAACTCGATTTGCTCTGTCGTCCACTCCCGGTGCGCCCTGTCAATCTGGCGGAAGATGTGACGTGCGTCGATGAAGAGCACTTGATCCTTCCGCTTTGTGCTCTTCTTGCCCCGATCAAAAAACCACAGCGTACACGGCAGCGTGACGGTATAGAAGAAGTTCGGCCCCACCGAGATCATCACATCCACAGCATTCGCCTGAAGCAACTGACGCCGGATTTCCATCTCCGATCCTCTTGCGTCACCCGCACTGTTCGCCATAACGAACCCGGCTCGGCCTTTGTCATTCAGCGCCGAATAGAATTCCTGAATCCAGAGGTAGTTGGCGTTGTCGGTCCTTGGCAAGCCAAACGGGTAGCGCTGGTCGTCCTTCAGCCGCTCTTTGTCCACGCCGTTTACGTTGAAGGGAGGATTTGCCATCACGAAGTCGAAGGTGCTGACGCTCTTGTGGATGTTCTCGTAGTAGGTGTTGCCCTGCTTGATGTCGCCAGACAAACCGTGGACGGCAAGGTTCATCTTGCAAAGGCGAATGGTCTCGTCCACCTTCTCCTGCCCGTAGATGGAAATGCTGGTGGTGCTTCTCTTGTGGCGCTCGACGAAGTCGGCGCTTTGGACGAACATGCCGCCGGAACCGCAGGCGGGATCGAAGATGCGGCCCTGGTAGGGTTCGATGATTTCGACGATCAGCTTGACGATGCTGGTGGGGGTGAAAAACTCGCCGCCCTTTTGGCCTTCCGTCATGGCGAATTTGCCGAGGAAGTATTCGTAAATCTTCCCGAACGCATCGCCTTCAACGTCCATCGGCACCGCAGCAAAGCTCTTCAGCAGCGAGACGAGCAATGCCTTGTCGAGACGGTTGTAGGTCCTCGGCAGAATGTCCTTCAAATCCTCGTTGTCGGCCTCGATGGCTCTCATTGCGTCGTTGATCGACTTGCCGATGTCTGCACCCTCCGGCAGTTGGAGCAGGTTCGAGAAACGGGCGGTCTCTGGCAGGAAGAGAACACCTTGGGCTTGGTAGTCGGCTTTACCGATGCTTCGCCGCCCGGAAGCTTGGCTCGTGAATTTCGCCTGAGCCAGGGCGAACTTGTGATCGGCGTAGCGTAAGAAAATGAGGCCGAGCACCGGGACGCTGTACTCGGAGGATTTCAATTTTGAATTGGCTCGGAGTTCGTCCGCAGCACCCCATAGGCGCTTTTCAAGTTCGGTTGTATTTGCTGGCATGTAGCTTTAGCGGCCTGCGGAAGCCAGTTCCTTTTCGAGTTCGGCTTTGTGGGGATCTACAAGCTCCACCAACCTGGAGAGCAGGGCAATCCCTGTGCTGAGAACATTTCGCTGCTCTGGCGGCACTGGTGCTCGACTATCCTGCTGTTTGGGCATAGAACAACAGTTTATGTGATTCTTCTGGTTTGGGAGTCGGCGATGGGCGTCGCGCCTTATTGACGCTTTCGTTTTGCTCGCCTAGTGCTTCCCGGATAAAACCCGCGACTATGCGGACCGAGTGCTGTGTGGCGCAAATCCCGTTTGAAGCCAAATGACCCCTCTAGGTTGCGCCTTCCGATTATCCGATCAGACTTCGGCTCGTTTGTAGCTCTGAGCTAGGCATTTCTGCAATCGAGACTGTAGTGGCCGGTTCCGGTTTCACCGCTAACCGATCCAAAGCCAGACCAATCAAGCGATCATTGAAAATCTTCTGCTTGCGTTCGGCTGCGGACTCGCCAGCCGGCCAGTGTGCCAAACCTTGCCGGATGCCATCAAGAGTGGGCGCGCAGTGTTCGCGTTCGATTAGCCAGTCCGCCGTCGCCAGCAGTTCCATTCCCAGTGGCGATTCAAAACCATCGATGCGTTCGGCGGTATGATCGAGGACCGGCTGTAGACGGCGCATTTCGTCTTGCTTTAGAAACAGGTCCAGATGGGGCCCTTGCGCTTCATCGAACCAGATCGTGTCCGTAGGGCTCGCGTCGCTCAGCCGTTTGTCGCAATGCAGGTAGCTACCGTCCAGACCGTCCAAGAGGTGCCGGAGCCGATCCGAGTAGGGGCCGTAGCGATCCGCCGCGAAGTTGAGTTGTAAGGGATCTTCTAAGCCCAGTTGCCGAATGGAACGCTCCAGGAACCAGCAAAGCTTCTGCACCTCCAGATACGTGCATTCGATCCCGAGGACCCAGTAGCGCCGGACGATTTCGGCCACCAGCGCCCTGGCCGGGGTCAACTTCATCACGCCCGTCCGCTTTGCCACGTTTTGGTATTTTGCTGTTGGCTCGAAGACGAGGATGTCGACGTCATCCAATTGGCCGAGGATGCGCTCGATTTGTGGACGCACTTCGGCCCATTCCAGGCCCCCATTGCCACAGCCGAGCGGTGGCAATGCGATAGACAGGATGTTGTTCTCTTGCACGAAGCGGCGTAGATCTTCGAGCCCTTCGACGATCCATTCCATTTGGGAAGGTTGGCGCCAGTGTTGCTTTGTGGGGAAGTTGATGATCCAAGCGGGAGCTTGGAGGCCCGTGCGCCGGGTGGCGAACATGTGGCCGACTTGGACTTCTTTGCGTTGGCAGGCGGTCTGGTAGGCGCGGAAATTCTCCGGGAAGGCATCCTTAAACATCAGGGCGATGCCTTTGCCCATGACGCCGACCGTGTTGACGGTGTTCACCAGAGCTTCGACCGGTGCGTCGAGCAGATTTCCCCGCAAGAATTTGATCATGAAAAATACCAGTTTGGTTGGACGCCGGTTTTGAGGGTTAGGCCGCGGGCGTCCAGTTGGAGTTTTAATTCCTTCTCTACCGCTTGAGAATAACAGGCCACACCTTGTAATGCGCCCAAGGGGACTATGCGCCAGGCGAGGGCTTCCGCTTGATAGCGCTCTTTCTTTGCGGGGTCTTCTGGGTTGTGCTGAAAGTCGCGGCTTTGTAGCAATGGCCAGTCGATTTGATCGAGATCGGAAGTATCGTTGAAAAACTCCGCCGCCTGTGGATAGGCGTGTTGATTGGTGAAGATGAAGCGGACTCCGTTGGCGGCAAGATGGTGCAGGGACGACACCAGGATGAGAATGTCCTCGTTGGGCACATGGGGGACGCCGCGACCGGTGTGAATGTTGAGCATCATGATCGAATGAGGCGTAAAGTAAAACGGCACCTAATCGCTGAGTACACCGCCCGGAGAAACCGGCACGGCGCGAGTGGCGCGTCTGTCGATCAGACCTGGGTGGCCGAGCGTTTTAAAATTCGGGTCGGTGATCGTGCCGTTGCGCGCATGCAGCCCGTGGTCGAGAATCCAAGGCAGATTGTCTTTGTGCATAATCCGGAAGATTCTCGCCTGTTGTGGATTTAGTTGGAGTGCCATGCTGCGTTGCGGCCTAAGTGCATTTTAGTGCACGTCACGCTGTGGTTCTCCTTGGGGTTCTTCCTCTGGTTTTCGCTCTGGTTTGGCACTGCCACGAGATCCAATCGCGCGTTCTGCGAAATCTTTGGCGTTGGACCTATGTCTTCGGAGGGGATCTGGTTTCATCAGCTTGATGAGGCCCGACGGCGTCCTTTCAATATAGGATCAACCGGGCAGCCTAAAGATCGTGAAACCAGGGCTACTTGTCTTTGCCCCGTTCGCAGATCGCTAAGGTTTTAAAAAGCTCGACAGTGAAGCCCTCAGCTTCCAAGTAGCGGCGCATGCCGACAGCGTCCTCGGTGAAGGCAAACTCGCTACCGCTCTTGAGCCAGTCGACACCTTCGAGGGGCGCCTCCCGCGAAATTGTCGCGACCGGCGACCGGACGCCCAATTCGGACCAATTGACACAATGTGCCACAGGTGGTACACCTCAGAGTATGGTCAACCGAAGTACCGTCAATGTCTCGCTTACCCCGGAACTCAGCGCGTTTCTACAGAGCCGGGTCCAGTCGGGCCGCTACCAGACCACCAGCGAAGTGGTGCGCGAAGCGCTGCGCCTCTTGGAGCGGCAGGAGCAAGAGCGCGACCAGGCATTCCAGGAACTTAAGGTGAGACTGGAGCGGGGTGCGAAACAAGCCGAAGCTGGCGATGTGCTCGACGGCGACGAGGTCTTCGACGAACTTCGCGCAATGATTGAAGAACGCCGCCGTGCTCAAGGACGGTAGGCGTTGAAGCGGCAATTTGTTCTCACGCCGGAAGCTAAGAGCGACCTCCGCGCCATCCTGCTCGACATCGCCGAGGATAGCCCAGATACCGCCGAGCGGATTCGGGCTGAGTTCTATGCGGAGTTGCAAAAGCTCGTGCAGAATCCTGGCATCGGCCATTATCACGATGAGCTTCTCAGCCGGAAATATCGCTTCTGGAATTTCTACAAGTATGTCATCGCCTACGCCTGGGAGGCGAAGCCGATTCAAATCATCAGCGTGGTGCATGGTGCGCGCGAGCTTGCGGTGTTTTTGTCGCTGCGCGTCGGTCAATGAGGTTGGAGAGCGGGTGTTTGTGTACTTTTGCAATTGCCCAGTGCAGGAGATCGATCCTGACGCCGGCGCGAGCGTCTCCATCCCACTCGACATCCTGACGACTCTCCAGGACTGCACTGAGAAATAGCCTCAAACGCCCGCCCTTTCCCGCTGAAAGCCTGCATCGTCAGGTGTCAAGGAAGTCATCCACCCGCCGCGCCAAGCGCAAAATCAGAGCACCATGCATTTGACCGTTGAAATTCCCGATGAACTCGCAGGGCGCTTCAGCGCCGCGGGTGGTGATCTATCGCGCCGTGCGCTCGAAGCATTCGTGGCCGACGAGTACAAGCATGATCGCCTCACTAAACCCGAACTCCAATCGCTTCTGGGAATTGAAACCAGCTACCAACTCGACGGGTTCTTGAAGACTCATGACCTTTGGATCGATTACACGATGGAAGACGCTGAACGCGAACGCAAGAGTCTCGAACACCTGAGCTTCTGAGGCGGTTGGTCGTTGCGGATACAAGCCCCATTTTCTACCTGCTGTTAATTGGCTAAATCGGTCTGCTTCCTCACCCGTTCGGGAAAGTGTTTGTTCCCGTTGCGGTGTCGGATGAGCGTCCGGCAAGAGTTGAATTCAAAGCAGCGCGATAAACTCGTCAACCGGGAGATTTGCATCCCGGACAGTCGCACGCAGGAGTGGTTCCTTGATGGGTCCAGGCATTGGTCCCGGGATGAATCAGCATCAAATGGCTCCCCTTTTGCCCGTCCTCGACAAACCCAGAACGCTTGAGAGCACGGTTGAGTTAGCGCGCCGTCAGTGAGGGAAACTTAGCCATGAGAACTAGACGGGAACAAAAACTGGGACGGTGACTCTGCCGTGAAAGGACCGGCCCTCTACGGGTATCGGTTCCTGGTGCGCAGTTAGGCTCTCCAGGTAGAGACTAATCGCTTCCTTGACATTTTTCTCTGTCGCTTCCAAGCTGTCCCCTTGGGTGTGACAACCGGGGAGTGCGGGAACGAAAGCCACGAAGCCACCCTCAGAATCCTGCTCGTAAAAGATCGAATACGACAGGGTCTTGAGAGGGCTCTTCTTCACGCCCCGATTGTAGAACCTCGCGATTCGAGCAGGCAATGAAATCGATTTTTGACATTTAGCGAAGGGTCAAGAAAGAATGGTTCCGGCTCGTTGGAGGGTAAAGCTATGGAATTGATCGGCGCGTGGGCGGTAGGTGTCGATCCGGCTGCGGGGAGTGATTTTGGTTAGAGACGGATTTCCTGAACAACTCGACGGCGACGGTATCGCTGAATAGCTTTGATCGGGGCTTAGACTTGACTCCCGGCGGCCAAACGCTAGGCTTCGCCTATGACCATCCAACTCAATCCTGAGCAGGAGCGCATCATCCAGGAAGAAATCCAAAGCGGCCACTTCCAGAGTCCGAACGAGGTACTCGATCACGCCCTGGCGGCTTTGCGGGAAAGACAGCGACAGCCCAAGAGCCTGGTCGAGTTTTTCCGTGAATCGCCCTTTGTCGGGATGGAGATATGGAGATGAAGTTGGATGGACGCGGCCGATGAGAAGCGGCTCTACCTCAGCGCTATTACGCTCGGCGAAATCCGAGGGGGTATAAGCAGGGTGTAAGCAGTGGCGAGGACCGTCCCGCCCTGACCGTCGCCTTCCTGGCCAAGTCGATCCACGATCTGGCCGCCACCCACCAGCTCATCGACGCTTCAAACAACCGTCACGCCCTCAGCCTGCGCTGCCTTCTTAAGGTCTGCGTCGAGCGTAGCCAGGGGCAAACCCAGTCGCAGCGCTAAGTCGAGATATGCAGCGTCGTACGCGGTCAGGCGATAGCGGGCTGCCAGTTCAGAGAGCCTCGCAAAATCCGCGATCAAAGGTGGAGCCGCGATCCGGATATCGAATGCTGCCATCAATAGCGATGCCCAATGTGGGCAAATTCGCGCAGGGACATGCCTTCGGGACGGTCCAAGGCCACCCCTTTGCGCAGCTCTCGGATGCGATCTGCCGCCTCAAGCGCTTTGGCTTTCTTAGCCTCTTCATCCTGTGCAACTTGCGGTGCTTTGAGCGCGCTGAAAAGCAACTCTTCGACGTTTGCGAAGTTACCAGCCCTCAGTCGTTCCTGAAGAATCGCCTCAGCTCCAAATTGTGGATTTCAATCGTCATCGTTTGCGCCCCCCTCTGTTATGACAATATCGGAAATCGACATCTCTGTCACCACAGATGGAAATCCGCCTGCGCAGCCTTAGAATCGCTGGCTCCACGCGCCGCACTCTCACCTTCACCTCAACAGAGGAGCCGAGGCGGTTGAGGATGGACATGAGCCGAACGCACCATGAGCCCGTGCGGTGGCCGTAATTTTTGCGTCAATCTTCCCGTCGCCCCAAAGTCATTCACGGGTTTTGTGAAAGTATTTTCACCCACTTTCCTCAGCAAAAGCGCAGAATGGCGCTAGCCCGCCCTGATCCCCGCCCAACCACCTGCTACCTTCTCTATCGCGGCAAGCTCCGCATTGCAACATCGAAAGCAGCTAACAACACCATGGCATCCCAAGCCCAAGTCGCCGCCAATCGCGCCAACGCACTCAAATCAACCGGCCCCACGTCGGAGCAAGGCAAGCGCCGCATAGCCTCCAACGCTCTCAAGCACGGTCTCTATTCCGACACTCGCATCAACCTCTTCAACCAAGATCACGAGTTCGTCAAAACCCTGCTCACCGACCTCCAGGGCGAATACTGCCCCGTCACCCCCACTGAACACATCCTGGTCCAGCAACTGGCCACCCTCCAAACCCGTTTCCTCCGAGCCCAGACCCACTACCTGGCGCTCATCGACAACCAGGCCGAAGACATGTACCTCGATCTCAAAGAGAAGTTCGTTGTCGATCCCGACACCGACAGCCGCTACGCCTTAGCTTTCGAGAAACAAAGCCAATCCAGCCGCGCCCTCGAGATTCTGAGTCGAGAAATCGACCGTCTCCCCAACAAGATCCGCAAGACGATCGAGATGCTGGTCTGGTACCGAAACGTCCCCGCCGCCGAACCATCGGAAATTGAGGAACAGACCCAAATCGAGAAAGAATTGCCGAAACAAACCCGTCCTCAGCACTACCCTGCCCCCGACGAAGACATCTCGCTCGAAGAATTCAACCGCGCCATCATCGAAGCGGTCGAGCGCCACGGCCTCCACATCCCCCCAGAGGCTAAGGATCTAATAAAATCCTAGATTCAAAGCCAAATCCAGCCCAGCACTAAAGGGAGCGCCAGGAGCGCCCCCGCCGTTCATTGACAACCAGCCTCGGAAGGGCGATGTAACATGGCAAAGTCAGAACTGTTTTTCAAGTTATGATAGCTACAGATCTAAAATTCACAAGAAAAGATGCTTTTTCATGGCACCAGCGCCGCACACTCAGTTTTCAGGCCCACTAACGATTTTTCACGACTGCGTCTTACCGGAGCGCGCGACTCCTGCCGGGTATGCGGCGCTAATCGATGCCTACAAACTCAGTGTGCCCCTGCCCCGAACCCTGTCGGCTTTGGGTGAGCATCACCGCATTCGCCAAGCGAACGGATGGCGCATTCTGACCCCGCGCCATTCGCCTCCCGCGACGCTGGAAGGGCATCTGACCTTTGCCCTTAAATACGAAGGGCTTGACCTGGCCGTCTTGAAGCGGCTGTTTTTGGCTGTTGGGCCTGATGAGATCCACGCGGTGGTGCGTAGTAAACCTACGGGCAAATACTCACGGCGCATCTGGTTCCTCTATGAGTGGCTGCTTGGCGTGCGCCTTGAGCTGCCGGACGCAGTACAAGGGGCCTACGCGGAAGTGGTTGACACCGAGCTGCAATGGGCGGTGGACCGGGAAACTTCGCCCCGGCACCGGCTTTGGAATAACCTTCCTGGAAGTCCCGCATTCTGCCCACTTGTATTTCGAACGGAGACTCTTGACCGGTACGTCCAGATGGATCTTGTGCAGCGGGCCGCTGCCGCTGTAGCCGAAGTACCGCGCGATCTGCTGGCGCGCACTGCTGCGTTCCTGCTGCTGAAAGATTCAAAGTCAAGCTATGCCATCGAGGGGGAACGCCCGCCGCAGGACCGCATTCAGCGCTGGGGACGGGCAATCGGCGAAGCAGGCCGCCATCCGCTGTCACTTGATGAATTGCTGCGCCTGCAACGCATCGTGATCGGCGATGCACGCTTTGTGAAGCTTGGACTTCGCGACGAAGGCGGTTTTGTGGGCGAACACGACAGGGACTCTGGCTTGCCGCTGCCGGATCATATCAGTGCGCGTGTCGAAGACCTGCGAGCACTCGTGGATGGCATGATCGCGTTTGATCGCCGTGCAGCCCGGACGATGGATGGCGTGATCGCGGCTGCGATCTTAGCGTTTGGTTTCGTATATGTTCATCCCTTTGTCGATGGCAACGGACGCATTCACCGCTACCTGATTCACCATGTGCTTGCCGGGCGCGGATTCAACCCGGCAGGCGTCGTGTTCCCGGTGTCTTCGGCAATCCTGGAGAATATCAATGCCTATCGGGCAGTGCTGGAGGATTACTCAAAACGTCTGCTGCCGGTGATCGAATGGGATGCCACGCGAGAAGGAAACGTGAATGTAAAAGGCGACTCGGGGGACTTTTATCGATTCTTCGATGCGACTCTGCATGCCGAGTTCCTCTACGAGTGCGTGCGCAAAACGATTGATGAAGATCTGCCGCGCGAGACGGACTTTCTTGCGCGCTATGACCGCTTTCGGGGCGTCGTTGAAACATTTATCGATATGCCCGAGCGCAGCTTCGATCTGCTGTTTCGCTTTTTGCATCAGAACGGCGGGGAAATGTCCAGGCGTGGTCGAGAACGGGAGTTCTCGAGGCTGACGGAGGCGGAAGTGAGATCGCTCGAAGAGGCATACTCGGAGATTTTTCGAGCGGGTTGATGGATCGGGGGTGGCTGGGAATGGGGTAGAGCTGTTGCAGCCCAATCACAGGTGGGGGGATGGATTGGCTATGTGCGGAGGGGACACATCTAGAGTGATGTCCCCCATCATTAGCCATGTGGCATGGGCCCTCCTCCGCTTTTGGCGTATCCGATATTTTGTACTTTTATTTGGCTTGTTTTCAACTACTTGAAGATGCGCCGCGTCGCAACCGCCTTTGCCATGTTGTGGAATGGACGGTATGAAGCTACCTTTTCTTTTTCGACATTTTAAACGCCGCATCGCCCGCGCTGGGGAAATGCTGAGCGAACATCTACAGTGGATTCTCAATATCCTGCTCGCTCACCCCCCAGCCCGGGAACAGGTTCTCGCTCGCTATCGTAGTCTGGCGGTTGCCAGTTGAACGGGTTCTTCACCCAATTGCCCGACAGTGCGCCTGGTATCGACTTTGTTCCCGATGACGCTCAGGCTCGCGTCTTGAATAGCGATGCCCGACGTGTGCTGCTGTGTTGCTCACGGCAATTTGGGAAGTCCAGTACCGCCGCCCTATTAGCCGCGCGGACTGCTCTGGCCACACCTAAGGCCACGATTGTTTGCGTTAGCCCGACCTTGAGACAGAGCGGGGAGCTGATCAGAAAGGTGCGTGAGTTTTTGGGGATTCAGAGCAGCGGCCTGAACTTGCAGTTGCCCAATGGGAGCCGGATTCTGGCCGCCCCCGCCCGTCAGGCTACCGTTCGCGGCTATAGCGCCGTGAATCTGCTGATTGTCGACGAGGCCGCACAGGTGGACGAGGATACTTATCGAGCCGTGCGACCGATGCTGGCAGTGGGCGGAGGACGGCTGATGCTGCTATCCACTCCGTTTGGACAGCGGGGATTCTTTTGGCACGAATGGACTGCCGGCGGCGAGGGGTGGCTGCGGATTGAAGTGAAAGCGACGGAGTGCGCCAGGATTCCCGCTGATTTTTTGGAGGAGGAGCGGGCGGCCCTGGGCGAGGAGTGGTTTGCACAGGAATATCTTTGTAGCTTTGTGGGGATGGAGAACGCCGTGTTTCGCTCGGAGTGGCTGGCGGCGGCCGAGCAGCGGGGATTGGGGCAGCGGAGACTGTTTCAGTGAGTGTCGTTAGTCGGCGTTGCCATATTGGTGTCGATTTGGGGAAGAAACAAAACCATAGCGCCATTGTTGTCGTGGAACAGCTTGTAGCTTCGACAGGACGCAGGAATCCGGTGAGTTTTGAGCCGATTTGGGAGCGGCGGATGACGGTGACGCATATCGAGCAATTGAAGCTGGGGGTGGAGTATACGGCCATTGTCGAGCGCTTGCATGGGTTGACGCATAGCCGGGAGTTGGAGGCCGAAGTGTTGACGACTTGCGTCGACGCAACCGGGCTGGGAGAGGTGGTGATGGAGATGCTGCGGAAGCGGCGGCTGCGCGGGGAGCTGATGCCAGTGGTGTTTACGGGAGGCAGGACCGTGAGGTATACGAAGGGCGCTTACACGGTGCCAAAGCAGGAACTGGTGCAGGGCTTGGCGCTGCATCTGGAGCAGGGGGAGCTGAGCGTGGCGGCGGGGGTGCGGGATTGGGACTTGCTGAAGGGGGAGCTGCTGAGTTTGCGCGGGGTGAGGAATGTGGGGGGCATGACTTATGAGAGCGCAGGCAAGCACGACGACCTGGTGATGGCGCTGGGGCTGGCTTGCTTTGGATTGAGACAGAGGAGAGTGTAAGCGCCTTCGCCAGGTTGCGCAATTGGAGGTAGGCTATAGAAATCGTGAAGCACACACCATACGTTCCCGAGAACATGCGGATGAAGGAATTCAGCTGGGCGGCTTTGCTGCTGGGGCTGGTGATGACGGTTGTCCTGGGTGCAGCCAATGCCTACCTGGGGTTGCGTGCCGGGATCACGATTGCAGCCACTTATCCAGCGGCGGTGATCGGGATGGCCGTGATCCGGATGTGGCGGGGGACGATCCTTGAAGAGAACATTGCGCGGACGGCGGGGAGCATTGGCGAGAGCGTGGCGGCGGGCGCGATCTTTACGCTGCCGGCCTTTGTAATCGCCAAAGTGTGGCCGAGCTTTAGCGGACCCGAGGCCTACTGGAAGAGCACGGTGTTGATGGTGATTGGCAGCCTGCTGGGCGTGTTGTTTGTAAGCCTCGTGAGGCGGGCTTTGGTGGAAGATCCGGAACTGCCGTTTCCGGAGAGCGTGGCTGCGGCGGAGATTCATAAGGCAGGCCAGCAGGGCGGTGGGGCGGCGAAGTTCCTGTTTTGGAATATCGGCACAGGCGCGCTGGTGTATCTGTTGGGCGTGCTGAAGCTGTTTGCAGTGGATAAGGACTTTTTCTATCAGGTTGGCGAACTGGGCAAGAGCACGCTACGGCTGGGGCCGCTGGGGAGCACCAAGACGGTGCCGGTGGGCGCGACGACGCTGGTTGCGGGGCCGACGGTGAGCCCGGCGTATCTGGGCGTGGGCTACATCATTGGACCGCGTCTGGCTTCGTTGCAGTTCTCTGGAGGGGTGATCGCCTGGGGCGTGCTGGTGCCGTTGTTTCTTTACTTTCTCGGGCCCGAGGTGAAGGCTTATCTGCCAGCCAATGCGGGGGATGACGATTGGGCGGGGATGGCGGCGGCGGTGTGGCGCTTTATCGTGAGGCCGGTTGCGATCGGGGGCATGCTGGTGGGCGCGGCGTTCACGATGTTTAAGATGAGGAAGAATCTGGGCGTGGGGTTGACGCGGGCTTTTGGCGAGCTGACCGGGCCGAAGATGGACCTGGATAAATTGCAGCGCACGGAGCGTTACATGAGCTCGAAAGTGGTGCTGATGCTGATTGGGGCGTTGTTTGCCATCATGTGCGTGCTGTATACGTATCTGGCCGATTCCATCGGCGGGGGCGTGACGGCGGCGATTGTCATGATTGTGGTGGGATTCTTTTTTGCGACCGTGTCGGGGTTCCTGGTGGGAGTGATTGGGTCGTCGAACAATCCGATCTCGGGATTGACCTTGTCGACGTTGATCATTGCGGCATTGCTGATGGTGGCATTGGGCGTGACTGGACCGCAGGGCGTGACGGCGGTGCTGGGCGTGGCTAGCGTGGTGTGCGTGAGCTCGGCGGTGGCGGGCGAGTTGTTGCAGGACTTCAAGGTGGGTTGGCTCTTGGGTGGCACGCCGCGGACAATCCAACTGGTTGAGCTGGTGGCGGTGGTGGTGGCCAGCGCGGCGATGTACTGGCCGCTGTGGATCTTGAATGAAGCGAACCTGAAAGCAGGCGGGATTGGATTTGGCGACAAGGCGTTGCCAGCACCGCAGGCGGGACTGATGGCTTCGCTGGCCCAGGGGATTGTGGGCGGCGAGATGGCCTGGCCACTGATCGTCGTTGGTATCTTTTTCGGGATCGCGCTGATCATGGTGCAGGTCAAGAGCCCGATGCTGGTTTCGGTGGGTATGTATCTGCCGTTTGCAACTACCTTCTCGATCTTTGTCGGCGGGTGTATGCGCTGGGTGAGCGACACAGTGGCTGAGAAGCGTGGCTTGAATGAGGCGCAGCGGGCGCGGGTGGAGAATGCGGGCGTGCTGGTTAGCTCTGGTTTGATCGCGGGGGAGGCGCTTTGCGGACTGGTGACAGCGTACTTTGCGTGGAAGGAAATCAAGCTCTGGGAGTTTGTCGCCAACCCGAGTTATGTGGTGGGGGGGATCGTGATTGGGCTGCTGGCGCTGATGATGATTCGACTGCCGCTGAGTGCGGCTGGGCGCCCGGATGAGCCTGCGCCACCAACGGCGATGATGTAGGCCGTTATCATATTGAGTTGACACGAATTTCTACTTCCACCCAAACGCCTGGCGGCGTGAACTGGCCGACGATCTATACAGGTGTGGCCATGACCACGCTGGCAACGCTGTTGCTGGAATTGACGCTGACGCGCATCTATAGCGTCATCTTTTACTACCACTTCGCATTTTTGGCGATCTCGGTTGCGCTGTTTGGATTGGGCGCAGGGGGGGTGTTTTCCTATGTGGTGAGTGGCTGGCCAGGAAGCCTGTATCAAAAACTGGGGCGCTTGGCTGCGTGGAATAGCCTGTCGGTAATTTGCTCGCTGGTGTTTCTGTTGACGCGCACGGGTAGCCCGGGGAATGCCGAATTGCTGGTGATCTACTTCTTCTCCGCACTGCCGTTTCTACTGGCAGGAGCCATTGTTTCCCTGGTGATTTCAGAGACGATCGAGAAGGTTGAGCGGGTCTACTTCTTTGACCTGTTGGGGGCGGCGGGGGGGTGCCTGCTGTTGATTCCGCTCCTGGATACTTTTGGTGGACCCAACACCGTGATTGCGGTGGCCGTACTGTTTGCGGCGACGTCGGCGATTTGGTACAACCTGGCAAAGGAGTTTAAGGGGCGAGTGGCTGCGGTAGCGCTGGCGCTGGCACTGACGGCGCTGTTTGTGTTCAACCTGCGCTCGGATTGGATTGACGTTCGTTATGCCAAGGGGCAGGCGTTGGAGAACGAACAGTTTGTGAAGTGGAATAGCTTTTCTCGCATCGCGGTTGCGAAGGAAGGCGGGACAAATCTGCCGAACATCGTGATTGACGCGGACGCAGCAACGGGCATCTTTTCGCAGGACCTGAACGCCATGAACGCGACGGAGAAGTATAAGGTGCTGGACAACGGGCCTGGGCTGCCGTACAAGCTGAAGCCAGGCGCAAAGGCGCTGGTGATTGGGCCGGGCGGTGGATGGGATGTGGCGCGGGCGCTGGCTTCCGGCAGCAAGGACGTAACCGGAGTTGAAATCAATCCGATCATTGCGACGACGGTGATGCGGGAGAAGTTTGCGAAGATCAGCCACGGCCTGTATCAACGGCCAGAAGTCAGGATTGTGGTGGAGGACGGTCGGAGTTTTGCGCGGCGCAGCCCGGAGAAGTATCAAGTGATACAGGCAACACTGGTGGACACCTGGGCATCGACGGCGGCGGGCGCATTCAGCTTGAGCGAGAACAATCTCTACACGAGCGATGCTTTCTACGACTACCTGAATCATCTTTCTGACGATGGCGTTTTGGCGTTTACGCGATGGGGCTTTGACCCTCCGCGCGAGTCGTTGCGGTTGTTGTCGCTGACGATCGATGCACTGGAAAGGATGGGCGAGATGGATGTGGCGCGGCATGTAGTTGTGGCGCGTGAGGGATCGAACAAGATCAAGGGCTGGGGCGCGACGGACACTGTCATCCTGTCGCGAAAACCAATGAGCGAAGAGTTTGTGAAGCGGGCGCAGGCGGCGATGGCCGAAAGCAAGATGGAGACGGTGTATGTGCCTGGGACCAGTCTGCGGAACCCGTTTCAGGAGCTTTTGACGACTACGGACCGGAACGCTTTCTACGCAAATTATCAGTACAACGTGACGCCGGTGAATGACAACCGTCCGTTTTTTTTCTATACCGTGCAGCCGAAAGACATCTGGAGCTTTTTCATGTCGAAGGAACGTGACAATGCAGATTACAAGATCAATCGCGCGGTGCCGATGCTGTTTGGCGTATTGTTTGTCAGTGTGATCGCGACGGTTGTGACGCTGTTGTTGCCACCGCTGGTTCTGGGGCAAAAGCTGCCGAGCGAGAGGCGACTGCAGGTGTTTCTGCTGTACTTTGTCTGCCTGGGCGCAGGCTACATCATGATCCAGGTATCGCTGATCCAGAAGTTTGTGTTGTTGTTGGGGCATCCGACTTACGCGCTGACGGTAATCATTTTCTCGATGTTGATGACCAGCGGGCTGGGAAGTTTCTATTCCAAGCGGATCGTGAAAGGGAACCCCGAGCGGCTGCGCATCGTGCTATTGCTGATCGTGATTCTGGTGCCGGTTCTGGGCTACTTTGCCGGGCTGGTGAGTGATCTGGGTCCGGCTTGGCCACTGGCATTGAAAATGGCAGCAACGGTTGCGGTGATCGCGCCCCTGGGGTTTTTGATGGGTATCCCGTTTCCGACTGGGCTTGCCGCAATTGAGGGATGGGAGAAGAGCGCGGTGCGCTGGGCCTGGAGCATGAACGCGGCATCGAGCGTTTTGGGGTCGGCGATGGCGATTTTTTTGGCGATCTATCTGGGGCTGTACCAGACGCTGGTGCTGGGAGGGTTGTTGTATCTGGTGGCGGCGTGGGTGTATCGCGGGACGGCGGAGCGGGCGCTGAAGCAGAGTTGATCCGGCTATGAGTAAGGGGGGCCTCGAAAAAAAGCTGGAAGCGCTGCGAGCGTTGCGGCAGTCTGGGGATGCGCGAGCTGGAGTTACTAAAGCATTGGGGGACGCCAGTAACTACGTTGTTTCAAAGGCTGCGGAGCTGTGCGCGGAGTTGGGTTTGCGTGAGTTGGCACCGGACTTGATTGCGGCTTTTGAACGGTTGATGCAGGCTGGGGCGAAAGGCGATCCGCAGTGCTGGGGGAAAACGGCAATTGCCAAGGCACTGGCCGACATGGCGTGGCGGGGGCCGGAGCTGTTTGTCAGCGGGCTGCGGTATCGGCAGTTGGAACCAGTGTGGGGTGGGGAGACAGATACGGCAATGGGCTTGCGCGCGGTTTGCGCGGAGGCTTTGGTTTCGACGGAGTTGGATGGTGAAGCGATATTGCGATTGTTGGTTTGGGGCTTAGGGGATGAGTCGAAGTTGGTGCGGGTTGCAGCTGTCGGGGCTGTGGCGCAGTTGTCGCGTTGGGAAGGTGAGCTATTGCTGCGGCAGAAGGTGATCAGCGGGGATAGCGAGCCAGAAGTCATGGGCGCATGCATGGTGGGGATTTTGGAACTGGGAGAGAGAGGCGCGATGGAGTTTGTTGCTTCTTTCATAGGGGAAGAGGAGATGCGCGGCATGGAGGCAATCGCGGCGATGGCGCAGAGTCGGCACGCGGAAGCAGTGCGGTTGGTGATGGCGCAGTGGAGGCGGGGACTGGGATTTGAGGCTCAAAAGACGATTGCGATTAGCCTTGGCGCGTCGCCCTTGGAGGAGGCGCGAGATGCTTTGTTAGAGGTACTGGAGAAGTCGCGAGGGGAGGTGGCGGTTTATGCAGTAACAGGCCTGGGGAGCAGCCGTTATCGCGACGAGGTACGCGAGCGGGTGCTGGTGATTGCAACTGAGAAGCAAGACCGAAAGATTACGGAAGCTTTTCGAGCGGAGTTTGAGTAGGGAGGCGTTTCATCATGCGGATATGAGTGCCGCGAGGCAAGTTTCGGTCGACGGAGAACTCATCCATCAGGCCGATGGCAATCGTGACGCCGCGGCCGGAGCGGCGCTCGCGGTTCTCTGGAAGAGCTGGATCCGGTACGTCCTCAAGCCGGAATCCGTTGCCCTCGTCTGTAACCTCGATAATCAATTCCGCACCTTTCATCGAAAGCCGGAGATGGGCTTTCCTGTCCAAGTCGAATCGATTGCCATGTTTGATGGCGTTGACTACGATTTCGCGGACGGCGAGGCCAATGAAAAACCGGTCCCCCTCCTCGAAGCCCACTGCCTCGGCATAACGAAGCGTCGATTGTTCTGCGAGGTCGACGGATTCCAAGCTCGATTCGAGAGCCAACGAGAAAACAGGGTTGGGTTCCACGGCTTCCACAAGAGTTCCTGGATCAGGGATTAACGGCGAGCGCCGAGGCGGCATCATCGCAGGTTGGGTCGATCACCAGAACCGTATCAATTTTCGAGATACTCAAGACCGCAGCGACGCGAGCGGTGACTGCTGCCAGACGCATCTGACCGCCAGAGGCGGCAACCTTACTGTTGCATCCTACAAGTACACCGATGGCAGAACTATCCAGGTAAGTGATGCCGGACATCTCCAAGACGATCTTGTTGCGTTGGTCCTTGACGAGCTCCTCGACAAGCCACTCGAGCTTCATCAACTGGTTCCCCATCGTCAACGATCCCGTCAGTGCGAGGACAACAACGCCTGAATCCAGGTCGCCACGTTCCACTTCAAATGGCATAGTGCCTCCTTTGAGCCGTCTCATAAGAGCCGACTATCTCCTTGTGATTCGAGACGAAGTCCAACCTTATCAAATGTGATGGCAGCACAAACCCATTTTGATTAGCCGTGATAGTCTAATGCCAGTTTAATGTGGACCGGTAAGAGCTTCGCTTTGTTGCTGCTATGCCCCTTGGCATTGGTGGCTGACGACCCATCTTTTGAAAAGGAGATTGAGCCCCTGCTGCGCGCCCGATGCTGGAAGCGTCATGGCGATGCAGTGCACCTTGCCAAGTTAAACCTGCAGACACGCGAGGGTTTGTTGACCGTAGTCGTGCCTGGTAAACCAGAGCAGAGCCGACTTTACAAGATGGTCTCTGGCGCGCAAAAGCCGACGATGCCGATGGATGGGACTTTGTCGCCAGTTGAGATTGAGAGCCTGAGTAAGTGGATCCTGAACGGTGCGCAATGGGGGAAGACTCAGGAGAGTCCTGTGCAGTCTTCCGTGAGTGAGGAGATGCGATTGAGCCCGGAGGCTCGGGAGTGGTGGGCTTTTCGCAAGCCAGTTCGCCCACAGATTCCGGCGGAGGTTCACCCGGTTGATTATCTTGTCGCACGTAGGAGAGGGAATGCTCCTAAGGCAGCATCGGCCCCTCGTATCAAGCTTGTGCGGCGGGCCTTTCTTGACTTGATTGGCTTGCCGCCCACACCAGATGAGGTCACTCAGTTTATGAATGACACAGCGCCGGGGGCGTGGGAGCGGCTGGTAGATCGACTGCTTGCTTCGCCTCATTATGGAGAACGATGGGGCAGACATTGGCTGGATCTGGCGCGATATGCCGATTCGAATGGCTATGAACACGACTTTGATCGCCCCAATGCGTGGCGCTATCGGGACTATGTCATTTCGGCCTTCAATCGCGATAAGCCCTTCAATCAATTTCTCGTGGAGCAACTGGCTGGCGATGAGGTGGAGAAACCCACGCCCGAGACACTTACGGCAACCGGCTTCCTGCGCAGTCATGCCAAGGTGGGTTTCCGAGAGAAGGACAACCCGGAGTTTAGGTATGAGTATCTGGATGACATGATTGCGACCATTGGGCGCGGTGTCATGGGGTTAACCGTACAATGCGCCCGGTGTCACAACCACAAGTTTGATCCGATTGCGCAAAAGGACTATTACAAGCTTCAGGCTTCGCTTTTTGGCTATGTGGAAGTGGATCACCCACTGGTTCCGGCCGAGGCATTTAACGCTGCGAATGCTCGCATTGATGCAGAGATCCGACCTTTGCGTCAGGAATTGCGCGTGCTGGAGCAGCCGTATCGCGAACGCTTGTTGCCAGGGAAGTATGCGCGGTTTCCTGAGAATGTGCAGGAGGCGATCCGCACGCCTGAAGCACAACGAAGTGCGGGGCAGGTGTTGCTGGCGAATCAGGTCATCCGCACCACCAGCGTGTCCAGTGCGGAGGTTGACCGTATTGCGAACGCGGCGGATCTGGCAACGAAGAAGGCATTGCTGGCCCGCATCGCCGAACTTGAGAAGCAGCGTCCGGAGCCGATTGCGTTGGCAATGGGGATCACCGATGGCGACTATCGTTCGACTCCCGATGGGCCGGGGGATGAGCCTGCTCCGGGCAAAGGAATTGAAAAAGATCCCGATGCTGGGCCATTTCTTCATCAAGGGCCCGGTGCGTATGTTGCTCCGCCGTCTTACTTTTTGATTCGTGGCGATGTGCAGAGTCGCGGGTCGCGCATGGAGCCTGGTTTCCCGTCGGTGATATTTGATGGACAGGCGGCGACTGCTTTGCCGCCAGTGAGCGGCAAGACTTCTGGCCGCAGGTTGGCGCTGGCCAAGTGGCTTGGCTCGGCGGATCAGCCGCTGACTGCTCGCGTGATGGTGAATCGGATTTGGCACCACCACTTCGGGACGGGAATCGTCAAATCGATTGATAACTTCGGTAAGATGGGCGACTTACCTACGAACCCTGAGTTACTCGATTACCTGGCGACGGAGTTTGTTCAGCAGGGATGGAGCGTCAAGCAGATGCATCGGTTGATTCTTAGCTCGAAGACCTATCAGATGGAATCGAGTTTTGAAAATGCTGTAAGTGCGGCGAAAGATCCGCGCAATGAGACGCTATGGCGATTCCCCGTACACCGTCTCGAGGCGGAGATTGTGCGCGATTCCATACTTGCGGCAGCGGGTACATTGAACCCGGCAGTTGGCGGCCCGGCGGTGTTTCCCGTGCTTGAGCCGGATGCGCTTCGGGCGATGACACATGGCATTTGGAAGCAGGACAAAGATGGGCCACAGGTCTGGCGCCGCAGTGTGTATGTTTATCGTAAGCGCGGCTTGCCGTTTCCGCTGTTTGAAGTCTTCGACCTACCGGATCAGAATATTTCCTGCGGGGCGCGCAACACTTCGACCGTTGCCACACAGGCACTTACGCTGTTGAACAATGGCTTTGTTTTGCAACATGCGAAGTATCTGGCGGCGCATGTTGAGGAAGCTAAGTCAGGGGATCGGCTAGGGCAGATTGAGCTTGCCTACCAGCGGACGCTTGGGCGCGGACCGAGTCAGCAGGAGCAAGCACTGGCACTTGAGTTTCTAAAGACTCAGTCGTTTGAGGCGCTGGCGCATGTGTTGGTGAATCTGAACGAATTCCTTTATATTCAATGAACCGACAATTCTCATCTCGGCGGGAATTACTCTTTGATGCCCTGGGTGGCTATGGGGGCCTTGCACTAACTTCCATGCTTGCTGAAGGGGCGCAAGTGAATGCGCGGGCCAAGAGTGTGATCTCGCTATTCATGAGCGGCGGCGTGAGCCATGTCGACACTTTTGATCCGAAGCCCGCGCTGCAGAAATATTCCGGGCAGCCGCTGACAGGCATGGGTGATGTCGTGGTGCGGCAGGGGCATCCTGGGCCGCTGATGCCTTCGCCGTTCAGGTTCAAGCGCTATGGCCAGTGCGGTATGGAGATCTCAGAGATTTTCCCGAAGATGGCGTCGCACGCTGACGACATCGCGCTGCTTCGATCGGTTTATTCAAAATCGAACGATCATGTGCAGGCCCACTTTGCGAGCTCAACGGGAATGATCCGGATGGGTTTCCCCAGCCTTGGATCTTGGGTGAGTTATGGACTGGGGAGCGAGAATAAAAATCTTCCGGCCTTTGTGGTGCTCTATGACGCGCACGGTGCGCCCTTTGGTGGGCCTGCCAACTGGAGCGCCGGGTTTATGCCGGCAACTTATCAGGGCACCGTTTTCCGGGCCAGTGGCGTGCCGATTATCGATCTGAATCCGCCGGCTGGCATGGATGCGACATCACAACGAGCCCGTCTTGATCTGTTGCACAAGCTGAACGAAATGGATGCTGCTGCCCACCCTGGCAACTCGGAACTTGCAGCGCGGATTGAATCCTATGAGCTGGCTTATCGGATGCAGGGCGTGGCTCCAGAGGCGGTTGATGTTTCCAGAGAGAGCGAAGCCACACGAAAGCTCTATGGGTTGGACAACCCTGTCACTGAACCCTTTGCGCGGCAGTGCATTATGGCGCGACGGCTGGTGGAGCGTGGAGTGAGAATGGTGCAGCTCTACCACGGGGGACTGGGCAATCAGAATACAGATACCTGGGACGCGCATGAAAACATTCAGGCTAACCACACCAAACATGCCGCTGAAGTGGATCAACCGATCCACGCACTGCTGACTGACCTGAAGGCACGCGGGCTCTTTGATTCGACGCTGGTTACCTGGCAAGGAGAATTTGGGCGAATGCCGATTTCGCAGCGCGGGCTGGGCCGGGACCACAACCCCGGAGCCATGTCGATGTGGATGGCGGGGGCGAAGATCCGAGGAGGCCAAATGATCGGCACCAGCGACGAGTTTGGCTATAAAGCGCAAGAGCAGCCGATCTCGATTCATGACCTGCACGCGACGATTCTGCACTTGATGGGAATCGACCATCTGAAGTTGACCTATCGTTTCAATGGGCGGGATATGCGACTTACCGACGTTTACGGGGAATTGATTCCGCAGATCTAAGGGTGGCTGTTATGGTGCGCGAATCGATGGACAGCTGCATCCCAAGACTGCGAAGTGATGCTTCATAATGCGAAGATGGCAATCGTCGACGAAATCTCCCAAAGCGCTGGAATTCAATCCGTAATAAAGTCTTGGCCCACTTTGAACCGCGACCAGCGCCTCGCCACCTTCGCTGCGGTTCCCCGGGACCTCGCCGACGACCTTTTCCTCGCCTTGAGTAGCCGGGATCAGTGGGAACTGCTACTGGACTTGCCGGACGGCGAGAGGCGCATCTGGATGCGTCTGCTGCCGCCGGATGACGCGGTGGACCTAATTCAGGCGGCACCCGAATCGAAGCGCGCCTTGCTTTTCGATCTGC
>JBBRBI010000094.1:0-22489 GCA_038206015.1 Bryobacterales bacterium | reverse complement strand
CTCAAAGATACCAGTGGCGGCGTTGAAGCCGTAGCTGACATCCTTGTTGGCCTTGATCTTCTCGACGATCGTCGCGCCTTCAAAACCAGCGTTGCCAGAGATCTGGCGAACCGGCTCTTCGCAAGCGCGCTTGATGATCGCAACACCGATGGCTTCGTCGCCTTCGAGCTTAAGAGTGGCCAGAGCATCAGATGCGCGGAGCAGCGCAACGCCGCCGCCGGCAACAATGCCTTCTTCAACGGCTGCGCGGGTTGCGTGCAGGGCGTCTTCGACACGGGCCTTCTTTTCCTTCATCTCGGTCTCGGTGGTTGCACCGACCTTGATGACCGCAACGCCGCCGGCGAGCTTCGCCAGACGTTCCTGCAGCTTCTCACGATCGTAGTCCGAGGTGGTCTCTTCGATCTGGGTACGGAGCTGCTTGATGCGGCCCTCGATGCCCTTGGCTTCGCCAGCGCCATCAATGATGGTGGTGTTGTCTTTGTCGATGACAATCTTCTTGGCGCGGCCGAGATCGGTGAGCTGAACGCCCTCGAGCTTGATGCCGGTTTCTTCCATGATCGCCTGACCGCCGGTGAGGATACCGATGTCTTCGAGCATCGCCTTGCGGCGATCACCGAAGCCAGGAGCCTTCACAGCCGCGACATTGAGCGTGCCACGGAGCTTGTTTACGACGAGAGTTGCGAGCGCTTCGCCTTCAACTTCTTCCGCGATGATGACGAGCGGGCTGCCTGAGCGGGCAATCTGCTCGAGCAACGGAAGGAGGTCCTTCATGTTGCTGATCTTCTTCTCGTGGATGAGGATGTAGGGGTTTTCCATCACGCATTCCATGCGATCCGGATCGGAGACGAAGTAGGGGCTGAGGTAGCCGCGGTCGAACTGCATGCCTTCGACGGTCTGCAACTCGGTGTGCATCGTCTTGGACTCTTCCACGGTGATGACACCGTCCTTGCCGACCTTCTTCATCGCTTCGGCAATTGTGTTGCCGATTTCGGTGTCGCCATTGGCGGAGATGGTGCCGACCTGGGCGATCTTGTCATCGGAGGTGACCTTAACGGCCTGCTTCTCGATTTCGGTGACGACGAGGGCTACGGCCTTGTCGATGCCACGCTTGAGCGCCATCGGGTTTGCGCCAGCCGCGACGTGCTTGACGCCCTCGCGGAAGATGCTCTGAGCAAGGATGGTGGCGGTGGTGGTGCCGTCGCCAGCGATGTCGCTGGTCTTGGAGGCCACTTCGCGTACCATCTGTGCGCCCATGTTCTCGAGCGGGTTGGCGAGCTCGATTTCTTTGGCAACGGTCACACCGTCTTTGGTGATCGTCGGGCCGCCGAACTTTTTCTCAAGTACGACGTTGCGGCCACGGGGTCCGAGGGTGACTTTTACTGCGTCAGCCAACTGGTTGACGCCGCGCAGGATGGCCTGGCGGCTATTTTCAGCGTATACAATTTGCTTTGCGGGCATGATTGGGTTTCTCCTGTGCCTTTACTTTTCGAGGATGCCGAGGACTTCGTCTTCGCGCATGATCAGGTATTCGTTATTGTTCAGCTTGATGTCTGAACCGGAATATTTGCCAAAAAGGATACGGTCTCCAGGCTTAACGTCGAGGGCAATCACTTTGCCGTCCTCAAGACGCTTCCCTTTACCGACGGCGACAACTTCGCCTTCCTGCGGCTTCTCTTTTGCAGAATCGGGAATGTACAAGCCATTCACCATATCTACATCGTTCTCCAGGCGCTTGACCACAATGCGGTCGTATAGCGGGCGGATGTTCATCGTGGACCACCTCCATCGAATATGGAATTCAAATTATGCGTCCGCACAAGGCGTACTCACACTCATAGAATTAGCATAGTCGAGCGACGACTGCTAAAATAATTATGTAAACCGTTGATTCAAATGGAAATAGACTTGCGCTTTTCCTGTGACCGAAACTTTTTAGAGTGAGAAGAGGAGCAGAAAACCTTAGTGTGAAGTGCTAAGATTTACAAATGCATCTCTTCATGTGCCTGGTTTTGACTGCCGCCGCACTTTGTGCCCAGCCTGTCGCGGAGTTGTTTGGTGAAAAGCTGAAGGCGAGCATCGCTGCCTATGACGCAAAGATGGACGGGGCGATGGGGGTGGCCATCGTCGATTTAACGACAGGGGAAAAGTGGAGCTACCACGGCAAGACGATGTTTCCAACGGCGAGCGTGATCAAGGTGCCGATCCTGATTGAGCTGTTTCGGCTGAGGGAGGCGGGGAAGCTGGACTTTGCTGAGCGGGTGACTGTGCAGCCATCTGAGAGCGTTGGCGGGAGCGGAGTTTTGCAGGAACGACTGAAGCGTGGGCCGGTGACGGTGAGCATCGAAGAAATTGTGCGGGAGATGATTGTGTCGTCTGACAACACGGCTACCAACTGGTGTATCCGGAGAATCGGTATGGGGAGCGTGAACCGGACGATGGCGACGATGGGCTATTCGGCGACTCGTTTGCAGCGGGTGATGATCGATCAGGCGGCCGCTACACGAAATGAAGAAAATGTTTCAACGCCTGAGGAGTTGGGTGATCTTGCGAGGGTGCTTTTTGAAGGTAAAGCGGTGAGTGGGAAGGCCAGCGCTGAGATGATCGCGATCATGAAGCAGGTGAAGGGCGAGATGCGAA
The DNA here is from genome assembly GCA_038206015.1 of Bryobacterales bacterium. Classification (GTDB taxonomy): domain Bacteria; phylum Acidobacteriota; class Terriglobia; order Bryobacterales; family Bryobacteraceae; genus Bryobacter. The sequence continues at coordinate 19,852 of JBBRBI010000094.1, read as the reverse complement.
AGGCAGTGCCGGGGAATGTCGACGTGGCTGCAAAGGTTGGAGAACTGGTGGGCGTGCGGGCAGAAATGGGGATCGTTTATCTGAAAGGGCGGCCCTTTGCGATGGCGGTGATGGGCAGCTACCTGAAGGAGCCGTTTTCTCCGGTGGAGGCGATCACGCGGCTGGTCTTTGAGCACTTTGAGCGACTCGGGCAGGGGAATCTTTATGGCAATCTTGGGGTGCGCTAGGTCGGGGTATTTTACCCCGGGGTAGAGACGCCTGAACCATGGCGACGTGGTGCCCTTCAGTAGCTTAGCTGCGCCATCACCGGTAAGGGAGTATAAGTCGAGGAATGAAAGAATCGGCATTCTCCTGGCAATCGATTTAAGCCTATAGACTGGAATTTGTTTTAGTCGGCTATTCCAAGTCCCAACTTGTCGAGGACCTGCTTATTCGGGTTGGGCCGTTGGGTTCCGTTTTTTGCGGGCTTCTTTCATCTGGTACATGCGGCGGTCTGCCTCGGCCAGTAGCGTTTCGGAGTCGGAGCCATCCTCGGGCGTGTGCACCGCGCCGATGCTGATGCCGACAACATCTTCGCCGACTATCTGCTGCGCCACGTCCACGATCATCGACGAAATTCGCGAGGTGCGTATCGCAAGGTCTTCGCGCTTTATGTTTGGCAGCACAAGGACAAACTCGTCACCGCCCATACGCGCAACGTAATCATATTCGCCGCAGTTTAACTTCAAACATTGAGCCACGGCCTTCAGAACCTTGTTGCCTTCCAAGTGGCCGAAGCGATCATTGACGGCCTTGAAGCCATCCAGATCGGTCACGAGTACGGTAACGCTCTCACCACTTCGATTTCGACGAGCAAGCTCAGAATCCAGATGCACGAACAGGCTTCGGGCATTAGGCAGTCCTGTGAGGAAGTCTGTCGTGGCCGTACTTTCGGCTGCTTCAAGACGGAGAAGGTGATCAATTGTCATGCCTACTTTTGAGGCGATGGCAAGCATAACTCGGAGGTTGTCGCGAGAGAAGGCGTCCCTGTCGGCGCGGTAGAGCGCGAGCACACCGACAATGTCGCGCTGGCCGTCGAGCGGTACGGCAAGCGTACTTCGTAGGGTGCTAAATTTATGAGGGTCGTTGAGATAGCCAGGCTCAACGCTAGGATTGCCATTGACGATCGGCTTGTTATTTTCCGCCACCCAGCCGCTGAGGCCTTGCCCCATAGGGATTTCGAGCGAAGAAAACAGACGCGCATTCTCGCCGCTTACATAGGCGGGCACAAGTTTGTCGCCGCGTCGGATGTAGACCGCAACAGAATCGTAGGCCACCATGCGCATCACGCGAAGAGAGAGAACGCTCAATAACTCGCCAAGGCTCAGCGTCTTGCCAATATCCTGTGAGATCTCAAAGAGCTGCTGCACTTCGCTGCGGGCTGAGGCGATCAAGTTGATAAATGCGCCGGGGTCGCCGATTGAGATGGCTTGGATCTGTTTCTCGACCTGTTCCACATTGGCGGCCGGTGCGATATTGCGAATGGCAGCAGCGGTCATATCTTCGAGCTCAACATAGCGTTTTTTCAGAACGTCCACTACGCCCGGGTCGAAGCTCTTGCCGCTCTCAAGCTCGACTACGGCCATCGCCTCGCTCAACGGCAGAGCGCGCCGGTATGGGCGGTCGCTAGCCAGTCCGTCCAGGCAGTCTACCGCGCTCAGGATTCGGGCACCCAGCGGAATCTTGTCACCCTTGGTGCCGTAAGGATAACCATAGCCGTCCCACTTTTCGTGATGGGCCAACACGATTGGTGAGACGTCGTAGGGAAACTGGATGCGCTCGAGAATCTCGGCACCCACGACCGGGTGGATCTTCATCTTCTCGAACTCTTCAGGAGTCAATTTTCCGGGCTTGGAGATGATGTGTTCAGGTACCGCCAGCTTGCCGATGTCGTGAAGGATGGCGGCGGCGCGTAGCGCCTCCAACTGTTCATCCTTCATACCCAGATCCCGGCCGATCTCGAGGGCGTAGACCTGGAGGCGCTGCAAGTGCTCGTGCGTGGTTTCGTCTTTGGAGTCAATGGCCAAAGCCAAGGCTTCAATGGTGCGGAGGTGAAGCGCGGCCATCTGCTCAGCGTGCGGAATCCCTTTGTCTTTGTGCTTCCTCACTTCGTTAGCTTCGGTAATCGCTTGGCGGTCTTTTTTGGTGAACTGTTGGTCGGCGATGGAAGCGAGCACCAGTTTGCGCGACAGCGGATCGAGCATCGATTGCAGGAGCGATTCCAACGCGGCCAGTTGCACGCGCGGAAGCTGGTCGATCAGGGCGTGAACGCGGTTGCTAGTTTCGGTGTTCACGGGACGTCTATTTTCGCCTCATCGCGATGACGCACATGTTTCTAGTGCACTGCTGGGGGTCCAGACGATCTCTTCGATCATATAGCTCCTTCCGAATTTACAGGAAGCCTTGAGCCGTGGCGAACATGTAAGACGAAGATGGAGGATTCGAACACAACAAAAATCATCCGATAGGTTCCACGATTCCCCCTGCCGTAAGATATCCCTCGAACTGATTCATCGAAAGAATCGCTCTCAGGAGCAATGGAACCGCGCAGGGGGTTCTGGGAGAAGCTCTTTATCGTTTTTCGAGCGCCTGTAATCCATGCCTTTGCGGCGTTGGGAGCTTGGCTCCGGATGAATCTGTAGGCCGCTCGAAGATCACCCTCAGCATTTGGAGTGATGATGACCCGGAATTTCACCCTAGCTAGACTTCTCTTTCGAGATCGTCAAAGACATCATCCACAGATCGCCCTAAACCTTTTTTAGCTTGCATCAGGCCTTTGCCAATACTCGCCACCGTATCGAGATGATTCGCCACTTTTTGATAGGAGGCGGCATCCAAGAGCACCGCCTCGGCTTTGCCATTGACGGTCAGCAGGAGTGGGCGACCGGTTTTCTTCATGTGCTTGACCAGCCCAGCCGAATTGCGTTTGAAGGTAGTCATCGAATGAATATCTTGTGTGACGTCGATCATGCAAACTCCTACCTACGATTTTCGCATCATTGGTTTTGGTGGAGGCGGCGGCCATCCTGCCCAACGGAACATTTACCGCCATCTTGGCGTACGCTAAGGTACATGTCACTCAAGGGAAAGCGCGTCGCCGTATTTGTGGATCAGCTCTATCAGGAGCTTGAAGTCTGGTACCCCTACTACCGTTTGATCGAAGAGGGTGCCACGGTGCATCTGGTTGGTGCCGAGGCAGGGAAGAGCTATCCCAGCAAAGTGGGCTTCCCGGCCGTCGCCCATCTCAGTTACGATTCGCTGAGGGTTGACGACTACGACGGCGTTGTTGCGCCGGGCGGATTTGCCCCGGACTTTATCCGTCGGCATGCCGTAGCCACGCAATTTGTTCACGAGATGGACAAGGCTGGCAAACTGGTGGCCGCCATCTGCCACGGACCCTGGGTGCTGTGCTCGTCACGAATGCTCATGGGACGCAAGGCGACGAGTTTTTTTGCCATCAAGGACGACGTGATCCACGCAGGAGCAGACTGGGTGGATGCTGAGGTGGTGGTGGATCGCAACCTTGTGACTTCGCGTAAGCCGGACGATCTGCCGGCGTTTTGCATTGCCTGTATCGATGTTTTGAGCCGTCAATAGGCCAGGATGAACGAGACAGTCATTAGCGTGCGCGGGCTCACCAAGAGCTATGGCGCGGTGGAAGCTGTGCGCGGCATCGACTTTGAGGTCAAGGCAGGCGAGGTGTTGGGACTGCTCGGCCCGAATGGGGCGGGGAAGACCACCACCGTTGAGATTCTCGAAGGCCTGCGACCGCGCAGCGCGGGCGAGGTGCGCGTGCTGGGATTCGACCCCGGCACGGACGCCAAGAAGTTGAAGGAACGGATTGGCGTCTGTCTGCAGTCCAACAACCTGCCGGACAAGATGAAGGTGAGCGAGGCGCTGGACCTGTTTGCGGCCTTCTACGAGCGGACCTTGCCTAAGGCGAAGCTACTGGCGCGACTCCAACTGGAAGAGAAGAAGGATGCGCACTACGGCACCTTATCGGGTGGGCAGAAGCAGCGCGTGGCGATTGCGCTTGCGCTGGTGAATGACCCGCAGGTAGTCTTCTTTGATGAGCCAACCACCGGCCTGGACCCGCAGGTGCGGCTAGAGATTCATCGGCTGATCGAGGAACTCAAGCAGGATCAGCGGACGATCATTCTGACGACGCACTACATCGAAGAGGCAGAGCGGCTGTGTGATCGGGTCGCAATTATCGATGAGGGACGCATCATTGCCGAGGGGACGCCGCGCGAGATTCAGGCGCGAACGCTTGGGCTGACGCGGATCGATATCCATCTCGACGCGCCGCTGGGCGCGGTGGACATACCAAGTGATTTCATCTTGAATCCGGAGCGGACGATGATTACGGCATCGAGCGCGCACCCGGCCAGGACGGTTGTCGAAATGGTGAAGTGGGTGGATGGGTTGGGGCTTGGCCTGAGCGATATCGCGCTGAAGAAGCCTACGCTTGAAGATGTCTTTATCGAACTTACCGGAAAGAAGCTGAGGGATTAAGCGATGAAGGCAATCAAAGCACACATCCTGTCGAACTTACGCCTGACGATGCGTGAGCGTTCGGTTTTCTTTTTCAATTATGCGTTTCCGTTGGGATTTTTCTTTTTGTTTGCGACGCTGAACAAAGCCAAGGAAACTGGCTTGATTGCGTCGGTACTAACCAGCGTGTTGACGATTGGACTACTGGGAAATGGCTTTTTTGGCGGAGGCCTGCGCGCCATTATGGAGCGTGAGAATGGCATCCTGCGTCGCTTCAAGGTTGCGCCCCCCGGTGCCTTGCCAATCCTCATCAGCAGCCTGGTGGTAGGCGTGCTGCAGTATCTGCCGGTTGTGCTGCTGATGATGATTCTGAGCGTTTTGCAATATGGCATGGCGTGGCCGGAGAACTGGCTTAGCTTTATCGTGTTTGTGATCATTGCGAATCTGGCGATGCGGAGCATGGGCGGGATTATCGCAGCCGTTGCCAACAGCATGGCGGAGAGCCAGATCATTATCCAATGCCTGTACTTTCCGATGATGTTGTTGAGTGGCGCGACGGTGCCAATTTCGGTGCTGCCGGAGTGGTTGCAGAGTGTAGTGCAGTTTATCCCCGCAACGCATGTGGTGAGTGGGTTGCAGGGCATTTTGCTGCAGCATGAATCGCTGCTACAAAATTGGAAGCCCGTTTTGGCGTTGTTGGTTACGACCTTTGCCTGCACCTTGATCTCATTGAAGATCTTTCGTTGGGAGAAAGGCGAAAAGCTGCCTGGGCGCGCCAAGGCATGGGTATTGGCTGTGTTGGCTCCCTTCTTTCTGATCGGTGCGTGGAACTTACAGAGCAAGGAGAATCTCACCAAGTCGAAGGCGATTGAGCGGGAGCTGTCGCGTGGGCAGACCGTGTTGATCAAGAATGCCCGTGTGTTTACTGCGACCGGGACGGTGATTGAAGGGGGAAGCGTTTTGGTCAAGGCAGGCAAGATCGCGGAGATCTATACAGGGCCTGCGCCCGATGCCAAGACCTTGAGTGCCCTCGAAATTGAAGGGGCAGGCAAGACGCTGCTGCCCGGGTTGATCGATGTCCATATGCATCTGGGCGCGCCTGGGGGATTCTACGAGGATCAAAAGAAATATAACGACTCAACTCTGTCTACCAAGCGCCTGAAAGCTTATCTCTATTCGGGGATCACTACAGTGAAGAGCGCCGGGGACTGGGTGGATGCTGTGCTTCCGCTGCGCGACAAGGTGAGGCGCGGGGAGATCCTGGCGACTGAGTTCAACACGGTCGGGCCGCTATTTACTGCTGAAGGCGGGCATCCGACCGAATTGTTGAAAATGATGCCGGAGACGATGCGGGCTTACGGCGCAAGTCAGTTTGTGCGCCTGCCCAAGAGTGCTGAGGAGGCGCGGCAGATGGTGCGCGCGCTGAAACTCAAGGGTGTTGACGGGATCAAGGCTGTGCTGGAGAGCGGGACGGCCAACACGCCGATGGCGCGCATGGATGTCGCGATCCTGAAAGCGATTTGTGCCGAAGCCAAGACCCTTGGACTGACGGTGGTGGTGCACACGAGCAAGGCGGTAGATGTGCGCGACGCATTCGAGGCCGGGGCCAGTGGGGTTGAGCATGGGAGCGCGAATGAGAGGCTGTCGGATGAGCTGCTGGCGAAGATGGCGGCGAGCGGCTTCTTTTACGACCCGACGATGAGTGTCTTTGAAGGCTTGAGGATGATGGTGCAGAATGACTTCACGCGGCTTGACGACAGCCTGTTGCAGCAGGCCGTGCCGATGGATCTTTTGAAGTCGACGCGGAAGCTGATCGTGGACCCGACACTCATCGGACGCTACAAAGAGTTTGCCCCGAGGATGGATGAGGCGCGGGTGAATTTAAAGCGCGTCTTTGATGCTGGGGTGAAGTTAGTGACGGGGTCTGACGCCGGTAATCCGCTGACCTTCCACGGCCCGACGGTGCAGGAAGAAGTTGAGCTTTGGGTTGCGGCGGGGATCCCAGCAGACAAGGCACTTGTGGCGGCGACGCGGACAGCGGCTGAATTGCTGGGACAGGCCAATCGGATCGGCACGATCGAGAAGGGCAAGGATGCCAATTTGTTATTGGTGGATGGCGATCCGCTGAAGGACGTCAAGAGTCTGAGCCGAATTTCGATGGTGATGTTGAAAGGAGAGCGCGTGAATCGGACGGCGCTGCTGAAGGAAGATGACAACTAACAATATTTGGTCTGTCGGGGATTTTTCCAAGATCGCCCCCGCCGCGATGATCGTCGGTGAGCTGCTCTGCGACGCGGTGCCGTTGTATGCCGGGCAGCGTGTGCTGGACCTGGGCTGCGGCACTGGCAACACGGCGCTGGCGGCTGCCCGCCGCCGTGCCCTGGTTTGGGGGGCGGACCCTGTTCCAGCACTGCTGGAACAGGCGCGGGCGCGCGCTGTGTTTGAGGAATTGGAGATCGGTTTTGATCTCGGTGGCGCAGAGGCGCTGCCTTACAAGGACGGCGCGTTCGATGTCGTGCTGAGCACCTTTGGCCTGGTGTTTTGCGAAGATCGTGCAAAGGCAATCGGGGAGGTGGCGCGGGTTCTCGGTCCGGGAGGCAAGCTTGGCTTCACCAGTTGGGCTGAGGGGGGCGTAACGGATCTGCTATTTGCCAAGTGCATTGAGCGTCGGCCCGATCTGGCCTCGATTATTGTCGAGCGCGGGTGGGGCAAGCTGGAACAAATTCCGGCTTGGCTGAGGCCGCAGTTTGGGTCGTTGAGAATTGAGCATCGGAAGTTTACGGTGCGGGCGCTGTCGGTGGAGCAGTGGCTGTCCGGTATGAAGCTCTTTCTGTCGCCTGTTGTGTTGGCCTATGAGGGGCTGAGTGAGGCTGCTGCCGCCGATCTAGATTCTGAGCTGATGGTACTGGGAAGTGAGCACAATGAAGCCCCGGAGCACGGGTACTTTGCTCGCGTTCCCTACCTTGAAGTGCATTGCCAGAGGCTGGCTGAGAAAAGCTAGCTACGCAGGTAGTGCAGCGTCGAGAACATCTGAATGACGAAGCAAAGCAGGACGCCAGCGGCCACCGCCAGGCCGGCAATGTTCCAGTAACGCTCCTGGCGCGGTAGCGAGAGGCTGGGGTGGCCGACGACGTAGGCTGCTGCAAAGCCCCCGGCCAGGCCGCCGAGATGCGCGTAGTTGTCGATCTGTCCGACGAAGCTGGTGAGGAGCAGCGAGATCACGGCGGTGCTGATGTAGGCGGACTTGATGTAATTGCCGAAGCTTCCCCGCTGGTGCATACCGAAGGCGATCATGGCACCCACCAGACCGAAGATGCCGGCCGAGGCACCGACACTGAGCGACGGCGAGAAAATCGCGGAGGCCAGAAAGCCAAGTGTCGAACTGAGAACGTAGATCACCAGCATTCTGCCTGCCCCGAAGGCCTCCTCGGCCTGCGCGCCGAGGTTGTACAAGCTCCAACTGTTCATGCCGATGTGCAGGATGCTGGCATGCAGGAAGCCGGCGGTAATCAGCCGCCACCATTCGCCATGGAAAACGTAGCTGGATTCTTTGGCGCCAAACAGAAACAGCGTAATGCCGTTCATGTCCAACGAGCCGCCACCATTGGTGTTTTGCTGATTAAACAGCATCATCGCCAGGTATAGAAACGCGTTGACGCCGAGGATGTAGATAGTGAGTTGCCCATCCTGGGGCATAAATCTGCTCAAGGCGCGAGAGGCGTCGAGCCGGGCGGCAATTACGGGCCCAACCTGAAATTCACAGTAAGGACAAACTCGGTCTGCATTGCTGATAAAGGCCCGGCAGTTGGGGCAGATCGGTCTAGACTCCACATTATGATTGTAAAGTGGGGGGAGTCGTATGAGTTGGAAGCGCAGCGAAATCGCTGAAATTATGTTGTCGAGGCTGGAGGCGTGCCGGGATGGGGTGCGCGCCGAGTTTGCGTCGGCGCGCACGGTAAAAAGTTTTGTTGTGGACGAACTGTTTCCAACGGAGCTGGCCGAAGCAATCGCGTCGAGTTTTCCGCCCGTCGAATCGATGGTGTTGAAAAAGCACCTGGGCGAATTGAAGTATGTCGGTGTCCAGATGAACCAGTACAAGCCGCTGCTGGAAGAGGCGATATACGCGTTTCAGGACCCTCGTGTGGTCGTGCTGGTTGGTGAGATTTGTGGGCTGGACGGATTGATTCCAGACGAGCATCTCTACGCTGGGGGCATCAGCGCAATGACGCAGGGACATTTTCTCAACCCTCATCTGGACAACTCTCACGACTTTGAACGAAAGCGCTATCGTGCGCTGAATCTGCTCTATTACGCGGCTCCTGGATGGCAACTGGACTACGGCGGCAACCTCGAACTTTGGGACGATGGGCCCAAAGGTTTGCCGCGAAGTATTGAGAGCCGATTCAATCGTCTTGCGGTGATGCAGACCGACAAAACGAGCTGGCATAGTGTCAGTGCGGTTAAACATGACGGCACGCGCCGCTGCGTTTCAAATTATTTTTTCACGCTCGAACCCGTCGACGGACAGAAGAATTATCACGTGACGAGCTTTCGTGGACGCCCTGAAGAGAAGTTCAAAGACCTGTTGATGCAGGGTGACAACGCATTGCGACAGGCTGTAAAAGAGACAGTTGGTGAAACCTTTTTCTCGAACAAACACGTCTACAAGAAAAGCTGAAATTTGAGCAGGGCTGCACAGCGTGTCCAAGATTGTGTAAATTAGGTAGTTTCATGGCGTTTAATCCCCAGATCGCAAATTCGATCGTGGACATCGGGAAACTGATGTACCAAAAGGGCTGGGTCGCGGCAAATGATGGCAACATCAGCGTGCGCGTCGGTCCAGAGCGGATCTTGTGCACCCCCACGGGTGTGAGCAAGGGAATGATGCGCCCGGAAGACATGTTGATCGTCGATCTGGACGGTCGCAAGGTGGAAGGCGATCGAGACTGCACCACCGAGATCCAGATGCATTGCACGGTTTATAAGCTGCGGCGCGACGTGAATGCCGTTGTACACGCGCATCCGCCGGTTTCGACTGGCTTTGCAGTGGCAGGCAGGGCGTTGAATCTCGCGATTCTTCCTGAAGCCGTTGTGACGCTGGGCACGGTGCCGCTGGCCGATTATGGCTTGCCTGGCACGGCAGAATTGAGTCGGCAACTGGCTCCCTACATTCCAAATCATGATGCGCTGTTGATGGCCAATCACGGCGTTGTCTGCTACGGCGAGACGCTCGAGAAGGCGTTCTTTCGTCTGGAAACGGTTGAGCACCTGGCGCGGATATCGCTGGTAGCTGAGCTGCTTGGCGGACCGCGGCTGCTTCCCCGTCGCGAAGTGGACAAGCTGATGCAGGCGAGATCTCGCTACGGGATTCGGTTTGCAGACGGCGCAGAACCGGAAGCACCGATCGCGGCCGAAGACATGATTGCGATGAAGCGGGAAGATCGATTTGAAGTGACGCGAGAAGAAATCGTCTCGCTGCTGGATGAAGTGCTGCGCGCCCGCGGCGTGCTTACCAGCTAGGCTGCTTCGATCTCTTCAAACTCGTCGTCTGGACCGCGACCGGGCCGACGTCTGACTTCGCGGAAAAAGATCACCAACAGCAAAGTATTCCCCGCAAGCTTTATGCCTTCCAGAGTCGTGTAGGCGTTGTGGAACGCATTGACCCGCTGGCGCATGGCGAATTCCTTGTCTGCCGGCGCGAAGTCCAGGCTGCGACCGTAACCGACAATCGACGGCGTAATGAGCAGGTGCATGCCGGTGACGATGAGTACCAACAGGAGAGAAACACCGAGGATGAACTTGCCTTCCTTGGTCCCGAACAACAGCGTGCCAAAGACGAGAAGCGAGATGCCGATCTGGACAAAGCCCCAAGCTTCAAACAACGATCGATTGAATTCTGCTGCCTCATGGCGAAACAGCATCCGCAGCTTCTCAGGTCCGATTGCCTTGATGTAGCCAACTAACTCAGGCTGCGGTGTGATGAAGATATCATTCACAACCCGGAAGTTCAGCATAGCTACTGACGCCATCAAAAGGCTGGCTCCAATCCAGGCACCGAGCAGGGCGCAAATGAAACGGCGAGTATTCATGAAACCTCTAAGTGTATCGCGTCATAATGGGGCACATGCAAGGCTTGGGAAAAGAATTCAACCGGCGGGAATGGTTTGCGTCTGCGGTGGCCGTCAGCGCGATGGCCGCGCCAGTGAGAATGCCGCATAAGATTCGTGTCGCAGTAATCGGGCAAGAGGGACATCTCGGAGAGATACTTAATCCGCTGCCACAGCTTCCGGATGTTGAGGTTGTCGCCTATTGCGAAAGTAATGCTGCCGCCCTTGTTTCACTGGGGAAGAAAGTAAAGACCGAGGCGGCCAGGGGATTTCTCGACCAGCGTAAGATGCTGGATGAGATCAAGCCGGATGTGGTGGCTGTTGTCAATGAAGACGGTGCCCGTGCTGGTGCTGTCCTCGAAACGCTGCAGCGAGGCATTCATTGCATTGCCGAGAAGCCGCTGGCGATCTCCCGCGTCGACCTCGACAAGATCAAGCGCGTGGCGAAGGGTTCCAAGGGTAAGTTGACGATGCTGTTGCCGTTGCGCTTTGCACCGCATTTCAAGGCGCTTCGGCAGGTTGTGGAATCCGGTGAAATTGGTGAAGTGTTACTGCTGGGTGGGCAGAAGTCTTATAAACGCGGGGCGTCGAGTGATTGGAAAAATAAACGAGCCAGCTATGGCAGCACGATGCTGTGGATTGGACCACATCTGGTTGACCTGTTCTACTTTGCCGGTCGTATCAAGATGACAGATGCCTTTTGCTGGCAGACCAACTTGAGGGACCCATTGATCGGGGAGCGCCAGAACATAGTTGGCGCGGTCTTTCGTCTGGCCAATGGTGGCGTTGCCGAGATGCGGATGGATTATCTGCGTCCGGACAGCGCGCCGACGCATGAGGACGACCGGTTGCGTGTCGCGGGGACGAAGGGCGTTGTCGAGTACACTGCCGCGACTGGCGTGACGGTGATCGCAGACGGCAGCAAGCCGCGCAAGCTGGAGAGCCTGCCTGAGGCGGGCAATGTATTTGTCGATTTCCTCGATTCTGTCTACAACGGCAAGGGGGGGGCTCTGACGATCGAGGAAGTTTTCCACGTCAGCGACGCCATACAGGCTGCCGATGACAGCTCACGCAGCGGGCGCGTGACCAAAATTTGATAAATTGATGAGTGGAGGGATGGCCGAGCGGTTTAAGGCACCGGTCTTGAAAACCGTCGTAGGCGAAAGTCTACCGTGAGTTCGAATCTCACTCCCTCCGCCATTTCCGTGCGCTACCGGAATCACGCTTAAGCAAAATGAACGAACCTTTTTCTGATGGCTGGGACCGCTCAGCCGCAGCTTGGCTCGCCGAAATGGGCGAGGATGGCGACTATGGTCGCAAATATGTGCTCGACGCCCCGATGCGCGAACGGATACACGGCAGGGGCTTCAAGACGGCGTTGGACGTTGGCTGCGGCGAGGGCCGCTTCTGCCGCATCCTACAGGCGAGCGGCATCGAGACCGTTGGGATCGATCCGACGGAGACTCTGCTCAGGCGCGCCAGGCAACTGGATGCCACGGGCGACTATCGGACGGGCCGCGCCGAGACAATGGATGTCCCAGAAGCTTCTTTCGATCTGGTTGTGAGCTATTTATCCCTGATCGACATCCCGGATCTGGCGAATGCCGTCGCAAAAATGGTGACGGCGATCAAGCCCGGTGGCACGCTGTTGCTGGCGAATCTAAACAGTTTCAATACTGCACGCATCGCCAGTGGCTGGATCCGGAACGATGCCGGCAAGTTCCGTTTCTGCATCGACCACTACATGGACGAGCGCGCCGAATGGGTTGGCTGGAGCGGGATTCTGATCCAGAACTGGCACCGGCCGCTCAGCACCTACATGTCGCTATTCCTCCAGAACGGTCTGATACTGCGACACTTCGCCGAGCCAATGCCAACCGGTGGAGACCCGAAGAAGGCGGAGCGATACCGGCGGGTGCCGTGGTTTCACATCATGGAGTGGCAGAAGCCCGCTGATAGCCCGATTGGTGTAGCGTAGAAGTCATCTATGGACACCAACCTTGACCCCAACCAGCTGTTGAATGTTGACCCGGCGCTGGTGGAAACAGTGCAGGCGAAAGTGCAGGAGCATTCGAGCGGGATTGCCGATGCGGTAGCCGATGGGCCGGGCAGCGACATGCTTGAATCGCTCATGGATGGCGCGGGCGACGCCATTAGCGGCGCAGTGGAAGGCGTTGGCGAAGCGGTTGGCAGCCTGCTGGAAGGCGCTGGCAGCGCCATTGGTGATGTTCTTGGCTCGCTGTTCGACTAAACGCGTTTAGCCAGGTTGCTTCGAGTCGGGTACGATAGGGATTCTAATCTTATGAAGGCCCTTCTCCTCTCCGAATACAAGAAGCTCACGCTTACCGACATGCCGATGCCGACAATTGGCGCCGAGGATGTTTTGATCAAGGTCAAAGCCTGCGGTATCTGCGGCAGTGACATCCATGGATGGGATGGCAGCACGGGCCGTCGCGTACCGCCCCTTGTAATGGGGCATGAAGCGTCCGGCGAGATTGCTGAGGTTGGTGCCTCTGTTCAGGGCTGGAAGCTGGGGGATCGGGTTACTTTCGACTCTACCGTGAGTTGCGGGCGTTGTTACTTTTGCCAACGCGGTGAGATCAATCTTTGCGAGAACCGCCAGGTGCTGGGTGTGAGTTGTGCGGAGTTTCGCCGTCACGGCGCGTTTGCCGAATACGTCACGGTTCCTCAGAACATCCTTTACTCGCTGCCGGATGGATTTCCGTTCCACTATGCGGCGATGATCGAGGCGGTGTCGATCGCTGTTCATGCGGTCAATCTCACTCCGATGCAACTGGGTGCTTCTGCCGTGGTTGTGGGTTCTGGCATGATTGGCTTGCTGGTTGTCCAAACGCTGCGCCTGGCTGGATATGGCCAGATCATCGCGGTGGACCTTGAGGATTCTAAACTGGCGCTGGCAAAGACTCTTGGTGCTGATGTTGGACTCAACCCGAAGACCACGGACATCGTAAAGGCTGTGCAGGAACTCACTGGCGGCCGTGGGGCCGATGTGGCCATCGAAGTTGTAGGGGCAGCCAAGACGATCGAGACAGCGATCATGGCTGTGAAGAAGGGCGGGGCGGTGACGCTGGTGGGGAATATCTCACCGCGCGTTGAGATTCCATTGCAGGTGGTTGTCAGTCGTCAGATTCGACTGCAGGGTTCTGCTGCCAGTTCGGGCGAGTTTCCGCAGTGTATCGACCTGCTTGCCCGTGGAGCCATCAAGGTCGATCCGATCATCAGTGCGCTTGCGCCGCTTGAGGATGGCGCATCGTGGTTTGAACGCTTGTATGCCAACGAACCCGGCCTGATGAAGGTTGTATTGCAGCCTGGCCTCTAACTGTTCGCTGCGCCATTCCGATAGTAAGACGCCCAGTCTTTGGTCAGGTAGATACTCATAGCCAGGCCATCCTCCCCGGTCATTTCGATGTAGTCGAGAAAGAGCCCGCGAACGGGAGCTTCGCGCTGACGGATCGCGATGGATCGCTCACCGCCCATGAATTTCTTCAGGCGCAGCGTGGCGGTGTCGCCCTTCAGACTGAGATAGGCGTGTCGCAGCTTGCCCAGGCCCTGGCCGCTGCGCACAAAACCGAGTACGGTGTGAGCGCCTGCGACGCGCGCCCAATCTGGAATCTCAACCTGAGGGTCCGGGTGGGTGAAGCTGAGAAGCCTGCCGATGACGGTGCGCAACAAAAAGCGCAAGACGCGGAACAGGAAGGGCAGCATCGCGATAATGCCGATGACAATCGCCAGTAGAATCGGCAGCGCTACTAACGGGAATTTGTAGGCGAGAAGGATGATGCCGACAACGCCAAAGTCTTCCGCCACACTGATTGCCGAGTGCGTTACTGGATCGGGAACGACATGGGCCGCCAGACGCGTGCCCATCTTGGTTGCATGTGTGCCGAGGGCGACGCTGCCGCCAACTAACATTGCCACCACTTGAAGTTTCGGGTCCAGGTTGCCCGCCGCACCCATCGCCAAAAGCGCACCGCCAATTGGGCGGATGAAGGTGTGGACGGAATCCCAGATCGGAGTGAAGCCGGGAATCTTGTCAGCGATAAATTCGGCGCCGTACATCACGGCTGCGATCGCGAGCACCCAGGGATGCGACAGGACTTCGAGGCCCTGGGGTAAGCCGCTGATCCAGCCCCAGCGTTGAGCCAAGCCGACCGTGAGGACAGCTGCATACAGATTCAGTCCGGAGGCGACACCCAACCCCAGGAGACTTGATAAGCCGAGAGCGAAGTCCATCGCTTTCATTGCAGCCGAGGACGCGTGCTGTGTCAAGGCGCAGGAGCCGGATCTAGCGTTTCTACGTTACGATAGGCTGGCTAACAACGCGATCTTTGATCTCATCCATGACCGGTCACTCCATACTAAACATCGAGAGTTTCATCGGGCTAGCATTTATGCTGGCGTTGCTCTTCCGTTCGCAACCCATTGGCGGTACAACCCAGAATTTATCACCGCGACATTACATTGCCGTATTTGCGATTCTCTTTATCGCTATGTTCATCGCCTACGGGCGCGCTCTCAACTCGCCGTTCCTTTACGATGACTACACACACATCGCGGATGCCCGCGATGCCACGTTGACGACGATTCTGGCTGGCTTTGGCCCGTTGAAAAATCAGCCTGGACTTTTCTTCCGACCCTTCGCTTCAATGAGCTACTGGCTCAGCTTTTGGGTCTTCGGCGTGAGTGCAAGTCTTTGGCATCTGTCCAGCATCCTGTTTCATGTGGCAGCCAGTTGGCTGCTCTATGTCCTTTGCCGGGAACTGCGCTTTGGCTATTTAGGAAGTGCGGCTGCCGCCCTGCTGTTTGCAATCAATGCTGCTGCAACTGAAATAGTCGTATGGATAGACGCACGCTTCGACTCTTTATCCACAGCGCTTGTCCTGGTGAGCTTGATTGGTGTTTGCCGATTCGTATCCTGCGGCCGGTGCCGTTGGATCGCCATCGCAGGAATCGCTGGTTTGTTAGCCCTGCTGACAAAGGAATCGGCGTTCTGTCTGCCTCTACTCGCAGCAACTCTGTGGTTCTTCGTTCCAGAGCGTTCCGGGTGGCGACGGTTGGCCTTTGCCAGCGGCTTCCTGGGGTTGCTGACCGCAATTGTTTTCACTTATCGTTGGTGGGCAATCGGTGGACTGGGAGGCTATGCCGATTCCCATTTCAGTCTGATCCGTTCCCTCGAAGTAATGTTCGCCCGCGTCTGGGCTCTGCTCTTCTACCCGGTCAATTGGTCCGGCGCCCCGACACTGCCGTTGTCGTGTTTCCTCTTCACCAGCCCGATCGTAATGGCAGTCTGCGCCACCTGGATCCGACTTCCCCGGCGCATGATTTTGGGCGTCGTTTTGTTTGTCGTATTCTCGGCGCTTCCTGTGTGT
Organism: Bryobacterales bacterium; assembly: GCA_038206015.1. GTDB lineage: Bacteria > Acidobacteriota > Terriglobia > Bryobacterales > Bryobacteraceae > Bryobacter. The sequence goes on along the minus strand of JBBRBI010000094.1, from coordinate 3,822 downwards.
CAGTTGCTGCTCATCGCAACCGACCTTGCGAACGCTCGATATCTGTATCTAATTTCTATCGGTTGGGCGATCCTTTGGGCGGCCATCTTTACGAGACTGCGGCGTGCCCGTTGGGGATTAGTCCTGGTTATCCTCAGTCTCAGCGGGCAGCTACTTATGCTCAGCCATAACTTGAATTTCTGGTTGAGCGTGCCAACCGAGGCGCGAAACGCGTGTGCCGACTTTGGGGCCTCAACGAGTCAAAACGATCAGAAAGCGATTGTCGGCAGACTTCCGCAGAAAAAGAATGGTGTGCCCTTCCTGCTGAATGGGTTCGCACAGTGTGTCGAAATGAACAGCAAGGTTCCAGCCAGCCGCATCGGTATCATTGGCGATCCCACACACACCTGGGACCCTGCCACCGGTCGAATTGTGCCGCGTCTCTAAGCCGCATCCACCTCGTTTGCGCCGTCCTGTCGGAATTTTGCCCCGCGTCTAAGGTGTCTGCCTCATTGTCTCGTCAAGTCTTCTTGCCGATACTACAGTCGTACCCAGTACTAGAGACTCAGTGTTTTCGCTGGAACTTCGCTTTCTGGGTGCACGAGAGATAAGACCGTACGATGGCGTTTGAATTAGGAACTACACTCGGCGATTACCAATTTATCGATGTCCTCGAGAGCAATCGCGAGGGCACGACTTACAAGGTGCGTAATGTGTCCGAGCAGCGCTTCGAGATCCTCCGCGTGCTATCAGAAGCGACGCAGAGCGACCCCGTGCGACTTGAGCGCTTCCAGCGTGAGGCCAAGATTCTGGCGCGCCTCGATCATCCGCATGTTGTCAGCTATCGGGCTTCGGCTCGTATCGGTGGCCGTTTTGTTCTAACCACCGAACTCATTGAAAGCACCAATCTTGCGGAACGGCTTGAGGTTGGTCCCATATCGCTGCCGGATGCGGTGCGTTGGGCCTGGCAGGCCCTCGATGCTCTGGAGTGCGCTCACAAAGAAGGTGTGGTTCATCGCGATATTCATCCGGCCAAGTTGCTGATCACCGCTGATTCTGAACTGAAGCTGGGTGGCTTTAGCCTGGCCCGCAGCACGGCAGACCCGCGACTTACGCAGGCCGGTGTTGCTATCGGTTCGGCTCATTACATGTCGCCCGAGCAAGTGCAGGCGACCGGTGAGTTGGATGCGCGTAGTGATCTTTACTCGCTGGGAGTTGTCTTCTACGAGATGGTGGCCGGGCGCAAACCCTTTGACGCTACCAGTCAGTTTGATGTGATGCTGGCGCATGTTGAGACGCTTGCCGATCCACCGAGTCGGTGGAACGCACAAATCCCTGCTGAGCTGGACGCGCTGATTCTGAAGGCCCTTGCCAAGAAGGCTGCCTCGCGCTTTCAGAGTGCCGGCGAGTTTCGCGAGGCGATCCAATCGCTCTCACTCGGCAACGGACCTGAGCCGGTGGAAGACCTTGAGAAAGCCCTGGTCGAGATGAAGAAGCGCGGCAAAGATTCGTCTAAGCAGGCGCAAGTGTTGTCAGATCAAATTCTCGGTCATCAAACAGAGATTGCCGCTATCGCTGCCGGGACGACCCCTGCGCCAAAGCCGTCGGCGATCATCGGTATCCCCAGAGGCGTTACTTTTGCGATGATTACGGCGGGTGCGATCTTACTCTTCTTCATCACGAACGGATTCAAGTAGGGCTCATGTCACTTGAGGTTGGCGCATCCATCGGGCACTATCAGATCGTTGAGGAACTGGGGGCAGGCGGCAATGGCCGCGTGCTCAAGGTTGAGCATTTGATCACCCGACGGCGCGAAGCGATGAAAATCCTGGCTAAAGGGAAACCGACTTCGCAGGAATCGGCCCACCGTTTTCTGCGCGAGATTCGACTTCAGGCTAGTCTCGATCATCCGAACATCGCCGCTGTGCTCAATGCCTTCTGGCTGGAAGACGACCTCGTGATGGTGATGGAGTTGATTGACGGTAATACGCTGCAGCAGCTACTTGGCAATCGACGATTCAATACCGACCAGAGTATGCACTTGATCAAACAAGTGCTAAACGCTTTGATTTGCGCCCACGCCAGCAGTGTTGTTCATCGGGATGTAACTACGGCCAATATCATCGTGAATGCGACGGGGCGTGTGAAGCTCACAGATTTTGGCCTTGCCAAGGGTGCGGCCGATCTTAGCGTCACAGACTCGGGTGGCATGATTGGTTCGCCCTATTACATTTCCCCGGAACAGGTTCGCGGCAACCCCATTACCGACCATCGAAGCGATATATATTCGACGGGCGTTGTGCTCTACGAGTTGCTGACCGGTACGCGGCCATTTGAAGGCGAATCCACTTTCTTATTGATGCAGGCGCATGTCCAGCAGGAGCCCCAAGCACCGATTGAACGCAATGCGGCAATTCCGCAATTCATCAGCGACGCAATTCTGAAGGCCCTGGCAAAGGACCCGCAGGATCGGTTTCAGACTGCGACAGATTTCCTTGGCGCGATCGATGGCCCGCCAAGCGTGGCTCCTGGTTTGCCAGAGCTGGTACTCATGGTGAGCCCTGCCGCTCCATCTCCTCATGTTGCTACGCCCGCAGCAGAAATATCGCACTCCTATGCCGCGCCAATTCAGGCTTATGACGTGGCGGCTCCGGCCCGAAAACCAGGGGTGGGCCGTCGGATTTGGACTTCTACGGCGATGGGCGCGATCCTGGGCATTGGGGTAGTGATTGCCGCTGTGGCTCCGGTGGTATTTTACGATTTTGAATCGGGCCGCCCCCGCTTTGGCAATGCTTCCAAGCCAGCGCCCAGTGTGCCGGCCAAGCGAGTAGTAACCCCTGATCCGGTCGTCCTTACGCCGGGCCCCAAGGCTCCTCCTGTCTACCCTCAAGGTGCCGGCGCCCGCGCACTACGACCTGCTGTTTCTACGCGTCGTGCCGTGCCGGATCGAGCCGCTCCCGCCCCGCCTCCGATCGTTGTTTGGGGTGAGGCAAAGAGTTCTACTGCACCCAGCCACGTTGTCGGTGAGTCCGCGTTGACTGCGCCGCCAAAGGCGAATGAATCACAACCAACAACCCGTCCAGAACCAAAGCTAACTGCTCAGGAACCGGCTCCTCCCGGCGCTAATCCAACCGTTGAGCGCAAGAGCGTATTCCGGCGATTCACAGACGGCGTCAAGTCACTTAATCCCGTTCGCAAAGACACGCCAGCCGCCCGCCAGCCTTAGCCTCCAGAGGCAACCAGGGGATGCGATTCCACCTTGTTGCGCACGGGCTTCACCGTTCTGAGATAGGCATAGAGCGCCCGCAAGTCCTCATCGCTCAAGTTGCGATAGTTCAGCCACGGCATCAACGTGAAATTTGCCTGGACGTTTGGCTGCAGGTTCGACTCATTGAGGTTCCCGTAGTCTCGAAATTTACTGATGAAGCGCTGCTCGCTCCAGGCCCCGATTCCCGTTTCCGGGTCGGGGCTGATATTTGCGCTCAAGACTTCGAGTTTTGGGAATCGAAAGGAACGACCGCCTGCAAATTCCATGCCTGCAACGAGGTCCCCCTTGTCTTCTTTCGAATGGCAACCTTCACAGGAAGCAAGGGTCGCGACATACTTGCCGTAAGCAATCTTGTCGCCTTTGTCTGGAGCATTTACTTTGGCGCTTAGCGGCTGCGGCGCAGACTGGATAAAAAAGCTTACGGGAAAGTCAATTTTGGTAGGGGGCACGACGTTCTTCACCGGCGGCAAAGTACGCAGAAAGGCCACCAGGGCAAAGGCGTCTTCGTCGCTAAGCTTGGCATAGCTCTGATACGGCATCATCGGAAAGAGTGCGTGTCCATCTCGTGACACACC
>JBBRBI010000093.1:0-22502 GCA_038206015.1 Bryobacterales bacterium | reverse complement strand
TGAAGATTTTCGCCGGGAAGAATGTCGTCTTGAGTCCACAGGTCGATTTCTTCGGCGCTGAGATGCGGCCGCAGGAGTTCGACAAATCGCTTCGCTTCTGTCGCCTCCTTCTCCGAGTAGAGGACATGGCAATGGACGGGTCCCAACCGTTCGGCTTCGATCTCGACCCAGCCGACAGGACGTTCGCCGACGCTGGCTAATTGGTGTTCCGCCAGCGGATCGAGACCGGAAAACCAGATCCAACGCTCGTCGGGTTGCGAGCGGGTCTGGGTGTCGCCGTCGAGCGCGAAATCAATGGCGGGAGGCTTGGCAGTGGCTTTCGAGATCGTTAGCCGCAGTTGCCGCAGCTTCGCCTGCGCCGACTGTGCGTCGAGGTTGGGGTAGAGCAGGCGTAGAAGTTCGCCGAGGTTGACGCGGCCGTCTTCGTTGAGGCGTTCGCCGATGGTGTGGAGGATGCGTCGGTTTTCGCCTCCAAGGCGGTCCAGGATGCGGGGGAGGGCGCGACGGACGGCGTCTCGGTTGAGCATGCTTTAAGCGCTGCTCTTGTTTAGGAGCGCGGTGATCTTTTGGTGGAGGTCCAGCGCGAAGGCGCGCCGCGTGTGTTTGCGACCGCATTGGTCGAAGGTGCGGACCTCAGGATCGCGATAGAGCTGACGGGGGGCGAGACCTTTGAGATCCATAGTGCCGTCGAAGAGGATGGGGTGGAGCCCAGCAGGGACGACCATCGGCTTGGCGAGAAGGGCCGCCAACTCTTTCTCGATAATGTACTTGCTGCTGAGAAAGGCGGGCGAGACGAGGAGGAGCCCGAAGTCGCATGCGGTGACCGCATTTTGGATCTGAAGGTTCCAATCTTCGCCGGGGAGGATGTCTCTGTCCATCCAGCGTTCGAAGGTGTATCCGGCGGCGGTGGCGAGCTGGGGACGCAGGACTTCGTTGAAACGCTGGACGTCTTCGGTGTCGTCGTGGGCGTAGGAGACGAAGTAGCGGACGGTCATGGTGTGATTGTGCGACAGATCTTTATGAAAGGCAAGGGAAAAATCGATTTCGTTGTGATTTCGTTGATTTCGGTGAAGATTGATCCGGGGGGCGGGGAATGTGGAGAATCTTAACGCTGCCCGAGCACTGAGAGATCCCGTTCTCGTCGGATCGCGTCGAGCGTGTCGGCTACGACCGTCGGGTCAAGCGGCTGGCGAGTGCGAAGGACTGGAATGCCAAGCTCTTCCACTAGCTCGGGGTGCTGCGACGATTCACAGGAGGCGGTGCTGGTGTCGATGCTGTCATCGTCTTTATGCATCGCTTACGAGCCGCTGAACGGCAAGTCCTTGTCTCTTGGAACGCGGGCGAAGAAGGGGTGGGTTACACCCGCCGCTTTGGCCGCCGCAGATACTTCCGCAAGTTTGTCACCGTGCGCCACTAGGCGGAAATCTTCGAGCACCACCCACTGGCCCGAGTAGGGACCAGATTCTTTGGCGAGCCACTGCAGTTCTTCGCGGCGCTCGTTTACGGGCGCTGTCGGTTCCGAACTCGATAGCTCCGGAAGCTCCTCTAGAGTCAGGCGAACCATCTGACCTTCGGGCAAAACGAGCGGTTCGATCGGGCGCAGGATGCCCTGCTCGTAGACTGCTTCGATTTGGAATGCCATGGACTTATATTCTACTGGTTGTACCGTGCGAGCGCGGATTCCAGCGCCGCAATTCTAGCGCCACTGTTATGTGAGTAGTTGCCCAGGGACTCCAACTGTTGATCGACCGAAAGTGGGGGAATTGCCTACTCAGTTCACCGCCCAAAAAACCGGCTGCCGAGCGGATCGAACAGCGCGGCTTTTGCCCCATGCACCGCAACGGCGTTGATCGATTGGCCGGAGATCTTTCGCGCGGTAGAGCTCTTTACCAGGGTGGCTGGGATCCACCGGATTGCTTCGGCGACGAGACGGCGACTTTGGCTAGACTGTGCGAAGGACTGGAGTGCCACGGTCCTGGACATGCTTGGGATGCTGTAATGATTCGGGTTCGGGAGCGTGGGAGGTATGCAGGTCCGCGACCAGGGCATCAATCGAAACGCCCTTGGTTCATGCAGGATTGAAGTAGGCTTGCTTGACATCTTGATGGAGATTGATGGTCAGGGACATAGGATCGATTCTGTTTTTGAGCTGATTGAGAGGCGCGGTTTATCAGCTGCGAGTTGTCGTGGAGTATTGGCTGATAAGTCTATTTGAATCAAAGGCTTGTGGGGAAACGGGCTGAAGCCCGTAACCACATTGGCCAGTGACCATCTTGAGCCTTGAACTGCATTGGACTTGAGCTGCATTGGCCTTGAGCTGCATTGGCCTTGAACTGCCTTGAGCCTTGAACTGCGTTGGCCTTGAACTGCGTTGGCCTTGAACTGCGTTGGCCTTGAACTGCATTGGCCTTGAACTGCTTTGGCCTTGAACTGCGTTGGCCTTGAACTGCGTTGGCCTTGAGCTGCGATGGACTTGAGCTGCGATGGACTTGAGCTGCATTGGCCTTGAACTGCTTTGGCTAACGGCAATAGACTGGCGCCATGTGTAAAAAAAATAGCTTACGAAAACAAGAGAGGAATGCCCCTCGAAAACCACTGGTTTTCCGATGATCTTCTATCGTCGGTGTCTGCCGCATTGGCATCCTCCGGATTCCCGCTTCTTCATCACTTTTCGACTGCATGGCTCGCGCCCGCATTGCCCTGGCGGTCCGCTGTGGTTGCAAACCCCCGCTGTCGCCGCCATTGTCTCTGCAGAGATCCAGGCTGCGTTGCATCGTGGCGAGATCTCGGAACTCCTGGCTTGGGTGCTGATGCCTAACCATGTGCATCTGCTCTTGAAACCCGACGGGGATCTTACGCCGGTACTGCGTCGGATTAAGGGAGCGAGCGCGCGCAGATCGAATTTGCAATTAGGTCGCACTGGCCGGTTTTGGTTGGAGGAATCCTTTGACCATTGGATAAGGGACGACCGGGAGTGCCAACGCCTCTGCGCCTATATCGAGCAAAACCCGGTATCCGCCGGTCTGGCGGTAACTCCCGATCAATGGCCTTGGTCCAGCGCCAGTTGGAACAGCTGTCCGTCTACTTTGCTTCGGCCTTGAGGGCGGTTAGGCGGGCCAACAAGCGGCCTAGTTCGTTGTGGCGGTCGGCGATGGCGGTGGTGAGTTGCGTGGTGGGCGCGACGTCCGCTGCTTCTAGCTGACGCAGTAGCGTTGTGAGCGCGCTCGGGATCGTTGTCAGTGTTTCTGGCCCGACGGCGATGGCTCCTCGGCCTCCAAAGGCTCGCGCTGTGCCCAGTATGTCTGTCGCTTTCTTTTGGAGATCGCCCATCATGTTAGCCCGCAGGGTTATCAGTTCTGCTGCTGCTTGTTGTGCCTTGAGTGTGTCCGCGTAGAGTTGCTTTGAGAGTGTTGCGTTTTGTTGGAGGCCGATGGCGAGTGTTTTTACTCGCGGGTCCATTTTGAGGGTTAGTGGCTGTGTGTAGGTCTTGCCGTTGGCTGTCAAGCGCACTGTGTAGCGGCCTGGGGTGGCCCACATCGACGTCGTTGCGGGTGGCGTGTTTTGGTAGATCGCCTGCATTGCGAATGTCACGCCTTCGCTCATGTTTAGCGGCGTGTGGTGCATGTCCCAGGTGTATCTGTGCATTCCGGGCGTGCCGGGTAGGCTGTGCGCTGCGCGCGCCCAATACTTGGGCACCGCTAACATGGCCGGGATTGGCTCCTCTGGATCGTTGCTGGAATACTTTCGCACCACTGATCCTGTTGCGTCGAGTATCTCGATTGTAACTTCGCCTGTGACGTTTGGGCCCAGGTAGTAATTCAGGATTGCGCCATCTGGCGGGTTGGCGGCGGCGGGCTCGTCCGGGGGCAGGGGAGTGTCCGTGTTCATGTTCCAACGCACTCGGGTTGCCGTTTGGGGTTGGTAGAGGTGGGCTTCGGCACCCGCTACTTTTGAGTTGATCTGGCGGAGGGGGGTGATGTCGTCTAATATCCAGAAGCCTCGGCCGTGCGTTGCGACCACTAAGTCGTCGTCTTTTACGATTAGATCGCGGATGGACGACGCTGGCATGTTGAGGCGTAGGCTTTGCCAAGTGTCGCCGTCGTTGAAGCTGACGTAGACCTCGCGCTCTGTGCCCGCGTAGAGCAGGCCTTTGACCTTGGGATCTTCTCGCACCACGTCGACTGGCGCGCCGTTGGGGATGCCGTTGACGATCTCGGCCCAGGTTTTGCCTCCATCGTGTGTGCGGAATATGTGGGGGCGCATGTCATCGAGACGCAGCGTATTGATGGCGGCGTAGGCGGTTTGCGGGCTGAAGTGACCGGCTTCCAGGATCGAGATCTTCATGAAGGGGCCAATCTCTTTTGGTGTGACGTCTTTCCAGGTTGTTCCGCTGTCGACTGTGAGATGAATGAGGCCGTCGTCGGTGCCGGCCCAGATGCGCTTGACGTCCAAGGGCGAGGGGGCGATCGCGTAGATGACTCCGCGTTGGGTGGCTTGGGCCTGGTCTTTGTACTTGCCGATGCTCGCTGGGAGTTCGTAGGTCTTGCGCGAGAGGTCGGGGGAGATTTCGCGCCAGTTGCGGCCTCCGTCCGACGTGCGGAAGAGCGTGTTGGCGGCGAAGAAGAGCAGGTGCGGGTCGGCGGGCGAGAAGGCGACGGGGGCGGTGCGGAGGGCTCGGTAGTTTGCGTCGCGGATGGGCTTGGGCGCGATGTTTTCCACTTGGGCCGTGCGGCGGTCGAAGCGAGTGATCTTGCCTCCGTAGATGATGTTGGGGTCGAGGGGGTCGGGGACCGCGTAGCCGTATTCTTCCACTCCCACCGGGTGCCAGTCGCGGAAGGTGATTTGGCCGTCGTCACCTCTACTTGAGACGCAGGCTGAGCCGCTTTCTTGTTGCCCGCCGCAGACACGATAGGGGAAGGCGTTGTCCGCGTTGACGTGATACATCTGGGCGGTAGATTGGTTGTACCAACTGCTGAAGCTTTCTCCGCCGTTGACCGTGATGATGGCTCCTTGATCGCTGACGATCAGCATCGTGTTGGACTGCGTCGGGTTGATCCAGATGCGCTGGTAATCGTCGCCGCCGGGGGCTCCGCGGAAGCCAGTCCAGGTGCGGCCGCCATCGGTGGATTTCCAGGCGACGGTGCTGGCGACATAAACGATGTCGGGGTTTTGGGGATCGACCGTTGGCACGCTGACGTCGCCGCCGCCGATGCGGCTGGCAGGGCGCGTGTCGGTTGTCGCGGGACGCCATTGTTCGCCCCCGTTATCGGAGCGATAGATCGCTACGCCTTGTGAGGTTGCGATGCTGGCGTAGAGGCGCTGGGGCTGGCTGGGGGCGATCGCGAAATTGGCTTGAACGAAGGTGCCGGGGATGCCGTTGGTGAGGGGCTTCCAGGTGTCGCCGCCGTCGGTGGATTTGAAGAGGCCGCCGCTGGGGCCGGTCCACGCCGAATTCTCCCAAGGGCCCTGGCGGGCTTCCCAGAGGGAGGCGTATACGATGTTGGGGTTGGATGGGTCGATCTGGACGTCGTTGGCACCGGTGTTCTCGCCGGGGCCGAGGACCTTTTGGAAGCTGGTGCCGCCGTTGGTGGAGCGGTAGAGGCCGCGCTCTGGATTGGGGCCGTAGGGGTGGCCCAACACGGCGACGAAGAGGCGGTTGGGGTTCTTGGGATCGACTGCGATTTGGGGAATCTGCTGGCCGTCGCGGAGCCCCAAGTGGGTCCAGGTTTTGCCCGCGTCGGTGGACTTGTAGACGCCATCGCCTGTCGACAGATCGGGGCGTTGGAGGCCTTCTCCACTGCCGACGTAGATGGTGTTGGGGTCAGAGGGGGCGACGGCAAGTGCACCGATGGAGTTGGTGGGTTGGTCGTCGAAAATGGGCTTCCAGGTGCGGCCGTAATCGGCTGTTTTCCAGACGCCGCCGTTGCAGACGCCGATGTAGAAGACGTTGGGTTGCCCGGGGACGCCTTGAGCAGACTTGGTGCGGCCACCGCGCAGGGGGCCGATGCCGCGCCAGCGAAGTTCGGCGAAGAGCTTGGGATCGAAAGAATCAGCGGCGAAGGCTGAGAGGGCGAGGAAGAAGAGCAGTATGCGAGTCATGAGGGACTTGCGCAGTATAGCTGAGATTGTAGACACAAAAAAGCCCGCCAATGAAGGCGGGCTTTTCGGCATGAAAGTGTAAGGGCTATGAGACCGGCAGAGCGGATTCGGCCTTTTTGGTCTTGCGGGCGGCCAGTTCTTCCTGGATAGCCTTAGACTTGGCGGCTTTGCGCTCGAACAGCGATACGCGGCCTTCGGTGTCGATCAACTTCTGTCGACCCGTGAAGAAGGGGTGGCAGTTGGAGCAGATTTCTACACGCAACTGGTCGCCCTTGATGGTGGAACGGGTGTCCCAGTTTGCCCCACAGGCGCAGTTAACGTTGATGTCGTGATAATTAGGGTGGATGCCAGCTTGCATAACCATTTGAGTCTACCACGGCGCGAAAGGATTCAGCGAGACAGGGCGAGGACAGACTCCATGAGAATGTTAGCGCCGTTGGCGCAATCCTGCCAGGAAGTGAGTTCTTTGGGGGAGTGGCTGATGCCGCCGATGCTGGGGACGAAGATCATTCCCATCGGCATGAGGGAGGCCATCACCTGAGCGTCGTGGCCGGCACCGCTGGGGAGGTGCTTTGTGTCGAGGCGCAGTGTGTCGGCGGCGGATTGGATGGCGCGCTGGAGATCTGGCGCGGCGATGGCGGGGTCGTGATGGACGATGGCCTTGATCTGGATTTCTGTGCGGGTGTTTGTCGCGATCTTTTGGGCCTGGGCGCGGATTTTCTCGCCGAGACGTTTTAGCTTGCCGGTATCGATATCGCGCAGGTCCAGACTCATGCGGACTTCGCCGGGGACGACATTGGTGGCGTTGGGAGTGACGTCGATGTGGCCGACGGTTCCAACTTGCGCGCCGGGCTCGCTGAGGGCTGAATCGCGCACGGCGAGGATCAGCATGGAGGCGGCGACGAGGGCGTCCTGGCGCTCTCGCATCGGAGTGGTGCCGGCGTGGTTGGCGAGGCCGGTGATGGTGACCTCGAAGCTGTCGACTGCGACGATGCCGTTGACGATGCCGATGGGCGTCTTGTCGCGGGCGAGGGTGCCGCCTTGCTCGATGTGAAGCTCCAGATAGGCGTGGTATTGCTTCGGCTTGATGAAGGCAGTCTCAATTTGGGCGGGGTTGCCGCCGATGCGGCGGACGGCTTCTGTCTTGATGAGGCCGCGCGAGACTTGATCGAATTCTTTGGGGACAAGCTCGCCTGCGGCCATGCGGCTGCCATTGAGCATTGCGCCTGAGAAGCTGGCTTCCTCGCAAGCCCAGATGACGGTGGTGAGGGGGCGGCGGGTCTGGATTTGCGCGTCGTTGAGAACTTGGAGGACCTGGATGGAGGCTAAAGAGCCGAGGTCGCCGTCGAAATTGCCGCCATTGGGGACCGAGTCGATGTGAGAGCCGAAGAGGAGGGGCGGGAGGCTGTTGTCGGTGCCGGGACGTGAGGCGAAGATGTTGCCTGCGGCGTCGATGCGAACCTTTGCGCCGGTCTTTTGCATGAGGGACATGGCGTAGTTGCGGCCGGCGATGTCTTCATCGGAGTAACCAACGCGACTGACACCGCTGGCGAAGTTGCCGCCGGTGGGACGGCCGAAGGCGCTGAGCGCGGTGAGTTGAGCTTGCAGCGTGGCGGCGCTGATCTTTGGGGTGGAGGAGGCGGCCAGGAGGGCGCTTGCCGAACAGGCGCTGATGAAGTCACGACGTCGCATTGTTAGATGGTATCGAAAGATTGCTCTTGAAATTTAATATCAAAGTGATATCATAATGATAGGAGACAAATCTTACATGATCAAAGAGTTCGAGTTCCGCACCCTGCCCGGGATCGGGATGCTCGTTCTGTTGTTGGGCGTTATTGCTGGTGCTGTTTACGGAATGGTCGGCACAAGCGGCGAGGAAGAGCGGGTGGCCACCCTGCTGATCGCCGCGCTGGTGCTGGCGATTGACCTGATCGCGATGTGTGGCTTTTTTGTGGTGGCCCCGAATCAATCGATGGTGCTGACGCTGTTTGGCAAGTACAAGGGCACTGTGCGGCGGGATGGACTGCACTGGGCGAATCCGTTTTTTGCCAAGGTGAAAATGAGTTTGCGGGTACGCAACTTTGAGACGGCGCACCTGAAGGTGAATGACCATGATGGCAATCCGATCGAGATTGCCGCAGTGGTGGTTTGGAAGGTGGTGGATAGTGCTGAGGCGCTGTTTGAAGTTGACCAATACGAGAACTATGTGAAGGTGCAGTGCGAGAGCGCGTTGCGGAATTTGGCCACCGCCTTCCCGTACGATGCGCACAACGAGAACCAGATGTCGTTGCGGGCGAACGCGACCGAGATTGCGGCGCAGTTGAAGGTTGAGATCGAAGAGCGCGTGATGAAGGCGGGCGTTGATGTGATCGAGAGCCGAATTTCGCACCTTGCCTATTCGCCAGAAATTGCGACGGCGATGTTGCAACGGCAGCAGGCGTCGGCGATTGTGGCGGCGCGCTCGAAGATCGTCGAGGGCGCCGTTGGCATGGTGGAGATGGCTTTGGACATGCTCAGCAAGAAGGGCATCGTTGAACTGGATGCCGATCGCAAGGCCGCGATGGTGTCGAACTTATTGGTTGTGTTGTGCGGCGAGCGCAGCGCGCAGCCAGTTGTAAATACGGGAACAATTTACCAGTAAACGATATGGCGGAGAAAAAGTCCTTTCTACTGCGCGTTGACGCCCACACGCTTGAGTTAGTCAAGCGGTGGGCGGACGCCGATTTGCGCTGGATGAATGGGCAGAGCGGGTTTTTACTGAAGCGGGGCTTGAAGGATGTCGGGCGTTGGAAGGAGGAGCGGCCGTTAAAAGCGAAGCCGTAGGGCGAACTGAAGACTGCGCGGGTCCTGGACGCCGGTGACCTGGTTGAAGCTTGGCGAGGGATTGGTGGGATAGGCACCGGCACCGAAGTTGCCATTGCGGGTGAGGTTGTTGCGGCGGTTGAGACCATTGAAGGCTTCGGCGATGGCTTCCAATTGTAGGCGCTCTGTGAGCCGGAAGGCGCGGCTGAGGCGGGCATTCAAGCTGAACAGGTCGTTGCCCATGCCGATATTGCGGCCGATGTAATCGCCATTGAAGATGGGGCGGCCGGCGGTGCCCTGAATGGTTGTGACGCCGGAAGTGATGTTGAGCGGTAGCGACGAGTAGTACTGCAAAAGGCCGCTGAGTTGGAAGCCGTAGAACTGCATCGCTCCATTGAAGACGAGGCGATGGCGCTGGTCGTCATCGGAGCGACCGTAGTCGCGCCAGACGTTATAAGGGTCAATCGATGAGCTAAAGAAATTCTCGCCAACATTATTGAGTGACTTTGAGTAAGTATAGGCAACGCGGTAGTTACCCCATTTGACGGGGCGTTGGGTGAAGGCGAGGTGGAGGCCGTTGTAGTTGGAATCGGCAAGCGAAGAATACTGGCTGTTGTTGGCCAAGTTGGGATTGGGGCGACAGCCGTTGTTGGTGCCAGCGGCGACGCAGGTTGGCACGTTCTGGTTGACGCTCATGATGAGGTGCAGTCCGCGGAGGTTTTGGTAGGAGAGGCTGAGGGTGGATTTGGCACTGAGTTGATGCTCGATCTCGAGGCTGATCTGCTGCGAGTAGGCGTTTTGAATATTTCGATCGATCGTGGTGAAGTTTGTCAGCAGGCCGGAGGGAAGGGCAGCGAGGATGTTGGGGAAGACGGGTGCGCCGCTCTGGGCAGGCGAGAGGCTGAGGCTGGCCTGAGTGGCGGCGGTGAAGTCGGTTGTATTGTTACTCGACAGCAGCGCGTTGGCTAGAGAACGCAAGGGGATTCGATCATAGAAGAGGCCGTAGTTGCCACGGATAACGCTACGGCGCGAGGCGAAAGGCGCATAGGCGAAACCGAGGCGGGAGGCGATATTGTTGGCGTCGGTACTCACTTGATTGAGAAACTGGAGATCGTAACGAATGCCGAGATTGAGGGTGAAGCGCGGGTGGATGCGCCATTCGTCCTGCGCGAAGAAGCCGATGTTGGGGTTGTTCTGCGCGATGACGGTGTTGCCGAAGGTCTGGGTGAAGCCGGCATTGTTGTAAGTGCCGCTGAGGAAATTGGCGATTGAGGAGAAGGCGTAACTGCCCCGGATGGATCGGGGGAAAGTGATCGTGAGGTTGTTGAAGAGGAAGTCTGAGCCGGTCTTGAAACTGTGAGCGCCATCCTGATGCGAGATGGTGTTGGCGACCTCGAATAGGTTGTTGTGGCGGGCTGTGGGGGAACCGGACAGGGTGCCGAAGGTGGCGACGCCGGCGATGCTGACGGCTGGGCCGATGGGGTCGCTGGGGAGGGCCAGCAAATTGCTGTGGGTGTACTGGCTGCGGGTCTCGACGATGGTGCGTGAGGAGAGCGTAAAGATGTTATTTGCGGCGATGGTCTGATCTGTATTATCGAGGCCGGAGGAGGCGGTGGCGGCGTTCAGCGCACCGGCGCCTCGGGAGTTTACGCTGTAGGCATCGTAGAGACTGTAGCGGGCGCTGAACTGGTTGCGCTTGGTGAGTTGGTGGTCGATCTTGGCGAGGAAGTTGGTGTTGTGGACGGAGTTGGGATAGAGGCCCGTGGCGATTGGTGAGCCTTGGTAGCCGGTGTTGCGCAGGCGGGCGTTGATGGCTGCGACGTTAGTTTCGGTGATCGTGATGAGGCCGCTTTGGTTGAGATTGCGCTGCTCGAAATTGGTGAAGAAAAAAGTCTGGTCGGCCTTGAGCGGACCGCCCAGGCTTGCGCCGTATTGTGTTTGGGTTGAGGGGAGTTTGGAGTTGGACAGCGGGTTGGCGGCGTTGAAGCGCTGGTTGCGCAAATAGCCGTAGAAATCGCCGTGGAGCGTGTTTGTGCCGCTCTTGAGGATCATGTTGATCGCGCCGCCTAAGGCACGGCCGAACTCCGCCTGGCCGCCGGATGTGACTACCTGAAATTCGCGTACGACATCGAGCCCGTAGAAGAGACCGCTGAGGCCTGCGGCGTCGTCATTGGCAGAGAGGCCATCGACGATGAAGTTATTGGAAAAATTTCGCTGGCTTGAGACTGAGATACCCTGACCCGGCACGGCGGATGTTTCGGCAAAGAGTTGATTGCTGCCCGTGTTGGTGGGGGAGACGCCGGGGGCGAGGAGGGCGAGGTCGAGGAAATTGCGGCCGTTGATCGGAAGGTTAGAGACCTCGGTCTGGGTGACGGTGGTTGTGATCTGACTGCGGGTTGTTTCAATCAGCGGGGTGTCGGTGGAGACGAGAATGTTGGTGTCGGCGGACTCTATCGTGAGCGTGAGCGGGAGGTCGAAAGTAGCGCCGACGGTTAGGGTAATGTTTCGGTCAATCGGCTGGAAACCGGGGTGTTGAACTGCGATTTTGTAGGGACCGACTTTGAGAAATGCGAGGCGGAAGCGGCCTTCGGAATCGGTAGTTGCCTCGCGGGTGAGGTTGGTTTCGAGATTGCGCGCGGTGAGGTGAACGCCGGGGACAATCGCCGAACTTGGGTCTGTGATGCGGCCGCCAATGCTGGCGAATTGGATATTGTCTTGCGCGCACGCGGCGACGGCAAGCAAAAAAATCGGAATACGGAACACGGGTTCTCCTAAAGGACAATCAATCGTTGTGACTGGGGTGCTTAGACGGAGAGGGAAGGGGGGCCGCAGCGTTGTGAGGCGCGAGTGTGGGAGACGCGGAAGCGAGCCTTAGTTTGGGCTTTTTGCGTTGGGTGGCTGCAGCGAAGCAATGCCTGCGAGGTGTCAGGCAGGGCTGCGGCGCTGTTATACGAGGCGGGGACATCGGCTTTTTGCGGGAAGGCGGCGCAGCGGATAGCGAGCCTTGAAATCGAGGAGGCACTGGGCTTTGATGCTGTCTTCATCGCGCAGCCGTGTTTGCCATGTTTGCGGCAGCAGGCGGGCAGATTGGATTGGCCGTCGTCAGCGAGCAAGGCGGGGCCGATCAGCGAAAAACTGAACAGGCAAAGCAGCAGGATGGCGGCTACGCGGTGCACTTCACTGATTGTAACCCGAGAGATGCGATTGCCTGTTAAAACAGTAGAAGCATGAATCGTCGTCAACTTCTTAGTTTGCCTTTTGGCCTGAGCGCCGCCTCAATGATGTCCCCGTTGTCCCAGGCGCAGGTCCACGCCAAGGGTGGGCGCCCCAAGAACATCATCTTTTGTGTGTCGGATGGTATGAGCCCCGGTGTCTTGATGATGGCCGAGTATATGTCGCGGGCAGTGCGCGGTAAGGGTACGCGCTGGGCGGCGATGATGAACGATATGACGTCGACGCGGGCGGTGCAGGATGTGGCGGCGCTGAATTCGCCGGTGACCGATTCCTCGAGCTCGTCGTCGGCGTGGGGATCGGGTAGTCGTATTTTCAATGCGGCGGTGAACTATTTGCCCGATGGGACAAAGCTGACGCCGATTATGCATCTGGCGAAGCAGGCGGGCAAGCGCACCGCACTGGTGACGACGGCGACCGTGACGCATGCGACGCCCGCAGGTTTTGGCGCGTCACAGCAAAAGCGTGACGATGAGGAGTTGATTGCGCCGCAGTACCTGAGGCAGGTTGACTATGTGTTGGGTGGCGGGCAGAAGTTTTACCTGCCGACCAGGCGCAAGGACAAGCGGGATGTGGCAGGGGAGTATGCGAAGGCTGGCTATCAAGTTGCGATGACGGCGGCGGAGTTGAGGGCTGCGGATCAGCGCAAGCCGATGTTGGGACTATTTGCGGATTCGCATGTACCGTACACGCTGGACAAGGGGAATGCGCCAACGCTATCGGAGATGACGACGTGGACCCTGGACGGATTGACAGCGACATCGCCGAAGGGATTCATCATTCAGGTGGAGGGTGCGCGGGTTGATCATGGGGCGCACAATAACGACATCGCGGCACAACTCTGGGATCAATTGGCCTTTGATGATGCACTGGGGGTTTGCCTGGACTATGCGGCCAAGCATGGGGATACGCTGGTGATCACGACGAGCGACCATGGCAATTCCAGCCCCGGCCTGAACGGGATGGGGTTGGAGTACGTTGATTCTGGAAAGTGCTTTGAACGCATCGCCAAGGGCCAGAAGTCCTATGAGGAATTGGAGAAGATTTGGGGGAAGACGCCGAGTGCTGCGCGATTGCGCGAGGTGATTCAGGTGCAGCGTGGAATCGTGATGACGACGCAGGAGGCAGACTTGATTGCCGCTTCGTATGCGGGGAAGAAAAACGTGGTGATCAACAAGTTGCAGGACAAGCCGCTGGGTGTGCTGGGGCAGGTGTTGGGAAATTACTATGGAGTGTCTTATACCGGCATGACGCATACGAGCGAGTACACGATCACGACGGCGACAGGGCCGGGGTCGCGACCGTTTGAGGGGCTGGTGGTGAATACCGATATCTTCCCGCGACTTACTAGTTATATGGGGATTAACTTCAAGAACCCGAGCATGACGCCAGAACAGGCCGCGAAGTATATGAAGGGCTAGGGGATTCGCCGTCTTCGGGGTCGATAGAGATTAGGCCTTCGGCGGTGGCGGCGTCGCTGAAGAGTCTCGTCCCTTTACTACTACAGCATTGATCTCGAGTCGAAGTAGTAAAGCGCCTTCGTCAGCGTCGGTCTCTGAGAATCAGGCGGGAAGCTAACTCGCCCGTCTGTTTGATCGGCCGGAATTCGAGCGGCTCCGACACTGGATTCGCGCCCAGGATCCTTTGAACTTCTGGATGTTCCCGATTCAACTGGCCGTTGTGACAGGAAACTCAACCCTCTGAGGATTTGGCACTTTGCCGTTGAGGATCCGGACCTGGTCAAGCCTACGAGCGGCGAGCATTGCGTTTGTTTCGCCATCAACGGTATCCCAGAATTGTTCTTCCGAAAGTTCCTTGGAGGCCATGCCTTCCAGCAAGAGAGCTTCAAGCTCTTCGTGCAAGCCCTCAAAGCCGGGGACCGCAGCGACCTCGACGGCTGCGACGGCGGCGTCCAGAGCTTCCTGAGTGGAAGGATACGCGCCAGCGTTTACGATGGCCTGAATGCGCCTCTCTTGTTCTAGCGTGAGTTGAATGGCCTAGGGTATTCCTCGTCTGTTTCAATGACACCACAGAATTGCAGTTCTGGGAACTTAGCCAAATGCTTTGGGAGCCTGGGTGGAGGGGATTTTGATCGGCGCGCTAAATGCTTGGCGTGACGACTTTCAGCTTCTCCGCCCAGCCGGTCAAACTATCCCATGTATCCTGGGCGAGAGGGATACCATCATTGCGGCGCTTGGCTTCCGTTCGTAACTCGGGCTCTCCCGCCACTAACACTTCCTCGTAACCTGCGGCGGGTTTTACTTCTTTTAGCTTGTTCGTCAGCTTTTGTGCGCGCTGCTCATATTCGCCGGGCTCGAGGAAGCACTTGGGGTCGATTGCCATGTAGAACTGGCTGATGTCGACCGTCGTACCTCGGAAGCGAATGCCACCGAGTTCGTTCGACATCGCTCCGCCTGAGAGCACGCCGCAGAGCATCTCTACCATCACTGCAAGGCCTGAGCCTTTATAGCCACCCAGCGGATTCAGCAGGCCCTTGTAGGCGGCGGCAGTGTCCGTTGTTGCGACGCCGTCGCTGTCCAGAGCCCAGCCGACAGGGATCTCGGGCTTGCCTGCATTGTGGGCGTTGAAGATCTTGTTTGCCGCAACCGTCGTGGTCGCCATGTCGAGCAGGAAGGGCGAAGAGCCAGGGACGCCGAAGCAAATCGGGTTTGTGCCCAGGCGGCCTTCTTTGCCTTGCCAGGGCGCGACCGTCGAAGAAGCATTGCACAGAACAATGCCGATGAAGCCGGCTGCATTGAGGCGCTGCACCCAATAGGCGGCTGCGCCGAAGTGGTTGGAGTGGCGCGCGGATACGATGCCGCAGCCGTGGTTCATCGCTAGCTCGATGGCTTGATCGCAGCAGAATCTGGCTACTAGTTGGCCGATGGCGTTGTGACCATCGACTAGTGCGGTGCAGCCGGAATTGTGCAGAAGTTCGGGGTCGCCGTCGGGCAGCATGTCGCCGCATTCGAGTTGTTCGAGATAGTAACGAAGCAGCGCGACACCATGAGAATCGACGCCGCGCAAGTTGGATGCGACCAGGGCTTTGGCGACGAAGGCGGCTTCGGGTTTGTTGACGCCCGAGGCTTCCAGAAGCTGCCCGCAGAGGTCTTTGAGAGCGGCGGCGCTGATGGTGGGCATTTACTTAAGCTCCGGGGATAGCAGGCGCTGGTTTTCAGGCTTGCCCGCGTCTTCAGTGAAGATGACTTTGGCGGGAAGATCGAGGCGCTTGGCGGGAGTCTTGCCATCGAGCTTTTCGACCAGAGTCTTTACGGTTTCGTAGCCCATCTTGAAAGGGTCCTGCACCACCATTGCCTGGATCGTGCCGCCCTTGAGATCGTCCACCAGATTGTCTGAGGCATCAAAGGCGACGACCTTCACCTTGCCCGAGAGGCCCCGGGCTTTGACTGCCAGGGCTGCGCCGGTGCTGGAGGGTTCCGTTGAGCCAAAGAGGCCGACGAGGTTGGGGTTGGCCGTCAGGAAATTCTCGGCCACGGTGCGGGATTTGGCGCGGTCGGACAGACCGAACTGTTTGCCTACGATTTTGATATCGGGGAACTCGCGCTTGATGACGTCTTCAAAGCCGCGCTCGCGATCTCCGGTGGAGACGCTGCCGGGGACGTGCATCACCATTGCCACTTCGCCCTTGCCGCCAATCAGCTTGGCGAGGGCACGAGCGCCAAGTTGGCCAGCCTCGAAGTTGTTGGTGGCGACATAGCTGGTGTAATTCTCGGTGTCGAGTCCGCTATCGAAAATCGTAACCGGGATGCCTTGCTTCATGGCTCGCTCAACGCTGGCGACCAGCGCTTTGCGTTCTGTCGCCGCCAGGGCGATGGCATCGACGCGGCGGTTGATCATCGAATCGACGATCTGGATCTGGCGTGAAAAGTCGGTCTCGGCGGCAGGGCCGTTCCATTCGATCTCGACGTTGAACTCCTTGCCAGCGGCCTTCGCTCCTTTTTCGACTGCCACCCAAAATACATGTGAGGTGGCCTTGGGGATTACGGCGATGACACGCTTCTTGTTTTGATTGCAGGCGCTAAGGACTAGTAGCGTCGCCAGTAAGAGCGGCTTAAGTTGCACACCAGCCCCCGTCGATCAGAATGTCGGTGCCGGTGATGAAGCCTGCCTGGTCGGAGCAGAGGAAGGCGGCGAGCGCACCGATCTCTTCGGGCTGGCCCCAGCGTCCGATGGGGATCTTGGAGACGAACAGGGCGTTCTTTTCGGGATCGTTGAGAATCGGCAGATTCATCTCGGTGAGGAAGGGGCCGGGGGAGATACCAACGACGGTGATGTTGTCGGGGGCCAGCTCCATCGCCAGTGCTTTGGTGAGGCCGAGAAGGGCCGCTTTGGTGGATGAGTAAGCCGCGCGCTCTGGCAGCGAGACGTGGGCCATGATCGAGGTCATGTTGAAGATGCGCCCGTAGCCCTGGCCTTTCATGTGCGGCACAAAGGCACGGCAGAGAAGGAAGACGCTGGTGAGGTTGGTGTTGGTGACGCTCATCCATTCCTCAAGTGTGAACTCGTGGATCTTCTTGCGCAGATTCATTCCGGCATTGTTAATGAGGATCTGCACTTTGCCGAAGCGTGCAACGACAGCGGCCTCAAGGGCGGCAACGCTGGCCTCGTCGGTGACATCGGCGGTGTAGACCTCTGCGGTGCCGCCGGCGGTACGAATCTCGTCAGCTACTGAGTTCAAGGCCGCCGAGTCGCGACCGACCAGAGCAATGGATGCTCCCTGTGCGGCGAGGGCGATGGACATCGCTTTGCCAAGTCCGCGTGATGCGCCGGTGATTACGGCGACTTTGTTTTCTAGAGCCTTCATGGTTACAGGCTCTAGTGTATTACCGGATGGTCAGGTATGCGGGCGGACTGGGAACACCGGCAACGGTGATGACCAGCGGCTGGTCGCCGATTGGGCTGTTAATCGCGACTTCGATATTGGCTTGCAGGATGCCGACAAGGCCATAGGGTATGGCCGAAAACAGGACGCGGGCGGGGACGCCGCCGATGGTGGCAGTAACTGCGCCTCTCGGCTGCGGCAAGCCCGTGATCGGGTAGGAAAGATCGGGCGCAGAACCGGTGGGGATAGTTGGAGAGACGAGGCCGATACCGGTGACGAAAGCGAGGATGACCGAGGAACGCGTTGCGCTATTTTGTGGCACCAGTGCGCGACCGTTGCTGGTGTAGATGCCGGGGTTGAGCGAGTTGACGGCGAAGGTGGTTTGCGCGGTTTGACCCGCTACATCGACGACGAGGGTGGCGGTGCCTGTCTCGGTTTCCCAAGGGACCTGGAAGTTCACCTGACCCGTGCCAGCATAGAGCAGCGGTGCGATGCGGCCATTGACACGGGCAGACGTGACGCCAAGGGTGTTGGGTAAGGGGACGCGGTATGCAATGTCAGAACCAACGGCGAGATTGGTGCCGAAGACGCTTGCCAGTGCGCCTGGTGTTAGGGCCCCTTTGTAGGAGGCGTTGTGAGCGACACTGTTGTTGGAGAGTGCTGGCTGGGTGCGCGGCGCGACGATCGTGAGCGTGATCGGGACGAGGATGCTTTGGGGTAGCGTCGCCGTCGATTCGATGAAGAGCGTGGCGTAGTAAGTACCGGCAGAAACTCCTATAAGTGATGGTGCGATGGAAATGATTGAGGAGCCGGTGCCGGAAAGTGGACCGGCGCTGAGCCAGGCTGTCTCCTTCTGGCTGAAGATGATTCGGGCTGTCCAAGAAACGCCAGTCCGAGAAAAGGTCACTGGAAGTTGCACTGGTGTCAGCGGTGCGGTGCGGCTGCTGAGAGCCGAAAAAATGATTTCTGAGCCTGGCACAGTGAGGCGCACAGGATTAACCAGGGGACCGATGAATCGCGTAGAGAGCGTAGTGGCGACGGTGCGTCCGCCGGAATCTCTGCCTTCAACCTGGAAATCGAGGACGTCGGGGGCGCGAATGCCAGTCCAGCAGATGCCGGCGATGGCGGCACCGCGCGCAGGGATGTTGACGAGGTCAAAGTAATCGGCAATCTCGCTGCTCAGATCATCGCCGTCGGCGACGAACTTGGTCAAGCGGACGGGATAGCCAGCGGTCTCGCTGACCACGACGTATTGGAGCCAAGGGCAATCGATTGAAGTTGGGTCTTGTTGGATTTGCGCGGGCTGGCTGGTCATCGTGAGTTTGCCTACGGCCGGTTTGGCGTTGAAGGGCACGATAACCGATTGGGACCAGGTGCGGCGACTGACAGGATCGATTCCACTGAGCAGGAAAGTGAGTTGGCTGGGTACCGTGATGTTTCGCGCACGGAGGTTCACCTGGGCTGTGGCGTTGGCGGCAAGAGACGTGGAGCCGAACCAGGACGCGATGCTGGAGGTATAGTCGACGCCGCCCGCAGTAAGACTGGTGATCGTGGTGGCAATGCCGCCAGTTTCGGCTACGGCGAGCGTGTAGAAGAATGAGTAACCATCAGTGTCGGCATCGGATTGCAATACAGGATTTGGATTGACGGAAACAATGACTCGACTGTCGCGAACGACGATGTTGGCAGTTACGTTAATTATAAGTGGCACGAGCGTTCCCGAGGCAACGCGGACAGTGGCCGTTTGTGTGCCGGTGGTCGGGAAGTAGGACGGGTCCATTGTGATCGTCAATGTGGCGGGAGTTGTGGAGGAGACTTGGCCTGAACTGGTGCGGACCTGAAGCCAGGCGGCTGACGACGTAGCTGTAAATGTGACGGCACTGGGAGACGAGGTGCTAACGGTGACTGTGGGTGAGGCGTTTCCAGTAAAGGTACCGCCTTCGACATTGAATGTGAGGCTGAATGCGGAGAGAGAAAGTGCCGGCGCGGCTTCGTCTTCGAGGAATGGCCTGTAGGCCGGGTAGGCCGAAGAGAAGCGGCCGTAGGCGGACTTTTGCGTTGGGAAGGAGCAGATGGATCCACCGTTTGGTACGGCGGGGCCATAGCTGAGGGTACCGTAAATCTGGCCGCTATCGGTCATGATGGCAGAGCCGGAAGAGCCTTGCTCTGTAAGTCCGAGTGAGTAAGTGATTTGATAGAAAAAGTCAGAAGGGGCAGTTTCGCCTTCGACGCGCGCGCCAGCGTCGGCGGATCGTGAGCCTTGGGCGATGCGCCGCCAACTACCCCTGGGATGATGGAGGCCAACAAATCGCTGACCGGTAGGCATGTCGGAGGCGTTCCATCCAAGGAAATAACTGCCGGGCGGCGCAGGGGAGGTGAGCAGTAGAAGCGCATAGTCACCTTGTCCCCAGCCGCCGCCAGCCATGTAGCGGGCACCGGTCACGCGAAACGCGTCGTCCCTGAACACAGACGGGGCGTTGCAGGTCTTGGCCGCGTACCCGAAGAATGCCTCGACGCTGCGGGCCTCGAAGTCTGTACTGATGCAGTGGTGGGCTGTGGCGATGTAGGGTTTGAGGCTGCTGGCGCGGGTGTTGATCAACGAGCCGCTGCAAACATAAGAAGCGCCATCGTCGGCGACGAACTGGTAGTGCAGAGTGCCAGCGGCGAGCTGATTGTATTGCGGATAGCAGGTGGCGTCAACCTCGCAGGATGCCGCGTTGATTACTGCGCCTAGGGGTGGAGCGTTGCCGGCAAGCGCCTCGTCGGCGGGCGGGGCAGGGGACTTGGCGGGGCGGGGCTTGGCGGGAGCAGTATCTTCTGGCGGGGCGTTTGTTGGCGGACTTATGTCGAAGGGATAGAGATGGAGAACACGGTCGAAATTAACTGTCGGCGGCGAGTTGCCCCGACTGGTGGTATCGAGAAACTCAATGACCGCTGTGTCGCCGAAGATCGTGCCTGACCAAAACTCGCCGTCGTCGTTGGGGCCTCTTCCGGTGAAGGGGCCCAGGACGGAAGTGGGAGTGTGGACACTTCTGTCGGGATAGATCCAAAAGCTATTGGAACCGATATCGAAATTGTCGAAATGGAGGCGCAAGCCGCCGCTGCCTGGGGACTGGACGGAGATGCGCCAGAGGACAGTGCCGTCAGAAAGGGTTTTCGATTGCCACAGGTCGTGCCAGTTATTGTCGATGAGACGCGATTCCCCAGTAGGCGACTGACCGAACTTAGTACGTGCGGGCGTGGCACGCTTGGTTAGTTTCTTGAGCCTCAGCGTCTTGCCAAAGCGTTCGGCAGCAGCCTGCCAGCCTGGGGGTAGCCTGCTGCTTCGCTGTGCGGTGAGATGCTCGAACTGCTTAGGGTCCGATGGAGCACTCGGACGATGAGGTGGGACGGATTGGGCGAGGGCGATCGAACAGAAAAGTATCAGGATGTAACGCATAGCGATATGATTCTGTCATAACACGCTATTGGATTGTATTCATCGGTTTAGCCCTTGCACCGAGGCTGGAGGATGCAGCGGACCGCACGGCATTCCTGCTGTGGTTTCGCTACCTGGCTGAGGCACAGTACTATGGCGAGCCTACACAGCGACCGGCAGAGATTCAAGACTGTGCGTCGCTATTGCGCTACGCGTATCGCGAAACGTTTTCAAAACATGATGCTGCGTGGATCGAACGCAACCGATTGCCAGGGGTTCCGGCGCTGCCAGCCATTCGAACGATGAGTGGACCGATGTTTATAACGCCGAAGGGATTGCGGCATTTTGCCGACGCAAAGACGCTGATGCGTGAGAACTGTGTGCGGGTCGGGGATCGGATAGAGCGGGCACGGCCTGGGGACTTGCTGTTTTTTGAGCAAGTGGATCAACCCGGAAATTGGCATGTGATGATCTATCTGGGCCCCAGCCAGATTGAGCCCGATGGGGAGCGCTATGTTTTGTATCATACTGGTCCCGTAAACAAGCGCGCTGGAGAGATCCGGAAGTTGCGCGTGTCAGAGTTAATGGGGCACCCGCAGCCGCGATGGCGACCGGTGCCTGGGAACAATGCTTTCAAGGGCGTTTTCCGCTGGAAAATCCTGGAGGGGTGAATCTATGCGCCGTTGGTTGATGATTGCCGGGTTGATGGTTGTTGTGCCTATCGTGGCCCAGGAAGATGCCGGGACCTACTTTGCGGTTACGTCCAACCGGACCTTCGCCCCCGGCGAGAAGGCCAGCATCCAGATGTGGGCGCAGGGTCTGAAGAGTCTTGATTTTCGCGTGTATCGAGTGGAGAACGCGAACCAGTTTTTGGGGCAACTGGGGGATGCCCATAGCTTTGGCAATCGAGTGGCTGAACTGCCTAGAGAAGCGACGGCCCTTCAAAAGTTTTTGAGATGGAAGCGGAAAACGCGGCATCGCAGTGAGTCGTTTGTACGGGGGCAGTTTACTGATGACGCGCGGATGGCGTGGCACGGAAAGAAGCCTGAGGAGAAGCCATTGGCTCCTGTCTCGAAGGATTCTGCTGTGAAGGGCACGAGCTATGCGTCGATACCCATATTGAATCCGAATCAATTGATCAAGACATGGACGGAAACCGTTTCGACAAGGCGAAGGTGGGATGAGCAGCCAGTAAGTGTGCCAGTGACTGAGCCGGGTCTGTATTTGGTTGAGGCGACCGATGGCAAGCTGCGCGCTTATACGTTGGTAAGTGTTAGTGCGATGGCTGTGATGACCAAGACGCAGCCGGGACAGGCGCTGACGCGGGTTGTTGATCGAGTAAGTGGGCGCGGTCTAGCCGGCGTCGATGTGGAATTTCGTTCTTCCAAAAAGGTTCATGGAGCGTATAAGACCGATGCAAACGGCTTTGCCAAGCTAAGTGGTGAGGATTCGAGCGACGTGTTTGTGATCGCAACCCGCGGCAAGGATGTGGCGTTCGATGCCCTAAACGAGAATGTGTTTCAGCCGAACGAAGAGCGCCGCATTATGGCCTATATTTATACGGATCGACCCGTGTACAGGCCGGGGCATAAGGTGTTTTTCAAGGGAATCCTGCGAAAGCTCGCAACCTTTGGATATGACCTGCCAAAGATGAGCGCTGTAACTGCCGAGATCAGTGACCACGAGGGGAAATCGATTTTCCGCAAGGAGTTGACACTCTCCAGTTTTGGCACCGTCAAGGGGGAGTTTGAAGTGCCGGTTACTGCGGGGCTGGGGTATTACGGATTGAAGCTGAGCTCAGGGGCGATGGAGAGTTATGGGGGATTCAATGTTGAGGAGTATAAGAAGCCGGAATACGAAGTAAAGATTAGGGTAGGAAAAGCACGCGTAGTGCAGGGTGAGCGGGT
This sequence comes from Bryobacterales bacterium, assembly GCA_038206015.1. GTDB lineage: Bacteria > Acidobacteriota > Terriglobia > Bryobacterales > Bryobacteraceae > Bryobacter. Next base: position 202 of record JBBRBI010000093.1, on the reverse strand, counting down.
TGAGGCAGTTGTGCAGGCGAAGTACTTTTTCGGGGAGCCGGTCAAGAGCGCCAAGGTTACGTACACCGTTCGGCGCGGGCCTTATTATCCGCCCTGGTTTGATCGCGATGATGAGATGGATCAGCCTACAGACGGGGATGACGAGGGTGGGGGCGGCGGCGGAGAGCAGGGAGAAGAGAAGCAGGCGCGGCTAAACGATAAG
>JBBRBI010000092.1:0-23360 GCA_038206015.1 Bryobacterales bacterium | reverse complement strand
CTGGGATGCCATCAAGTTCGGCACTGTACTTGAGAATGTCGTCATGGACCCGGACACCCACGAGCTCGACTACAACAGCGACGTCAACACCGAGAACACGCGCGCCGCTTATCCCATCGATTACATTGCCAACGCCCGAATTCCCGGTGTTGCAGGCCACCCCACCCATGTGCTGTTCCTCACCGCCGATGCCTTCGGCGTTCTGCCTCCGATCAGCCGCCTGACGCCTGAGCAGGCGATGTTCCATTTCCTCAGTGGTTACACCGCGAAGCTCGCCGGCACGGAGCGCGGCTTGGGCAAAGAACCTTCCGCCACATTTAGTGCCTGCTTTGGTGAGCCCTTTCTACCGCGTCACCCCAAGGTCTACAGCAAGATGCTGGGCGAAAAACTTCACACGCATGGCGTCAAGACTTATCTCGTCAATACGGGCTGGGTGGGCGGCGCCTACGGTACCGGGCATCGAATGGAATTGAAGTACACCCGCGCCATGGTTGAGGCCGCAATCGCGGGCGAACTCGATAACATTGAGACCAAAGCGCATCCGGTCTTTGGAGTTCACGTGCCTGTATCGTGCCCTGGCGTACCGAACGACATCCTCGACCCCAAGGCCCAGTGGGCCGATGCTGCTGCTTACGACGAAGCCGCCGCACACTTGCAAACGCTTTTTGAGAAGAACTTCAAGAAGTTCGACTAGCTCAGCATTAACTCTTCGGCAGCTTCGACAGCTCAAGCCGGACCATCTCGTTTCGAGGGTGCGCATCGGCGTAGTTTTGCATCATCCGGCGAGCGTCTTCGACCCGCTTGTCCTTCTTATAAATGGTCGCCAGCATCATCTGCGCGAAGGGCTTCAGGTACTGACCGCCTTGTGCGCACTTCTCCATGTATTCGATGCCGACGCCTTTATTGCCCTCTACTCGTTCGATCTTCATTAACCAGCGTAGGACTGGCGACACGCTGCCGACCAGATATTCGCTGAAGCCGCGGGTGAACCAGGCGTCAGCAAGCTCAGGCGCAACCGCCTGTAGCTGCAGCGCGTAGTCCTGGCTAGCCTTGGCCGCATAGTAGCTGTCTTTATATCGTTTGTCGATCAGCGCGGCGAAGTCACGCTCGGCACCTGTCGCGATGACCAGGGCGAGCAGAGCATTGGTGTCCTTGCTGTTCTTCTTGAGAGCGTCTGTGCCCGCGTTCTTGGCGCGGTTCAAGGCGTCTTCAAAAGCTCGTCTGGCCTCGGCCACCACTTGCTTGGCGCTCGCCCCCGAAACCTTCTCGTCCTTGAACATGTCCTTGCTAAACACCTGCAGCCGGTTCATCTCACTGAAGGTCAACACTGAGGCCAGGGACGCGTGGCCCATCGGATCCTCGCCGTGCTGGCCGATGTAGGCTCGTGCCAGTGCCTGGCTCTCGGCAAATTGGAAATCATACAAAGTGTTGAACACCCGGTCGATTTCCGGGTGGGCCGCCGCCTGCGCACAGACCGCTGCCAACAATAGCGCTGCGTATTTGATCATTGAATTCTCGGCCTCAGTTTCTTTATCTCCCGCTGGAAGAGCGGGTTCTCGGGGAAGTCCCGGCTTAGCTCCATCAGCCGGACTTCCGCGTCGAACGGACGCTTCTCGCGGATGTCTACAATCGCCAGCAGGATCTTGGCGAAGGGCCCAAGATACTTGCCCTTTTCAACCACCATTTTGAGTCTGTCCACGCCCAAAATCTTGCTGCCCTCCGCCTCGTCAAAGCGCACAAACCAGCGCACGAAGAACGGGACGCTGCCCAGTAGATACTCCGTGATCCCTGTCGTCAAGTATGCATCGGCAAAATTGGGATCCAACTTGAGTAGCTGCAGCGCATAGGCGTGAGATTGGCGCGCATAACTCAGGCTGCCAAGCTGCCGCTTCTCGATCAGCGCCGTATAATCGCCGACGAGACCGGCGTCGAGACACAACGCAAAGAGTGCGGCTTTGTCGTTGGCGTCCGTCGCCAGGCGGGCTTCCGCCTTGACTTTGGATGCGTCGATCGCCGCCATAAATCGCTCCTTCAGTCTCTGATCGGGACTCAGCTTCTTCTTGTCGGCGATCCTCTTGTCGCTGGCAAAGAACTCGGCTTCAAGTATCGATAGCCGGTCGAGCTCGCGAAACAGAAATGCTGCGGCACGGAAGGTTTGGCCCAATGGGTCGACCGGGTGCTCCGCGATGAAGCGATCCATCTCGCGGTCGGCACCGGGGAAATCGAAGTTGTACATGCGATTCAGGGCCGTCTCGATTGTGGCCGCTTGAGACAGGCCCGCGAGCGCTACGAATAGGTAAATGAGCCTAGGCAAAGAGGCGCTCAAAGGTTTCACGAGTTTGATCTTTGATGCGGCGCAAGTCTTCTTCAAGGGTACCTTGCCGCAATCGCTCTGGCACCCAGCGCTCCAACATCGCAGCCAAGGGCTCAAGCGCGGCGGGCGCGGTGGGCATGGCCGCAGCAGGCTGTCCGGAATAGAGCCGCAGGCCGTGGTCGATGGCGCGAAACAATGTCGCCGCCTCCATGAGAAATCGTGCATCTTCCCTTTCTAAATGCCCCATCTTCTCGAGCACATCGATGCGCTCGGGTGTGTTCAACACTTTGAAGAAGATGCCAGCGCCCCGCAGGCGCAGGTACATCAACAAGAAGTCGATGTCGTAGTAGCCGCCCCGCCCCGCCTTGAGTGGGTTGGCTAAACCCTGCTCTTTTTCAAGACGCGTGCGCATGTCGCTAAGTTGCCTCCGCGACCGGTGCGATTGCCCATAACGCCGCCAGTCCACCTGCTGCAACTCGCTCAAGAACGTCGTCGCCCGCTCCACGTTGCCAGCCACCGCTCTCGCCTTCATGTAGGCGATACCTTCCCACGCCTCGGCATGGTGGGTGAAGTACTCGATATAGGTCTCTTCAAGCTGTACCAAGTCGCCTTCGCGGCCGTAGGGGCGCAGGCGCGCGTCCACCGTGAAGACGACACCATCGCCGGTGTAGGCTGTCAGCAGCTCAATCATTCTGGCGGCCACGCGGGTCCAAAATTCAAGGTCCTCAGCGGCATCGTTGGGCAGAATGAAGACCAGATCGGCATCGCTGGCCACATCAAATTCGCGCATGCCCAGGCGGCCCAACGCCACAACCATCATGTCGCGATCAATCTTTGTTCTGCCCTTGGAAATATCATTCAAGGCCAGTCGGTAGGCCTGCGCGATGACGGAATCGGCCAGGTCGCTGTTGGCCGCAAGCGTTTCAAACACGGGCCGCCGCAGGCAAAGACTCTCGCATTGAATGCGGAACATGCGCCGACGATAGGCCCGCCGCAGACCGCCCTCGGCCTCCCATTCCACAGGATGATTGGCGCTGATACGCATGCGCCGAATCTCCTCCGCCCACAGCGGCTGACGGATCAGTTCGTCTGCCAGCCACGGGCTGTGCCCGGCGATGTCCAGCAGGTCTCTGCTCAGAATCTCATCAGGCTGCACGCTCTCCAGCAGCCGTCCCAGTCGCGCGTCTGCTCCGGCCAAAAACTTCTCCCGAGCAGGCATCAAGGCTGCGCCGCGCCCGTAGATAAATTTGGCGTAGATCGACTCGACCGATGCCAGATGCCGCTTCAGCCTGGCTACCAGCCTCGGCCCGGTGTTGTCTACTCCAAGCTCGATTGGTGGCATGCGCCGCGCCAGACTATCGATCTCTTCAGGATTCTCTGGCAGGCTGTGCGTCTGCCTGTCTTCCATCACCTGCAGCCGGTGCTCCAGATGCCGCAGGAACTCATAGGCCTCTTCGAGCTCAAGATATTCAGCCGACGACAGCAACCCCTTGTCATGCAGCCGACCCAGCGCCAGCATTGTGCCGCCATGCCGCACCCAGTGCTCGCGCCCGCCATGCAATCGTTGTAAACACTGCACGAGAAATTCGATGTCGCGGATCCCGCCGCCAGTCAATTTGACGTCGAGTGCATCGCCGCTCAACTTGCGGGTCGACAGCTTTTCGTTCAAACGCACGCGGCTGGCGCTTACCGCCTCGATTGCCGAGAAGTCTGTCGTCGTGCGATAGGTGAGGGGTTCCACAAACTCGATCAACGCCTGGCCAACTGCCAGATCGCCAGCCGATACGCGCGCCTTGATCATCATCTGCAGGTCCCAGTCGCGAGCCCGCACCCGATAGTATTCGTGAGCGGCATCCAGCGACACCGCGATTTCACCCAGGCTCCCCTCCGGACGCAGTCGCAGATCTACCCGGTAGCAGATGCCTTCGGCTGTGTAGGCCCCGAGAAAGTGCGTCTGGCGCTGAGCCACTTTCTCGAAAAACTCCTTGTTGCTCAGCACGCTTGGCCCTGCCGTCTCGCCAGCGCCACCGTAGACATAGATGAGGTCGATGTCCGAGCTGTAATTTAGCTCCATGCCGCCCAGCTTTCCCAGCGCCACAATCGCGCAGCCGCACACCGAGCCATCCTCGAGCTGCGGCGCACCGTATGCGCATTCAGCCTCAGCGCGGATCTGGCGGTAACTCCAATCGAGGATAGCGTCGGCCAGTGTCGAGATCTCCGCAGTCGTCTGCGCCAGTGTCGCGTGCCCCAGTACATCGCGCAGCAGGATCCTCGTCAGGCAGCGCCGACGGAAGTTGGCCAGGGCAAGGTTTTGAAAGGGCAGCGACTCAAGCAGCGACTGGAAATCGTCCTTTAGAAACTCCCGTTCGATCTGAATATCGTCGAGCCAATGGGGGTGTTGTCGCACTTCTTCGGCAAGTACGCGGCTGTGCGTTTTGAGAATTGCTTCGAGTGAGCTCAAGATCGCCTCAGGCAATTTGGTCTACCAAGCCGACCGTATCGTTCGGGAACAACGGTCCGCCCCGTTGTACGCTGGCATACCAGCCACCACGCCCATCTCTCTTCAGTAGCTTCTGGATCTTTTCAAGCCCAGCACGGTTATAGACGTCCAGCGTCCTGCACGGCTCTCGCAGTTTGGTCAGTTCGATCAATCCGCTGGAGCCTACTCGAAAACGCTGCCCGGCGGCCATGGATCGATAGTCAAGGCCCACGGTAGTCAGGTTTTCCCCCAGCGCTCCTGGGTAAAGCCGGTAGCCCAAAGCGTTAAGCTCATCAATGACCTCTTGTCCAATCAGTAGAAGCGCCTGATTGGGCCCCCCATGAAACTTGGGGTTTGCCCAATCGTCCCCAACCAGCCCCAGTGGGGTCAGCTCGGTTTGCAGGACAGCTCGTTTTGGAATGCCGCCGCGCGAGATATTCAAATGGCTAATGTTGCCGATCATCGTTGTTCTCATTATCCAATTCAATCGTCTCGATAAAAATAAACCATGGACACTGAATCGACCCGAAGTGTTGGTTTCAGCTGACCCTGGGTCTATAATCGAGCATCGGCCAGTGTGCCGGGGTTTGTCTCTTGTTGGGTTGAACCAGGGTTTCTCGTCTCCGTCTGACAGGCCCGGTTCCAGTTTTCGCTAGGTTTTCCGCTCAACAGCCAGCCTCCTATCTCTACTCAAATGAGGGAATGAATGTCCAACGATTTAAGAAGTTTTTTGTCGCTCTCCTACGGAGAGTTGGAAGATTTGAACTTGGCAGCCAAGGAGCAACGCAAGAATCGCGTTGCCGCCCATAAGATCCAGGAAGACCGTCTCCGTTACTTGACGGACGAAAAGAGCATCAAAGCTGTCACCGTGATGTTCAGCGACCTTGAGGGTCGTCTGCACATGCTTGATTACGACAAGAAGTTTCTGATCAATAGCTACGACAACCTCACTTTTGACGGTTCTTCCATCCGCGGATTTACTGCCCAGCGCGAGAGCGATCTGCGCCTGTCCATGGATTGGAGCGCGTTCTACTGGGGTCCCTCCGATATTTTTGGTTCGGGCAAAGCTCTTGTCTTCGGTGAAGTCATCGACAAGGACGGCTCCCCTTACCGTGCCGACCTGCGCGCAGTTTTGAAGGAGTACTCCAACAGCCAGTTCACCAAGAACGGCTATACGCTGAATGCCGCCAACGAGATCGAAGGCTTCCTTTTCCAGGGCGTCGATGCCGAACGTCATTATCACGAGACCGGCAAGTTTGAGTACGTCAACACCGGTGGTTACTACCACTCGCTGCCTGGCGACCAGTTGCGCACCTTCATTGATACTTGCGCCGAAGTGCAGCGTTCTATGGGCTTTGAGAACGAAAAAGACCATCCGGAAGTTGCGCCTTCGCAGTTTGAAATCAACTACAGCTACGGTGAAGTGGTTGCCGCTGCTGACCAGATCCAGTTGTACAAGCTGATTTGCCGCCAGGTGGCTACCCGCATGGGTCTGACCGCCAGCTTCCTGCCCAAGCCGGTTGTCGGCGTAAACGGCAGTGGCATGCACACCAATGTGTCGATCTCCAAGGGTGGCAAGAACATCTTCTGGGATCCCAAGGGCGACGAGAAGATCAGCAAGACTGCCTGGCAGTTCATTGATCGCATTCTCACCCACGGCAACGACATCTGCCTGCTGTTGAACGCCAGCGCCAACGCCTACCGTCGACTGGACCCGCACTTTGAAGCCCCCAACCAGATCAAGGCATCGGCCACTGACCGTGGTTCGATGGTGCGCATCCCGATTGGCAATGAGAAGAGTTCGCGTGTTGAAGTTCGCTCGGTCGGTCCCGACGCCAACCCATACATGGTTCTCTACTCGGTCTTCAAGACCGGGCTCGACGGCGAGATCGCCAAGATCAAGAACCTTCGCCAGGCAGAACGGTATCTTCCGGATAACGTCTACACGGCGCTCGAGAACTTCCGTGGTGCCGACTGGGCCACCCAGTTGCTCGGCGAGGACGTGAAGGGCCGCTACGCCGACCTTAAGCAGGCTTCTGCGGATCGCTGCCCCCGTCTTCTGGGTACTTTCGTCAAAGCTCCCGAAGTGCAATATCACCATGAGGTCTACAATCAGTACCTCTGGAATCAGTTCTAAGCGGTAGCAAGTGAGAGGCCCCGGGGCGAGAACTCCGGGGCCTTTTCGGTATTTGTAGACCTATTTGATTGTGATCCACAACTCCTGCGAGAGAGGGACGCCATCGGCTGTGGCTAAGATGCGGAAGTCACCAGAGATGTTCGAGCGAACAACAGTATTGAACTGGTAGAGCCCTACAAAGCCGACGGCCAGACCCGCGTACTCGACGCTTGCCGGTGAGTCCCCGATCGTGATCCGGACGTTGAAGAGGACCGCCGCCAAGTCAGCAATCTTGCCGGAAGGTATATTTGGCTGGGTGGAGCCAAATCCGATCCCGTAGAGTAACAGGCGCTCTCCCCTGGCAGCGGGCCGGAAGGGGGCGCCGGTAATGAGATCGCTGGGCCCGGCGTAATTTCCGTCGGGTAAGAGGGCGAAGACATATTGACGGTCGCCACGCTTGAACGACAAGGGTGCCAGCAGAGCGGGAGCCCGGTCCGCAGCCGTTACTCTGAAGGCTTCGCTTGTGCCACTCGTATTTATGACTCTCACGGATGCATTACCAACGCCGATGTCGTCGGGGGCGACTGCACTGATTTGCGTGGGACTAATACGATTGATGAAGGCAGGGATGCCGTTAATCAGAACCGTGACGCCGGATAGAGACGTGGGTGCCACTCCGTTGACGAAGTCAGTCCCAGACCAGACTTGTGTTACAGGCGAGAGATTGGTTCCGTATATCTCCATCCAGCCTCCCGGCGCGATAGTCTTGGCCGCACCGAAGTCGCCGAGCGAAATGGCGGCCGCGACAGATGGCCGAAAAGCAGACGCTGCGCCTGATCGCGTCGGGCTGACTTCAATCTCAACCGGGGCTACTCCAGTGAGCGATACCAGGACCGTCGCCGTTCCATCGTTGTCCGACAAAACGGAAGCCGCACTCAGTATTGCCGACGACGGAGAGATTGTGAATTGAACGCGCACGGAGCCAAGGGGTGCGCCGTCGGACCCTCTAACCAGCACTTTCGCGGGAATGGGGCCTGAAGCCGGTACCGATGAGCTTTGTACTTCGAGAGCCGACACCTTAACAGTGGTTAAAGAGCGGACTAGACCATTTCCCGAATCGGCGACATAGACTCTGTCGTCGGGGCCAATTGAGAGCCCGCAGGGATTGTTTAGCCGGGCGGCCTGGCCGTCCACACCGTCGGCCGTGCTTCCGGGTTGGGCAGCGCCGACGACACCGGCGAGTTCGCCCTTAGGATTGAAGGCCAAAACTTGATTGCCGACACTTACGATGATGTTTCCTAGGGAATCGACCGCGAGTCCCCTCCCAAAGTTCAGACCTGCATATTGCACAACGGTTGAGATCTTACGCGTCGAAATGTCGACCTTACGGACATTTTGATTTCCCGAGTCGAGGATATAAATATTACCGGCTTTGTCTTCGGCTAGGGCAGCGAGAATGAACAGGACATTGGCTAGAGCAGGCCCGCCGTCGGTTTCCGCGCCTCTGTCCGTTCCACCGGCAAATCGAGTGGGCGTGAAGCCATTGGCGGTGACCACAGCTTGATTGATGGGAACCGTGAAAACAGCGAAACCTCCTTGGGCGATGAAGTACACCGTCTGCCCGTCCCGGCTTCGGATCATATTACCGATGCCACTGTTGGTGTGCTGAAAAACAGGACTTGGCCCCAACGTGCACCATAGACCGACGGCGCCGCGTAGACCATTGTGGTTTCGCTCCACGCAAAGGCCGAAGAAATGCCGGGCGTGTTGCAAGCTCCTGGAGTTCCCGCCTGTGTGGAGATCATTCCGATCGGAGTGACACGGCGAATGAGGCAGTCTTTTTGATCGGCAATGATGAGGTTGCCCGTGGAATCGATTTTGACATCGACGGGTAAACCTAAAGTCACGCTTGTTGCAGGGCCGCCGTCGCCGTTCGTGCTAACCCCGCCCGCAATCGTGGTTACAATCCCGCCGGGGACGATGCGGCGGATGCGATTATTGAGCGCGTCGGCAACAATAAGGTTGGTGCCGGCTAGAACGATGTGATTTGGATTTCCAAAGGAGGCCTGCGTAGCGGGCCCCCCATCGCCGGAATAACCTTAGGTGCCGTTCCCGGCGATCAAGGTCACCTGCTGGGTGTTGAAGTCAAGGTAGCGTATTGTGTCGGTCACCTCCTCGGTGAAGTAGAGCCCGGAAGCATCGGCGTTCAGCGTCATGCCTGTACAGGTTGGAATACGTACCTGCAACGCGGGGCCAGTTATGGCGGTCGCGGTCGGATTGTCGGCCACTTTAGAAATAACGCCGTTGCGAATTCGAAAGATTGCGCCGATGCCGACATCGGAAAAGTAGATGTCGCCCGATGTGGATCTCGCGATCCCGGCGGGCGTATTGAGCGCCGACATTGTGGCGCTGGCACCGTCCACAGGGCTCCCCACCGATCCGTCGCCGGCGATTGTGGTTATTTTGCCGCTGATATTCAGCGTGCGAACTCTATGGTTGCCTGAGTCGGTGAAATATAGATTGCCGTTGAAATCGGTGATCATGCCGAGAACTTCCGAAATATTAGTCGCCACAGCCAGGCCATCACCGTTGAAAGTGGGGATTCCGGTGCCCATAGCGGACTCAACCCAGCCGCTCAATAGATCCACGCGGCGTACCCGGTTGATACCAGACATCGGAGAAGTAAAGCTTTGAGCGCCCAATATCGTGAGCCATCGCTCTCGGTTTGGTGATCTGTGCTTCAGTGCCAGGTCCATTAGTTCCAGTGAAACCAGCAACGCCAGTCCCAGCCAGCACCGTAGCGCGGCCCGCAGGCGACAATTTGTAAATGCGATTGTTGAGAAAGTCCCCAACGAAGAGTTCAGTTGATGGACTACGCGCGATCCCGATCGGGAGATTCAGATTGAGACTGAGCGCGTTGACATCGGTCGTTCTGGTGCTCGTAGTTCCGGTTACCGTCGTGACGCGGTGGACGGTGACTTGAGAGAGCAGTGATGATGAGAGAAGGGTCAAAGCTAAAACCAGCCCCGATCCCCGTAGTGAAAGTTTCCTGACTAAGATCCTTAAAGTTGTGTGTGTTCATCTTCCTTTGCGCTGTTAGTCGGCAAATCGTGACATATGCGCGTATGTTAAAGTGTTACCCACTGCGCGCAGGATTTTATGCCAAACAACCCAAACTCCAGCGGAGGCCAAGTTACGGCGTTATTGAAGCGCGCGGCGAGCGGTGACGCCGAAGCCCGCGACGAGCTTTACCCCCACATCTACGCGGAACTGCGGCGCTTGGCCTCATCGCAAATGGCGCGAGAGCGAGTGGGACATACACTTCAGCCGACGGCTTTACTGCACGAAGCATTCATAAGGTTGATTGAAGCCAAGGACATAGACTGGGTGGACCGCGGCCATTTTTTTGCAACGGCGGCAAAGATCATGCGTCGCATCCTCATCTCCCATGCGCGCCGCTCGCAAGCCAGCAAGCGCGGTGGGGAGTTGCGACGGATTGATCTCGATCAGGCATTGGTCGCGGCCCCGGACCCGGAGGCAATATTAATTTCCCTTGATGCGGCACTTTCGCGTCTCGAAATCGAATCCCCTCGCGCATATCAGTTAGTGGAGTTGAAATTCTTTGCCGGTTTGAGCTTCGAGGAGTCGGCCCTCGCGATGAACGTCTCGTCACGAACGCTGAAGCGCGATTGGGATGCGGCAAAACGGTGGCTCTGTCGTGAACTTGAAGGAGAGGGTGAATAGGCTTGCCCGAACTTTCCCGGTGGGACCAGATCACCGACCTTCTCGCCGGAGCGTCGCTACTCGCTCCTGAGGATAGAGTTGCTTACCTGGCGGAGAAAACCGGCGACGCCCTCCTGCAAGCCGAGGTGCTGAGCCTGTTGCGCGTTGAAATGGGCGGTTACGACCTGTTAGAGAAGCCAGCCTTCGAGTGGTACCGCCCCGAGATCCTCGCCAGCGGACCGAACAGCCATACGCAACGTCTTCTGGAAGGCGAGATCGTGGCGAACCGCTTCGAAATTGAATTCTTCCTCGGTCGGGGAGGGATGGGAGAAGTCTACGCGGCTTCGGATCGGGAACTCCATGAGCGGGTCGCGCTGAAGTTACTACATCCGGAACTCGCGGGCCAATCCTCATTCCTTGATCGCTTCCGCCGGGAGATCCGTCTGGCGCGACGCATCTCGCATCCGAACGTCGCAAGGGTCTTCGACTTGGTGACCGAGCCTGATCATCCGCTCGGCCATCTTCACTTTTACGTGCTGGAGTTACTTGAAGGCGAGACACTCGAAGCGCGGCTGAAACGTGCAGGGCCGATTGCGCTGGACGAGGCACTGAGAATCGCACGGCAGATGGCTGCAGGATTATCGGCCGTACACGGGGCCGGAGTTCTGCATCGCGATTTCAAGCCGTCAAATGTCATTCTCACTGACGGTCGTGCGGTCGTAACGGACTTTGGGCTGGCTGCCCCAATCGCGCGGGAGACGGGAGAGGCGGCCCTGCATACGACAAGTTTGTTGATGGGGACACCGGGATATGTAGCGCCCGAACAATGGGCGGGAAAGCCAGCTACCGTGGCCACGGACGTCTACTCATTCGGCATCGTGCTGCATGAAATGATCACGGGCCGCCATCCTAATGCTGAAGGTCCAAAGCTTGAAGGAACGTGGGGTGACGTAGTAGCAAAGTGCTTGCGATTGGAACCCGCCCACAGGTGGAAGGGTCCGCTGGAGGCTGTCGCGGAGTTGGAGCCGGGTTGGATTTCGAGGCGAACTGCAGCCGGGGTCTTGGCCGGGGCCGGAAGCCTCGCGGTGGCGGGATTTGCGATCTCCAAATTCACGAATCCGGTAACGCCTAAGCCTGGATCGAAACTTCTTGTCGGCGAAGTCCAGAATGCTTCCGGTGACAATCGATTTGACGCAATTGCGACCTCGCTGCGTATGCATTTGGAACAATCGACATTGATCAATTTGATTTCTCCTCGTGACCTGAATCGAACATTCGCCGAGATGCTCGTGCGGGACACGGCGAACCTAAAAGCCGAACAATATCGCGAGGCCGCTTGGCGGATGAACGCGGAGGCCGTAGTCTTTGGAAGTTTTGCTATCGTCGGCGCGAGCCCGAGTTTGACGGTGCAAGTGGAGCGAAGAGGCAAATCGCCGAACGAGCCGGCAAATCGCGAAACTAAATCTTTTTCCGCTCGTGGATGGGAAGATGTCAGCCAAACAGTGCGAGAAGCCGGAAATTGGGTTCGAACTGTAGTTGGCGACAAATCCGCAGCGAGTCCCATTTACGATCGCATGCCCGAACAGGTGACCACTTCTTCTTGGGAAGCGCTTTTATACGTTAAACGGGCGGAGGATCGTGATTATCAACAGCGGCCTCAGGAGGCGTTGCTCGAACTTGAGTCTGCCCTGCGAGCTGATCCTGGCTTTAGCTTCGCCGCCATGCGGAAAGCAGATATTTTGAACTCCATGGGTCGGGATCTGGATTCCATGCGCGCGTGGGAAGATGCCATGCGGCTGTTACGCGCCCGCCCACTGAGTAGGCGTGAAGAATTGCGGACTCTCGGTATGTACGCTTATGACACCCACTCGTTCAAGCAAAGTGAGGACCAATTTGCGCGGTTGTCCTACGAATATCCGAATGACTTTAGAGGTTACTTTTATCGAAGTAACCAGATGTTGCTCGATGGCCGAGCGGCGGAGTTGCTGCCGCTGTTGAATAAGGCTGCGGAGTTGGACAGCGATTTCTATTCGATCTACGTATCTCTGGGACTTGTCGGCGTGGTTCTGGGCGACAATGCTCTATTTGAGCGGGCCGTCTTCAACTTGGCGCGCCTGGGGAAGCCGATGTTTGAAGCTCTTTGCCAATCCACTAGGGGTTGGTTTTCGGGGAACTTCGACGCCGTGATCGCGCAATGCCGAAAGCTGCAAGCCCTCGACTCGCCGCGCTTTCGCCGGGAAGGCTTTATTCAGGAAGCGAACGTCTATGCCGAGGCGGGGCACTTTGAAAAGGCTGCGGTAATTTACGAGTCATGCTCGCAAGGGTTGAATGAGGTGGCGACGGCGGACGGTCGCGTGCGGGCACTAGCCGCAGCGGGCTACAGCCAATTGGCGATGGGAAAGCGTGCAGACATTCGGAAGATCGCGGAGCGTATCGTTGGCATTCAAGCGTCGGTCACCGGCACTGTGCACGCGGCGGTGCTTTCGGCGCGGGCTGGGCTGTTGGATATGGCGGAGGAATTCCTTCGCGAGTTGAGAACTTTTCCCGTTGTAACAAAGACACTTACCGGTGTCGCGTTGGCCCAATGGGAGATAGAAAGATCCAGTGGGAATGTGCCGGCGATGTTGGCGCTGCGGGGTGAGCTGCTCGGCTTGCTGCCCCGTTACGGATCGCATGCTCAACTGATGCAGGATTCAGCTCAAATTTCGGACTGGGACAAGAAGCTGGCGATGGCACCACTCTTCTCCTGGCTCCATCCCCATTGGCGGACGACCGGCGACTGGGGAAAGCTGCTCCGTGGTATCGATACGTTGCAACTTAGAACTCTTGGCTCACGCCAACAGTTAACCACTTACCTGAATGGGCTAACGTCCATCTAAACCTCTAAACCCAAAGATAAGGAACAAATACTACAATGCCTGATTTCGTGAAATACCCTCAAGAGTTCAAAAAAGATATAACTCACAAAGGCAACGTACCGGTCGCAGTAACGCCGGTTCCGTTTCAACTTGCCGGTGCCCTACTTTGGGCGATTGCGTTGGCTGATGTGAATACTCTGGAGGCAACGGATGCGTTCAAGAAACTTTTTAAATTCGATCCTCCGCCGCAAGGCGGTGTTCAGACGGACGCGATCTCGCTGCTGCAGAAGTTCAGCGCAGTTGACGACGCCTTCGTTGGGCACCTCGCCGCCATGCAGACGAGCTACAAAAAAATCATCAAACTTGCGCAAACTCATGGGAGTGCGATCTGGGACGGCAGTCAAATCATGAGACACAGCCAAGTTGGGGCCATCGCCAAATTCGGGGAAAACGAGCTAAGGCCTTCAGATCCGAAAATCCTCGATCTACTGGACGCCGCTAAATATGTTCCGTAAAGTCTTCAGGACTAGGTCGGCGTGGCTATTTGCTCTGCTGCTGTGCGCGCCGCAGGGCGCAGATACAGAAAATAGTTGTAAAGAAGATCTCTTCGGCGGCTATCCGGCGAACTTTTTGTCTGACTCACTTCCTTCCGATCAGCGCTTGCGACGACAGAAACTGCATCGAATTCAATCCTGTCTCCACAGTAACGAGGATATATACAAGGCAGGTGCCGACGAATTCGTCAGGGCACTCGGATGGGATCTTCTTGCGGCGGTGATTGCAGACGACTGGCTGGAAAAATGGCAAGGCCCGGATACGTTCCTCGCTTCCTCGGTGTTGCAAGCACTGGGTGCTCATCCGAACGCGAGTCTCCGGGGCACCGCGCAGTTGGACAAACTCGGGTATCGCTATGAAATGATCCTGATGAATCAAAAAGCGGCGAGCAAGTTTAAGGCGCTGCTTCAATCGGGCCCAGATCAAGTTCGGGACGGCGAGCCGAACTTGATTGACAATTTTCCGCAGGCCAGTCGAATCGTGAAGGGAGTTTGGCTCAGAGTGCCAAGCGGCAGTTACGTCCGTCTGGGGGTGTGGCCCAGTAAATATTATCTGGACCCAATAGGAGGTGCCAAACTTCCCATGGAGAAGTGGAAGGAATGCGTTGTCGTCTACCGAGCGAACCAACCCCCTCAAGATATGAACGATTGTGGAGAAGCAAAGGATCGCTTTGTCACCGTCAGCAGTTTTGTAAACATCGAACTGACCGATGAGAACCTGAAGAAGTACAAGTTCGCCGCAGGCAACAATAGTCCTAATCCGGAACTTGAACCTGGGGACACAATGATCCTCGTAGGACTGCATTTGGCGACCAAGGAACTCGCCGATTGGACATGGTCGACGTTTTGGTGGCAGCCAGAATGGAGTCGAACCGACACGCCACCTGCGCTTACGCCACCCGAAGGAAAGCTAAGCGGCCAGTGGAAGCAATTCCTTGGAAACACAAGTATTAGTTTTTCGGAGCCTGCTCAACCACTAACGCAAAAGCCCACAGGGGACGGATCTTACAACGTGATCTTCAATCCCTATCTTGAAGGGGCGGATTTGGATGACGGCACAGCGAGTAACTGCATGTCGTGTCACTCCCGGGCCTCTACGTCCACGTCAATAAATCCCAGTCAGATTCGCGATTTCAAATTGGGGCTCGAGTCGGCGAAAGACTTCGAAGGAGCAACGAAGACGGACTATATCTGGAGTCTAGCCTCACTCTTAAAGTAATTACCGGGCACTAGGTCGCGTTCGCGCTCCGATTGAGGTTGCGGATATGGAGCTGCGGTAGTAGCGCAGGCAGCTGTCAGCGCCGGAATACACAGCCAGTTTAGGGCCAATTTGTCAGGCACCGCAAATTCCCCCCGTAATCTCCTTCATGGCTTTCGCATTCACACTGCCCAGGGAGGCATGGTTCTTGCAGCGAGTCACCTTACTTGATCCGCCCCTTTCGTCGCATCTTCGGCGCTTCTAAAATTGCGTCGAGCGTCGTTGTGGCCAAGTTTCGCCCATTTCCGGCACAGATCCCGTCAAAGTCCCCTAGGCAACGCAGCACCAGTGCGATTTTAAGCAGAGCGTCCAGCGCAATCAATCCAGTTCGCTCAAAACGCTTGAGGGAACCCAAACTCACGCCGCTGCGCGTCGCCAGCCCTTCCTGCGTCAGGTTACTTTCCAGACGCCGGGCCTTCAATCGCGCCGCCAGTTCCCGCTGGACATCGGTTGGTGTCTTAAGCGCCATAGCTATTCTGTTATCTACAAGGATATCATTCTCAACTCTACAGCTAATATATTAGCTACTCAACAAAACCAAAAGCCCCGACCTTCCGGCCGGGGCTTTTAACTATTGCGCTGACGCGCCGCTAAATCGCGCTTTCGCCCCTGTCTCCATTACGGATGCGGATCGCGTCTGCAACGTCATAGACAAAGATCTTGCCGTCGCCGATCTTGCCTGTGCGGGCGGCCTTCATCAAGGTGTCGAGTACTTCATCCAGGCGCGCAGCCGGGATGATGATCTCAAGCTTGATCTTGGCCAGCAAGTCTACTTTGTACTCTTGTCCACGGTAGACCTCTGTATGCCCTTTCTGTCGTCCATGGCCACGCACTTCCGTGACGGTCATGCCATCGACGCCGATGCCCTTGAGGGCTTCTTTGACTTCTTCCAGTTTGAAAGGTTGAATGACTGCTTCGAGTTTTTTCATGATGTTTTATCTCTCTATTCTCAACCTTCCAGGGAGTAGCCTTCTTCGCCATGCTGCGTCAAGTCCAGGCCAGTGATCTCATCCTCTTGGCTGACTCGGACGCCACCACAGACAAGATCGCAGATCTTCAAGATGAGCAGTGTGCCGACAATTGCGAGGACCCATGCGATGGCAACGCCAATCGCCTGGTTCAATAATTGGCCACTATTGCCGGTGAGCATACCGCCCTTGCCATCAGCGATCGCACTGTTGACGGCCTTGGTAGCAAATACGCCAGTGAGCAATGCTCCTAGCGTTCCGCCCGCGCCGTGTACGCCGAAGGCGTCGAGTGAATCGTCATAATTGAACATCGCCTTCACTTTGACAACCATGAAATAACAGAAGATACCGCCGACAAAGCCCATGATCAGAGCAGCGCCAGGAGTGACAAAGCCGGAGGCTGGCGTGATCACAACCAGACCTGCTACCGCTCCAGAGATTGCGCCCAGAACGGTGGCCTTGGAATGAAACCACTCCATCAGCGACCAGCCGAGCGCTGCTGCGGCCGCTGCAAAGTGCGTAGTGACAAAGGCACTGGTGGCCAGCGAGCCAGCGCTCAGAGCGCTACCCGCGTTGAAGCCGAACCAGCCAACCCACAGCATACAGGCACCGATGAAGCTCAGCACAAGTGAGTGCGGCCTCATTGGCTCTGAACCGTATCCGTGGCGCTTGCCCATGTATAGGGCACAGACCAGTGCCGACACACCCGAAGTGATGTGTACGACCGTGCCCCCAGCAAAGTCGAAGCAGGGGACGACCCCGCCGAGAAACGCATTGAGGTAGCCACCCTTGCCCCAAACCATGTGGGCCATCGGGTAGTAAACCAGCAGCGACCACAGTGTCATAAAGAGCACCATGGCATTGAATTTCATTCGCTCTGCAAAGGCACCAGTGATGAGCGCCGGCGTAATGATTGCAAACATCAACTGAAACATCATCCAGGTTTGGTGTGGAATCGTGGACGCATAGTCAGGCATCGGATCGGCTCCAACGCCAGCCAGCATCAGGTAACGCAAGTCACCGATAAAGGGGCTGCCCTCGCCAAAGCTCAAGCTGTAACCAACGATGGCCCACAGGACCGTAGCTAGTGCCATCAGGGTGAAGCTCTGCATCATCGTTGCGAGGACGTTTTTCTTGCGGACCAAGCCTCCATAAAATAAAGCGAGACCTGGGCCGGTCATCATGAGAACGAGCGCGCAGCTTGTCAGCATCCAGGCGTTATCGCCTGAGGATTGAGCTGCCTTTACGCCCGCCTCGAGTGCGGCGATTGGGGATAGTGGCGCTGGTGCTGTCTGCGCCAGTAGCGCGACGGCACTGCCTAGGGCCAGTGGGACTGCAAATGCGGTTCTTTTCATGACTGTCCAGTTCAGTAAGGATTCCCGCTAGAGACAGGGGCGGGTTAGCTATCACGCATACATGGCGGATTGACTTATCATGCTACTCCAGCTCTTTAGTGGGAAGCAGATAATTTCAATTCGACTAATAGAAATATGTGATTGGCAATTTCTTCCGACTCAAGCCTACACTTCAGAGAACCGTCCCGGCTTGTGGCCCTGTCGCCCGGCTAAGTATAAGAACAGCTAATAGGAGCCACCATGCAGTATTCAAAAATTTGTTCCCTGACCCTAACCACGACTTTGCTCTGCACACTGGCAGTGGCTCAGACGCCAACGACCACCCCAGCCCCAGCGACTGCCCCGGCGGTAGCAGCTGACCCCGGTGCCAAGCCAGAGCCTGCGCTCGCGCCCGATGCGGTGCCGACCTGGTCCATTGGGGGAATTACATTCAGCGGCCTCATTGATGGCTATTACAGTTACGCAGCAAACCATCCTGGTTCTGGCGTGAATCAATATCGCAACTTCGACAGCCGCGCGAACAGCTTCAGCCTGAATATGACCAGGTTGACCCTCGAACATGATGCCGATCCGGTTGGCTTCCGGCTCGACTTGGCCTTTGGCCGGGCATTGGACCTCATCAATTTCCAGGACGCCGCCAATGGATTCGACAACATGAAGTATGTGCCCCAGGCATACATCTCTTTCAAGCCCAAACAGTTGAAGGGCTTGCAGATGGACTTCGGCAAATTTTACACCAGCGCCGGGGCAGAAGTAACCGAGACACATTCCAATTGGAACTACTCCCGCTCGCTGATTTTTGCGAATGGTCCTTACTATCACTTTGGCCTGCGGACTGCAATGCCGGTCAACAAGTACCTCACCGTCGGCTTCCAGGTAGTGAATGGATGGAACAATGTCGAGGACAATAACTCCGGTAAAACCCTCGGCTTCACAACGGCACTCACGGTAGGAAAATTCGCTTGGTTGAACAACTACTATGTCGGCCCCGAAAAAACCAAGAACAATAATGGCTATCGGAATTTCTACGATAGCGTCGGAACCTACAACCCGACCGACAAGCTCAGCACCTACGTCAACTTCAATTACGGCAACGAGAAGTTTGCAATTGGTAAGGGATCCAATGACTGGCTCGCAATCGGTGCCGCCGCTAAATATCAGGCCACGAAGACCATTTCCTTCAGTGCCCGAGGCGAGTATTACTACGACAAAGACGGCTTCATCACCGGGACGAAGCAGAAATTGAACGAAGTTACCATCACTGGCGAGTACAAGTGGATGGAGGGCCTTTTGACGCGCCTTGAATACCGCCGTGACTGGTCTGACAAGAAGGTATTTGAACGCGGTGACAACGCGAACGCAGCATCCGGGCAGAACACTCTGTTGATCGGGCTGGTCGCGTTCTTCGGACCGAAGCGCTAAATATCGTAGTAGAGATGAAACTCGTAAGGATGAGGCCGCAGCCTGATGGCGTCGGCCTCATTTTTGCGTTTGTAGGCAATGTAAGTTTCGATCAGCTCTGCTGTGAAGACATCGCCCTTGAGCAGGAATTCGTAATCCGATTCCAGACAGTCGAGCGCTTCATCAAGTGATGCGGGCATCGACGGCACTGCCTTGAGTTCTTCGGGCGACAGGTCGTAGATATCTTTGTCGAGCGAATCGCCAGGGTCGATCCGGTTGATAATGCCGTCCAGGCCAGCCATCAGCATCGCTGAGAAAGCGAGGTAGGGGTTGGCGCTCGGGTCTGGGGGGCGAAACTCAACCCGTTTGGCCTTGGGGCTCGCCGAGTACATCGGAATTCGCACAGCAGCAGAGCGGTTGCGCCGACTGTAGGCAAGATTGACCGGTGCCTCATAGCCCGGCACCAGGCGCTTGTAGCTGTTGGTGGTGGGGGCAATGATGGCACTGAGTGCGCGAGCATGTCGAAGCAGACCACCGATGTACCAGAGGGCTGTCTGGCTGAGGCCAGCGTAAAGCTCGCCTGCAAAGAGCGGCTTGCCGTCGCGCCAGAGACTCTGGTGCACGTGCATTCCACTGCCTGCATCCCCGAACAGGGGCTTGGGCATAAACGTGATGGTCTTGCCATTGCGCTGGGCAACATTACGCACGATGTACTTGTAGAGCATCATGTTGTCTGCGCTTTTTACCATCGTGTTGAAACGCTGGTCGATTTCTGATTGCCCGGCCGTGGCCACTTCATGGTGATGGCATTCGATCTCGAGGCCGCATTCCTGCATCACCTGCACCATCTCTGATCGCAAGTCGTGATAGTGGTCTGTGGGTGGGACAGGGAAGTAGCCTTCTTTGACGCGAGGCCGGTATCCAAGATTATTCTCACGCCGCCCGGAATTCCAACGCCCCTCTTCGCTGTCGATCTGGTAATGCGCCGAGTGCATGTTCTGATCGAAGCTGACGTTATCAAAAATGAAAAACTCAGCCTCTGCCCCAACAAAGATGGTGTCGGCGATGCCGGTTGTCTTCAGGTAGTTCTCGGCCTTGATCGCGATCCAGCGCGGGTCACGTTCATAGTGCTGCCGCGTGATCGGGTCGATCACGGTGCCATTCATGACCATCGTTTCTATTTGAGTAAAAGGGTCGATAAAGGCCGTTGAAGGGTCTGGCACGAGTAGCATGTCGCTTTCGTTGATGGCCGCCCATCCTCGGATGGAAGAACCGTCGATGCCAAAGCCCGAATCAAAACTCTCGACAGTTAGTTCCGAGACCGGGTAGGTAATGTGGTGCGAAAGACCAGGGATGTCGGCAAAGCGAATGTCGACCTGTTGGACTTCGTGCGACTTGGCGAAGTCCAGGACCTCTTGAGGAGTCATAAGGCTCAGGCTATCACTTGAGCGGCTTGCAATTTAGAAGGGGACGTCGTCGTCACTGATGCCGGGGTCGAAATCATCAAACTTTCCACCAACGGAAGGTTGGTGGCCGCCTTGCGGAGCAGTGCGTTGAGCAGCGCTGCGAGGAGCACTCTGCATGCCGCCACCGCCGCCTTCAGCGCCTTCACCCCGACCGCCGAGCAACATGACTTCTTCGGCAATCACTTCTGTCGAATATTTCTTGTTGCCATCTTTGTCGTCGTAGCTGCGTGTTTGGAGGCGGCCTTCGATATATACCTGTTTGCCCTTGGTCAGGTATTGGGCAAGGTTCTCATTGCGCCAAAGGACGACATTGTTCCAGTCGGTCTCGTCCTTCCAATCACCAGTTCCAGAGTCTTTGATGCGACGAGTCGTCGCAATCGAGAAGCGGCTTACCGCGATGCCCTGCGGGGTGAACTTCGTTTCGGCATCCTTGCCTAGATTTCCAATTAGAATTACCTTGTTGACGCTTCGTGCCATAAAGCAATAAGCTAACACAACGATGATCTGCGTAAGCGTGTTTTACCCAGCTGCCGGCGAAGGCCGCTTCGATGTGACCTATTACCTCGACAAGCATATTCGCCTGTGCACCGATTTGCTCAAGCCTTTTGGCCTCCAACGGATCGAAGTGGACGAAGGGCTGGCTGGCTTTGCCCCCGGCTCTCCTGCCAACTACCGCTTCATGGCGCGCCTCTATTTCGACACACTGGAAAATTTCCAAGCTTCCATGTCGGCCGTCGGGGGACAAATCTTGAACGATATTCCCAACTACACCGACATCCCGGTGGAGCTTCAGATCAGCAAGACCTTGTCGTTTTAGACGGATGTCGAATACAGCCTACTTTTTCTCCCGCAAGGCGAGATAATGGTTCTGTGGAAGGCCGTCGCTTAGAACGGGTCTCGGATGCGATACGCACCGAGATCATTGAAATCATCTCGAACGAGCTCGAAGACCCTCGTCTTGCGGGGGTTGAGGTGACCGACGTGCAGGTAGCGCCTGATATGCGTAAGGTCGCCGTAACTGTGCACATTCCCGCACAGGGGGCCGAAGCCGATGCGGTTCTTGAGGTCCTGAAAACGACGAAGAGTTTCCTGCGTAAAGAACTGGCCCACCGAATTGATCTCTTCTACACTCCAGAGATATATTTCAATTCGGCCATGAATCTCGGACCCCGCGAACGGGTGGCAAATATCCTGAAACGCATCCAGCGAGGCAGGCCAAGGGACTAAACAGACAGTGCCTCCGGGAATAAGTACGAACAAAAGGCGAGACAACCCGCAAATCGTACATGCTGTGCTACTTTTAGTTCTAGTTGTCTTGGGTTGGAGCCAAACAGGAGGCCACGAAGCCCTCCGGTACGAGGCTAGCGTCGAGTGCATGGGTGGTGTTTTTTCGATTACCGCTTATGGCCCGGATCGCACCCAGCTTGAGGCCGCAGTGACAGAAGCTTTGGAAGAAGCGCGTCGCCTGGATTCCCTACTGTCTAACTACAAGCCGACCAGCGAGTGGTCAAAAGTAAATCGGGAAGCGGGTCGAGGGCCAGTCCAGATTTCTGCGGAGCTATATCAGTTGCTCGAAGCGTGTCTTGAATACAGCCGTAAGAGCGAGGGAGCATTCGACATAACCGTCGGGCCGTTGATGCGACGCTGGGGATTCTTCAAGGGATCCGGGCGTTTTCCACACCGGTCTGAGATTCGAACCGCCATGTCCGCCGTAGGCTATCAAAACATCATTCTCGATCCAGTTGCGCAGACCGTCCGCTTCGCGAATCCACTTACCGAGATGGATCCCGGCGGTATCGGCAAGGGTTATGCTGTCGATCAAATGGTCACAATTCTGCGCGATGGAGGCATCAAGAGTGCATTCGTCTCCGCCGCTGGATCGAGTCTGTATGGGGTGGGGACCCCGCCCAATGAACCAGGCTGGAAGGTGAGTATCGCTCATCCAGGCCATAAGGACCAGACCGTCGCCTCGATCCTGCTTAAGGATGAGAGTATGGCGACCTCCGGTAGCTCAGAAAAGTATTTTATGGCTGGTGGAAATATCTACAGTCACATTATGGACCCTCGCACCGGATATCCTGCGCAGGGCACCCTGTCCGTTTCGCTCATCGGCCCCAAGGCAATCGACACCGAAGCCTGGGCCAAACCTATGTATATTCTTGGCCGCGACAGGGCGGCCAGCCACAAACCGAAAGGAATGCGTGTTCTCCACTGCCCCGAAGGACTTCGGGGCCAGAAATGGGAAACGACATGCGATTGGCTCCAATGAACTCCCGCTTTCTCGACGCCTGCCGGCGCCGCAATACCGATGTTCGACCAGTCTGGTTCATGCGCCAGGCCGGACGATACATGAAGCAGTACCGAGATATCCGCGCCAAGAACGGAATCCTTGAGATTTGTAAGCGGCCCGACCTGGCCGCTGCCGTCACGCTCCAGCCGATTGAGGTTTTAGACGTGGATGCGGCAATTGTTTTTGCCGACCTGCTCCTGCCCGTCGAACCGATGGGCTTGAAGCTGAAATTCCTCGCGGGTGAAGGACCGCACATCGACAACCCGGTGCTGACTTCCACCGACGTTGATGCGCTGTCGACTTCAAACACCGACGACCTTGGCTATGTGGGTGAGACCATCCAACTGGTCACTCGTGCCCTTGCGGGTCGTGTGCCGGTGATTGGTTTTGTAGGCGCGCCGTTTACTCTGGCAAGCTACATGATCGAGGGCGGCTCGTCACGCAACTATATTGAGTCCAAGAAGATGATGTACGCCTCCGGCCTTTCTGGCGGACCCGAGAGCAAGGCCTGGCCGCTGCTGATGGAAAAGCTAGTCGACGTGCTGATCGTCTACGCGCAGCAACAGGTCGAAGCGGGT
>JBBRBI010000091.1:0-23561 GCA_038206015.1 Bryobacterales bacterium | reverse complement strand
CGCTACGTCTCTGCCGCCGATAGCGGCAACTTTGCCGCAACGCTAATCACGGCCGGAGCGGGCCTGAAGCGCTTGATGCATCTGCCCATTGTTGGGCCTCAAAGCTTACGTGCATTGGGCGACCACATCCAAATTCTGCGCGAGTTGTCGCCGGCGGACAGCGTGTCGATGGGATTGCTGCGGGCGTTGACGCGGATTGTCCGATCCGGGTTGGCCAGTCGTAATTACACAACCTACCGGAAGATTGCCAAGACCCCGGTGGCCCAACTGCTGGAGAGCGCTCGCTGGAATGTCGACGCCGACGACCGGCGCGGCTACTGGATTGCACAGATTCAAGCGCAGACGGAAAGCTGGAACAGGGAATGCGACCAGTATCTGCGCTGGCGCGAGTTGCTGCTCGCGCCTCCAGACAGCTTCGTCGCTCAAATCGGCAAAGAGGCTGTGGCTCTGCGCAAAGCTGCTGCGGCGACCGTGCCGTCAATCGACGAACTGGCCGGAGTGTCGTCGGCGCTTCAAGCGCTCTTGGCTTTGGATAGCAACGAGATTCCTAAACAAGCGCATGTTTGGCTTAAGGAGATAGCGGCAGAGCGAGCGCGCGCCCACGAGGCCGCCGTTGCCACCCAAAGCCTGGCCGTCGGCTGTATCGCAGCAATCGAGAAACTCTTCGCCGAGACGGACTTTCGCTGTCTCTACAACGCCGAAACAAAGTTGCTCCGGATCGGACTCTCGCTGGACTCCGTGCAGCAGGACGACAACCACTACGACCTGCTGGCCAGCGAGGCGCGGCTGGCCAGTTTGATCGGCATCGCCAAGGGCGAGCTTCCCCCGGAGCACTGGGTGGCGCTCGGCCGACCCTACACCTCGTCCGACGCGCAGGTGCTGCTGTCATGGGGGGGCACTATGTTCGAATACTTGATGCCGTTGTTGTTCCTGCGTAACGTTGAGAATTCGCTGCTCGATAACGCCTGCCGCCAAGCCGTGCGCAAACAGATCGAGTTTGGGGAAAAGTTCGCCGTTCCTTGGGGACTTTCAGAGTCGGGGCATGCTGCGGTGGATTCAAATCAGACGTACCAGTATCACGCGTTCGGCGTGCCTAGCCTGAGTCTGAAGCCCCGCGTCGAACAGCAGGTCGTCGTTTCGCCATACTCGTCCGCGCTCGCTTTGCAGATCGACGCACCGGCGGCAATCGCGAATCTCAGGCTACTGCGTGAGCGAGGGCTTTACGGCGTAATGGGTTTTTACGAGGCTATCGATTACACGCGAGAGAAAGGGCGCGGAAGCGGCCCCGGCGTAACTGTGCAATCTTATATGGCACATCACCAGGGGATGTCATTGCTGGCAATCAATAACTTACTCCATCGCGGCGCGGTGCAGAATCTGTTTCACTCTGATTTGAGAATCCGCTCCGTAGAAACACTGCTATACGAGCGCATCCCGGCGGAGAAATCGCGATTGGTGCTGCCAAAACATGAGCGCTCGACGCTGCGTGTGTTGTTGGCCTCGCCAGAGCCGATGGAGCGGATTACTCGCGAGAACACGACCGTGCCTCGCGCTCACCTTCTGGGCAACGGCCGAATGGCCACCATGCTGACGAATTCCGGAGCCGGATACACCCGCTGGAAATCGAATGACGTTACCCGGTGGAGGGCCGACACGACGATTGACGGCGACGGGTCCTATTGTTATGTGCGGAATCTGCGTAACGGCAAACTGTTCTCGACGACATACCAGCCGATGCGCTCAGATGACCAGAGCTTTTCCGCCATCTTCTCGGCGGACCGAGTCGAATACTCGCGTCGCGATGACGATGTGGAAATACTCACCGAAATTACGGTTTCACCCGAAGACGATGCGGAGATCCGACGTTACTCGTTCACAAATCGGACGCTCCGCGAGATGACGCTTGAACTTACAACTTATACCGAACTGGCGCTGGCGGCGCACATGGCGGACCGGACCCACCCCGCGTTCAGCAAGATGTTTGTCGTCACAGAAAAGCTTTCCGGTCGGGGTGCGCTGCTGGCAAGCCGCAGACCGCGGTCTGCGGAGGAGGAGGGCATTTTCGTAGCGCAAGTACTGATCGGCCCGGATGCCGCCGAGCCAATGCAATTCGAGACAGATCGCGCATCGTTTCTGGGGCGCGAGCGAGGCGCGAGCCTCCCGGCAGCGCTGAGCCGCCCGCTGAACGGCTCGACGGGCACTGTACTCGATCCGGTCTTTGCGCAGCGCCTGCGGCTTGTATTGAAGCCGCGCTCGCGGGCCAGTGTAAGTTGCGTTCTGGTGGCTGCGGACAGCCGCGAAGGCGTCTTGCAGTTGGTCCACAAATACCAGATGGCCTCTTCGCCCGCTCGGGCCTTTGAACTCGCCTGGACGCATGCCCAGTTACAACTCAGATATCTTGGTATCCAGCCGGATATAGCTCAGCGTTTTCAAGAACTGGCTAGTCACATTCTCTATCCCAACTCGCGGCTTCGCGCTTCGCGCGAACGCATTCAGAGAAATACGCTCGGCCAATCCGGTTTGTGGCGTCACGGGATTTCGGGCGATCTGCCGATTGTAGTGATCACCATCTCAGATCAGTTGGGCCTTGCCCGGCTTCGGGAGATTCTTACAGCCCATACTTTTTGGCGGCTGCGCGGCCTCAAGGTCGATTTGGTTGTTCTGAATCAGGAAGTGCCCGCATACGACCAACCGCTAGCAAATACGATCTTGACGATGATTGCAGCGCAGTCAATCCTGGCCGGTGTGGAGCAGCCTGGAGGCGTATATCTGCGCGCGTGGACCGACTTTGACCCGAACGATGTCGACTTAATTTTGTCGGCCGCGCGCGTTGTCATACGGGCCGGAGGAGGATTACTGATTCAACAATTGGGCAAGGCGCTGGAGCCTGCGGTGCAACGTGCGGATTCCTATGCCCCTGGCCCGGCACAGTTCCATGAATCGCTGCCCCTCCCATTTGAGGAGCTTCTGCACCACAATGGCAGCGGTGGCTTTACGCAAGACGGCAGGGAGTATGCGATCTACCTGGGCGTGGGGCAGCACACTCCGCTTCCGTGGTCGAACGTGTTGGCAAACCGCAATTTCGGCGCGCTCGTCACCGAGGCAGGAATGGGGGCATGCTGGTCTCGCAATAGCCAGATGAATCGACTGACCCCGTGGCAGAACGATCCCGTAAAATGCCCTGCGTCGGACCGGGTCTATTTGCGCGATGAAGAAAGCGGCGAATTCTGGACCATGACCGAGCCAGGCACTGATCCGCGCCGAGTGCGTCACGGCCAAGGCTATTCCGTTTACGAAAACAACACGCACGGCGTTGAGCATCGTATGGAAGTGTGGGTGCCGATTGAAGGTAACAGTCTGTCGTCTTCACGTGTGTCTCAGATTCGCTTACGCAATTTTGGTAAGACGGCACGCCGGATTAGCCTGATCTGGTATGTCGAATGGACACTGGGCACGGACCGCGAGGATACCAGTCCGTACATCGTCACAAGTTGGGACGAGGAGTCTGGCGCATTGATCGCGCGCAGCCCTTTCCGGTCGATTCAACCGTCGGCTCTGGGATATATGCTCACGAGCGAAATGCCAGAAGGCTACACCGGGGACCGCGCCGCATTTATCGGCCGCAACGGGTCGCTCGACACGCCCGCCGCGATGCGCGCCAAACGGCTGGATCGCATCTGCGGCGCTGGCCTTGACCCCTGCGGCGCGCTGCGTGTCGAAATCTCTCTAGACCCCGGGCAGACGCGCGAGTTGGCGCTGGCATTGGGAGACGCGCAGGATCTGGAAGCTGTTCGCGCGGCTGCCAAGACGCTTCGTGATGGCAGTCGAATTGTCGAACTCAACCTCCGAACGCGCGAATTTTGGACCGCTCATCTCGGCCAGTTGCAAGTCAAGACTCCAGCCTCTTCGATCAATTTCCTATGCAACGGCTGGCTCTTGTATCAGCTAACTGCCTGCCGCCTCTGGGGCCGGACAGCGTTGTATCAATCGGGCGGCGCGTTTGGCTTTCGAGATCAATTGCAGGACGTGATGGCGCTGTGCGCGACCGCGCCGGAACTGGCGCGCGCCCAGATCCTGCTGAGCGCGTCGCGGCAATTCCCCCAAGGTGACGCCCAGCATTGGTGGCACGAGCAATCGGGCGCGGGCGTTCGGACGACATGCTCTGATGACTACCTCTGGTTGGTGCAGGCGACTTGCCACTATGTCGAGGTAACTGGCGACCGCGCGATTCTCGACGAACAAATCTCGTATCTCGAAGGGCCTCTGCTCAAGGACGGAGAAAGCGAGTCTTACTTCACTCCCGAAATGTCGTCTTACGAGGAGACCTTACTACAACATTGCCGCCGTGCAATCGATCATTCTGCGCGTCGAGGCCCGCACGGGCTTCCGTTGATCGGCAGCGGGGACTGGAACGATGCGCTCAATCGAGTGGGCATACATGGCGTTGGAGAAAGTGTCTGGATGGGATGGTTCTTGATCGACACTTTGACTAAGTTCGCGGCGATGATGCCGGGTGAGGTTCAGGATACGTCGGTACTGGCCAAAGCGTTGGATGACCATGCCTGGGATGGCAACTGGTATCTCCGCGCCTTCTTCGACAGCGGCGAGGCCATCGGCTCCCACAAGAACGCGGAGGCCTCTCTGGATTCTCTGACGCAGTCCTGGGCAGTGATCTCGGCTGCCGCTCCCAAAGAAAGGCAGCGTGCGTCGATGCAAGCCGTTCTCGACCGCCTCGTCCATGAGAAGGAATGCGTGATTCAACTCTTTGATCCGCCATTTGATCACACAGTGCCGCATCCCGGCTACATCATGGGCTACCCGCCGGGACTGCGCGAGAACGGCGGCCAGTACACACATGGAGCACTGTGGGCCGCGATGGCGACCGCTCGGCTGGGAATGCGCGACGAATCCGTGCGCCTCATGCAATTGTTGAATCCGATCGAAAGCGCTCGCACTCCCGAGCGGATGCTAAGGTACAAGGCCGAACCATATGTCGTAGCGGCCGATGTCTACTTCGCTCCGGGATTGGAAGGGCGGGCTGGCTGGACCTGGTACACCGGTTCGGCTGCCTGGACTTACCGTGTGTGGATTGAAGAAGTGCTTGGATTCAAAGTGAAGGGCGAGACCTGTTCGATCAATCCGGTGATCCCGCACGATTGGCCCGGCTTCTCGATGACCTACCGCAATGGTGCCTCGACCTACCGCTTTGAGATCACTCAAATTGATGGCGGTACTGCTAGCTGCCATCTGGATGGACTGCCGGTTGAGCCTTCCGCCATCCCACTCGCCCGTGTCGGTGGAGATCGTTTAGTGTCGATTCGACTGCCGAGAAGTCCAGGCACCGAACAAATGGTTAGGTCAACTGCCACTCCATAATTTTCTCGTCATTCCCAAGCTCTCAAATGCAGTGGCCAAATTTTCGCTCCCACTCTCACCGCATCACTATCGGCCCCAGAAGGTAGGCGCTAAATACTCCTCCGCCATAGATCGACGCAAAGATCCAAAGCACGGTACGGCTCAATCAGCCCTCTAGATCACAGGCCCCCGCTACCTTATCAACAGCCATCGTCGGTTCATCATAGCCAATGGTAGCGGTAGTATTTTAACTTGGGCCGCAAGCGGCAGGCTGCATCCTTGGAGGGCATGAGGCGATGCATAGGATTCGCGTACAACAAAGTATCTCTGCTTCCGAAAGCGGAGGTTTGCGGGAATAGAACTCAAAAATTTAAACGGCAGCGTATCTAACGCCGCCGTTTGTTTGTCCGTAGGATTGCAATGAGCTACTCGCGCCCAGGATGGCCAGATTCCATCCTGGCCATCCTGGGCGCATCCGGCTCAACGCTTAGCGAAGGTCGAAGCGATCAAGGTTCATCACCTTGGTCCAGGCCTTCGCGAAGTCCTGGACGAACTTCTCTTTTCCATCGACCTCAGCATAAACCTCCGCCACCGCGCGCAATTCAGTATTCGACCCAAAGAGTAGGTCAACCGGGCTCGCCGTCCATTTGGCTTTTCCGGTCTTGCGATCGACGCCTTCGTAGATACCTTCGGACGTCGAGGACTTGCTCCACTTGGTGGACATATCGAGAAGGTTCACGAAGAAGTCGTTGTTCAGCGTCCCGGGTCGATCCGTGAATACTCCCTGAGCGGATTGCGCGACATTCGCATTCAGTACCCGTAAGCCGCCAACCAGAACCGTCATTTCAGGGACGGTCAGTGTCAAAAACTTCGCCCGCTCGACCAGCATGTCTGCCGGGGACAGGCTCTGACTGTTGCGGTAGTAATTGCGGAACCCGTCTGCGGCCGGTTCGAGAACGGCGAAAGCCGTCGTGTCGGTCTGGGCTTGCGACGCGTCAACGCGGCCCGCAGTGAAGTTTACCTGTACATTCTGGCCGGCACTCTTCGCGCCCTGCTCGATAGCGGCACTGCCACCTAGAACGATCAGGTCAGCGAGAGAAATCTTCTTGCCGCCGGTCTGTGCGCGGTTTAAGTCCTGCTGGATAGCCTCCAGGCTTTGGAACACTTTCGCCAGCTCGGCCGGTTGATTGACCGCCCAATCCTTCTCCGGGACAAGGCGAATGCGCGCCCCGTTTGCGCCACCCCGCTTGTCCGTTCCACGGAACGAAGCAGCGGAGGCCCAGGCCGTCCGAACCAGTTCTGATACCGTCAGCCCCGACGTGAGGATCTTGGCCTTGAGCACCGCAATGTCCTTAGCGTCGACCATTTTGTAGTCGGCCTTGGGGAGCGGATCCTGCCAAATCAGGTCTTCGCGTGGAACCTCCGAACCCAGATAGCGGGAACGCGGACCCATGTCGCGGTGGGTCAACTTGAACCAAGCCTTGGCAAAGGCCAGTTCGAATTCCTCGGGATGCTCCCGGAAGCGCATCGCAATTTTCCGGTAGCTCGGGTCTTCCTTCAGCGCGAGGTCCGTAGTGAACATGATCGGCGCATGCCGCTTTGACGCGTCTTGCGCGTCTGGAACAGTCTTGGCTGCCTGATTGTTAGCGGGAATCCACTGGATGGCACCAGCCGGGCTCTTGGTTTTGACCCATTCGTAGGCAAACAGATTTGTGAGGTACTCGATGGACCACCTAGTGGGAGTAGAGGTCCAGGCCCCTTCCAGGCCGCTGGTGACAGTTTCACCTCCATTGCCTTTGCCGCACTTGTTCTCCCAGCCGAGTCCTTGTTTCTCGACACTTCCGGCTGCAGGCTCGGGCCCCA
The DNA here is from genome assembly GCA_038206015.1 of Bryobacterales bacterium. Classification (GTDB taxonomy): domain Bacteria; phylum Acidobacteriota; class Terriglobia; order Bryobacterales; family Bryobacteraceae; genus Bryobacter. The sequence continues at coordinate 16,343 of JBBRBI010000091.1, read as the reverse complement.
CGCACTTGTCCGGATCGGAAGCGCCATGCGCCTTACCGAAGCTGTGGCCACCCGCCATCAGAGCGAGAGTCTCCTCATCGTTCATCGCCATTCGGCCGAAAGTCTCACGGATGTCCGCAGCGGCGGTCACCGGATCGTGATTGCCGTTCGGGCCTTGGGGATTCACATAAATCAGGCCCATCTGAACCGCTGCGAGCGGCTTCTGCAGTTTGCGGTCACCGGTGTAGCGCTCGTCGGCAAGGAACTTCTTCTCGGGACCCCAATAGACGGTTTCCGGTTCCCAGTCGTCTGCACGCCCGCCTGCGAAGCCGAAGGTTTTGAAGCCCATGGATTCCAACGAGACATTTCCGGTCAGGGCCATCAGATCGCCCCAGGAGATCTTTTGACCGTATTTTTGCTTGATCGGCCAAAGCAGACGCCGGGCTTTGTCGAGGTTGGCGTTGTCCGGCCAGCTATTGAGCGGATCGAATCGCTGTTGACCGCCTTCACCCCCGCCACGACCGTCCAGGGTCCGGTAGGTTCCCGCGCTGTGCCACGCCATCCGGATAAAGAATGGACCGTAGTTTCCATAATCGGCCGGCCACCAATCCTGAGACTTGGTGAGCACCTTCTGGATGTCCTGTTTGACGGCCTTCAGATCGAGCGTCGCGAAGGCTTTGGCGTAATTGAACTCTTTCCCCATCGGATTGGACTCCGGGGAGTTCTGCCGAAGGGGCGATAGATCTAGTTTGTCCGGCCACCAGAATTGGTTTGGTATCGGCTGCTGTGCACTGGCAAAGCTCGTGAATAATAAAGGTACGGCAGCAACCGCGAATGCGGTGAGCAGCGACGACTTCATGGAATTCTTCATTGATTTTCTCCTTGCTCGAACGGGGGGCTCGTTCAACTTTTGCAATTGAAATGCCATGCACCTAGGCTGACACTAGCACCCATCTCAGGATATGAAGCTATGAGGAATAGAACAAGACGATTGCCAATATGACTGGGATAGGATATTCCTATGGGTAAAAAGGATCTTGTTCGCAAGGGTCGGAGCTTCGATTTGCGCCAATTGGAGTGTTTTTGTGCGGTAGCGCGCACGGGTAGTTTCACGCACGCAGCGGAAGAAATTGGCATGGCGCAGCCCTCGCTCTCTGAACAGATCATCAAGCTGGAGCAGGCGCTGGGTGCGGCTCTATTTGAACGTTTCAGCCGCCGTATTGAACTCACCGCGCCGGGCCTAACGCTGCTGCCACGGGCTCGCGCATTGATTGAAGAGGCGGCGGCGCTACCGCAGTACCTTGAGGCAGCGCGCGAAGGTGTCCGGGGGCCTCTGCGTGTAGGAGCGATTCCAACGATCCTGCCCTATTTCCTGGCTCCGGTTTTGCGTGAGTTTGTTGACAGATACCCGGAAGTGGAATTCCAGTTGCGGGAATCGACAACGGAAGATCTGTTGCAACAGGTGCTGGACGGGGTCTTGGATTTGGCGGTGCTGAGCTTGCCCGTGGCAGAGACAGGGCTGGTGATGAGCGAGTTGTTCCGGGAGCCGCTCTGCCTCGCGGTGCCTGAGGGGCATGACCTGGCATCTGCCGAGAAGGTGCAGTTGCGGCGACTGACAGACGAGCGGCTGCTGATTCTGAAAGGCGGGCACTGTCTGCGCGAGGAATCCCTGGCAGTGTGCGAACGGGCGCGGGCACACTTCGGAGCGCAGTTCGAGGCGGATCAGTTTGCCAGTATTTTCGAGTTGATTCGGGCGGGTTTTGGCGTGAGTATCGTTCCAGAGATGGCCCGGCGTTCGGCGGAAGGTTGCAAATTACTCACGATTGAACCGGCGGCGAGCCGGAGGATCGGCTACGTGCGGCTTGAGCGGAGGTACATCGCGAAGCCGATGGAAGCGTTTACGGCATACTTGCGGGAGGTTGGGCGGGCCGCTATCATTCCCACAGTATCAAGATCGGCCCCAGCAGGTAGGCGTTAAATACTCAAGCCTTCCAGCTGATCTGGTTTAAGCCGACGCTTTACTTTAGCGGGTCTTAGTAGTTCAATCCGCGCGACACTAATGGCGTCAGCACCTTCCGCACCCGCCGTGGCGAGACCGTGATGTCAGTGTCCGATCAATACCTGGTGCGCGGCGGTTTCTCTCACGCCGTGCCGAAGTTGCGCGGGTTGTTCGTCACCTTCGGCGGGCGCATGGAGGGTGTGCCGGTGCGCGACCTGATCGGCAAGAGCAACGGCTTCCGTCGGCTTGGCTATGCGATCTCCGCAAGCCCGGGATTTCTCTATTCACGCTGGGACCATGAGTTTTCGTGCAACGTGCCTTGCGCTCTGGAGCTGAACCGCCGGCGTAGCGTGTCCGACGTCGCCAACGGTATCCATGGCGCCGCCGCCTCTGCCGACTATGCGCTCACGATGGAACTTTCCAGGCGATTCTGAGCCATCCTAAGCGAGCTATCGATGAAAATCTGGACTAAGAATCGCGCGGTCGCTCTGTTGTTTTGCATAGCGCTGACCGCCTCCGCTGTCACGCTCAAGAAAGAAAAGACGCGCAAGCCCCCGCCGGAATTTGAGATGCCCGACGCCTCTGGCAAGACCGTGCGGCTATCGGACTTCAAGGGCAAGGTGGTGTTGCTCGACTTCTGGGCCAGCTGGTACGGACCTTGCAAGAAGTGAGTGCCATGGATGATTGAGTTCGCCAATAAATATCGCGAGGCGGGCTTGGTGGTGGTGGGCGTGTCGATAGATGACGATGGATGGCCGGTGGTGAAGCCATTCTTTGAGCAGATGAATAATGACTTACCTCGTCCTGCTGGGCACCAAACGAGTCGCCTATCTCTACGACGACTCCAACGCGCTGCCTGTGGCTTTCGTCATTGACCGGCAACAGCGCGTTGGGGCGATCCATCTGGGCGCGGCCAATCGCAAGGATGTTGAAAAGACGATCCAGGCAACGCTTGAGGGCGGCAAGTAGGAACTAAAACCCGATCAGACTGAAACAGTACACTTTGGTATTCTCTCCTTCCCGGTGCCATGCCTTCTTCGCCCGCCGCGTTCAGTGACTAGCATGGTTCCAGTTCTGATCCGATGTAAGATCGAAGAGCGTGCTATTCTTCTGCGGACGCACTCACCAGCGGCTAAAACAATGCCTCTCCGTCCAAATTCAGATTCAAATATGAGCAACATTGATGAAGCACTGAAGCCCTACCCCGGGAAATTCTTTCTTACCGCAAGCATTCCCGAAATCGCCGCACTGCTGGAGTCGAATGCATGGCTGCAACCTGGCGAAGTCTTGGAGCAAGCCGGGCGGGCCGGTGAAGGCAACATGAATTGCGTGGTGCGTGTCACAACTTCTCAGCGCGCCTTCATCCTTAAGCAGTCGCGACCATGGGTGGAGAAGTACCCGGGCTACGCGGCCCCGTGGGACCGGGCTCTTGTCGAAGCCCGGTTTTATAAAACTGTCGAGAGTTTTCCAGACCTCACAAGCTATCTGCCAAGGCTCCTCAACTTTGACCCCATCGAACGCCTGCTCATGTTGGAGGACCTGGAAGACGCCCATGATTTCACCTTCCTCTATGGCGCTAACAGCCCCGACTTGTCCGATTCCGAGCGTACGCAACTCGTTGACTTCCTCCTTGCTCTCCATCGCTCCGCTCGCGCGCCCGAATTGCAGCCGCTCTTTGCAAACGCGGAGATGCGCGCCCTCAATCATGAGCACATCTTCGACTTACCGCTCCGGCCGGACAATGGGCTCAATCTCGATGCGATCACGCTTGGTCTTGGCAGCCTCGCCAGCGAACTGCGGACAGACACCCGCTATTCTGACGAGGTCGCGGCGCTTGGTGCGCGCTACCTCGACCCCGCCCAAGGCGTATGCCTGATTCACGGCGATTACTTCCCCGGAAGCTGGCTAAAGGCCAGGGACTGGATCTATGTGATTGATCCCGAATTTTGTTACTTCGGGCCACCGGAATGGGACCTCGCCATCATGGCGGCTCACCTGCATATGAGCGGCCACTCGCAAATGCAAATCGACGCTAGCCTGGATCGTTATTGCGCTAGTGCCGCAGTGGATAAAAGGCTGATTCAAAAGTTCGCTGGCGTCGAGATTATGCGGCGCTTGATCGGAGTTGCACAGCTCCCGCTGGCCTTCGGCCTGCAAAGAAAGACGGAGCTATTGCGATTATCAAAGGACTTAGTCATGGCGGAACGCAGCACATGAAAGCGTTAATATTTCTGCTCATTTGGGCATCGACCGTTTTCGCGGCGAAGCCGGTATGGATCGACACCGATCCATCGGTCGCCCGCGGTGGCCACGAGGTCGACGACGGATTCGCGCTCGTGCAGGCATTTCATTCCCCGGCACTCAGCATACGCGGCGTTAGCGTGGTCTTCGGAAACGCTCCGCTCGACGAAGGCTTACCCATCGCGCAACGTCTGGTGCGCGACTTCGGCCCGGGTGGCCTTCTCGTCTACAAGGGTGCGGCTAACTCCGCCGGTCTTGGCATCGAAACGGAAGCATCGCGGGCGATGGCCGCCGCGCTTCGACGAGAGAAACTCACGATCTTAATGCTCGGTCCCGCCACCAATGTCGCCACCGTCCTCACGAATCATCCTGAGCTTGCCAAGCGAATCGTCAGCATCGTTGCCGTAGCTGGACGGCGGCCGAACCAGAGCTTTTCCACCGCGCCTTCCGTCAAGCCGTTCCGTGATTTCAACTTCGAATTAGATGCGGAAGCTTTCCAGGTCTTGCTAAGCGCCGGCGTGCCCCTGATCCTCGCACCTTGGGAAATCTCATCCAAAGTGTGGATTCGACAGCCGGACCTGAATTCGCTTCGCGCCGCCAACCCCTCCCTCGGATGGATTCTCGATGCATCTGAGGATTGGTTGGATTTCTGGCGGAAGAATCTTGCTGCCGATGGCTTCAATCCGTTCGATAGCCTGGCAGTGGGCTATGTGATCTCGCCTCAAGGCTTCGGCTGCAGACGCCTGCCGGTGATGATCCAGCAGCAAACCGACGACACGGTTCCGAAAGAAAATGCGCACCCAAAGCCATATCTGTTTGCGGACAAGTCCCTCGTCTCAAAGACGTCTGCTCTCTATTGCTACGATCCCCCGCCATCATTCGCCGAGACCTTGCTCCGCTTATTAGCCCAGCGCCAATAAATTGGAAATCAATTGTCCCGGTTGATCTCCAGCACCCCTGCCGTGCCACCGCGTAACCTTAGAAACCATTTGATCCAGGTGACCCGCGCAGGGGTGAGCAACTTGTTGGCGAAGAGATCGGCCACCCTGCGGTTGCCAAGCGCGTAAGTGGGATACGGATGGATGGTGGCTGAAATGTCGCTCAGCCCGGCGTTCACCTTCATCGCCAGCGCATACTCGGCGATCATCTCGCCGGCGTTCGCCCCAACAATCGATGCACCCAGAATTTTGCCTCGCTTGCTGGCGCACACCTTGATCAGGCCCGCCGACTCTGAGTCAGTAATCGCCCGATCCAACTTTGAAAATGGGAAGCGGTAGACCTGGAAGCTCTCGCCCCGTTTCCGCAGTTCCTCTTCCCCAAACCCAACATGCGCCAGTTCAGGGTCGCTAAAGGTACACCAGGGAACCCGGCCATTGTCCACGGCCGATGGAAAATGCAAAATGGCGTTCATCACCGCCACCTTGGCCGTGTGCTCAGCCATATGCGTGAAAAGGTGTTTTCCCGTCACGTCGCCACAGGCGAATATGTTCTTTCTTGTGGTTCGACAGCGATCGTCGACGACAATGCCCCGTTCATTCAGCTCCACTCCGGCAGCCGTAAGCTGAAGAGCTTCTGTGTTCGGACGTCTGCCGGTAGCCGCCAGCACGGCATCGAATTCAATCCGCCCCCCACCCTTAAGATGCGCAACTCCGGGCTCGAAGCTCTCCACCTCAATGCCCAGTTGAAAGTCGATACCCTCGCTTCGTAGCGATCGCTGGAGGATCGCCGTAAGCTCAGCGTCATCCCGGCGCAAAATGCTCGCGCCGCGAGCGATCAGTGTTACCGACGACCCCAAGCGGCGAAAGGCCTGCGCCATCTCGATTCCGATCGGCCCCGCTCCTAACACCAGCAGGCGCTGCGGCTGCTCCTTCAACTCGAATAGATTCTCGTTCGTGAGGACGCCCACCCGATCAATTCCTTCGATCTTAGGGATCATCGGCCTGCTGCCCGTCGCAACAATGAAGAATCGCGAACTGATGACCCGATTAGCCTGCGTCGTCGCATCAGTGACCTCCACCGAATTGCCGTCAATAAACCTCGCGCGTGCCGCGATTGTCTCGACGCCCAGCTTCTGTAAGTTGGGCGGCGCGTCGGCCTCCTCATAAATATGTTCTCGGATGGAATGCACGCGGCCGATGATCTGCGCCCAGTCGTTCACGGCCTCCTGCGCAACCAAGCCATATTTGGACGCAGATCGCATCTCATGGGCAACCTTGGCCGCGCGCAGCAAGCTCTTGCTGGGAACGCATCCGTGCCATGTGCAATCCCCACCCAGCGGCGCATCAGAAACCAGCGCCGTCTTTGCCCCCAGCACTGCTGACATACCCGCCGCGGTCAACCCAGCCGCACCGCCGCCGATCACCACCATATCGAAATCGGTTTTCACGCGGAAGGTTCCACCGCCGCCACTCTCACTCGCACCTTCCGTAGCGTCGACCATCCCGCAAAGCTTAGCATCCCAACGATAAAGACAAATACCCAGGCCGGGATGTTTTTGCCCGCGATCAGCAGATACAAGTAAGCAGAGATGAAGAAGAAACCCGCCGCCAGAAGTGGCGCGATTACGGGCCGCCCCGCGCGTAGATTCCGCACCAGCCAGGCGATCGATAGCGAGAAGAAGGGGATCGCGCCGACATAGATGCCGCCAAAGATGAACGGGTCGACGCCATACTCAGTGCCCAGTCCCAGGAGCCAAACCCCGACATCTGCCCGTAGATATCCGTTCTTCACATAGTCGATGTAAAAATCAAAATCGGAGTACGAATCGCCGAGCGAGCCGTTATCGTTGAGCCCCCAGTTGTATTTCAAGTATTCCAATTTATTAGTCAATGCGAACATACCTGGCGGCGCAAATTTACCAAGCGCCGCCGGTACACCTCCCGTGGGCGCAAAATCGGCCCCGTACCAATCAAAGATTTTGCTGACCTTCGCCACTTGCTTCTTGGAAAGGAACTCGTTCTTGCTGCCATCGGCCAGCCAGACTCGAAAGTTATCGTCCAATTGTTCGTTTACTTTTTCCCTTGTGTAAGCTTCTCGCCGTAACGGCGGACAACTTCGCGCCGCACATACCAAAGCGGCGTGAATGCGCGGATCTCCCATATCTCGAAGGCTCTTCTCTGCGCTATCCAGCGACTCGGCTACGCCGTTCACCTGGTGTCGAGCCACCTTGAACGGACCCTTGGTACGCCAGATGCTTTTCACCGGATAGTTCGAAAGGATCCAGCGCATAGTGAGAGCGTTGTATGCGTTGATCAGCGCCGCCTTCTTGGCGTTCTCATCCATCGTCGTCGGCCACGGCTTGGCAATTTGCTCCAGATAGGCCTCCAGCTTGGCGACTCCGTCGGCTTTGAGCCCGGCGTAGTTCACGCGAGAAGTTACGGTTACGTGTTGCTGGAGAATGGCCGACCAAGCAGAGTGGTCGAGATCCTGTCCAAAGCCAAGGGCAGCAAAGACCGCGTATCCCAGCACCAAGGCCCCTCGAAGCATGTTAATTTTCAAAACCTCACCCCTTATCACCGAGTGTAGCGATCTCCGGACTCAACTTTTAGAGTTCTCAGGCTCGTCCGGAAAACGCCAGTAATTCGGCTGCTCCCGAAACGGCAGGGCCAAAATCACGGGCAACCCCAGAGCATCAGCGTCCTGAAACCCTGGCAAGCCGATCTCGATTTTCTCTTGCGGGATGTTCAGCCGAAGTGTCCCATGAAGCAAGTCCCAACAGGACAGCCCGCTCGACCAGTTACTGTTTGTTTCCGCCTCAATGTTTGAGTGATGAATGCCATGCATGCGGGGAGTAACCAGTAGGCGATTGAGCAGCGCTTCCCAGCGAATCGGAAGGCGAAGATTCGAATGGTGGTACATGATACACAGCAAGAACCAGACTTGCCACAGCGAGAATGTCCAGGGATTCAATCCGATGATGAGCACCTGCGCGGCTCGCCACGGCACAGAGAGCAGGATCTCTCCGCAGTGGAAGCGCAGTGCTGTCGATGTGTCAAGATCCAGATCGACGTGATGCACCGCGTGGAAGCGCCAGAGCACCGGAACACGATGCATCAGTATGTGCCAAACGTAAAACGTATAGTCCATCAACACTAGCGCGACCAAAGCCGCAACGGTGCCATGCAGGCCGAACAAGCCGCTAATGCCCCAGTGCCGTTCTTCAACCAGCCTTGCAAGCGGCTGAATCAGCGGTGCCTCGATAAGAATCGTGGTCAGCGCCCCAAGTCCAGCCAATACTAGATTCCGGGCCTGATGCGGCAAAGCCATTTCAACCCGTTTGCGAAGCGGAAGACGGCGTTCCAGCCAGACCAGCAATAAGAAGGCACTGAGCGCCAACGGTGCTGTAATCCAGGGCGAGATTGGGTTCATCGCGGCGCCCCTGATCGGAACTCTCGATAATTCGCCGACCATCTCGCGGCATGGCGAGGGAGATCCGGCATTTCCAACATTCTATCCAGGTCATCCTTCACGTCTACATCGAACCATGTTGGGCCCGTCGCGAGCTTCAAACCGCACTGAGCGGCGCTTCGGGACACATCGTCGAGCGTATGCTCGGTCGACCAGCGAACTCCGTCGAACATTCCGGCATGCACGCGACGACAGGCAATCGCAAAGAATCCGCCATCGACTGATGGGCCAAGGGTCAGGTCGGATCCGGACTCGAGAAGCGCGCTGATGTGACTGGAAGGTAGGCCTGGGGAGTCGCTTCCAAGTACGATCACAATTTCACGCCCGGAGGTCAAAGCGCCTGCCAACGCATGGAAGATACGTGCCCCCAGCTCGCCTTGAGCCTGGACAGATCGGGGCACGGTCATCTCAGGCCAAGCTTCTATGGCGGAATCGGAAGAGAGCTCCAAATCCGCAGACGCGGAGAAAGTCGAAAGCATCTCGATGGTGTCCTGTACCAAAGCCGAGTGGAGACTGGCTGCCTGAGCCGACGTTAGCGGCGGGCATAGCCTTGTCTTCACTCGACCGGCAATTGGGGCTTTGGCGAATAAGATGAGTAGAGGACGATTCATGTCCCTGTCGACAATTCCTTGCTAACCATCATCATACCGGCGCTGAATGAAGAGACGCTGATTGGCGGCACATTACGCGCCCTTTTGGCGCTCAGCGGCGAGAAAGAAATCCTCGTCGCCGACGGAGGCAGCAATGATCGTACGGTGGAAATCGCAACTGGCCTCGGCCTTCGAGTCGTCTCCTGCGAGCGCGGCCGGGGACGCCAAATTCACACCGCGGCATTGGAGGCAACAGGATCGGTTTTGTGGTTTGTTCATGCCGATACCAGACCCGAAAATGGCGCCATTGAATCGATCCTTGATTCCTTGCGCGACAGTGCTACGGCAGGTGGAAATTTCTCGCTCGTCTTTGAGGGCGATCATTACTCCGCCAGGCAGATGACGTCGATCTATCCGTATCTTCGCCAACTTGGCCTGAGCTACGGCGATGCTGGCATTTTCATCCGGCGCGACGTTTACGATGCGATAGGCGGTTGCAGGCCATACCCGCTCTTTGAGGACCTCGACCTGACTCGGCGCATGAAGCACCACGGCAAATTCGTCCATCTTTCCACTAGAATCTTCACTTCAGCGCGGCGCTTCAGCGGTCCGCAATATGTGAGAATTTGGGCACTTTGGATCACGCTGCAGGTCCTTTACTGGGCTGGAGTTTCACCCCACCGGCTCGCCCGCTGGTATCGCCTCGCGCGATAGCTTCGGGGCAACGCTGGATAGCTCCCTGGCCAAGACCTCCACGCTCTCAGTTGGCTCAATGCCCTCGCGATTCAGCAAGGCCATCGTCACCTCATTCTGAAAGGTCTGATCGAGCGTAAGATGCGGCAGAAAGTGAGATACCGAGCGGAGCATCAATCGCCGGGATCATGGGGAATCGGTTGTGCGGAATCATTCGAAGGGCCTGCCGCAGATAGCTGGCCCCGTTCACGAATCCCGTGCCCCTTCGATGGGCCAGTTGAATTGAGTATCCGCAGCACATTGCACGATGTCGGTGATCTATCCGGCGAGAAGCTCCCGCAACGGACGCGCCAACCCCAATCAATGACGCGAAATCTGCGCGTTCTACGCTATCTCAACTAGGCATGAGAAATATTTTTGTAATACTCTTCACGGCGACCGCGCTGCTGTCGCAGACGCCAAAGATCATCGTAGAGCAAGGGTACTTGAGCAAGAACCCGCGCGTTGGTGAGAAGTCCCACATCTGGGCCCAGCAGAACACAAGCACCCGCGTGTTCGCCGGTTGGACCGGCGACGTTCAGTACCTGCTCGATCCCCAGGCTCCGTACACGACCATGCTCACCCCGAACGCGGACGTCGCCCTGAAGGCGAACTACCGCGCGGTTCCGGCGTGGACGGTGAAAACGGCCACGCTGGGCAACGTGCCGGTTTCCTACTTCGTTCCGCCCGATCCCGTCGGCTTGGTCTTCGTCTTTCACGGCACGGGCGGAACGGGAGCGAGCCAGTTTTTGGGGTCGGAGTTCTTTTCATTCATGAGGGACTTGGTCGCGACCGGCTTCGGCGTGGTTGCTTTCGATTGCTTAAACAGGGAAACAGGCCAGTGGAACACCACCATAACGGGCCCAACAAACCCGGACATTGTGCGCGTAAACGGCGTGCTCACGGCGATGAAAGCGCAAGGCATCATCCCGCAGAATCTGCCGCTGCTCGCCTTCGGACACTCCAATGGCGGCTTCTTCTCTCATTTCTCGGCAATGGTGATGAACTGGGCGGCCGTGTCGATTTCGGCGGTGCAGGGTTCGGGGCTGGCCTCGACCAGCTATACGGGGCCTGTGGTTTGGTTCATGCCGAAGAACGATGATCATCCCCTGGTCGGTCTGGCGGGCGGCATCGCGACGTCGGTGTTGCGCTACGAGACCATCGCCAATCGCGGCCTGTTCGCCCGGCACACGATACAAGATGTCATGCCTCTCTACCCGGAACGCTTTGCCCGCAGCCTCTACATGACGGTTGCGGATTCGCTCGAAGCCTACGGGGTCTTCAAGGCAAAGGGTTGGATCGATGCCAACGACTTTCTACTCAACAATCCAAACGATTTTGACTGGCGCTCATCGATGCCGGCGCGCTTCACAGAGACGATGAAGCTGGCCGTGAGTGGGCAATTGGAGGGCACCTTCATGACTCATGAGTTCGTCAACTTTACGCCACACATTACGATCGACATCTTTCTGCGTGCCATCGGTAAGCGGGGACCGGTGCGGCCCGTCTCGGGGGCGAGCTTCGCGGGGTCGGCGCTGGCACCGAACTTGATCGCGACCGTGTTTACCAATGGAATGGCGGCAGATTTGCAGATCGCTGGTAATGGCCCGGAGCCTAGCCTGGGCGGGGTGAGCGCCGTGTTACGCACACAGGCGGGCGTCGAAAGCGCCGTACCTTGGTTCTTTGTTTCTCCGGGGCAGGGAAGTTTCCTGGTACCCGGCGGCTTGGCCCCGGGTACCATGGTGCTGAAACTGAACTATGCGGACCGGAGGGTTGCGTTCCCGGTGACCATCGCGGCAGTGTCGCCAGGCGTCTTCACTGCGAACGGGACGGGGCAAGGCGTACCGGTCGCCGCCATCTTGCGAGTGAAGCCGGACAATTCCCGGTCAACCGAGTTTCCCTTTGTGGCGGGGACGGCGGGCTTTGAAGCGGGGCCGATCCGCTTTGCCGAAGACCGCTTGTTCCTGGACCTCTACGCCACAGGTGTGCGGGGCTCAAACTCGGTCCAGGTACTGGTGGGCAGCGAGACGGTGACGCCCCTGTATTCAGGTTCGCAGCCGCAGTTTGTGGGGCTGGATCAGGTGACAATCGAGCTTCCGAGGACTTTAGCAGGGAGAGGGAAGGTGGATGTCGTCATCGTGGCTGCTGGACTCAGATCGAACACCGTGGAACTCAACTTCGGCAATTGAAGCCGGACGGCCTTGGTTGAAGAACTGGTAAAACCGGATCCGTCTCTCCCCTTTCCTGGACTGGACTGTAACCGGAGTCTTAAACGTGACCCCGTTGGCGTTCCGCCTCGATCCAGAACGTCTACTCGAAATTGCAATATAGCCCAGCGGAGCGATGAAATATTTGACTCCAGTGATCGTCAAGATCAGAACGAAAAGCGGGCTGAGATCTGGATCTGTCGAGGGGTCCAATATGAGGTGTTCAATTGCTGGATGCCGTCGAGGGCGTTCGGGTTGTTATAGCCCTGCACGTTGAAGGCATTGAAGGCATCGACGTTCATGCGAAGCTTGAAGCGCTCGGTGAACGAGAAGACCTTGAAGAGGGAAAGATCGGCGTTGTAGTTGAAGGGCCCAAGGAGGGTGCTCTTCCAGAAGGGATGGACACCCGCTGGTCCGGGGTTAAAGGCGGTTTGGACGGAGGTGCCATTCTTCAAGGGCACGAGGACGTTGTTGGTGCCATAGTTTGGCGTACCAGGGGTGTTGTTGATGGGGGTCTGGAAGGGCTTGTAGTCGGCAGGGAGGCCGGTGACGCCGCTGACCGCATTGTTGATTTGGGGGGGAGCGATGTAGCCGTTGAACCATTGACGAGCAGGGCGGCAAATGCCGCTGCGGCAATCGGTAATCGGTACTGAATCCTTGTAGATCTGGATGTCGCTGGTGGGTCCCCAGTTATTGGCGGACGGAGAGAATGACTGGGCCACTACCGTGCCGAGGCCAGCTAACTGGTAGCCGCCAACGATGGCGTCCAGCCATTTGTTAGTATTCCGAAGGAATCGCTTGCCACGCCCGATGGGGATGTCGACCACTCCGTTGAAGCTGACCCGATGCACGGGGATTGCCGTGTCTGGCCGGTAATTGAGCGCGCGGTTCAGTTCGCGGCTGGGCTTGATGATGGTGCCGGTGTCGAGGCCGGTGGGTAGCGCGCCCGGCGCGAAGAGATCTCCCGGATAAAGGACGTTATCGCGAAAGGTATTGCCACCGACTCGGAAGGCCCGGGAGAAGACATAAAAAATCTGGTAGGAGTGACCTTTGCCGAAAGGTCGCTGGTAGTTGAGCTGAAGCGAGCTATTATTGGCCCAGCCGTCTTTTGTGGAGACCAGGTTGGTGCCCCAGGTTGTCTGATCATAGGGCCGGGTGGCGACACCGGCGAGTGCGCCGGTGGGGGGCACGACGCCATTACGGACCATATAGACATAGGTGGATGGCGCGGCGTTGTATTGGTAGTTTTGGTCGAGGTTGGTGGAATGAACAAACAAATAAGTGGCCCGGATCACAGAACCGCCTTTGAGGGGCTGTTCGACCGTGAAGGTGGCTTGCTTGACACGAGCCGGGGGATAGTACGGATCGAGGGTGGAGACGCCGATGCCCGGCAGGAGTGCATTTACATTCGCAGTGTCGACCACATTGGCGCTGTTCTGCCCTGCAATCACGGTCTGCGGGCTGCGAAGCAGTAAGTTAGGCAAGCCATCTGGCGATTGGTTGGCAGCGGTGTAGCTGCGGGAATAGTTAGCGCGGAAGGGGAGGTTGGCAATACCGACGCGCATGGAATTGCGAATGGGAACCGGGTAAATATAACCGCCATAACCACCGCGGATGACCGTGCCCCATTTACCGCCGAGCGGCGTATAGGCGAAACCCAGGCGAGGGCCGAAGTTACCCCAGCTATCGCGAATGCCGGAGCTTGGAATTCCCGCCTGCTCCGGTGAGGAGAACTTCACGCCAAGGTTTCGCATGTTCTGGATGATGGTCGGCGTGGTGTAGCCTTTTTCGATGTAGAAATCGATCGGCTTCTGCAGGACGAGGGCGTTGTTCTTGAGGTCGAATGTGACGTTTAGGCCATCTTTGGTGTACGGTGCGGGGTGAACTTCCCAGCGGAAGCCCAGGTTGAGCGTCAAGGAGCGGTTGACGCGATAGTTGTCCTGGAAGTAGAGCGAGACTTCCTGTTCCCGGAAGTGCCCGAAAGGAGCGTTCTTGATCTGGCTGTACGAACTGGCGGCACCGAGGAAGAAGTCGGCATCGGCGAAGCCTGTATTCGGGCGGGCACCATAATTGGCACCGGTTGCCGGATCATAGACGGCGGTGGCCTGATTGCTGAAGGAGATCACGTCGGCCGAGCGATCAGGCAAATAGCCGAAGCGTTCATGACGGTAGCGACCGCCGAACTGAAGCTGGTGTTTGCCGGCGATCTTGGTCATGTTCTGATCGAAGTTGGTGATCATCTGGTTCATGCCGTAGTTGTACTGGGAACCGCCATAGGGCATGATCAGGTTGCCTCCGATTTCAGGGAAACCAGACTGATTGAAGTTGTTGGGGAGGCCGAGTAGCTTTTCGTAATTCTGGTTCACGTCGCCCGCACCTTGCACGTATTGACTCATCCATTGACGGCTGAGAATGGTCTCAGAGTAGAACGTGGGCGAGAAGATGCGCGTGTAGCCGAGAGCGACGCTGATCGTGGTGATCGGGATTTCCTGGTAGCCTGTGGCACCCGCCGGGAGACCGCCGCCGCCGACGTTGGCGGGGGAAGCGTTGGGGTAATTGCGAAGCGCCTGCTGAAACTGATTGATGTGCGTGAAGCGGGCGTAGACGCGGTTGCTTTGGTTGAAGACGTGGTCGAGACGGAGATTGATGTTGGGGATATTCTCCTGGATGTTATTGACGTCGGTGATGTTGGAAATCAATAGTGGATTGTCATTGGTGGTGGGTAGGGGAGTGGCGGCGTAGAGGGCCTTGGCCAGTGGGCTAATGCGTCCGATGGGAATCTGGTTATTGGGGAAAGGAGTGCGTTGCAGGTTGGCCTGAGTCGTGTTGGGGTCGTAGAGAGTCTGCAGAATGCCAGCGCGATTGATTAAGCCGCTAAAATCTCCATTGCGCATGGCAACGGTGGGCACGAAGACAAGCTGGTTGGCGGCACGTCGATTGGAATATCGCTCATAGGCGACAAAGAAGAAGGATTTATTGCGACCGTCGTAGAGCTTGGGGACGAAAATGGGGCCGCCCACTGAGCCACCGAATTCATTTCGGACGAGGTGGGGAGCTGCGAAATTCGCCGGGTCTTGACGGGCGCGGGCGATGCCGAGGGCGTTGTTGCGGTGGGTTTCAAAGAGAGAGCCGCGAATCCGATTGGTACCGGACCTTGTGGTGATGATGGCAGTGGCTGGAGTGGCAAATTGCGCGCTGGAATTGAGGGTTTCGATTCTTACCTCCTGCACGGCATCAGGGTCGGGAAGCTGCGCCCGCGTGGAGTTGCCGGCACCGCCGAAGTTGCGGTTGGTCATGGGGGCACCGTCCTGGGTGTATTCGAGCGCCTCGCCCATAAGGCCGTTGGCGCGCTGGCCACCGCCTTCGAGGCCTGGGGTGGTGGCGGCCAGGAGGCCGAGGACGTTACGACCGTTCTGTGGAAGCTGGTCGATGCGGGTGCGGTCAAGGAGGTTAGAAACGGTGCCGCTATCGGAGGTGACAAGCTGGATTTCGCTGGCAGTGACGGTAACGGCTTCGGCAACGTCTCCGGCAGCGAGTTTAGGATTGACTATTACGCTCTGGGCGTTCTCCAGTTTGAGGTTGGTTTGAAAGCGCTTCATTCCGCTGGCGCTGAAGGTGATGGTGTATTCGCCGGAAAAGAGGCCGGGCACAGAGTAGAAGCCAACACTGTTCGAAGTCGTGTCGATGGTGACGCCGGTGTTCTTGTTGACTACTCTCGCGGTTGCGGCGGGGAGGAATGCGCCGGTGACGTCTTGAACGGTCCCGGAGATGGAGCCCGCGCCGCTTTGTGCGAAGAGCGACGTGGCGAGGGTAAGTGCGAGCGCCAGGAATTGGAAGTGTCGGAGAAGCGAGAAATGCATATGTGAAAGACCTGCCTGTTGGCTGTGATGTTATCAGATCGGGGTGTTCTGAGAGGGAAGTTGGTTGACAGAAGTTGGTTAACAAAAGTTGGTTAGAAAAGTTGGTTGGGAATGTCGGGAATTTGCTGTCGGTGAGAGACGTGGCTTTCCAGTTTGCCTACGCTGAACGCTATCGATTGGAGGGCATTCGAGGGTGTAAAAAGGTTTGTGTAAGGGCAGTTCTCCTAGCATGAAAGAGGAGAAGGAATGGACATAAAACCAGAGGTACTGGATGAGTTGTTGAAGGGGATCAGGACGCAGGACGATTTGGCTGGGCCAAACGGCTTGT
>JBBRBI010000090.1:0-23969 GCA_038206015.1 Bryobacterales bacterium | reverse complement strand
TGGAGGACAGCGAAGGCGTTATTGGGGCCAGTGAGGGTGTCGAGTGCCTTGAAGTAAAGGAGCTCAATATTGGCATTGGCGGGGGCATCGCGGCGGAGCATTTCGTACTTGTCGTTGATTGCGGCGATCTGCATGTGATCGGCGCGTTCGATGGCCCAACGAGCGTTGGCCAGTTTTTTGACGAGGAGGAACTCGTGAT
Source organism: Bryobacterales bacterium (assembly GCA_038206015.1). GTDB lineage: Bacteria > Acidobacteriota > Terriglobia > Bryobacterales > Bryobacteraceae > Bryobacter. Next base: position 23,770 of record JBBRBI010000090.1, on the reverse strand, counting down.
AGTCGCGGGGCTTGAAGGTGGCCATTTGTCGGTATTCGCCGAGAGCGAAAGCCTCAGGATGTTCAGCGGCGAGGAGGTTGAAGGATTTGGAGGTGAGGCCGTGCGTGGTGGCATTTTGGGCGGAGGCGGCGAGGCCTTCGGGGGTTTTGCGCCCAGCACCGAGCTTGCCGTTGGCCGAGGCGGCGCGCTGGCGGTTGAGGCTGGGCGGCTTGCGGGATTTCGCCTTTACGACTGTGACCTCAGGGGGCTGTAGGTTGTCCATGTCGAGTTTCTCATTTCATATGTATGTTGCAGAGTGGAGGGTCCACTGGTGACTATTCTCCTGAACGGGGTTGGGGACTTTGGGCGGGGGCTGGGGGGGCAAATCTATAAGTCGTTTGTTTAGTGGGGTTTAGTTGTGAGAGATTTATTTCTTTTTTCTGTGACAGGAATCTTCTGGGAAGTGAGACGGGGATATTAACCACTGATTCACGCGGATTCACACGAATCTTGAGTGGGACGAAGCCGAGGAAAGTGCCCTTCGGGCCAGGCTGGCAGATTGGCAGGGCTACCTCAGCTTGACCTTCAGCGCGGCAGGGGCTGGCGGGTCGTTGATTGTCGTAGTCTAAAGCGAATACCATGTAAGCGGCCCTTGGCCGCTGGTTAATCCTTCGATTGGGTTGTTGGGAATCCCCCAATTGCTATCTAGACCAGTTCGAGTCGCAGCTGCCGGCCGACCGCTGCGGCAGCGCGCTGAAGCGTGTGCAAGGTCACACTCGTGTTTGCAGGGTCGAGCAAACGATCAAGCGCTCTACGGCTGGTTTGCATGCGTATAGCCATGGCGGCTTTGGTAAGGCGGTCCCTTTCCATTGCGGATTTGATTTGATCGGCAAGGATCTGCTTGATTGCCTGTTCCTCGCATTCCTCAAGAATTCCCTGTTCGGCCAAAAAGCCGTCGAAAGAGGACCCGATCTGTCCTCTCGTCTTTTGGCCCAGAGTCGTTTGGCCCTTCTTTTTTTGAGTCATCTCAACTCAGCTCCTTTATGCGCTTGAGCGCGAGTTTCAAATCCTGAGCCGGTGTCTTCTGCGTCTTCTTGATGAAGCCATGCAGCAGGACCATGCTCTCCCGTGCCACACAGAAAATGACGCGCCCAATTTTCCCATTGGCCAGATTACTTCGCACTTCCCAGAGGCCGTCCCCGAGACTTCAGCAATAGGGCATGCCAAGCGGCCAGCCGAATTCAACCTTTTTAATGTCACGCCCGACACTCTTTCTGTCTTCTGATGAAAGCTCCAAGATCCATTCCCGAACGGCGGATGCCCCGTGGCGTTTTTGTAGAAGAACGCTGGGAGTTTTTTGGAGCGGTCGATCACAATTTAGTGTGTCAGAAATGGCACATACTGGCAAGTGCCAGCGCAGAGATCAGATGTAGCTCGCGCAAGGTAAAAGAGGGCTAGTCAAACGTCCCCAAACAGCCGGCCCCGCATGCGGGTTGCGATGACAGGCAATTTAGCATTTGGATGTGGTGTGGGATAAAGTCGAGGCGGAGACACCGATGACCATTACCTTTGACCTGGCTCCAGAGATGGAAGAGCAGGTGGCCGCGAGGTGCGAGTTCGTGGGCTGTCCATTGACGAATATATTCAGGAGATTGTCGCGAAGTCTTCGCAGTCGCCGGTGCAATCGCCCAAACTTTCCACCGAGGAATTGAACCGCTTGCTCGATGAGGCTGTGGAAGGGGTTCCCGATGGTCCGACACGTCCAGATCTTGCGATGAGCCGGGAAAGCATCTACACGCACGAAGACGAGTTGTAGCCGGAACGGGTTCTAACGGACACGAATTCATTGCTTCGCCGCATTCAGCGGCATCATCCGCGGTATCCCGAGACCCAGGACGGAATCACATTGAGCCACGTGTGTGTCACTTCGCAAAATCTGATTGAATGTCGAACTGTTTGCGTGAGGGCACGGGAGAACAATGAGCTGGGGTTAGTTCCCGCTCTATCGCTGTTGACGGAGAAACGCTCGGTGCAGGTGACAGAAGCTCCCGTTTCCGCTAGTGGGAAAGGGGAGCGAGGACCGAGAACCCATGGAAGTACAGTTTGAACCCGTCTTGCGACTGGGGTCCCGGCTCCGTTCACGAGCTTTTTCAGGCGATCAGTGCCGCAGTGATGTGCGAGCAGAAATCGGTGTCGAGTACTGAACGGTAACCGTAGAATTCGGGGCGGGAGCGATGATTCATGGTAACGCTACTGTTACCATGAGTGCAGGATGATTGAGATTCGAGGCTATGTCGATCGCGACGGTAGGCAGCCGTTTGCGCATTGGTTTATCGAACTCGACATTCACGCGGCGGCGCGTGTGACGACGGCGCTGACACGAATTGAAATGGGCAACTTCGCGAGTGTGAAAGGCGTCGGCGCGGGCGTTTTCGAGTACAAGCTCGATTTTGGGCCAGGCTACCGGATCTACTTTGGCAAGGATGGAGATCGGCTGGTGATCCTGGTCGGCGGCGGCACGAAGAAGCGGCAGTCGAAGGATATCGAAGTGGCCCAGGAACGTTGGGCCGATTATAAGAAACGTAAGAAAGAGGAGCGAGACGATGCCGTTGAGTCATGATTTTCGCGAGACGATTCGGGCTAGGGCGCAAGCGCAGCCGGAGTTCCGCAAAGCGCTGTTGCGGGAGGCCGCAGAGTGCTTTCTGAACGGGGAGCTTGGGACGGGAAGGGGGCTGTTGCGGAATTATGTGAACGCGACGGTGGGCTTTGGGGAATTGGAGACGAGGACGCAGATTCCGGCCAAGAGTCTGATGCGGATGCTGGGGCCGAAGGGGAGTCCTTCTCTAGTGAACCTGTCTAAGATTTTGACGGCGCTTCAGGGGAGTGAAGGGGTGAGGTTTTCGGTTCGAACCAAGGCGTTGGTTTGAGGCGGGGCGATTGGCGGACGGGACGTTTCGGTTCCGACCAAGAGACCGATCCAGAGCATCTGGATCAAGCAGTGTTTGACGTTGATTGACGCCGCAGGAGGGGTCGGACCCAAGTTCATTCTGCCGATGCTAAAGATTGACAAAGATCGTTATTGGGGCAAGCGTGATAGTAGCCTAAGATCTTTTTATGAACGTATCTCTTACACCGGAACTTGAACAGTTCGTCAGCGCCAAAGTTGAAACGGGTCGCTACACATCCGCTAGCGAAGTCGTGAGGGAAGCGCTTCGCCTTCTGGAAGAGCACGATCAGGTGCGCGCTAGTCAGATTTCAGAATTCAACCAGGAACTCGGTCGTAGGCTTGCGTCATTGGATCGCGGGGAACAAGTAAAGCCTTCGGACGCACGCGATAGACTTGCACGCAAATCGCAAAACCGACGAAAAAATCCGTAATGGCTGGCTATGTACTCTCGGTCGAAGCCGACGCCTGGATCGGCAGGCTCGTCGAATCGTTCGAGGCTCTTGGGCTGACGCCGGGCATGGGCCATAAGCGCGAAGACCTTACGCCGTATCCAGTTCTGTTCTGGCCGGTGGGTTCGTACAGCATCATCTATCGCAGAACCCAGTTGCAAGTCGAGATAGTCGCGGTCATTCAAGGCTCGCGCGATATTCCCGCCTTTTTGCGTCGTCGGCTGCGGTAGTCTGCCGTAGTGACCAAGAACGCGGCGGTGGGTCTGGTCGGCGGCGGCACGAAGAAGCGGCAGCCGAAGGATATCGAAGTGGCCCTGGAGCGTTGGGCCGATTATAAGAAACGGGAAAAAGAGGAGCGAGACGATTCGGGCCAGGGCGCAAGCGCAGCCGGAGTTCCGCAAAGCGCTGTTGCGGGAGGCCGCAGAGTGCTTTCTGAACGGGGAGCTTGGGACGGGACGGGGGCTGTTGCGGAATTATGTGAATGCGACGGTGGGCTTTGGGGAATTGGAAACGAGGACGCAGATTCCGGCCAAGAGTCTGATGCGGATGCTGGGGCCGAAGGGGAGCCCTTCGCTGGTGAACCTGTCCAAGATTTTGACGGCGCTTCAGGGGAGTGAAGGGGTGAGGTTTTCGGTTCGAACCAAGGCGTTGGTTTGAGGCGGGGGCGATTGGCGGACGGCAGTGGCGCACCGAGTCTCGGGAAGCTCCCGAGTAGCGGTAATCGAGGATGACTGCCAAGTCGACTAGCTCGTCTTCGGTGAAGAGGATTTTTTAAGCCACTCTTGCATCCGCCCGCAGACTTGTTTGAGGGGTGGTAAGCGGCCATGATCGACCGATTGGATCGCCCGATCAATGGCGGCGGGGAACGGCTTAGCGGTCAAGGATTGAGAAGATTTCGGCGACGCTGAATGAGATTTCGCCAGCTTCCAGTTGGGAGTTGACTAAGACCGCTTCTTGGCCACGATGATAGGCCCAGGCACGGCGCTGCTCCGGTTCGATTAGCCAGCAGTGGGGAACACCCCAGTCGTGATAGCGCTCTAGTTTCGAGAGAGCGGCACCGAAGCGGTCGCCGGATGAACGAATCTCGATGGCTAAATAGAGCGGCTCCGTCGCGATGGTGGAGCCGAGCGTGTTGGCCCGCAGTTCCACCGCGATATCTGGTAGGCGGAACTCGGTCTCGCTGAGGCGGCAGATGAGTTCAGAGGAGATGACGAAGTGGGCGTAGCGCTGGAGCAGCAAGGCGCTGATCCAAGCTTGCAGTTGCGCATGCAATCGGGTGCGCATTTGCTTGGGGATAAGGATTCCGTCAACATACTCAGCAGGGAACTCGAGGCCGGAGGCGAGATACTCTTCCGGTGAGACGAGATTGACGACGGCCATGTGGCGATTATAGATCTTTTTCATCTTGGGTATCGATTGATCGGCAGTGATGCCGATACCATCCGCGTGACGGTGTAGCCTGACTCTGTGGCCAAGTTCCTTACTAAGACTATCTTTCGCTTGCACTTTGTGCTCGGCATCGTGCTCGGCCTCTATGCCTTTGGAATCGGCCTCACTGGCTCCATTCTGGTTTATCGCGACGAATTAACAGTGTGGGTGCATCCGCAGCTGTTTGCGCCCGTTAACGAGGTCAAGATCAGCGCCGATGCTGCTCTGGCGACTGTGCAGCAAGCCTACCCCGCCTGGCGCGTCTTGACACTCACTGGCCCTGAACTCTCTCGCGGGGCCTGGATGGCTTACCTGCAGGGCAAAGACGAGGCCATGGAGGCTTATGTCGATGCCGAAACCGGCAGGCTGCGGGGCGTCTACCGTCGCGGGGATGGCTGGCTTGGTTCGATCGCCCAATTGCACTTTAACCTGATGGGCGGGCGGACTGGGCGCTTGCTCAATGGCTATGCCGGGCTTGGGCTGATGTTGCTTGCCGTGACAGGTGTGGTTTTGTGGCGCCCGAGACTGGCGCGACTGGCGTGGCGGGCGCGCCCTGTGCATGTAAACCTGGGCTTGGCGACGTCGCTCTTCATCGTCATTATGGGCTTCACCGGGGGCTACTTTACGTGGTTCAAAGCTTATGTCGATGGCGTGCGGATTTTCCTGCCGGCACGAACGTTAGCGCCCTTGAAGGTTGCATCGCCCGGCATCCAGCGCAAGAGCTACCAGGCGCTTGCGGCCATCGCGAAACGCGCTGTGCCGGCGGCGCAGGTCTTTCGCATCCCGGTGGGCGGCGGTGCCAAGGACGTTGTGAAAATATCGATGCGCCACGCGACGATGGGAGAGTTTCAACGGGTGAGCCATGTAACTCTTGATCCCTATACGGGCGAGGTTTTGCGACTGGAGCCGCTGGCCGATCGCCCCGCCGGGGATCGGCTGATTGGCAATTTCAGCGCAGTGCACTTTGGAGTCTGGGGTGGCCAGGCCAGCAGGGCGCTTTGGGCGCTGCTGGGGCTGAGTTTGCCGGTACTTTTTGTCACCAGCCTGATGTTGTGGTGGCGACGCCTCAGGCAAAGAGGCCTGTCTGGCCTTTGGGGCTGAAGCCCGGAAACACTTTCGCCAGATCAGGCTGTCCCAAGTGCTGCTTTAAGACTCCGCCCAGGACGTCTCGGAAGTCGGTGGTGACATCGAGATCGCGCTGCTCATACAGTTGCTCGCGCTCCAGGCCCGGCCACTGCCCATATACTTTGCCGCCCTGGATGTTGCCACCCATCGTGAACATCACATTGGCGTGGCCGTGGTCGGTGCCGCGGTTGCCGTTCTCCCGCGCGGTGCGGCCAAACTCGCTCATCGTTACGACAACAACATCTTCCATCTTTGCCCCAAGGTCCTGATAGAAAGCCGCGAGACTGTCGCCAAACTCCGTCAACAGGTTTGCCAGCGGGCCGACCAGCGCCGTCGCACCGACTTCATTGACATGGTGATCCCAACCGCCCAGATCGGCGAACGCAACCTCCAGGCCTGCGTCCGCCTTGATCATCTGAGCGATTTGCTTGAGGCTGCTGCCCAAGCGCCCTCCGGGGTAGATTGCTCCGTTGCTTGCTTTGTATTCTGTCTTCCGCATCGTCTCTAGCAAACGGATTGCTTCAAAGGTCTCTTTGCCTGTACCTTTGAGCTGCGTGTCGACGGACGCGGCGTAGCGGCTCATGTAGTCTTCGCCCGCCATCTTGTCGCGCACTTGAAAATCGCGAACGCTGTTTACGGCGACTGCCGTGTTGGTGCCGCGCATCGCGCGAGGGAGAACGGGGCCGAGGGAAACGGCGCGGATCGGCGATTGGTCGGCTTCTCTTGGGATCGCCCGATTCAACCAGCCATCGCGGGTTGACTTCAGGCCCGGCGTCCCGCTTTCCATGTAGTCTTGCGCGTCGAAGTGGCTGCGGGTCGGGTCGGGACTGCCGCAGGCGTGGACCATCGCCAGCTTCTTTTCATCGAAGATCGGCTTGAGCGTTTTGAGATTGGGGTTGAGGCCGAAGAAGCCATCGAGATCGATTGTGCTTGTTGCCTTGCCGTCGGGTCTGGGGATCGCGATGCCCGGACGACCGGCGTAGTAGGCCTTGTCGTTATGCGGGACGACGATGTTTAAACCATCGGCCGCGCCGCGCTGAAAGATCGCTACAAGGACCTTCTTGCGAGCACCGGCGTTGCTGGCCGCCATCGCGCGCTCCAGCCAGATGGGCGAAGTGCCGATGCCAAACATCGCGATTCCGCTATTGCCTAAAAACGCTCTTCTGGTGGGCATGTTGTTTGTCCTTTTTCTAGCGCCGCTGCCACTCGGGTGCACCCGAGTTTTTGGCGACTCCCGCGTATCGGTCTTTATCGATCTTGACGCCGTTGATTTTGTTGTCGCTCAAGGCGATTGCGAAGTTCATTCTCGCCAGTAAGCCAGCCGAGTTGAGCCACTCTTCACTGTTGTTGGAATAGCCGGTTGGCTCCTGTTTGCGATAGAGCGGTTGGCCCATGTTGGCGATGGCCTGCGATGCCGGGATGGCGCTGGTTACTGTCGCACCCGTGGCGCGCAAAGCGCCAGCCACCATCTCCAGCGGGCTCTTCAGCTTGGCGCGGTAAGCACCGACGCTATAGAATTCCCGGCTGTGGATCATCGTCGTCATGACCGCTTTGAGGTCCCCTTGCGACTTCTGGTAGGTGGCGGCCATCCGATCGACGAGGGCCGCAGGTGGCTCGTCGGCGACAAAGCGCTGTGCGAGTTTTCGCGATAGGAACTTGGCTGTGGATGGATGAGCGCTCAAGATGTCGATTACCTTGAGGCCGTCGTCCATGCCGCCGCCGGCGGGAATTGTGACGCCCAGAACCAGCTTTTCGCCATTGTCGTGGACGCGCTCGTTGAACTTGAACTTGCCGCCACGATTGGGGTCTTCGATGCTCCAACCGGTGAAGCAACGGGCGACCTCTTGTACGTCCTTTTGGGTGTAGCCGCCACCGACGCCGAGCGTATGCAGTTCCATCAACTCGCGGGCGTAGTTTTCATTCAGGCCGCGGGCCTTGCCCTTGGGAGCGGCGCGTTTGGCACCAGGCATGGGAGCTTCACTGACGCTCTGCCAGTTGTCGAGATAGAAGAGCATGGCCGGACTCTGCGCCGTCGCCTTCAACATGTCTTTGAAATTGCCCAGTACATAGGGGCGAATGGCGTCGCGCTCATAGGCGGTGGTGAGCCACTTGTCCGCGCCCTTGTCGATATAGACATTGAAGTGGTTGAACCAGAAATCGGCAAGCACTTCGTTCAATTGACGCTCACTGAGGACTGCCCGGTAAATCTTGGCTTCGGTGATTTCCCCGGCGACGGCTTGCTGGGGTGCCAATTTGCGCAAAGTCTCGCTGCGCTCCTCGGTCGTCATGGTGCCAATGCGGCGACGTAAGCGGTCCTCGGCGGTCTTCTTGACCTCTTCCTCGTCCTCTTCGCCTTTGGACTTCTTGCGTTCGATACGGGCCTTGTAGCGTTCGCTCAGCCGCTCATAGGTTTCCCGCAAGGCCGGGTCTTCGGGCATCGGCATCTTGCCGGTGGCCACGGCAGTCAAGACCTGAGGCGTGGGGTATTGGATGGCCATTGCTTCGGAGGACAGGCCGAGGGTTCCCATTTTCGAAAGCGTTGCTTCGAGCGCCGTGTTTTCGAGAATCTTAGTTGGGTTGAGCTGTTTGGCGATCCACTTCTTGAGCCCGAGTTTTTTGACTGCAGCTGCGTCTTCTGGACGGGCACCAAAGGTCAGACGATTCAGTGCCTGCTCGATCTGCTTGTCGCTCGCCAGCTTTTCGCGGAACTTGGCGTCGTTGTTTACAGCTTTCTTGGCGGCCAGCGGACTCAACGTCAGCACCAGAATCGCTGCGGCGGCCACGAAAGTCTTTGTTCGCATCATCGTTTGCGGGTTCATCGTTCTGTTAATGAAAACCGCCTAATGACAAGAAGTTTCGCCGTTGGGTCAAGGCAATCGCACTAGGGCCTTCGCCCTAAGTACCCGAAACGAGTACCCTAAGACTAACTCGGGTGACTATAAGGTTTATTGGCGCTCCCGCCGATTACCCAATCGAAGACGCCTCAGAAGGTAGTGGCTCTGCTTGAACCGGCTTTCTCCACGACAGGTATTGAATCCGCTGATCGACGCGCGGGCTTCACGGATTGAAGACCCGGTTGCAAAACTGCGTTTTTTGCGAGAATCCAACCGGCGCGTTGGACAGATGGAGACGGTTTTGGCGCGGCCCCAATATTGGTGGGTGCGTAATCAGAAGTTCTGGCTAGCGATGTTATTTGTGCTAACTGTTCCTACATTGACGTACTTCCGAGCGGCAACGCCACTGGCGGCGCCGGCGGATCCTCTTGCAAAATCGGCAGTTCGCCGGTTGCCACCCGAGCCACCGCTAGAGAAGGTTTGGCGCGTGGACACCAAAAACGGCGTTGAAACCTGGTCCAACGGCTTACATGTCGATACCCGTTTTGCCACTACAAGTCGCCCGCGCGAGTATTACGCCTGGAATCGCAATAGCCCCAATTCATCGCTGGTGCAGCTCCCCGGTCAACAGGCGGCCGGAATCGTTTTCCACACTACGGAAAGCACTTTGGAGGATCTGACCGAGCACAAGACGTCGCGCCTGAAATATCTGGGAGAGTCGATGGTGCAGTTTGCGCGCACCGAGAAGGCCTACCATTTCGTCATTGATCGCTTTGGGCGGGTTTTCCGCATCGTTGCAGAAGAGGATGCGGCTAACCACTCCGGCAAGTCGATCTGGGTCGACAGCAAGTGGGCCTACATCGCATTGAACGAATCATTTCTGGCGATTGCTTTTGAAACACAGACGAAAAGTGGCGATGACGGGCCGGTCGTCACGCAGGCGCAGATCGATGCCGGGCGTCTACTGACTCGCATGCTGCGTGCGCGATACGAGATCCCGGCAACCAACTGCGTCACCCACGCGCAGGTGTCGGTCAACCCAAGCAATTTTCTAATCGGCTACCATACCGATTGGGCAGGTAATTTTCCATTTGAGGAAATTGGACTGCCGGACAACTACGCTCAGCCGTTGGGAAGTATCCATCTTTTTGGATTCACCTACGACAACACCTTTTTTGCGGCCACCGGTGCTCGCATGTGGAAAGGCCTCGGCAGTGCAGATGACCTGCTTCGAGAAGAGGCCAGGCAAAAATCTCTATCTGTAGCGCAACTGCGTACCCAGTTGCGGAATAATTACCGCCGCCTGAGCGCGCTGTTGCCCGAGAACAACGCGCCCATGGCCGAACAACCAAGTCAAAACACCGGCAAAGCCGCAGAGGTAAAACAATGAAAAATTCGCCCCAAACTCCCGCAATCGGGCTGGACGTCGGCACCAGCCGAATCGTCACGGCCGCTCGTACGAATGAAGATTTCCACTACAAATCGCAGCTGAACGCTTTCGTGACAATACCCTGGTCGAAGATGACCGAGGCTTCGCTCAAGCGCGAAGGCGTCCCCTATGTCGTCCACAGTGACACTGGCGACAAGCACATCATTGTTCCGGGTAATGAAAGTTCGCGCTTTGCCGACCTGCTCCAGACAGAATCACGCCGCCCGATGACGCGTGGCGTACTGAACCCGCAAGAGCCGGCCAACGCGGCGATGCTCAAGCAGTTGATCGAGAACCTGACTGACGGCGAACGCCGCAGCGGTCTCCCCGTGTACTACAGTGTTCCGGCAGCCCCGCTGGGCGCTGAAGAAAACCTTACCTATCATGACGCGACGATCGCCCAGATCCTGCGCGAGCTGGATTGCGATCCTACGCCAATCAATGAAGGCTTGGCCGTTGTGTTCTCTGAGCTCGAAGACACCAATTATTCCGGCATCGGAATCAGCTTCGGCGGCGGGCTGGTCAATGTTTGCCTCAGCTACCTAGCTGTCCCCGTATTGAGCTTCAGCGTACCCAAGGCTGGCGACTACATCGACTCGTCTGCTTCTACGATCACTGGCGAGCTTTCGACGCGCATCCGCATGGCCAAAGAAGAATCGTTCTACATCAACGGCCATTTCACTGACAAGCTTCACCAGGTGCTCAATGTTTATTACGACGAGATGATCCGCTCAGTGGTGAACGGGCTGAAGGATGCGTTCTCCAACTCGCGCAATATTCCGAAGATGGGCCGACCGGTGCCGATGGTACTTTCCGGTGGCAGCGCCATGCCCAAGGGCTTCCGCGATCGCTTTGAAAAACTGCTGAAGGAGTCGGAATTCCCGCTGCCGCTCAGTGAGATCCGGATGGCTCAGTCGCCGTTGAACTCAACCGCCAAAGGCGCGTTGGTTGCAGCACTAGCGGAGATCTAAGGCTTCTTCGGTTCTTCTTTCCTGGCTGGCTCAGGCTTGGCTGGCTCAGTGATGACGTCGCCATGAGAGGAGAACTGTTTCTGGGGGACATTCACCTTTACCTGGATCGTGCGCTCTTCTTCGGTAACGTCATAGATCTGCCCGAAAGTCTGATAACCGTGCGCGATTACCTGGATGCGAATTTCTCCTTGCGGAATGGAAGGGATTTTCACCCAACCCTCAGCGTTGGTGCGCATTTCCCAATTGGTAATGACGTTCTTGCCCAGCTTGACTACGCTGCGGCCTTTGACGAAACGAACGATGACGCTGGCCCGATCGAGAGGCCTGCCCGTATCGCTGGTGACTTCAATCCGAAGCGCGGTCATTGGAGTTGCAGCAACTGCTGGTACGGCAAACAACGAGGCAAGAGCTGCGCTGCTCATGAGGGCTTCACGACGGGTCTTCATACTTCTCAGTTTAGGCCACATCTCAGGCCACATCGGGCAGCAGGAACTTTGCGGGTTTGCCCAGGTAGCGGCTGGCTGCTTCCGCCGCCAGATATCCGCTGCGTACAGCGCCTTCCATGGTCGCCGGCCAGCCATTGCGGGTCCAGTCCCCGGCGAGAAACAAATTGGGAATCGCAGTGTCGGCCAATGGTCGTTTCTGCTCCAGCCCCGGCTTGGCCCGAAAGGTGGCGCGGGCTTCTTTCACGACGTGCGCTTTCACCAAAGTGGCTCCACTAACGGCGGGCAGGAACTCAGCCAGCTCCTTAAGAGCAAGGTCGATAATCTCCTGTCGCTGCATGCGTAACATAGAGTCCGAGGCGCTCACAACCAGCATCAGGTAGCGCCCCTCGCCTTTATTGAAGAACCACTGGATGTGGCGATCCAGTAGCGTGCCGTGAGGCAGGTCCGTTACGGTGCGGTCAAACCAGAGGTGGATTCCGGTGATCGGCGATGGCTCAAACAGGTCGTATTCGATGGCAAGTGCAGGTGCGAGTTTTGCCAGCCGTTCCGACGGCACGGCGCTCACATAGGCTTTGGCTGCAATCCACTCACCGCCCACCAGCACGCCCCGCATCGCATCGAAGGCCTCGATGGTGGCGCGCTCATGTTGCGTCACATTCGGTATCGCGACTCGGTACAGTTCACCCAGCCTTACGCGCGGGATGCCCATTTCATAGTTGTCGGCACCGGCCAGAAAGCCGAGCCAGATCACCTGAAAGCCATGCGCGGCGGCCATCTGGTCCAGTTCGACGTTGATCGCACTCACCAACACCTGTCGCCAGAATCGCTCGATTACCCGCAGTGGTTGCTTCTTTTCATGGAGCCAATCGAGCATCGAGATATCGTCGAGATCTTTGCGTTTCTGGCGCTCCAGTTGCACGGCCAGCATGGCCCGACCCAAGGCGAGCTTCTCGCCAAAAGTTAGCCACGTGGCGCGCAAAAAGCTCTCGGTAAAATGAAGAGGGGCAGGGAGAAGGCCCTTGCGGAGTGACGATGTTCTACCACCGGGCTCGATAAAGTAGAACTCGCGGTGGAACTCGATCCCATCGATCACACCCATGCGACGGTAGAAATCGAGCAGATTGGAGCAGCACTTCAGAAGTACGTGTTGGCAGTTATCGATTTCCTCAGACTGACCGTCGGCGAGGGGAACCGAGTAGGAAGTGGCGCGACCGCCAAGAAAAGGCTTGGCCTCAAAGAGTTCTACCCGGAAGCCCTGGCTTCCCAGTGCCGCAGCCGTAGACAGGCCCGCCAGACCGCCACCGATAACGATGGCGTCGTTCAACGGGGAAGCCTCAGAAAATTGCCTAAATCGCCGAGAATGCGCGGTTGCGTTTGCCCCCGCCGCCTGTATCGTTGAGAAGATAAAAGGCGATCAAGCCGACCACCGCGTAGAAAGTAATGTCCTGGAAAAACGCTTCCATCTTGTAGATCCGAGATAAGTATGACCTGTAGCGGAGATGCTGGCAATGTGCCGTCTGCGTCAAAAGTACCCATAACTACCTAGTACTTTGGCCTACTAAACCCCAACCAGGCGCGGCGTCAGAATGCGGATCGCATTCTCGATCAGCTTCAACCCGGCCCCGCCCTCCAGGGTCAGCATGCTCTCGGGATGGAATTGCACGGCCTCAATGGGGAGACTTCGATGGCGAACACCCATGATGATGCCGTCTGCCGTTTCGGCGGTTATTTCCAATTCGGCGGGTAATGCGCTGCGGCGCGCATAAAGCGAGTGATAGCGGCCCACCTTCAGCGGACTGGGGAGCTCTTCAAAGACGCCTTGGCCCTGGTGCAAGACCTCAGACTGCTTGCCATGTACCGGATAATCGAGGACGTCCAGTTGGCCGCCAAATGCTTCAACGATGCCCTGCAAACCGAGACAGACGCCAAAGACAGGGATGCCTTGCTGGGCGCAGTACTGTACGGTTTCAGGGACGCGGAAATCACGGGGTCGGCCTGGACCTGGTGAGATCAGGACAAGCGTCGGGTTCACCTCAGCGATCAGCGACAGATCAAAGCCTGTGCGGTAGGTCACGACTTCGGCCCCCGCCTGCCGCGCATAGTTGGCGAGCGTATGGATGAAGCAATCGTCGTTGTCCACCAACATCAGCTTTACAGGTTCGGTGATCTTTCGAGAAGCGGACTTCGCAATCCCTGCGACGGCCTTGGGTGCGAGAGCGCGGAAAAAGCTAGTCGCTTTGAGGCGTGTCTCAGCCTCTTCGGCGGCTGGCTCAGAATCGTATAACAGCGTCGCGCCGGCCGGATACTTGGCCCAGCCGTCCTTCAGATGCACCGTGCGGATCAGGATTCCGGTGTTGATGTCGCCGGACATGCTGATCATGCCAATCGCGCCGCCATACCAACCGCGCGCGGTTTTTTCGAGATTCTCAACCGCCTGAGCTGCCGCCTTCTTGGGTGCGCCAATGACCGTCACGGCCCACATGTGGGTAAGAAAAGCGTCGAGTGAATCAAAGCGCGGATCGAGGGTGCCGACGACGTGATCCACGGTGTGAAACACTCCGGCATAGCTCTCGATCAGCCGTCGTCCAATCACCTCGACCGTACCCGGCAAACAGACACGCGACTTGTCGTTGCGGTCTACGTCGGTGCACATCGTCAGCTCTGATTCTTCTTTGGCAGAATTCAGCAGTTGCTTGATGTTCTCGGCGTCTTGAAGGGGGTCGCCGGTGCGCTTGGCAGTACCGGAGATCGGACAGGTTTCGACGCGGTCGCCTTCGACGCGGACAAACATCTCGGGCGACGCGCCAATCAATTGCTCATCGCCAAACTGGATCAGAAACTCGTAGGGGCTGGGGCTGGCAACCTGGATGCGCTCAAATAACTCTGAGGGCTTGCCGGAGTAGGACGTGGAAAAAGTCTGGCGCAGGACCACTTCGTAGTAGTCGCCCACTTTCATCCCGGCGCGGCACTTTTCCACCTTAGCCATATACTCCGCTGGCACATGGTCCGCCACGATCGGCTGCGGCTTGCGCTTCTTCGGCTTGGCGACAGGACCAGCCTCGCGCTTGAGGCCTGCGGTACTGAGCTCACCTTGCGAAAACTCAAAGCTCACGCGCTCAATCGCCTCTTTCTTGCGATCCATCAGGTAGATCTCGTCGCACAGAAACAACTGCATGTCCTTGACGCCATCACGCGGCAGCTTCAATTCGATCGGATCAAATTGAAACAGCAGGTCATAACCGAAGGCACCGATGAACATCAGGTCTTTCACTTCGGGGTTGGTGAATTCCTGCATCAGGCCACGCAGGATCGAAAAGGCAGAGGGCTGCTTGGAGCGTTCCTCTTCACTGAACAGCGCGGGCAGAGGCCGCAAGAGGCCACGCAGGATCGTCGGCTCACTGGTGAAGACTTCCCAATCGGGGTGGTGGCGCAACACTCCTTCCAGCATCGGCAGCAGCACTTCGCCGCGCGTATTCAGGGCGCGAAACTCCATATCGCGACCACGCGCGATCACTTCGATTGGCGGGGCGACGCTGGCAAAATCCCAGCGCGAATAGCGGCCAGGATATTCATAACCGGAGGAAAGGAAAACGCCGCGCTTCTTATCTAATTCGCGAAGCCACTTCACCAGACCCTTCGAATAAGGCAACTTGGAGGTGGATCGCGATACAGTGATACCGCTGCGGCTAAGATACTCGATCTGGGACATCGTTACTCTTTGATGATACGCTCTCAGGGTGAAGCGACGTGATTTTGTAGCCTCTGCCCTGGCCGCTGCGGCGACGCCGTGGGGCAATGACGTAATCGATATCCACATGCACCCCAGGCGCGACGCGCACAGCAGCATGGAGCATCTGGAAGGCGCAGGAGTCACCAAAGGCGTCCTGCTCACCAATCTGAAGGACGAGGCCCGGGCGAAATCGGAAATTGCTGCCCACCCCAAGAGCTTCATCTGGTTCGCTGCCACCGACCCGACTCAGCCCAACGCGGTAGAGCTGTTGCGCGCGGCCATTGTTTCCGGGGCCAGGGGCGTCGGCGAAATGAAGAATCATGTCGCAGCTGACTCGGCTGAGATGCGCCGCGTCTACGATCTCTGTGCCGAGATGAAGGTGCCGATTACGATTCACTTTCAGGAAGTCCCTCATGGCGCGGGCGACTTTAACACCGGCTTTCGCAATTTCGACAAGATGCTGAAGGCGCATTCGAAGACCACTTTCATTGGCCACGCTGATTTCTTTTGGGCCAACATCAGCGCCGATGTCCCGATGGACACAAGCTACCCGCCTGGCAAGGTCAAGCCCGGCGGTGTCACGGATCGCTTCCTGGCAGACTACGCCAATCTTTTTGGCGATATGTCGGCCAACTCCTGCAACAACGCGCTTACCCGCGACACTGAATTCGCGCAGGGCTTCCTCAAGCGTCATCAGGGCAAGTTGATGTTCGGCAGTGATTGCGGCTGTTACGATGGGCAGGGTGCCGGGGGATCGCCGCTGCTGCCGCGTCTCAAAGGCAAGTGCACCGGCTACAACACACTTGAGGTTTTGAAGTCCTTAACCGCGCCGGATGTCTTTCGCAAGATCACCTGGACCAACGCGCATCGGGTCATTCTGGGGGCGTAGGTGTGGCGGCCGGGGTCGCTTTTAATTCCAACAACAGTTCTTTTATCTGCTCGCCAATGCGCAGATAGTCAGCCAGGTGCATTGGCTTGGTGATGTATCGGGCGACGCCCAGTTCCTGAGCGCGCTCTTTTTCGGGCGGGGTTTCCGATGAGCTTAAGATGATCACCGGCACGTCCACAAGTTCCTTGTGCTGCCGCATGGCTGCCAACACCTCAGCGCCGCCCGCTTTGGGCAAATTCAGATCCAGCACAACCAGGTCTGGAACGGCAATCGCCGCATAGTCGCCCTGGCGCTGTGCAAAATCAAGGCCCTTTTCGCCATCGTCAATGACGGTGAGGTCGTGGTTGAGCCCGGTGTTTTTCATCGCCTGGCGAAATAGATAGGTGTCGGCTTCACTGTCTTCTAAAAGCAGGACGCGATAGATCGGCCCCTCTGAATTGCTATCCATCAGTTGCTTCCTCCGCAATTGGCAATGTGAAATAGAAAACTGTCCCCTGGCCAATTTGGGACTCGACCCAGATCTTCCCCCCGTAGCGCTCGACAACCCGCTGGCAGATGGCGAGACCGATGCCCGTGCCGGGAATCGATTTGCCATGTAGCCGTTTGAACACTCCGAAGATTTGTTCAAAGTATCGGGGTTCGATTCCCATGCCGTTATCTGCCACCGCAAAGAGCCATTCTTCACCGTGCCGCGCGGCCGAGACTTGAATTTCCGGCGGGAGGGCGCTTCGGTATTTGATTCCATTGCTGATCAGGTTTTGAAAGAGCTGTAGGAAGCGCGCCTGATGGCCACACAGGGTGGGCAGTGGGCAGTTGCTGACTGTCGCAGCATTCTCGGCGATGGAGAGTGTCAGATCCCGCTTGACGCGAGCGAAAACCTGATTCAGGTCGATGAGTTCTGCTTCGACACTACGGTCGCCTCCGGCTTCGGTGTAGGAAAGCAAGTCCTGCAACAGGGTACGCATTTCAAGGGCGCTCTGCGTGATGAAATCGACGCAGGCCGCAGCCTCGCCATCGAGCTGACCCTTAAATCCCTGGATCAGAAGCTGGGAATAGCTGGTGAGGGTGCGAAGCGGCTGTAATAGATCGTGACTGGCGGCGAAGGCGAACTGCTTGAGATCGTCGTTGGCCCAGCGAAGTTCAGCCTCCAGCGCCTTCTGGTCCTCGATGTCGGTATTGGAACCGATCCACATCGTGATTGCTCCGGCGGCGTCGCGCATGGCGCGGCCTCGGCTGAGGTGCCAATGGAATTGGCCGTCGGCCCGGCGGAAGCGATGCATCTGTTCGTAGGGCTCGCCGGTGGTGACCGCATGCAGCCACTCCCGCACTGTGTCTGCAAGGTCTTCGGGATGCATGAACTTCTTCCAGCCCCACTTCTCGATCTCTTCAAAGGTCAACCCCGTGTAGTCGAGCCACTGCTTGTTAAAGTAATCGACTTCGCCGTTCGGCTTGGCCGTGTAGATCTTCTGAGGCAGCGATTCAGCCAGGAAGGTGAATTTGCGGGCGACCGCCGCCAGATCTTCCACACTGCGCAAGCGCTCGGTGATGTCGTCAAAGGTGGCGATTGCGCCCGTCACTTCACCAGCGGGGTTCTTAAGCGCTACAACGTTCACACTTGCCGGGAGGCGAGACCCATCCGGGCGCTCAATGACAACTTCAAAGTTTCTGATCGAAACTCCCCTATGCAGCACGCTGGCGATGGGGCTCTGTTCGCGAGACAAGCTTGAGCCATCGGGGCGCATGAGTTTGGCGGTACCCCAGAAAGATTCAACACCGCCCTCTGGCTCTCTGCCCCAAAGCTCAACGGCGCGAGTGTTGCAGTTCAAGATGATGCCGTTTTGATCGCAGACAAAGGCGGCCACTGGCAATGCTTTGTAGAGGGCGCTGAAGCGCTCGTCGCTCGCCTCCAAGGCAGCGTAGGCACGCTTTCGCTCTGCGACCTCGGCGTGCAGTTGCCGATTTATAGTCTCCGCTTCGTCGGTAAGCGCATGTTGGCTCATCGAGCTGATGAGGAGGGCCTCGTTCATCTCAGTCACCTGGCGATGAAATGGCGTTGTCTCGATGATCTGGATCATGACCCCACAGACATGGCCGTTGTCTGCAAGGATCGGCCACATCGCGTAAGCCCAAAAAAGCGGATGTACGGGCGTTTCTTCCAGGCCCGTATGGACCTCTATTTTTCCGGTCTGAAAGACACGGTCAATCATGACCGACCACCCATCGCCCACAGGTACAAGATCCGGGAAGCGCAGCCCCACAACTTCATTTCTGGGTCTTGCGACTAACGCACAGAAAGCGGGATTGGCGTAGTTCACTAGGCGAGAATCCCACTCCACGGCGGCCATCGGCATGGGCGAGGCTTCAGCAATGGCGCGGCAAAGCCCGGGCATGTCGAAGCCGGGCGGACGTTTGCTTGCTGCCGCTGTATTCATCAGCCACCCACTTTCGTGTACACTGCCTGACTACTCCGTTGTATTTCTGTCTCTGGGGTCATACTCGTTGGCCAGCGTGGGGATTCCCGTGATCAGGAATTTGTATTCGTCGGACGCCTTGGAAATCTCGATGCCTTTGTCGGTAATTCGATACTCGCGGACATCCTTGCTGTGGTCCCCCCGGCGCATCTTCAACACCATCATCACCTTGACGAGTTCGCCTTTCTTTTCCGCATAGCGGAGGCGGATGATGTCATCCGTAAGGAATGAGATTGCGAAGGTACTGAAGAGTAGCTGTGTAAACGATTCTTCCATCTCGACCGTGCTCAGGATGGTGACTCCCATTCCCGTGAGAGAGTAAATCATCCGATAGAGCGATTCGCGGAAGTCGGCACGAAAGCCCGGGGAGAGGGCCATCTCAAAGCCCGCCAGCGAATCGATCACCAGAAGTTTGGCCCCTGTCTTTTCAATTTCGTCCAGGATCTCCTGCATCGTTTCGTCCACTGACAGGTCCAGCGGGCGAAGGTAGAGTATTTTGAGATTGCCGTCGTCGATCGATTTCTGCAGATTCAGCCCGAAGGTGTCCGCCCGCGCGACCCAGTCTTCGGGACGTTCCTCAAAAGCGGCCACAATGCCCGGTTGGCCCGCCTTTAAGCCAGCCGCAATAAAGTGCGTAGCCAATAGCGACTTGCCGGTGCCGGAAGACCCGGCAACCAGCAGGCTGTCCCCCTCGGGAATGCCACCGCCCAGCATCGCATCCATTTCTGGAATGCCTATCGAAAGGCGCTTGCCCCCCCACGTACTTTGCCTTCGCTTTGCCAGACCGAGCGTGCGGGAGAAAGCCTGTAGACCATTGTCGGTGATGCGAAAGGTGTGCATGCCCGGCACAGAAGCCTGCCCGCGCAGTTTCACGATCTGAAGCTTGCGCACGACAGAATTCCGCTCAACAACCTGATGGAGCCAGAAGAGGCCATCGGCGACGGTAAACACGGGGTTGTCGCGCAGTTCAGATTCGGTGTATTCACCGATCAGAAAGGTGGTTGCCTCCCAACTGGTCAGCAGCATCCCCAATTGCTGGACAAAGCCCTGCACTTCCGTTTCGCTGTCTTGTGCCTTGCGGAGCACCGTTCTAAAAGAATCCACCACCACGATGCTGGGGTGGGACGATTCCACCTCTTTGGTGATCGCTTCCAGAGTGGCGGCAAGCCCCCGCGTCAGCAACACGTCGCTCAGGTTAATAAAGCGGATCGAGCTGTTTAACTTCGAGACATCGAAGAAAGAGTATTGTTGCTGGTAGCGCAGCATCTTGATCGCGGGCTCGCCCAGGACCGTGAAAAAGAGGCCAGGGCGCTCTGGCGTGGCATTGGCAAAGATGAATTGATGAGCCATGGTGGTTTTGCCGGTACCTGGTGCGCCTGCAATGATATTGAAAGAGTAGGCGGGTATGCCGCCACCCAGAATTTCGTCAAGCCCTGGAACCCCGGTCGGCAGTTTTTCAATCTTTACTCTATCTTGTGGGTTCATCGTCGCTCGTCTCCGTAATCTCTAGATAATTTGGCACAAAATCAGTCCATTCATCCACTACAATCCCCAACATCAGCCGCACGCCGATAAATGTGGCAAGTAAACTTAGAAGTTGCGCGATGAGTTCGACACCCGGTTCCTCAACCGCACCTTGAATCCCAATGGCATCAAACCCTTCCAGCGGACCGTCGGGTCTGACCACTACGTTCTTTAACTCAGCGCATTCGCCCTTTGCCAAAGTCAATGCCCGGCTGATAAGCGACCTGAATCCAGACGCACCCGCGAGCGTGGTGAGGCGGCATCGCAGTTTCTCCGAAACACGAAACGCAGATGGGCTACGCACCTGCAAGTCTGCATTGCCAGCAGACTCGTGGGCGATAAGCCGATAGGCAAGCTCCCGGATTTTCGCGTGAGATCTGGAATAGGGCTTCAAAAAATTACCGTTGTGTAGTGTGATCGCGGAGGCGAATTATTGTTTCCTTGATGGAGTATACTACGCTCGTTTATTTCAGCAGCGGCAACAGCACAGCGTCGACTTCTTCGTCGTTCCAGTGTTGGATATGAACGTCCCTATGCAAGCTCCAATTCTCGATCAACTCGGTCCCCTGGTCTGGCAGCAGCTTGGCAAATGGCCCAAAGGTCTCCAACTCAAGAAAATCTGCGTTGGTGAAGGTCTGGAAGCTGCAGAAATACTCGGGGTACACCTTGTCCACTTCCGCCCGGTACTGCTTCAAGAACATCTCGTTCTTCAATAGATAGGCACCAAAGGTGTGCGGGTTGAACAGGCCAATTTTCTGCGGTGTCTTCGCGTTCGGGTCTTGCCGCAGCCCCAGGTACTTCTTCATGAAGATCCAACGCGGGTCGCTCAAGTCTGTGTATGCCCACATCACCAGCGGGTTGGTGGGTGCCAACATCTCCGGGTGTGTACCGCGGGGAGGGTAGCCTGTGATGCCAATGCCGCCTGGTGCCATCACGCTTGGCGCCCAAGGCGCAAACTCCACCGGCAACACATTCTTGTTAATGATTCGATGGACGACGCCCACTCGTGTGCCGGTGGGTGCCAGGTGAATCTCCAGCGACTTCTGCAGGCCGCTTTCGGGCTCTGTGGGCTGCACCGCGCGCAATGAATTCTCGCCAGCTTCCACGTGGACGGGGCCGTTATCGAGGCCGTAAGTGTACTTCAAGTCCTCTGGCCCGATCCAGACGCGATGGCCGCCACGAATCTGCCAGGTCTTCTCGCCCGATTTGCCCATCTGCTGGGCAAATTCTTTGAACAGGTTTTGTCCGCCGACAAAGCCATAGCGGATCACGCGCGGCCCGACATCGGAGGTGACGATCAGCTCAACCTCACCATTGGAGATGCGGTAACAATTCGGCCAGCCGCCGTAGGCAATCTTCTCTACACTCATACGGTACTCATATCAGATGCCTAGCTTATCGGAAGTGATCCCAGCCCTTGGGCGGGATCGGCGATCCAGGCCGCCCATCGACGACGATTCCGATCTCGTGAAAGGGCTTAGGCAGCCGTTTAGGGCTGGCCACCAGTAGTTCATAATCTTCGCCCCGGCGCCAGGCGTCTTCAAGCGTCGCCCCGCGCATGACGGGCGGCTGCGCAGTGATCTTGCAGCTGACACAGGAGGCCATTAGCAGTCGGTCGAGGTCCATCGAGAGGCCATCGGTGATGTCCATGCATGCCGAGGCATGACGCCTGACAATAGTGACAAGATCCAGCCGCGGCTTCGGCTTTTTCTTCCACGTCCCCAGTGGCCCGGTCACGTATAGGATGTCTCCCGCCTTGGCCCCACTGCGCAATACAGCTTTGCCCCTGGGCACCGCGCCCGCGACCACGATATCGCAATGGATCTTTTCACTGTGCGAGAGATCGCCGCCCGCGATCGTGACCTGATGCTCTCGCGCCAGGCTGAAGAGGCCGCCAAAGAAGGGCTTCACGATCGCCGAGTCCGGCACGGCCAACGACACCAAGGCAAAGCGCGGCGTCGCGCCCATTGCCGCGATATCCGATAAACCGCGCGCCAGCGCTTTGTAGCCAACATCGCGCAGGGAATAATCGGGCAGCGTGAAGTGTCGGCCTTCGATCGTGAAGTCTGTAGTGAACACGAGATCTTCATTCTGGGCGGGGCGGTAGACAGCGCAATCGTCGCCGATAGAGACCTTCACTCCCTTGCCAAAATTGGGCGCGTGCTTCGTGATCCAGGCGATGATGGCGCGCTCGGTCATTCGGTGGGAGCGGCGATCACCAGGCCGCTCGGCAACTCCTCACCAAACACGCGACCCAGGGCAGACAATTCGTCCTGGCCTTCGCCCTGCAGCATCGCTTCGAGTTGCGCGCGCTTGGGATGCTCTGCCCAGGCGCGTTGCACCAGGTCCACAGTCGCGGGTGGTACATCGCGAGCGGTATCGCCAGTTTGCCGTGCCATCGCTGCCATCGCCTCCGCAGCCTCGGGAATGCTCAGCAGCTGATCGATCCAGCGGGATACCGTAGTTGCGGGTACCACGAGATTGTTGGGGCCGTAGAGCAACTTGCGCGAGCCCAGCCGCCCGAGGCACCACATCTCGCTCGGAGTGTAATCCTTGGCCCGAATGCGCTTGAGCAACCCATTGCCCAACTCTGTCTTGGTCCCGGCGGGCAGCAGTTCCAGCGAGCTGGCACAGCGCCACATCTCGCGCTGCAAAGACGTATTCAGCCGCTTCGCCTTTGCACCTTTGGGGATCAACGCACTCGATAGCCGCTGATACAAATCCTGCTGCTGATTGCGATTCAAGCCCCCGGAGATACGCCCCGAAAAGATCCACCACTCGATTTCGTTTTGCGTCTGATTTCCAAATACCAGGCCGCCTGAAAAGATGCGCCGCGCCTGTTCGATGCGCAGGTCGTCCCCGGCCGCGCCAAAGCCTGGGCGCAAACACAAGCCCGTCAGATTCAGCCAGCGCACCTCGTGAGCCGCTGATTTCTTGCGGCCTTCTGCGCAGTCCAGCGCCAGATCGGCCAGCTTGCGAATCGCACTCAAGGGCCACGAGTTGCGGCCAAGCGACAGTGTCTGTTCCAGCTTCTGAGGCAGTTCCTCAGGCAACACGGTGGCATCGCTGCCGAAGCAGTTGCGCACCAAGGCGCATGCCTGCGCCAGCGCCTCTTCAGTCACCGACGCCTGCGGCCTGGCCACGACACTCTGCGCGCTCTGTCGTCGCAACTCAAACTGCAGACGCCACGAGTGTTCGCTAACTTTTGAGTCGGCAAAGATCTCCAGCGTCCCCACCTCTGTCAGGTGAGTACGCAAACGAATCGGTACGTTGCGTTCCACACTGGGGTTGCCAAAGCGAATCACGGCGTTCAGTGGCGCGTGCAGGTGAAAACTGTCCTCGATAACTACATTCTGCCCCGCCACATCTTCCGTCCGCGTCAGCGAACTGAAGAGTCGAAAGCTGACTGCTTTGTTCGCCAAGAGTTGCAAGCCCGGCACCTCGAGCTCAAGATTTGAGCCTTCCTCAGAACCACGCGGCACGAGGCAAAGGCTCTGATTTTCGCCCGTACCGATGAAGTAAGCGCGAGGCAAACCGCCCCGCACCAG